>NZ_JBHVWX010000010.1:0-105753 GCF_042882065.1 Nocardia sp. NPDC058244 | reverse complement strand
GTCCAGGACTCGCCCTCGGCGACGGCGAGCTCGGCGTACCGGGTGGCGCCGGCCGCCGAGGTCATGGCGACCACGTCCACCGAACCGCGGCCGAGGCCGTTCATGCCGAGGAACGCTAGCGGGTGTCGCCGAGGACGGCGCCTTCGCGGCGGGGGTCGGCGCCGCCGATCCAGCCGTCCTTGCCGTCGCGTTGCAGGGCGCTCAGGCCGCTCGATTGCGGGGCCACCGAGACCTGGTGGCCCATCTGGCGCAGGCGCTGGACGAGGGGATCGTGGTCGCCGTTGTCGGTGGCGTCGATGTCGGGGTGTTCGCCGCCGACGCCGGTGACCGGGGTGTTGCCGGCGCCGAAGGAGACGCCGGAGACCGCCTGCTGCGGGTCCAGGCCCCAGTCCAGGGTGTTGATCAGGGTCTTCACCACGAACTGGATGATCACCGAGCCGCCGGGGGAGCCGGTGACGAGGGCGAGGTCGCCGCGGTTGCCCGCGTCGTCGCGGTCGAAGACCAGGGTGGGGGCCATGGAGCTGCGCGGGCGCTTGCCCGGCTGCAGCCGATTAGCGACCGGGGTGCCGTCCGGGTCGAGCGGGTCGGCGGCGAAGTCGGTGAGCTGGTTGTTGAGCACGAAGCCGTCGACGAAGTGGAACGACCCGAAGGCCGACTCGACCGTGGTGGTCATGGCGGCGGCGTTGCCGTACTTGTCGACGACGGAGATGTGGCTGGTGCCGTGCTCGGGCGGCTGCGGGCCGTTGCCCAGCGGGACCGGACCGAGATCGCCCGGCTTGGCGGTGCCCATGCTGCGCTGCGGGTCGATCAGCGTCGACCGCTGCTTGAGGTACTGCGGGTGCACCAGCGACAGCACCGAATTGCCGGGCAGCGGAACGAAATCCGGGTCGGCGACGTACTTGTTGCGATCGGCGTAGGCGAGCCGCTCGGCCTCGGAGATCAGGTGCACGGCCTGGGCGTCGGGCCGCCCGCCGTTGGCGTCGAGGTCCTGCGGACGCAGCGACGGGATGTCGAAGTTGGCCAGGATGCCGAGCGTCGCGGCCACCGTGCTGCCGCCCGAGGACGGCGCCGGCATGCCGCACAGCTCGAACTTGCGGTAGCCGGTGCACAGCGCGGTGCGCTTCTTGGCCTGGTAGCCGGCCAGATCGCTGGTGGTCAGCAGGCTGGGCGTGCGCCCGCCCGCGGTGCTGCCCGCCGCCTCGACGATGTCCTGGGCGATGGCGCCGCTGTAGAACGCCTGCGCGCCGTCGCCCGCGATCGCCGACAGCGTCTTGGACAGGGCCGGATTGGTCAGCACCGTGCCGGACTTCTTGGGGGAGCCGTCGGCTTCGAGGAAATACCCGCGGGCACCCTCGTCGGCCGCCAGGTCCTTGGCCGACTCGGCGATCTGGCCCGCCAGCCGGGGACTGATCTCGAAGCCGCTGTCGGCCAGGCCGATCGCGGGATCGAACAGTTCCTTCCACGCGGTCAGCCCGTGCTCGCGATGGGCGAGCTCGAGCAGCCGCAGCACGCCGGGCACACCGATGGAGCGACCGCTGGCGCGGGTGTTCGGAGCGGGTTCGGTGCGGTCGGTGTCGCTGACCCAGCGCAGGTAGTTCTCGGTCGCCGCGGCGGGCGCGGTCTCGCGGCCGTCATAGGTCTCGACGGTGCGCGACTTCGCGTCGTAGTGCACCAGGAAGGCGCCACCGCCGATGCCGGAGGCCTGCGGTTCGACCAGCCCGAGCACCGCCTGCGCGGTGACCAGCGCGTCGGCGGCCGTGCCGCCGGCCCGGAGCACCCGGCACGCGGCCTCGGTGGCCAGCGGGTTCGCGGTGGAGACCGCGTAGGTGCGGGTGCGCACCGCGGTCATGTCCGCGCGGTAGCCCGACGCGATCTCCGGGTTGGTGCTGAGGTTCTGCGAGGTCGGGGCGTTCGTCGCCGGAGCGGCCGAGACGGGCGTGCCGTTCGGTGTGCTCGTGCACTCGGCCGCCGCGGTGTCGCCGGACGAGCAGCCCGTCAGCAGACCCACCGTGAGGACTCCGGCCGCCGCAGCCCCGATCCACGTCTGTCGCCTTGGCGTCATCCTGGCAGCGTAACCCCGCGCGGCCCGGCCCCGCCGATTATTTCTCGGTGACGGCCGCGCGAATGTTCGGTAGACGAACCAGTTTTCCCCCGGCGACCGGCCGCGGCCTCGCTACCCTGGCGACATGGATATCGACGCGGTGCTGTTCGACTTCTCCGGCACGGTCTTCCGGCTCGAGGACGACCGGACCTGGGCCGACGAACTGGTCGGCGACGACGGCACCCCGTTCGACGTCGCGGCGAAAGCCGAAGTGCTGCGCCGGATGACGGCCCCCGTCGAACAGTTCATGACCTTCGACGCGGCGGGCCAGCACGCCTGGGACCACCGCGATCTCGACCCGGCCCTGCACCGGCACGCCTACCTCGAGGTGCTGCGCGGCACCGGCGTCCCCGGCACCCACGCCGCGCGCCTCTACGACCGCCTCATCGACCCGCTGGCCTGGACCCCCTACCCCGATACCGGCACCGTGCTGGAAGCCCTGTCCGCCCAGGGCATTCCGATCGGCATCGTCAGCAATATCGCCTTCGACATCCGCCCCGCCTTCGCGAAACACGGCTGGGACGGCCTGGTCGGCGCGATGACCCTGTCCTACGAGATCGGCGCCGTCAAGCCGGACGCCGCGATCTTCCGCGATGCCACCGACCGCCTCGGCGTCGAGCCGGAACGGGTGCTGATGATCGGCGACAGTGCCGAGGCCGACGGCGGCGCCGCCGCGCTCGGCGCCCGGTTCGCCCTCGTCGAGCCGCTGCCGACGGCCGAGCGCCCGCGCGCCCTGATCGAGGCACTCGGCGCGCACGGCGTCCGGCTCGGCGCCTGACCGACGCGGAACTGGCTCAGCGCTCGCGGGTGAACCAGGCGAGGGCGGTGGGGCGCAGCAGCAGGGCGACGATCGCCCCGTTGGCGACGATGCCGACCGCGCCGGGGGGCAGTCCGGTGAGGATCCCGGTGCACGAGACCAGGCCCGCGATTCCGGCGACGCCGACCGCGGCCTTCCTGATCAGCTCGCCGCCCCGGCCGAACAGCACGATCAGCGGCACCAGCGCGAAGGTCGGCAGGTAGCCCGCCAGCAGGGTGGCGAGCGAGCCGTTCGTCCCGAGCGCGACGGTGATCACGATCAGCACGACGCCGACCAGCGCCGCGACGGCGGCGATCAACCGGGCACCGCGCACACTGCCCGGCATCACGCCCGCCGGCGTCGCCTCGTCGAACAGGTCGTCGTCGGCGGGGGCGGGGGCGGTGGGCGCGTTCGTCACGCCGACCACGCTACACAGGTGGGTTTCCCGGCTCGGCGCACCGCCGCGGCACCCGGTCGGCGGTGTGGGTCTGTCGGACGCGCTCGCTAGGCTGGATGGGTGGCAGATCCCGCGACGTACCGGCCGGCGCCGGGCACCATTCCCGTCGAACCCGGTGTGTACAAGTTCCGGGACGCGCACGGGCGGGTCGTCTACGTCGGCAAGGCCAAGAGCCTGCGCAGCCGGTTGAACTCGTACTTCGCCGACGTGTACTCGCTGCACCCGCGGACCAGGCAGATGGTGACCACGGCCGCGAGCGTCGAGTGGACCGTGGTGTCCACCGAGGTCGAGGCGCTGCAGCTCGAATACAACTGGATCAAGGAATTCGATCCGCGGTTCAACGTCCGCTACCGCGACGACAAGACCTACCCGGTGCTGGCGGTGACGCTGAACGAGGAGTACCCGCGGCTGTTCGTCTACCGCGGCGCGCGCAAGAAGGGCGTCCGCTACTTCGGTCCCTACGCGCACGCCTGGGCGATCCGCGAGACCCTCGACCTGCTGCTGCGGGTGTTCCCCGCGCGCACCTGCTCCAACGGAGTCTTCAAGCGGCACAACCAGATCGGGCGGCCCTGCCTGCTCGGCTACATCGACAAGTGCTCGGCGCCGTGCGTCGGCCGGGTCACCGCGGGCGAGCACCGCCAGATCGTCGACGACTTCTGCGACTTCCTCTCCGGCCGGACCGACAAGATGGTGCGCGCGCTGGAACGGCGCATGCACGAGGCCGCCGACGATCTCGACTTCGAGACCGCCGCTCGCCTGCGCGACGACGTCCAGGCACTGCGCCGGGCGCTGGAGAAGCAGGCGGTCGTGCTCGGCAGCGGCACCGACGCCGACGTGATCGCCTTCGCCACCGACGAACTCGAAGCCGCCGTCCAGATCTTCCACGTCCGCGACGGGCGGGTGCGCGGCCAGCGCGGCTGGGTGGTCGACAAGTCCGGTGACGCGCTCGACGTCGCCGAATCCGGCACCGAACTCGCGGCGCTGGTCGAGCAGTTCCTCACCCAGTTCTACGGCGAGCAGGCCGCGATGGCCGAGCAGAACGCCGACCGGGACGTGGTGGTCGTTCCGCGCGAGGTGCTGGTCCCCGAACTGCCCGCCGACGCCACCGAGATCCAGGACTGGCTGAGCAGGCTGCGCGGCTCGGCGGTCTCGCTGCGCATCCCGCAGCGCGGCGACAAGAAGGCGCTGGCCGAGACGGTGCAGCGCAACGCGGGCGAGGCCCTGGCCCAGCACAAACTCAAGCGCGCCGGCGATCTGACCTCCAGATCCCAAGCCCTGCAGGACATCCAGGACTTCCTCGATCTCGACAGCGCGCCGCTGCGGATCGAGTGCGTCGACATCAGCCATGTCCAGGGCACCGATGTGGTCGCCTCGCTGGTGGTCTTCGAGGACGGCCTGGCCCGCAAGTCCGACTACCGGCACTACGCGATCAAGGAGGCGGCGGGCGACGGCCGCTCCGACGACGTCGGCAGCATCGCCGAGGTGACCCGCCGCCGCTTCGCGCGCCTTGCCCGCGACCGGCAACAGGTCGTCGACGTGGAGACCGACGAGGCCGACGAGCCGACCTCGCGTCCCGGGGTGGACCCGACCACCGGCAAGCCGCGCCGCTTCGCCTACCCGCCCAACCTCTACGTCGTCGACGGCGGCGCGCCGCAGGTCGCCGCGGCCGCCGAGGTGCTCGACGAGCTCGGCATCACCGATGTCGCGGTGATCGGCCTGGCCAAGCGGCTGGAGGAGGTGTGGGTGCCTGGCGAACCCGACCCGGTGATCATGCCGCGCAACAGCGAAGCGCTCTACCTGCTGCAACGCGTGCGCGACGAGGCGCACCGCTTCGCGATCACCTTCCACCGCAGCAAGCGCTCGCGCCGGATGACGGCGTCGGCGCTCGACTCGGTGAAGGGGCTCGGCGAGGCGAGGCGCACCGCGCTGGTCACCCACTTCGGCTCGGTGGCCCGGATAAAGGACGCGACTGTCGACGAGATCACATCGGTGCCCGGCATCGGCGTCTCCACGGCGAAAGCAGTGCTGGAAGCACTGAACAGCCCGTAGCGCGGGACGGGCGGATCGCAGGACGCAACATTGCGAGTGCCGTACGTTGTGTGTCTGCGCCCGATACCCGAACCGGTGCGGGATGATCGAAAGGCACCCAGAAACGGATCCGGTAGGACATGACACGCGTCGAATCGAACAACAATGCGGGGGCGGTACCCGGACAGGCCGGGGCGGTCCCCGATCCACAGCAACCAGTAGAAGTGGTCATCGTGACCGGCTTGTCCGGCGCGGGCCGCGGCACCGCCGCGCGCGTATTGGAGGATCTCGGCTGGTACGTCACCGACAACCTGCCGCCCGAACTGATCGGGCGGATGATCGAGCTCGGCGCCGCGGCCGAACCACCGGTCCGGCGCCTGGCGCTGGTCATGGACGTGCGCAGCCGCTTCTTCACCGGTGACCTCTCCGGCGTCACCGAGCACCTGCGCTCGGCGGGCATCCGGACAAGAGTGCTGTTCCTCGAGGCCTCCGACGACGTGCTGATCCGGCGCTTCGGTTTCGCCCGGCGCAGGCACCCGCTGCAGAGCGACAGCCCCGACGGCACGCTCTCGGCCGGCCTGACCGCCGAGCGGGTCCGGCTCGCGGCGGTGAAGGCGGCCGCCGATGTCGTCATCGACACCACCGAGCTGTCGATCCACCAGCTGCACCGCAAGCTGGAGGAGGTCTACGGCGCGGGCGCGCCCGCCGCGCTGCAACTGACCGTGCAGTCGTTCGGGTTCAAGTACGGTGTTCCACTCGACGCCGACATGGTGTTGGATGTTCGATTCCTGCCCAACCCGCACTGGATTCCCGAGCTGCGGGAACACACGGGGCAGGAGTCGGTGGTCAGCGACTACGTGTTGTCGAGGCCCGGCGCGCAGGACTACCTGCAGACCTGCCACCATCTCGTCGACCTGACCACGACCGGATACCGGCAAGAGGGGAAGCGATACATGACGGTGGCAGTGGGGTGCACCGGCGGCAAACATCGCAGCGTCGCGATCGCCGAGGCGCTCGGTGAGCGCATCGGCGCCGATACCGGGCACGCGGCCGTGGACGTCGTCCGCGTCGTGCACCGGGATCTGGGGCGCGAATGAGTGGATGGGAAGCCGACCCAGCCGTCGTCGCGCTGGGCGGCGGACACGGGCTCTACGCGACCCTGACGGCGGTACGCAGGCTGACCAGGCGGATCACCGCGGTCGTGACGGTCGCCGACGACGGCGGGTCCTCGGGCCGGTTGCGCGGTGAGCTGGGCATGCTGCCGCCGGGTGACCTGCGGATGGCGCTGGCCGCGCTGTCGGAGGACGCCGACGGCGTGTGGACCACGACGGTGCAGCACCGCTTCGGTGGCACCGGGGCGCTGGCCGGTCACTCGGTGGGCAATCTGATCCTGGCCGGCCTCACCGATGTCCTCGGTGATCCGGTGGCCGCGCTCGACGAGGTGGGCAGACTGCTGCGGATCACCGGCCGGGTGCTGCCGATGTCGCCGGTCCCGCTCGACATCGAGGCCGAAGTGTCGGGCCTGGAGTCGGATCCGCGGATCGGGCGCAGTGTGCGCGGTCAGGTTGCGGTGGCGACCACGCCGGGTAAGGTCCGGCGGGTGCGGCTGATTCCGTCCGATCCGCCTGCCAGCCCCGAGGCCACCTCGGCCATCGAGCACGCGGATGTCGTTGTGCTGGGCCCGGGTTCGTGGTTCACCAGCGTCATCCCGCATGTGCTGGTGCCGCAACTGCACGACGCGCTGGTGCACACCAGGGCGCGCAAGGTGCTCGTGTTGAACCTGGCCGCCGAGCCGGGGGAGACGGCCGGCTTTTCCGCCGAACGTCATCTGCATGTATTGTCCCAGCACGCACCGGATTTCGCGGTCGACGACGTGCTCGTCGACTCGGCGTCGGTGCCCGAGGGGCGGCAACGGGAACATGTGGCAAGAGCCGCCGAACAGTTGCGTGCACGGGTAACGTTCAGCGATGTCGCCGAGCCGGGAACGGATCGGCATCATCCCGGAAAACTTGCCGCCGCACTGGATCAGCTGATCCGGGCGCCGCGGCCGCAACTGGCAGGGCTTCGAGTCGAGGGACGGCACACGGGATCGGATGTGCGTTCCGGGTCGGTGGGAAAGGAGCGCGTCTCGTGGCGATGACAGCCGAGGTGAAGGACGAGCTGAGCAGGCTCGTGGTGTCGCAGGTCAGCTCGCGCAAGGCGGAATTGTCGGCCCTGCTGCGGTTTGCGGGTGGTCTGCACATCGTCGGGGGCCGGGTGATCGTCGAGGCCGAGGTGGACATGGGGTCCATCGCGCGACGACTGCGCCGGGAGATCTTCGAGCTCTACGGGTACGGCTCCGACGTGCACGTGCTCGGTGCGGGCGGGTTGCGCAAGACCTCCCGCTACGTGGTGCGGGTGTCGAAGGAGGGCGAGGCGCTGGCTCGCCAGACCGGTTTGCTCGACGTGCGCGGACGTCCGGTCCGCGGCCTGCCCGCCCAGGTGGTCGGCGGCAGCATCGGCGACGCCGAAGCGGCCTGGCGTGGAGCGTTTCTCGCGCACGGTTCGCTGACCGAGCCGGGGCGGTCCTCGGCGCTCGAGGTGAGCTGCCCCGGGCCGGAGGCCGCGCTGGCGCTGGTCGGTGCCGCCCGGCGGCTCGGGATCACCGCCAAGGCCCGTGAGGTGCGTGGCACCGACCGGGTCGTGGTGCGCGACGGGGAGGCGATCGGAGCCCTGCTCACCCGGATGGGCGCGCAGGACACCCGGCTCACCTGGGAAGAGCGCCGGATGCGTCGCGAGGTGCGGGCCACCGCGAACCGGCTCGCCAATTTCGACGACGCCAACCTGCGGCGTTCGGCCAGGGCGGCCGTGGCCGCGGCCGCGCGCGTGGAGCGGGCCCTGGAGATCCTCGCCGACGACGTGCCCGACCATCTGGCCGCCGCGGGCAGGCTGCGGGTCCAGCACCGGCAGGCCTCGCTCGAGGAGCTGGGTCAGCTGGCCGAGCCGCCGATGACGAAAGACGCGGTGGCGGGCCGGATCCGGCGCCTGCTGTCGATGGCCGACCGGCGGGCCAAGGACCTGGGCATTCCCGACACCGAGTCGGCGGTGACGGCGGAGCTGCTCGACGACGCGTAGCGCGGCATTCGCCGCGCGCTGTGGCGAATCCGACGTTTAGGGCAGAGCGGTCATGCATGATCGCTCTGCCCTTTATTCTGTGGTTCCCGCAGGCAGGGGGCCGGGAACCTCACAAATCACAGGTGGCTGTCGTGAAGCAGGTGACGGCTACTACTGTGGTTCCCGTCGGAATGAATCCGCTTGAAAGCTGAGGAGCGATAACGTGACTGTCCGGGTAGGTATCAACGGCTTCGGTCGTATCGGACGTAACTTCTTCCGTGCGGTGGAGGCGCTGAAGGCTGTCGGCAAGACCGATATCGAGATCGTCGCGGTCAACGACCTCACCGACATCAACACCCTGGCGACCCTGCTGAAGTACGACTCGATCCTGGGTCGGCTGCCGCAGGACGTCTCCGTCGACGGTGACGTCATCGTCGTGGGCGAGCAGCGCATCAAGGCGCTGGCGATCAAGGAAGGCCCGTCGGCGCTGCCGTGGGGCGACCTGGGCGTCGACATCGTCGTGGAGTCCACCGGCATCTTCACCGACGCCGCCAAGGCCAAGGGCCACCTGTCCGCGGGCGCCAAGAAGGTCATCATCTCCGCGCCGGCCTCCGGCGAGGACATCACCATCGTGATGGGCGTCAACGACGACAAGTACGACGGCAGCCAGAACATCATCTCCAACGCCTCGTGCACCACCAACTGCCTCGGCCCGATCGCCAAGGTCCTCAACGACGAGTTCGGCATCGTCCAGGGCCTGATGACCACCATCCACGCGTACACCCAGGACCAGAACCTGCAGGACGCGCCGCACAAGGACCTGCGTCGCGCCCGCGCCGCTGCCCTGAACATCGTGCCCACCGGCACCGGCGCCGCCAAGGCCATCGGCCTGGTGCTCCCCGAGCTGCAGGGCAAGCTGGACGGCTACGCGCTGCGCGTTCCGGTCCCGACGGGCTCGGTCACCGACCTCACCGCGACCCTGGCCAAGCCGGCCACCATCGACGAGATCAACGCCGCGATGAAGGCCGCCGCCGAGGGCCCGCTGCAGGGCATCCTCAAGTACAACGTGGACCCGATCGTGTCGAGCGACATCGTCACCGACCCGCACTCCTCGATCTACGACGCCCCGCTGACCAAGGTCATCGGCAACGAGGTCAAGGTCGTGTCCTGGTACGACAACGAGTGGGGCTACTCCAACCGCCTCGCCGACCTCATCGGCCTCGTCGGCAAGTCGCTCTGACCGCGATGACTGTTCAGACACTGCAGGATCTCCTGGCCGAGGGCGTCGAAGGCCGGGGCGTGCTCGTGCGCTCCGACCTGAACGTCCCCCTCGACGACAACGGTCAGATCACCGACCCGGGCCGCATCATCGCCTCGGTGCCGACCATCCAGGCGCTGGTCGAGGCCGGCGCCAAGGTGGTCGTGATGGCGCACCTGGGCCGCCCCAAGGGCGAGCCGGACGCCAAGTACTCGCTGGCGCCGGTGGCCGTGAAGCTGGCCGAGCTGCTGGGCCGCAATGTCCAGCTGGCCGGTGACGTGGTGGGCTACGACGCCCTCTCGCGGTCCGAAGGCCTCACCGACGGCGACGTGCTGCTGCTGGAGAACGTGCGTTTCGACGCGCGCGAGACCAGCAAGGACGACGCCGAGCGGGCGAAGCTGGCGGCGGCCTACGTCGAGCTGGTCGGCGACGACGGCGCGTTCGTCTCCGACGGTTTCGGCGTGGTGCACCGCAAGCAGGCCTCGGTCTACGACGTCGCCCAGCAGCTGCCGCACTACGCGGGCACGCTGGTGGCGGCCGAGGTCGAGGTGCTCCAGAAGCTCACCCAGGACCCGGCCCGCCCGTACGCGGTGGTGCTCGGCGGCTCCAAGGTCTCCGACAAGCTCGCGGTCATCGAGGCGCTGGCCCCCAAGGTCGACACCCTGGTGATCGGCGGCGGTATGTGCTTCACCTTCCTTGCCGCACAGGGCCTTTCGGTGGGCACCTCGCTGCTGCAGGAAGAGATGATCGACACCTGCAAGGATCTGCTCGAGCGCTTCGGCGACGTGCTGCACCTGCCGGTCGACATCGTCGCGGCCGACAAGTTCGCCGCCGACGCCGACGCGAAGACGGTCGCCTCGACCGAGATCCCCGACGGCTGGATGGGCCTGGACATCGGCCCCGAGTCGGTGGCCCGGTTCGCCGCGCTGCTGACCGAGGCGAAGACGGTGTTCTGGAACGGCCCGATGGGCGTGTTCGAGTTCGAGAAGTTCGCCGCGGGCACCCGCGGGGTGGCCGAGGCCATCGTGACCGCGACCGGCAAGGGCGCGTTCACTGTGGTCGGCGGCGGCGACTCGGCGGCCGCCGTGCGCACGCTCGGCCTGCCCGACGACGGTTTCTCGCACATCTCCACCGGTGGTGGCGCGTCCCTGGAATACCTGGAAGGCAAAGAGCTGCCCGGTATTTCGGTGCTGGAGGGCTGAGCGATGGCACGGAAACCGCTCATCGCGGGCAACTGGAAGATGAACCTCAACCACCTCGAGGCCATCGCACTGGTGCAGAAGGTGGCCTTCGCGCTGCCGGAGAAGTACTTCGCCAAGGTCGACGTGTCGGTGATCCCGCCGTTCACCGACCTGCGCAGCGTGCAGTCGGTGGTCGAGGGCGACAAGCTCCTGCTCACCTACGGTGCGCAGGACGTGTCGGTGCACGATTCCGGTGCCTACACCGGCGAGGTCAGCGGGTCGATGCTGGCCAAGCTGGGCTGCACCTTCGCGGTGGTCGGGCACTCGGAGCGCCGTCAGTACCACAACGAGGACGACGCCACCGTGCTGGCCAAGGCCAAGCAGGCGCTGAAGAACGAGATCACCCCGATCGTCTGCATCGGTGAGGGTCTGGGCGTCCGCGAGGCGGGCACGCACGTCGAGTACAACCTCGAGCAGCTGCGTGGTTCGCTGAAGGGCCTGACGGCCGAGCAGATCTCGCAGGTGGTCATCGCCTACGAGCCGGTCTGGGCGATCGGCACGGGCAAGGTCGCCTCGGCGGCGGACGCGCAGGAAGTCTGTGGCGCGATCCGGGCCGAGCTGGCCGAGCTGGCCTCGCCGGAGGTCGCCGCGGGTGTCCGCGTGCTCTACGGCGGTTCGGTCAACGCCAAGAACGTCGGCGAGCTGGTCGGTCAGCCCGACATCGACGGCGCTCTGGTCGGCGGTGCTTCGCTCAAGGCGGACGAGTTCGCCACCCTGTCGGCGATCGCCGCGGGTGGACCGCTGCCCTGATCGGGTAGACAGCGACGAAGGGCCGGAAACCGCACTGGTTTCCGGCCCTTCGGCGTTCGGTGCTACTGCGCGTGCAGGACCAGGCCGCTGCCGTTGTCGTTGCGCAGGGTGAGGGTGTCGCCGTCGATGGTGGCCGTGGTGCGGCCGTCCAGGGCGGTCAACACGCTGTTCTCGACCTCCATGACCTCCGGCGCGCACATCATCTTGGTGGTGGCGACGGCGAAGTTCACCGCGTCGCCGGGGCCGATGCCCGCCGTGCCGGTCATCCGGTTGCAGCCGGCCATCCCGTTGACCGTGCCGCCCTCGCTGATCGTCAGGTTCGGGCTCACCTCGTCCAGGGTGGTGGAGCGGACCTGCCCCTGCGGGGTGAGCAGGGTGGTGACCACCCAGGTGGTGCCGAGCAGCGGCTTGTCCGGGGTGACGATCTTCTTGTCGGTGAGGTGGACGGTGACCGTCTTGCCGGTCAGCGTCAGCTTGTCGCCGTCGAGGCGCCAGGTGGGGTCGGACTCCAGGAAGGTGTTCTGCCAGGCGTCCGCGCGGCCGCGGTCACCGGTGCACGCCATCAGGGTGCCCGCCAGCGGGGAGGTGTGCAGGATGTGGTTGCTCAGGTCGACGGTGCCGCTGCTGGTGTTGCAGCCCGAGTTCGCCGAGATGCGGCCGTCGGCGAAGGTCAGCGTCATCGGTCCGCCGCCGGGGATGCTGTCGCCGTCGACCTCGGTGGAGATGTAGGTGTGGCCCATCGGGGTCGCCGAGTCGTCGGGGGCCTTCGGTTCGTCCGAGGAGGAGCAGGCCGTGGCCGCGGCGGTGGCGAGCACACAGAGCGCGGCGAGACGGATCAGTGTTGCCGACATGTCGCCCATCGTACGGCTCGCGGTGCGGTGAATCCGTTGCCCGAGCGCACCGGGTCGCGCGCCGTTGCGCGCCCGTCCCCGGCCGTTCGCCAGGGATATGCTCGGCGGGTGAGCAGCGTGACGGCGGAACCGGTGTCGACGTGGGCGCCGTTGCGGTCGCCGGTGTACCGGGCGCTGTGGATCGCGCAGCTGGTCTCGAATCTGGGCACCTGGATGCAGACCGTCGGCGCGCAGTGGATCCTGGTCGACGCGCCGAACGCGGCGGCGCTGGTGTCGTTCGTGCAGACCGCGCTGGCCCTGCCGGTGATGCTGCTGTCGATCCCGTCCGGTGTGCTGGCCGACCTGGTCGACCGGCGCAGGTTGCTGATCGGCGCGCAGACCGGGATGGCGCTGGCCTCGCTCACCCTCACCGTGTTCACCGCGACCGGGCACACGACTCCCGCGGTCCTGCTGACCCTGCTGTTCCTGCTCGGCTGCGGACAGGCGCTCACCGCGCCCGCGTGGCAGGCGATCCAGCCCGAGCTGGTGCCGCGTGACCAGATCACCTCCGCGGCCGCGCTGGGCAGTATGAGCATCAATATCGGTCGCGCGGTGGGGCCCGCGGTCGCCGGTGTGATCGTGTCGATCGCCGGGCCGACGGTGGTCTTCGGGTTCAACACCCTGTCGTTCGTCGGGATCGTCGCGGTGCTGCTGGTGTCCAAGTGGCCGACCCGGCCGCGCACGCTGCCCAGCGAACGCCCGCTCGCGGCGCTCCAGGCGGGCACCCGGTTCATCCGCGCGGCGCCCGCGATCCGGCGGGTGCTGTTCCGCGCGATCCTGTTCATCGCGCCGGCGAGCGCGGTGTGGTCGCTGCTGCCGGTGATCGCGCACGACCGGCTCGGCCTGGCCTCCGACGGCTACGGCCTGCTGCTCGGCGCGCTCGGGTTGGGTGCGGTGTGCGGTGCGCTCGGGCTGTCCCGGTTGCGGGTGCTGTTCACCCCGACCCAGCGACTCGCCTTGGCGGCGGTGCTGTTCGGGCTCGGCGCGGTCGCGACCGCGCTGGTACCGAACGTGCCGCTGGTGCTGATCCTGCTGGTCGGGGCCGGTCTCGCCTGGCTGCTGGCGATGTCGACGTTGAACTCGACGATGCAGCTGCTGCTGCCCGCGTGGGTGCGGGCGCGCGGGCTGTCGGTGTACATGCTGGTCTTCATGGGCGGGCAGGCCATCGGCTCGCTGCTGTGGGGTCTGGTCGCGGGCGCGTACGGCGCGGTGACGGCACTGCTGATCGCGGCGGTTCTGCTGGCCTGCTGCGCGGTGAGCACGGTGTGGTGGCCGATCCGGCACAACGTGGAGGACATCGATCTCTCCCCGGCGGCGTTCTGGCCGGAACCGCAGCTCGTCGTCGAGCCCGACCCGGAGGACGGCCCGGTCCTGGTGATGCGCGGCTACGACGTGCCGCCCGAGGACGTAGCGGTGTTCACCGAGTCGATGGCGCTGGTCGGACGGTCCCGGCAGCGGACCGGGGCGATGGAGTGGCGGCTCTACCGCGACGTCGGCACCGTCGACCGGTTCGTCGAGGCGTTCGTGGTGCGGTCCTGGGCCGAGCACATGCACCAGCATCAGGTCCGGTTGACCGCCCGCGATCAGGAGATCGAGCTGATGGTCGCGGGCTGGTCGGCCGGGGCGGAAACGGTGTCCCACCTGGTCGCGGTCGAGCCTGGTTAGACCTGCCGCCCGTCGACCCCATAGGATGGGCGCCATGTCGCTGTTCCTCGATATCCTCCTTGTGATCACCAGCGTCCTGTTGGTGCTGCTGGTGCTGCTGCACCGCGCCAAGGGTGGCGGCTTGTCCAGCCTGTTCGGTGGCGGCGTCCAGTCGAGCCTGTCCGGCTCCACCGTGGTCGAGAAGAACCTCGACCGCATCACCATCTTCGTCGGCCTCGTCTGGCTGATCTCGATCCTCGGCATCGGCCTGGAGATCAAGTTCGCCTGAGTTCGGCCGAACTCCCGCGCTCGACCCTGTCGCCACGCCTCGCGTGACGGCAGGGTTTCGTCTGTGCCGAGGTCGCTAGACCACCGACCACACCACCCGCTGCGCGGCCGCCTCGATGGCGTCCTCGCCGAGCAGCACCGTGTCGGCCGCCGGGCCGAGGGGCACGAAGCTGTCCGCGCTGGTGACGCGGGCGAGCGTGCCCTGGAACCCCGCGTCGACGAGTGCCGCGAACACCGACTCCGACACCCCGCCCGCGCGGCGGGTCTCGTCGGCGACGAGCACCCGCCCGCTCGCCTCGGCATGGTGCAGCAGGTCGGCGATCGGGAGCGGATTGAGCCAGCGCAGGTCGACGACGCGGACCCGGATGTTCTGCGTGGCGAGCCGGTCGGCGGTGCGCAGGCTCATCGGTACGCCGTTGCCGAAGGTGACCAGGGTGAGGTCGGTGCCCTCGCCGTAGACGCGGGCGCGGCCGATCGGCACATGGTCGGACGTCGGTGCTGCGAGCCAGGATTCGTCGCCCGGATGCAGATCCCTGGTGTGGTACAGGGCGATCGGTTCCACGAACAGGCACACGCGGCCGTCGACCCTGGCGGCGGACACACACGTCCGCAGCATGGCCGCCGCGTCGTCGGCGCGGGCGGGCACGGCCAGCACGACCCCGGGGATGTCCCGCAGGGCCGCCAGGGAGTCGTCGTTGTGGAAATGCCCGCCGAAGCCCTTCTGATACGCGAGTCCGGCGATCCGCACCACCATCGGATTGCGGTACTGCCCGTTGGAGAAGAACGACAGCGTCGCCGCCTCGCCGCGGATCTGATCGGCGGCATTGTGCACGTAGGCCAGATACTGGATCTCCGGAATCGGCACGAAGCCGGCGAGCGCGGTGCCCAGCGCGGTACCGAGGATGCTCTGTTCGTCGAGCAGGGTGTCGAAGACCCGGCGCGCGCCGAACCGCTTGCGCAGCCCCTTGGTGACGCCGTAGACCCCGCCCTTGCGGCCGACGTCCTCGCCGAAGACCAGCACGTCGCGGTCGCGGGCGAGCAGGTCGCCCAGGGTGTGGTTGATCGCCTGGGCGACGGTCATCGGGGGCTGGTCGGTGGTATCGACGTGGTCGCGCAGGACATCGGCGCGGACCGCGTCCGGGGTGGCGGGCGCCAGCGGGGCGGTGACGGCGCCCGCCGAGCTCAGCCGGGGCTCGCGCACCACCTTCTCCGCCGTGTCGCGCACCGCGCCGCCGATCCGGTCGTAGCGGGCGAGCAGGTCGGCGGTGTCGGCGATCCCCGCCGACAGCAGGTAGCGGGCGGTGCCGAGCAGCGGATCGCGCGCCAGATCGGCGGCGATCTCGGCCGGGCCGCGATAGGCGCCCTCGACATCGGAGCCCGCGTGCCCACCGAGCCGCACCGTGCGTACGTGCAGGAAGACCGGCACCCGCCAGGTCCGGGCGAGATGCACCGCGTCGTCGGCGGCGCCGAGGACATCGGGCAGGTCGCAGCCGTCGGTGGCGAGGTAGGTCAGACCCGGCCGCGGCCCGTAGTCGCGTTCGATCCAGTCCGGCGGCGTGGGCACGCTGATGCCCAGCCCGTTGTCCTCGCAGACGAACACGATCGGCATCGGCACGCCCTGGTGTGAGGCGTGCACCGCGGCGTTGATCGCCCCCGCCGCGGTCGAGTGGTTGGCCGAGGCGTCACCGAAACTGCACACCACCACCGCGTCGGCGGGCCACGGGCACGGAACCCCCTGGCGGGCGGCCCGATCCAGGGCGAAGGCCAGGCCGACCGCGCGGGGCAGGTGCGAGGCGATGGTCGAGGTCTGCGGGATGATCGCGGCCTGCTTGCTGCCGAACACCTTGTGCCTGCCGCCGGAGATGGGATCGGCGGCCGCCGCGACGACGCCGAGCAGCACGTCCCGGATCGGGTCGAGGCCGGTCACCCGCCGGCAGCGCTGCACGAAGAAGGCCCCGGACCGGTAGTGCAGCAGGGCCGGATCGTCGACCCGCAGGGCCGCCGCCACCGCCGCGTTTCCCTCGTGCCCCGAGGACCCGATGCTGTAGTACCCCTGCCGGGCCGCGCCGAGCCGCCGGGCGGTCAGATCGAGATGCCTGCTGGTCACCTGGGATTCGAAGATCTCCAGCCCGACGGCCCCGTCGATCGCGGGTGGCCCGTCGGTGCGTGGCGGGACCGTCAGCTCCGTGAGCGCCGTCCGGAAGGCCGCGTCGAGATCGACCGCCCCGCTCATGGCCGCGCTCCGTCGGCCGCACCCACTCCTCGCAGATCGCGCATCGTCACCACTCCTCGCTCGAGTCGAGTCGACGTCCGTTCGCCGGCGTTGCCAGGACTCCGATGCTAGGCGCTCCGGCCGCCGAACTCGGCCGTTCGGGCCCGGACACTCGGTGGATGTCGCGATCGGCCCCGCGACCGCGATGCCCGCCCGGTCGGCGCGCGTGCCTGCTCGGCGCGCTACTCGGCCGGTGGTGTCTGCTCGCGGGGGACGACCCACAGCGCCTCCGCGAGCGCGCAGAGGTCGCCGTCGCGGGTGGCGAGGGCGACACCCACCGTGTATTTGCGGCCCTCGGCGCGGATCGGCCAGGCGTGCGCGATGTACTCCGCGCCGGCCGGGACCGGACGGAAGCGGGTGGCGGTGAGCGCCGCGGTGACCGCGCCGCGGGCCATCTTCTGGAACGTCCAGGCGGCGATGCCGCCGGGGCAGTCGAGGGCGGACCAGACGATCTCCGGCGGGAGTTCGCCGGTGTCGTCGGCCAGGCTCAGATCGGGGGTCCAGGCGGCGGCGACCATCGGCCGGTCCGGCACCGGCCAGGGGAACAGGCGCAGGCCGTGGCCGGGGGAGCACTCGACACCGCAGCCGAAGCAGTCGGTGACCGGGCGGTGCCGGCTGGCGAGCGCGGCGTCGGCCGCCCGCTTGGCCGCGGACCAGGACGGGCCGGGCGGTGCGGTGATGGCGAGGTCGGCGGGCGCGGCGGTGGCGAGGACGGTGCCGTCCGCGTCGGTCAGGGTCGCGTGACCCGGTGCGCCCGCGGGCAGCGCGATCGGGGTCTCGATCGGGACCGCGCGGCGGAAATCGACGCGCACCGTGTCGGCGCCGGAGCGGCGCGCCAGCAGGCCTGCGACGTACCCGCCGAACGCCACCCGCGGATAGCCGTGCACATGGGCCGGAATCGTCACCGTCTCGGTCTGGATCATGCTGGTGGTCACCCTTTCGGCCGGTCGAACACCTCCGACGATATCGATGCGGCGCCGCAGGCCGACAGGGTGTCCACACGAAAGGGCCGGGTCCCGCCGGACCCGGCCCTTCGGTGACGCGATTACTCCTCGTCGAGGAGCAGGTCCGCGGCGGCGGCCTCGTCGACGACCCAGGTGGTCGATTCGATGCCGACCGCGCCGGCGGAGGGCACGTCGTCGGGGGAGGCCCCGTTGACGGCGGCGGTGACCGCGGCGGCCTTGCCGACGCCGCTGACCACCAGCATGACGTGGCGGGAACGGTGCACGGCGGGCAGCGTCAGCGACACCCGGGTGGGCGGCGGCTTCGGGCAGTCATGAACCGCGACAACGTAATCCGTGGTCTCCCGGATCGCCGGGGAATGCGGGAACAGCGAGTTGATGTGCCCCTCGGGCCCCATGCCGAGCACGGTCAGGTCGAACTCGCCGCGCTCGTCGAGCTCGGTGTGCACGATCTGCGCGTAGGCGGCGGCCGCGGCCTCCGGGGAGCCGTAGGTGCCGTCGGACGGCGCGATCGGGAACACGTGCGCGGGGTTCAGCGGAACGAAATCGAGCAGCGCCTGCCTGGCTTGCAGCTCGTTGCGGTCCGGGTCGCCGTCGGGCACGAAACGCTCGTCGCCCCAGTAGACATAGAGGGTCGACCAGTCGATGTCGCCCGGGTCGCGCCGGACCCGCTCCAGCAGCCGGATACCGTCGCTGCCGCCGGTGAGCACCACCGAGGCGGAACCGCGCTCGGCCTGCGCGGCGACGATCACCTCGACGAAGCGTTCGGCCGCGGCATCGGCGAGACCGTCGGGGTCGTCGTGGACTTCGACGGTGTTGGCGGGGAATTCGGCGCCGAGTTCGTCGTGCACGTCGATGTGCTCACTCATAGGTCACCTTCTCGATTCCGGCGAGTGCCTCGGCGTAGATCTCGTCGGCGTCGAGCCGGCGCAGTTCCTCGGCGAGGCAGTCGCGAGTTTCCCGGCGCGCCAGTGCGATGCGCTGGTCGGGTTCGCCGGTGCGGGTCAGCGTTGCGGTTCTTCCCAGTTGCGGCCTGCTGATGGCGATCGAATCCGTGCTGCGGTGCAGCTCGACCTTCAGCTCGCCCGTCCGGCGGACGACGGGGCAGTTCAGCCGCGCGGCCAGCCAGCCCGCCAGCGTGTCCAGCGCGGGCTCACTGGCCAGGCCCGACACGGTCACCGAGGTGACCGGCTCGAACGGTGGCTCGTCCAGCGCGGCCGCCAGCAGCGCCCGCCAGTAGGTGATCCGGCTCCACGCGAGATCGGTGTCGCCCACCGCGTAGGAGTAGCGCCGCTTCTTGATCGCGGCCTGCGGATCGGGCGCGAAGGTGGCGTCGGTGATCCGGCGCTTGGCCAGCTTGCCCACCGAGTCCATGGACGGGAACTCCGGCGCGCCCCGCGGCCACCACGCCACCACGGGGGTGTCGGGCAGCAGGAACGGGGTGACGACGCTGCTCTCGTGGTTCACCAGCGGACCCTGCAACCGCAGCACGATCACCTCGGCCGCGCCGGCGTCGCCGCCGACCCGGATCTGGGCGTCGAGGCGGGTGTCGGCGTCGCGGTCACCGCGGGCCAGCACGATCACCCGGCAGGGGTGTTCGCGGCTGGCGTCGTTGGCGGCGTCGATCGCGTCCTCGGCCTCGGAGGAGTCCAGGGTGCAGACCACCAGGGTGAGCACCCGGCCCTGGGTGATGACGCCGTTGGTCTCGCGCAGCTGCACCATCTTCTTGGCCACGTCGACCGTGGTGGTGTCGGGCATGTCGACGATCACGGGCGCCGCCACTCCCGCCCGCTGCGCGCGAGCATCTCCTCGGCCGAGGCCGGACCCCAGGTGCCCGCCTCGTAGGGTTCGGGTTTGCCGTCGGCGGCCCAGTGCGCCAGCACCGGATCGAGGATGCGCCAGGACAATTCGACCTCCGCGTTCACCGGGAACAGCGAGGGCACGCCGAGCAGCACGTCCAGGATCAGCCGCTCGTAGGCCTCGGGCGAGGACTCGGTGAACGCCTCGCCGTAGCTGAAGTCCATGTTCACGTCGCGCACTTCCATGCCGGAGCCCGGCACCTTGGAACCGAAGCGCAGGGTGATGCCTTCGTCCGGCTGCACCCGGATGACCAGCGCGTTCTGGCCGAGCTCCTCGGTCATCGTCTGGTCGAAGGGCAGGTGCGGCGCGCGCTTGAAGATCACCGCGATCTCGGTGACCCGGCGGCCGAGGCGCTTGCCGGTGCGCAGGTAGAACGGGACGCCAGCCCAGCGGCGGTTCTCCACGTGCGCGGTGATCGCGGCGTAGGTCTCCGTGCGCGACTGCGGGTCGAAGCCCTCTTCCTCGTGCAGGCCGACCACGTGCTCGCTGCCCTGCCAGCCCTCGGTGTACTGACCGCGCGCGGTCGTCTCGTCCAGTGGCTCGACGAGTTTGGTGGCCGAGAGCGCCTTGATCTTCTCGGTGGTCAGCTGCTGGGGCTCGAAGGAGGTGGGTTCCTCCATGGCGGTGAGCGCCAGCAGCTGCAGCAGATGGTTCTGGATGACGTCGCGGGCGGCGCCGATGCCGTCGTAGTATCCGGCGCGCCCGCCGAGGCCGATGTCCTCGGCCATGGTGATCTGCACGCTGTCGACGTAGTTGGCGTTCCAGATCGGCTCGAACAACTCGTTGGCGAAGCGCAGCGCCAGGATGTTCTGCACCGTCTCCTTGCCGAGATAGTGATCGATGCGGAAGACCTGCTCCTCCGGGAACACCCGATTGACCAGCGCGTTGAGTTCCTTGGCGCTGGCCAGGTCGTGCCCGAAGGGCTTCTCGATCACCACCCGGCGCCACGGCAGGTAGCCGTCGGCGTCGGTCCCGGCGGGCTGGGCGAGCTTGTGCTCGGAGAGCTGGTCGAGCACCACCGGGAACATGTTCGGCGGAATCGACAGGTAGAAGGCGTAGTTACCGCCGGTGCCGCGGGTCGCGTCCAGGGTGCGCAGGGTGTCGGCGAGCGTCGCGAAGGCGGCGTCGTCGTCGAAACTGCCCTGGACGAAACGCACGCCCTCCGCCAGGTGGTCCCAGACCTCCTGGCGGAAGGGCGTGCGCGCGTGCTGTTTCACGGCGTCGAGGACGACGGCGGCGAAGTCCTCGTGGGCGTAGTCGCGCCGGGCGAAGCCGACCAGGGCGAACCCGGGCGGCAACAGGCCCTGGTTCGCGAGGTCGTAGATGGCCGGCATCAGCTTCTTGCGGGACAGATCTCCGGTGACACCGAAGATCACCATGCAGCAGGGTCCCGCGATGAAGGGAACCCGTTTATCTCGTTCGTCGCGCAGCGGGTTATGCCACAGCCCCGCCGCCCGATCGCTCGATGCTGTGCCGGCCATCGGGTCAGTTGCCCCCCGCCGCCGCGGAGTTCAGTTCGCCGGTGGTGGCTTCCAGCAGTTCGTTCCACGCCTGTTCGAACTTGTCGACGCCCTCGCGCTCGAGCAGGTCGAACACGTCGTCGAGGTCGATGCCGACCGCGCTCAGGTCGGCGAAGACCTGCGCGGCCTCGACACCAAGCCCGCTGAGCGTGTCGCCGCGCACCTCGCCGTGATCGGCGAAGGCCTGCAACGTCTTCTCCGGCAACGTGTTCACGGTGTTCGGGCCGACGAGCTCGGTGACGTAGAGCGTGTCCGGGTAGTCCGGGTTCTTCACGCCGGTCGAGGCCCACAGCGGCCGCTGCCGGTTGGCGCCCTGCGCGGCCAGGTGGTTGTAGGTGGAGGTGTGCGCCCCACCGTCGAACACGTCCTGGTACTCGGCGTAGGCGAGCCGGGCGTTCGCGACGCCGGCCTTGCCGCGCAGCGCGAGCGCCTCGGGGGTGCCGATCGCCTCCAGCCGCTTGTCGATCTCGGTGTCCACGCGGGAGACGAAGAACGAAGCGACGGAATGGATCTTGGCCAGGTCGTGGCCGCCGATCTTGGCGTTGCGCAGCCCGTCGAGGTAGGCGCCCATCACCGCGCGGTAGCGCGGCACCGAGAAGATCAGCGTCACGTTGACGCTGATGCCCTCGCCGATCACCGAGGTGATGGCGGGCAGGCCCGCCTCGGTGGCCGGGATCTTGATGAACAGGTTCTTGCGGTCGACGATCTTCCACAGCTCGATGGCCTGGGCGACGGTCTTGTCCGCGTCGAAGGCGAAGCGCGGGTCGACCTCGATCGACACCCGGCCGTCGACGCCGTTGCTGGCCTCGAACACCGGGGCGAGCACGTCGCAGGCGGCGCGCACGTCGTCGGTGGTCATGGTGCGGATCGCGGCGTCGGCGTCGGCGCCCTGGGCCGCGAGTTCCTTCAGCTGACCGTCGTACTCGTGGCCCTGGCTCAGCGCCGCCTGGAAGATGCTCGGATTCGTGGTGACGCCGACGATGCTCCTGGTCGCGATCAGGTCGGCGAGATTGCCGGACTCGATCCGCTCACGGGACAGGTCGTCGAGCCACACCGAGACGCCCGCGGCCGAGAGCGCGGCGAGATTCTCGTTCTGTGCCATTGGTTTTACCCCTTCACCTTGTCGGTCGAACGCAGCGCGGCGGCGACGACGGCATCGGCGGTGATACCGAACTCGGAGTACAGCTTCTTGAAGTTGGCCGAGGCGCCGAAGTGCTCGATCCCGACGACCTCACCCGCGTCACCGACGAACCGGTGCCACGGCATCGCGATACCGGCCTCGACGGCCACCCGGGCGCGCACCGAAGGCGGCAGCACCTCGTCGCGGTAGCCCTGCTCCTGCGCGTCGAACCATTCCACGCACGGCATCGAGACCACGCGGGTCCCGATGCCCTGCTCCTCCAGCGTAGTGCGCGCGGCGACGGCGAGCTGGAGCTCGGAACCGGTGCCGATGAGGATGACCTGCGGAGTGCCGGTGGAGGCCTCGGCCAGGATGTAGCCACCCTTCTTGACACCCTCGTAGCTGGTGCCCTCGAGCGTCGGGATGTCCTGGCGGGTCAGCGCCAGCGCGGACGGGCCGTCCTGGTGCGGGGCGTCGTAGGTGTGGAAGTGCGAGGTGTGCTCGTCGGAGTCGCGCTCGAGGATGGTGCGCCAGGCGTGCACGGTCTCGTTGGCGTCGCCGGGGCGGACCACGTTGAGGCCGGGGATCGCGCGCAGCGCGGCCAGGTGCTCGATCGGCTGGTGGGTCGGGCCGTCCTCGCCGAGACCGATGGAGTCGTGGGTCCAGACGTAGATGGCGGGCACCCGCATCAGCGCGGCCAGGCGCACGGCCGGACGCATGTAGTCGGAGAACACCAGGAAGGTGCCGCCGTACGGACGGGTCGGGCCGTGCAGCGCGATGCCGTTGAGGATCGAGCCCATCGCGTGCTCACGGATGCCGAAGTGCAGGGTGCGGCCGTAGGGCTGCGCCTTCCACATGCCGGTGGAGATCGACTCCGGGCCGAAGCTCGGCTGGTTGGGCATCGTGGTGTTGTTGGACTCGGCCAGGTCGGCCGAACCGCCCCACAGCTCCGGCAGCTCGTCGGCGACCGCGGCCAGGAACTTGCCCGACGCCTTGCGGGTGGCCATGCCCTTGGGATCGGTCTCGAAGGCCGGCAGCGCCTCGACCCAGCCCTTGGGCAGGGTGCGGGTCTGCAGGCGGTCGAACAGCGCCTTGTTCGACGGGTTGGCCTCGGCCCACGCGTCGAAACCCTGCTGCCACTTCGCCTTCGCCTCGGCACCGCGGCCGAGCGCCCCGCGGGTGTGCTCGATGACGGCCGGGTCGACGTCGAAGGACTTCTCCGGGTCGAAGCCCAGCGCCTTCTTCACCGCGGCGACCTCGTCGGCGCCCAGCGCCGCGCCGTGCACGCCGCCGGTGTTCATCTTGTTCGGCGCGGGGAAGCCGATGATGGTGCGCAGGATGATGATCGACGGCTTGCCGGTCTCGGCCTTGGCCGCCGCGATGGCCGCCTCGATCGCCACGACGTCCTCGCCGCCCTCGACGATCTGCACGTGCCAGCCGTAGGCCTCGTAGCGCTTGGCGACGTCCTCGGTGAAGGCGATGTCGGTGTCGTCCTCGATGGAGATCTCGTTGTCGTCGTAGATCACCACGAGGTTGCCCAGCTGCTGGGTGCCCGCGATCGAGGAGGCCTCGGCGGTGACGCCCTCCTGCAGGTCGCCGTCGGAGGCGATGGTGTAGATGAAGTGGTCGAACGGGCTGGTGCCCGGTGCGGCCTCGGGATCGAACAGGCCGCGCTCACGGCGGGCGGCCATCGCCATGCCGACCGCGGAGGCCAGACCCTGGCCCAGCGGGCCGGTGGTGATCTCGACGCCGTCGGTGTGGCGGAACTCGGGGTGGCCCGGGGTCAGCGAGCCCCACTGGCGCAGGTCCTCGAGGTCGGTCAGCTCCAGGCCGAAACCGGCCAGGTACAGCTGCACGTACAGGGTGAGGCTGGAATGCCCACAGGAGAGCACGAACCGGTCGCGGCCGACCCAGCGCGGCTCCGCCGGGTCGTGGCGCATGGTGCGCTGGAAGAGGGTGTAGGCGACGGGCGCGAGACTCATCGCGGTGCCGGGGTGCCCGTTGCCCGCCTTCTGCACGGCGTCGGCGGCGAGCACGCGGGCGGTATCGACGGCCTTGGTGTCGAGGTCCGTCCAGTCGCTGGGGTAGTTCCGCTGAGTGAGGGCGCGAATGTCGTCTGTGACTGACACGACCGTGGTTCTCCTGACCTAGGTTTCGTCGACGGCGATACATGGCAGCGGCGATGGGTGTCTGATGCGGATCGCACGCGGCCGGGGGTGCGTACCGATGTACATCCATACCCTAGTGGTGGTGCTCGGTGGGACCGGCGCGAACCCTGGTTGTGAGTCTAGTGCCGACCCGGGCGTCGTCTCCCGGTGTGGGCGGCATCGATCGGCGCGCCGGACGGTGGCGTGTCCGCGGTGCCGTTCACCTGCATGTCGATGCCGGTTCACCACCGCGTGCGGCCGGGCGAGGGCCGCGAGCGGCGCGGTGACCGCGCCCACGGTGGCAGGGGCCTGGCGCGGAGCGGCATCGGCGTGGGTCTACCATCGTCTGTAGTAGTGGCCGCGCCGCAGCCGCGCGCTGCTCGTTCCAATGCCGGATGCGAAGCACAGCGTGCGAGGAGAAACAGTGCGGATCGATCCCCAGCCGGGTAGTAGCGGTGCGCACAATTCCTCGACGGCGCTCGCCGATCGCCTCTCCGGCGACGGCCTGGTGTCCAGGGTACTGCGCAAGCCGCTCGCCTACATCGCGCTCACCAAGCCGCGCGTCATCGAGCTGTTGCTGGTCGCCACCATCCCGACCATGCTGCTCGCCGATCGCGGCACCGTCGACATCCGGCTGATCCTGGTCACCCTGTTCGGTGGCTGGATGGGCGCGGCCAGCGCCAACACCCTCAACTGTGTCGCCGACGCCGACATCGACAAGGTGATGAAGCGGACCGCGCGGCGCCCGCTGGCCCGCGATGCCGTGCCGACCAGGCACGCGCTCGTCTTCGGTGTCGCGCTCGGCGCGATCTCGTTCGCGTGGCTGTGGTGGCAGGCCAACCTGCTCAGCGGCGTGCTGGTCGTCGCGACGATCCTGTTCTACGTCTTCGTCTACACCAAGGGCCTCAAGCGCCGGACCTCGCAGAACGTGGTCTGGGGCGGCGCCGCGGGCTGCATGCCCGCCCTGGTCGGCTGGTCCGCGGTCACCGGCACCATCGGCTGGCCCGCGATCGTGCTGTTCGCCGTCATCTTCTTCTGGACGCCGCCGCACACCTGGGCGCTGGCCATGCGCTACAAGGAGGACTACCGCGCGGCCGGCGTGCCGATGCTGCCGGTGGTCGCGACCGAGCAGGTCGTCACCAAGCAGATCGTCATCTACACCTGGCTGACCGTGCTGGCCACGCTCGCCCTTGTCCCGGCGACCGGTGTCATCTACACCGCGGTCGCGCTGGTCGCGGGCGCCTGGTTCCTGCTGATGGCCCACCAGCTCTACGCCGGGGTGCGGCGCGGTGAGTCGGTGAAGCCGCTGCGGCTGTTCCTGCAGTCGAACAACTACCTGGCCGTGGTGTTCTGCGGGCTGGCCGTGGACTCGGTGCTCGGCTGGAACACGGTGGGCTCCTTCATCGGGCTGTAGATCCCGCGCACGAACGGCGGCCGGGCAGACACTTGCCCGGCCGCCGTTGTGTCCGGCGGCGGTTCCGCTCACCAACGACGGGCGAGATGGCCGTCCGGGCGGATCAGGATCTGGGTACCGGGGGTGGCCGCGTAGGCGGTGAAGGCGTGTCCGTCGGTGTCGACCAGGGTGGTGGCCGCGGGGTGGTGCGGGTCGTCGGCGCGGCGGATCTCGACCGTGTGGATCGTGGGATCGCCGACGGACGCGTCCTTCGGCGGGCGGCCGGACAGCGGGCGATCGGTGTCGGGTGTCCTCCGCGACGGCGTCGGCGCGAAACGCAGCAGGGTGGCGTGCGGGCCGCGGAAGAGGTCGAAGAGCCGGACGCGACGACCGGCGGCGTCCACGAGCGGGGCGTCCGGCGCGCGGTCGCCCGCGACGAGCGGACCCCGCTCGGCGGGGGAGCGGTAGGAGATGCCGAGCTGACGGGTCTCGGGGCCACGGCGCATCGCGTCCGCGTCGCCGTCGACGAGCTTGTCGAGGAGCGCGGTGCTCAGGCCGAGGACCTGGGCGGCGACGGTGCGGCGTTCCGGTTCGTAGGTGTCGAGCGGGGCCGGGTCGCCAGCGAGGGCCGCGGCCAGCTTCCAGCCGAGGTTGTAGGCGTCCTGGACGCCGGTATTGAGGCCCTGGCCGCCGGTCGGCGGGTGGACGTGGGCGGCGTCGCCCGCGAGCAGCACCCGGCCGTCGCGGAACCGCGCGGCGAGGCGAATGTTGGGGCGCCACACCGTGACCCAGGACAGGTCCGTCAGCTCGAGCTCCAGCGCGGGCGCGTGCCGGTCGGCGAGTTCCTGGAGGGTGGCCAGGTCGGCGGTCTGGTCCTGCGAGAGCGGGGCGGCGAACTGGAAGCGGCGCCCGCCGGGCAGCGGTGACAGGGCGAATCCGGTCATCGGCTGATCGGCCGCCGCGGCGAACCAGTAGCCGAACTCGTGGTCGAGGGCGTCGACGCGGACATCGCCGAGCAGCATCCTGATCGAGTCGTCGGTGCTGCCCTCGAACGCGATACCCAGGCGCTTGCGGACCGTGCTCGCCCCGCCGTCGGCCCCCACCAGATAGCGCGTACGCACTGTCTCCCGGCGGCCGTCGCGTTCCAGGATCACCGTCACGCCGGTGGCGTCCTGCGTGAATTCGACCAGCGCCGTACCGAATTCGACCTGCCCACCCAGCTCGGCCAGCCGGTCCCGCAGGATCGCCTCGGTGTCGGACTGGCCGAGCACCCACGCGTTCGGGTACGGCACATCGGGGGTCGGCGCGACCGGCTCGGCCATCCGCCGCTCACCGGCGAACTCGCCCCCGAAGTAGGCGCGCATGACCGGGAGGTCGCGCCCGGCGGCCAGCACCGCGTCGAGGACGCCGAGATCGTCGAACACCTCGAGCGTGCGCGGCTGGATGCCGTCACCGCGCGAGCCCTGGAAGGCCGACGCCGCCCGGTCGACGACCCGGACGGCGACGCCGCGCCGCGCGAGATCGATGGCGAGGGTGAGCCCGGTCGGGCCCGCACCGGCGACGAGTACCTGGTCGGTCATGCGAACTGCCTCCTGCGACAAGAACTGAATCCGTATTCAGTGAATATGAATTCAGTTTCAGCGTTGGTACGGTGCTTGTCAAGGAGGTGGCCTCGGATGGCAGGCAGGCGCGAGAAATCCGCGGAGACCGAGCAGGCGCTCAAGGACGCGGCCCGGCAGGTGTTCGCCGAACACGGCTACCTCAACGCGAAGATCACCGACATCACCGCCACCGCGGGCCGGGCGGCCGGGTCGTTCTACAACCACTTCGCGAGCAAAGAGGAACTGCTGCAGGCGCTGCTGGCCGATATCGCGGCGGCGGGCGATGAGCGCGCGGCCGATCCCGAGCACAACGGGGACTTCACCGATCCGGCGGCGATCCGTTATCACGTGCGCGGCTACTGGACCTTCGCGCGCGAGCACGCCGCGGTGCTGCGGGCCATCGAGCAGGCGGCGCAGGTGAGCCCCGAATTCGCCCGCGTCATCGCGGGATTCGGGGCGGCGCAGCGTGCCGACATCGCCGACCATATCGCCGACTTCCCCGAGCGCGGGCTCCGGCTGCCGGGGACCGTGGACGCCAGTCTGGCGATGATGTTCGCGGCGGTCGACGGGATGCTGCGGATGGTGGCGGACGGCTCGGTGGCGATCGGCGACGAGGAGGCGATCGAGTCGATCACGCGCTTCGTCTATCGCGGGCTCACCGGTCGTGACTACTGACCTCGCGGCCCGCCCCGCCGGATCCGGCAGTGGCCACGGATCCGCCGGGAGCCCGAGGTGAGCCGGCGTCCCTAGGGCAGCAGGACGAGGGAGCCGGTGGTCTTGCGCGCGGCGAGATCCCGGTGGGCCTGGGCCGCGTCGGCGAGCGGGTAGGTCGCGCCGATCCGGAAGGTCAGCGTGCCCGCCGCGATGGCGTCGAAGACATCCGTCGCGCGCCACAGGAATTCGGTGCGGGTGCGGGTGTAGGCGCCCAGCGACGGGCGGGTCAGCCAGAGCGATCCGGCGGGGTTGAGACGCTGCGGATCGAACGGCGGAACCGCGCCGCTGGCGGCGCCGAACAGGGCGAGGGTGCCGCGGACGCGCAGCGCGGCCAGGCTCGCTTCGAACGTGCTCGCGCCGACACCGTCGTAGACCACCGCGACACCCTCGCCGTCGGTGAGCTCGCGGACCCGCGCGGCCAGGTCGTCGCCGTAGCGCAGGACCTCCGCCGCGCCCGCCTCGCGGGACAGCTTCTCCTTGTCGTCGGTGGAGACGGTGGTGATCACCCGCGCGCCCTTGGCGGCGGCCATCTGGGTGAGCAGCAGGCCGACGCCGCCCGCGCCCGCGTGGATCAGCACCGGGTCGCCCGGCTCGGGCCGGAAGACCGATTCGATCAGGTAGTGCGCGGTCATGCCCTGGAGCAGGGCGGCGGCCGCCACGACCGGGTCGACGGCATCGGGCACCCGCACCGCCACCGCCGCGTCCACGGCGACCCTGTCCGCGTAGCTGCCCGGCGCCGCCGCCCAGGCGACCCGGTCGCCCACGGCGAACTCGGTGACCTCGGCGCCGACCGCCGCGACGACACCGGTGCCCTCGGAGCCCGGAATGTACGGAGTCGCCTGCGGGTACTGGCCGGTGCGGAAGTAGATATCGATGTAGTTGACGCCGACACCCTGGGTATCGACCAGCAGCTGACCGGGTCCGATCTGCGGATCGGCCACCTCGACGTACCGCAGGACCTCGGGACCACCGTGCTCGGAAACCTGAATGGCGCGCATGAGTCTCCTTTGTACACCCCGTGTTCGACGCCACTCGGGGGTGGACTCGCGACTACCGGCCGGTAAACTCTGGCCCATGAGTGCTACCACCGCCGCCCCCGTCGCCGTGAAGGTGCCTGCCGAGGTCGAGAAGTCCGTCGCCAAGTTCGTCGCCGAGCACGGCGGTTCGGGCACGGCCGTGCTGCAGTACATCGGCGAGCAGGGTGTGCGCATCACGCTGGTCGGTGCCGACGGCATCCTCGGCGACCGCGTGGTGGCCGACCTGGCGACCGCGAAGGCCCTGGTCGAGCGGGTCGACGGGCTCACCGAGGCCGACGAGTGGAACCGCGAGCTGGTCTCCGTCGTGACGCCGACCAAGTCGCACTGGAAGAAGATGGCTGGCTGGGTCGCCCACCAGACCAAGTTCCCGAAGGCGCGCAACTGGAAGCTCTTCGCCGGCGCCTGATCCCGGCCCGAACGCCCGACAGCCCGCGATCCTCGGATCGCGGGCTGTCGTCGTTGCGGAAGGTCAGTGCGCGGCGGCCGACGACACCGGCGCCGGCACGCACACCTGCTCGCGGACCCGCAGCGAGGCCCAGAGCGCGGCGGTGGCCGCCGTGCACGCGGCGGCGCCACCGACATGGATGGCGACCAGCGCGGCGGGGACGTCGGTGAAGTACTGGACGATGCCGACGAGCGACTGCGACAGCACCAGCCCGAGCAGCACGTACAGGCGGACGCGGATCGCGGGGGTGATGCCGACGGCGAACAGGCCGAAGGCCAGGCCGATCAGTAGCGCCAGGTAGCCGACCAGCAGCTGCGAGTGCAGGTGCACCAGCGTGACGATCTCGACCTCGAGCCGGGCCACCGGCCGGTCGATGCTTTTGTCGCCCGCGTGCGGGCCCGCGGCGGTGACCAGCGTGCCCGCGATCAGTACCCCGGCCAGCGCGACGCCGCTGAGCGCGGTGAGCCAGCGCAGGGGAGCGGGTACCTGGACGGTGTCGATGCCGTCGTCGGGCTGGCCGATCTTGGCGTACAGCACGACCGCCAGCCACACCATCACCATCGAGGCCAGCAGGTGCACGGCCACGGTCCACCACAGCAGGCCGGTCCGCACGGTGATCCCGCCGATGATCGCCTGCACGACGGTGCCACCGGGCATCAGCCACGCGTAGACGAGGACCTCGCGCCGACGCCGGGCGCGGACCACGGCGAGCACGATCAGCGCGGCGCACAGCGTCACCGCGAAGGTGAGCATCCGGTTGCCGAACTCGACGGTCTGATGCAGGACCGGCACCTCCGAGACACCCACCGGGGTGAAGCTGCCGGGGAAGCACTGCGGCCAGGTCGGGCAGCCCAGGCCCGAGGCGGTGACGCGCACGACGGCGCCGGTCACCGAGATTCCGGCCTGGCTCAGGATCACCGCGAGCGCGATGAGCCGCTGCACCCGCAGCGAGGGGAGCGGCAGCCGGTCGACGAGGCCAACGAAGGCGCGATACAGCACGTCACGATGGTACTGGCCGCGAAATCCCGACCGATACCAGGGCTACTACAGTGCGTCGTTGATCACTCAGCTGAACCGGAACAGGCGGGTCGCGAGCCAGCCGCACAGCACGCCCCACACCGCGAGCACCGCGACCGCGAACCAGTCGACCGCGCCCGTCAGCGCCGATTCCAGGGCGAACGCCAGCGCGCCGGAGGGCACCAGCCGGACCAGCACGGTGAGCGCATCGGGCAGCGAGTCGCCGACGAGCACCAGGCTGGCGACGCCGAGCATGATGAACCAGAGGATATTGGCCAGCGCCAGCACGACCTCGGCCTTGAGCGTCCCGCCCAGCAGCAGGCCCATCGCCGCGAACGTCGCGGTACCGAGGGCGATCACCAGCGCGCCGAGCGCGAGGCCGCCGATCCCGGGCCGCCAGCCCAGGGCGGCGCCGATCGCGCCGAGCAGGATCGCCTGCAGCACGACCACGATGAGCACCGCCGCGCACTTGCCCGCGATCACGCCCCAGCGGGGCAGCGGGGTCGCGCCGAGCCGCTTGAGCGCGCCGTAGCGGCGGTCGAAGCCGACGGCGATGGCCTGGCCGGTGAACGCGGTCGACATCACCGCGGTCATCATGACCATCGGCACCACCTTGTCCACCCGGTGCTCGCCGAGCTCGCCGAACGGCAGCAGAGTCAGGCCGATCAGCAGGGTGATCGGGATGAACATGGTGAGCAGCAGCTGTTCGCCGTTGCGCAGCAGCAGCTTCAGTTCGAGGCCGGTCTGCGCGATGAGCATCGTCCGCCGGGTGGCGGGGCGTGGGTCGGGAGCGAAGGTGCCGGGCAGGAACCGGCTGGTGGTCTCGGTCATCCGCGCAGGTCCCGTCCGGTCAGTTCGAGGAAGACGTCCTCGAGGCGGCGCTGATCGATGCGGATGTCGGTGGCGAGCACGTCCATCCTGGCGCACCAGGCGGTGACGGTCGCCAGCACCTGCGGGTTGATCTCGCCCTCCACCAGATAGGTGCCCGGTGTCGTCTCCCGTGGCGAGAAACCTTCCGGCAGCGCCGATTTCAGCAGCGCGATATCGAGCTTCGGCGGGGCGCAGAAGCGCAGCTGACCCGCGGCGCCGTGCGCGGTGACCTCGGCGGGCGTGCCCTGCGCGACGATCTCGCCGTGATCGATGATCACCAGCTGGTCGGCGAGCTGCTCGGCCTCGTCCATCATGTGCGTGGTCAGCACCACGCTCACGCCGTCGCGGCGCAGGGCGTCGATCAGCTCCCACACGATCAGCCGGGCCTGGGCGTCCAGCCCGGCGGTTGGCTCGTCGAGGAACACGATCTCCGGCCTGCCGACCAGCGCGCAGGCCAGCGCGAGCCGCTGCTGCTGGCCGCCGGACAGGCGGCGATACGGCGTCCGGCGGTTGTCCTGCAGGCCGAGGGTGGACAGCAGCCAGTCGGGATCGATCGGGTCGGCCGAGTAGGCGGCGACCAGATCGAGCATCTCGCCGGCCCGCGCACCCGGATAGGCGCCGCCGCCCTGGAGCATCACGCCGATGCGGGGGCGCAGCTGCTCGGAATCGGCGATCGGGTCGAGGCCGAGGACGCGGACCGTGCCCGCGTCGGGGCGCACGAAGCCCTCGCACATCTCCACCGTGGTGGTCTTGCCCGCGCCGTTGGGGCCGAGCAACGCGAACACCTGGGCCTGCTCGACCTCGAACCGCAGGCCGTCGACCGCGGTGGTCTCGCCGTAGCGCTTGACCACGCCGTCGACGCCAACAGCGGGTCCGGAGCGACTTCTCACGATGTCACACGGTAAGCCGTGCCCTCCTGTGACGGAGCCGACACCCCCGGCTGAGCCCGCCAGGGCAGGGAGTGACGGGTGAGTGCGAAGAACAACGCGAAGCAGACCGCGGCGGCCAGTGCGGCGCCGATGATCTGGAAGACCTGGAACTCCGCCCCCCGTGGCATCACCAGCATCGAGACGACCGCGGAGAACGCCACGGCGGGCACGCGGAACACCGGCTGGGTGGCCCAGGCGGCCAGCGGCACGATCGCCCACAGCAGGTACCAGGGCTGGACCACCGGGAACAGCAGCACGATCGCACCGAGCGCGACACCCAGCGCGCCGACCGGATGCAGCCGGCCGGTGCCGGTGGCGACCAGCATGCGCACGGTGATGTAGGCCGCGACCGCCGCCGCGATCGGCCGGGTGATCGACAGCAGCGCGGTCGTGTGGTCGCCGAGACCGAGCAGGACGCCGCCGAATCCGGTGATGATGCCGATGACGGTCGGCAGCGACATCCAGCTGCGCACGGCGCTGGCGGTGTTGAGTGTGAAGATCCAGCCGAAGCCCAGACCGCTCACCGAGCTCACGAACAGCGTTGTCACCCCGGCGATCACGCCGAGCAGCAGCGCGGCCTTGACCACCGCCTTCAGGTCGCCGCCCCAGCGACGGGCCAGCGCCATCCCGACGAAGCCGAGCGCGATGATCGAGGTGAACTTGATCGACGACGACAGGGTGATCACCACCGCGCCACCGATCAGCAGCCCGTAGGCGCGCGCGTCGAACGGCGCGAGACCGGTGCCGTTCAGCCGATCGGGGGTGCCGCCGTTGCCGTAGATCGCCCGCAGCATCAGCTCCACGCCCGCGAGCATCAGGCCGAGCATCAGCGCGTCGTTGTGCACGCCGCCGACCAGGTGGAACAGCACCAGCGGGTTGGCCGCGCCGAGCCACAGCGCGCTCACCGGCGCGACACCGCAGCGCACCGACAGCCGCGGCAGCGCCCACACGATCAGCGCCACGCCCGCGAGCGCGAGCAACCGGTGCACCCAGACCCCGGCGATGATGTTGTCCCCGGTCAGCTCCGCGATGCCGCGGCCGATCCAGAGGAACAGCGGGCCGTACGGCGCGGGGGTGTCGCGCCAGATGGTCGGCACGTTGTTGGTGAGGACATTGTCGATGCCGAGCCCGGCGACCGGACCCTCCAGATACGGGTCGATGCCGCGCGCGGCGATCTCGCTCTGCGCCAGATAGGAATAGACGTCGTTGCTGAACATCGGCGGTGCCACGCTGAGCGGGATGATCCACAGCAGCAGCGTGCGGTCCAGCTGCGACCGGGTCAGCCGGTGCACCGGCGACCCGGCCAGACCGCCGACCGCGAACCGGCCGAGCAGCAGCCACGCGCCGATCACCAGCACGGTGCCGAACATGCACATCGCCAGCGAACCGGTGTGCGCCCTGGCGAAGATGCCGAGGACCCGCATGCCCGAGACGGGGTTCTGGTGGACCGGCTGCGCGCCGATGCCCAGCGCCGCGATCGCCATCAGGACCGCGCCGGTCGCGCCCATCAGCCGGATGCGGTCCAGCTGCGCGCGCTCGCGCCGGTCGAGGCCGGGAACCTCGTTCTCGTCGCGGTGCAGCACCGCGACGGTGTGATCAGGGGTCGGCACGTCGAGCCCGAGAGCTCGCCTCCCGAACGCCAGTGTCTTGCGCGCCGCGCCCTCCAGTACCGCCACGGAGAGCGAGCCTAGTGCGGCGCGCCGCGACCGGTGGTGCTCCGGTCGGTGCCGCGTCGCCCACCAGCGCCGATCACGGCGGCTAGCGCGGTTGCGGCGCCACGGCGGTGGGGGCCGACACCTGGGGCGGTGGGCCCGGGATGTCGGCGCGCACCATCAGCGTGGCCCCGACGATGACGGCCAGGCACGCCACCGCGACCGCGCCCAGCGACGCCCAGCCGATCCGGCGCGCGGCCTCGGGCGTGCGGGCCGACAGCCATTCCGGGACGAACAGGATGCCCAGCGCCGCGAGCGTGCCCGCGGCCAGCCCGCCGAGGTGGCCCCACAGCGAGATGCCGGGCAGCGAGAAGCTGATCAGCACGTTGACGCCGATGACGACCAGCATCGGCGTCGGGCTCTGCCGCAGCCGGATCAGTGTCACGGTGACCGCGCCGAACAGGCCGTACACCGCGCCGGACGCGCCCGCGGTGGCGACGACGGTGTCGGACAGGGCCATCACCGCGGCGGAACCGCCGAGCAGCGAGATCAGGTACACGCACGCGAACCGCACCCGGCCGAGCACTCGCTCCAGATCCCGGCCGACGACGTAGAGCGCGAACATGTTGACCAGCAGGTGGATCGCGCCGTAGTGCAGGAAGCCCGAGCCGATCAGCCGCCACCACTCGCCGTCGGCGACCAGCAGCGGGACCAGCACGAACTCCCGGAACAGCGCCGAGCCGCGGTAGTTGTCCATCGCGCTGCCCGCCTGGGCGGCCGTGACGAGATAGACCAGGACGTTGACCGCGATCAACGCGTAGGTCACGTACGGAACGGCGGCCGCGCCCGCGGTCGCGCCGCCGACGGTGCGCACCTGGCGCACCTCGCTCTGACCCTGGCGCACGCAATCCACGCAGTGCTGGCCGACGGCGGCGGGCCGCAGGCACTCGGGGCAGGCGGGCCTGCCGCACCGGGTGCACGCGAGGCCGGTGGGGCGGTCGGGATGGCGGACACACGTCGGTGCGGGCGGGTTGGACACCTCGTCATCGTGCCACGGCCGGTGGGCCGGGGCGGGCCGACCGCGCGGCGACGCCCGCCGGGCCGCAACACCGGTGTTGCGTAATTCCGCGGGCCGGACGGCGGCCCTCGGTCGTGTGCGATGGGTCACCCCGGCGGCGGCCGCCGGCGCGGCCGTGGCGTCCGCACCTGGGGTTTTGCCGGGCGGTCGCGGTGTCCGGCGATCTTCGTCGCAGGTCAGGGCACCCTTTGTCAGGGGACCCTTATTAGATTTAGGGAAGTAATTCCGCCACACTGGTGTTGTGAAAACCGTGGGTTTGCGGACAGACGTGGACGGGACCGGTCGTAAGACGACCGGCGCCCGGTCGTCCGCCGGTCCAGCGGCGACCGCGCACGAAGGGCACACCAGGGCGGCGATCGTCCAGTTGCTGCTCGAGGACGGCCCGATCACCGCGACCGCGATCGGCGCCGCGCTCGGGCTCGCGCCCGCGGGCGTGCGCAGGCATCTGGACGCGCTCATCGACGCCGGCCAGGCGCGGGCGAGCCGGTCGGCGCCGTGGCAGCAGAAGGGCCGCGGCCGCCCGGCCAAGCAGTACCAGCTGACGGCGGCGGGGCGGGGCAATCTCGGCCACGCCTACGACGATCTGGCCGGCGCGGCGATCCGCCAGCTCGGCGAGATCGGCGGCGAGGCGGCCATCGCCGAGTTCGCGCGCAAGCGGGTTCGGGTCATCGTCGACGGCATCGAGCCGGTCGCCGAGCACACGGCGCCCGTCATCGAGGCCAAGGTCGAGGAGATCGCGGAAGCGTTCGCCGACGCCGGTTTCGCCGCCACCACCCGCCAGGTCGGCGCCGGTGTGCAGATCTGCCAGCACCACTGCCCGGTGGCCCACGTGGCCGAGGAGTTCCCGCAGCTGTGCGACGCCGAACTGGACGCTTTCCGGGACCTGCTCGGCACCCACGTTCAGCGACTTGCGACCATCGCCAACGGCGATTGCGCCTGCACCACCCACGTACCGCTGGTCGCGCTCCCGAAAACAGCTTCCACCCCATCCGCCGCACAGCCCGCGGCGGGACGAACGAACGACTCCGGAAGGAGTGCCGAATGACGACGACCACCGACCAGGTGCAACCGCTGACCCAGGACGAGACCATCGCCTCGCTGGGCAACTACGGTTACGGCTGGGCCGATTCGGATGTGGCCGGTGCCAGTGCGCAACGCGGCCTGTCGGAGGCTGTCGTTCGCGACATCTCGGCCAAGAAGAGCGAGCCGGAGTGGATGCTCGACATCCGCCTCAAGGCGCTGCGCATCTTCGATCGCAAGCCCATGCCGAACTGGGGCTCCAACCTCGACGGCATCGACTTCGACAACATCAAGTACTTCGTGCGTTCGTCGGAGAAGCAGGCCGAGAGCTGGGAAGACCTGCCCGAGGACATCAAGAACACCTATGACAAGCTGGGCATCCCCGAGGCGGAGAAGCAGCGGCTGGTCTCCGGTGTCGCCGCGCAGTACGAGTCCGAGGTCGTCTACCACTCCATCCGCGAGGACCTGGAGAAGCAGGGCGTCATCTTCCTCGACACCGACACCGCGCTCAAGGAGCACCCGGAGATCTTCCAGGAGTACTTCGGCTCGGTGATCCCCGCCGGTGACAACAAGTTCTCCGCGCTCAACACCGCCGTGTGGTCGGGTGGCTCGTTCATCTACGTGCCGCCGGGCGTGCACGTCGACATCCCGCTGCAGGCCTACTTCCGGATCAACACCGAGAACATGGGCCAGTTCGAGCGGACGCTGATCATCGTCGACGAGGACGCCTACGTCCACTACGTCGAGGGGTGCACCGCCCCGATCTACAAGTCCGACTCGCTGCACTCCGCGGTCGTCGAGATCATCGTGAAGAAGGGCGGCCGCTGCCGCTACACGACCATCCAGAACTGGTCCAACAACGTCTACAACCTGGTCACCAAGCGGGCCAAGGCCGAGGCGGGCGCCACCATGGAGTGGGTCGACGGCAACATCGGCTCCAAGGTCACCATGAAGTACCCGGCGGTCTGGATGACCGGCGAGCACGCCCACGGCGAGGTGCTCTCGGTCGCGTTCGCCGGTGTCGGCCAGCACCAGGACACCGGTGCCAAGATGCTGCACCTGGCCCCGCACACCTCCTCGACCATCGTGTCGAAGTCGGTGGCGCGTGGCGGTGGTCGCGCGTCGTACCGCGGCCTGGTCCAGATCAACAAGGGCGCCCACGGTTCCAAGTCGACCGTGAAGTGTGACGCGCTGCTGGTCGACACGATCAGCCGGTCCGATACCTACCCCTACGTCGACATCCGCGAGGACGACGTGACCATGGGCCACGAGGCGACCGTCTCCAAGGTCTCCGAGGACCAGCTGTTCTACCTGATGAGCCGCGGTCTGACCGAGGACGAGGCGATGGCGATGGTGGTGCGCGGCTTCGTCGAGCCCATCGCCAAGGAACTGCCGATGGAATACGCGTTGGAACTGAACCGGCTCATCGAGCTGCAGATGGAAGGGGCCGTTGGCTGATGTCGTCGCTCGAGACGCCGACCCAGAATCCGGGCGCGGGCGCCGCGGTCAACAAGGGCGAGGTCTTCACCTCGTTCGACGTGGACCAGTTCGAGGTGCCGTCGGGCCGTGACGAGGCGTGGCGGTTCACCCCGCTGCGCCGGCTGCGCGGCCTGCACGACGGCACCGCGGTGCGCGACGGACAGGCCACGGTCGAGGTCACCCCGGTCGCCGGGGTCACGGTCGAGACCGTCGACCGCACCGACGCCCGCCTCGGCCAGGCCGGTACCCCCGCCGACCGCGTCGCCGCCCAGGCCTACTCGGGCTTCGAGTCGGCGACCGTGGTGTCGATCGGCGCGGAAACCGAAGTGGCCGAGCCGGTCACCGTGACCGTCACCGGTCCGGGCGAGGGCAAGACCGCCTACGGTCACCTGCAGATCCGCCTGGACAACTTCGCCGTCGCCACCGTGGTCCTGGACCAGCGGGGCAGCGGAACCTACGCCGAGAACGTCGAATTCGTGCTCGGTGACAGCGCCAAGCTGACCGTCGTCGCCGTCCAGGAATGGAACGAAGACGCCGTGCACGCCACCGCGCATCACCTGAAGCTGGGTCGCGACGCCACCGTGCGCCACTTCGCGGCCACCCTCGGCGGCGACCTGGTCCGGCTCACCGGCACCGTGCGCTACGCCGGTCCCGGCGGCGAGGCCGAGCTGTTCGGCCTGTACTTCGCCGACGCGGGTGAGCACTTCGAGCAGCGGCTGCTGGTCGATCACTCCGAGCCCAACTGCAAGTCCAACGTGCTGTACAAGGGTGCGCTGCAGGGTGATCCGGCCTCGGCCAAGGGCGATGCCCGCACCGTGTGGGTCGGCGACGTGCTGATCCGCGCGGCCGCCGAGGGCACCGACACCTACGAGGCCAACCGCAACCTGGTGCTCACCGACGGCGCGCGCGCCGACTCGGTGCCGAACCTGGAGATCGAGACCGGCGAGATCGCCGGTGCCGGACACGCCAGTGCCACCGGCCGTTTCGACGACGAGCAGCTGTTCTACCTGCGCGCTCGCGGCATTCCGGAGGACGTCGCCCGCCGCCTGGTGGTGCGCGGCTTCTTCCACGAGATCATCCAGAAGATCGCGGTCCCCGAGGTCCGGGAGCGGCTGGAGGCGGCCATCGAGGCCGAGCTCGCCACTGTCGGTATCTGACCCACTCTTACCTCCCACGAAGGAATTCGAATTCGATGACCACCTTGGAAATCAAGGACCTGCACGCCGAGATCACCACCCCCGAGGGTGAGTCCAAGAAGATCCTCAACGGTGTGAACCTGACCGTGCGCTCCGGCGAGACGCACGCCATCATGGGCCCCAACGGCTCGGGCAAGTCGACGCTGTCCTACGTGATCGCGGGTCACCCGAAGTACACCGTCACCCAGGGCACCATCACCCTCGACGGTGAGGACGTGCTGGAGATGTCGGTCGACGAGCGCGCTCGCGCCGGCCTGTTCCTGGCCATGCAGTACCCGGTCGAGGTCCCCGGTGTCTCGATGTCGAACTTCCTGCGCACCGCCGCCACCGCCGTGCGTGGCGAGGCCCCCAAGCTGCGCACCTGGGTCAAGGAGGTGAAGGAGTCGATGAAGGAGCTCGAGATCGACGCCGCCTTCGCCGACCGCAGCGTGAACGAGGGCTTCTCCGGTGGCGAGAAGAAGCGCCACGAGGTCCTGCAGCTGGGTCTGCTCAAGCCGAAGATCGCGATCCTCGACGAGACCGACTCCGGCCTCGACGTCGACGCGCTGCGCATCGTCTCCGAGGGCGTCAACCGCTACAAGGAGCGCGAGAACGGCGGCGTGCTGCTGATCACGCACTACACCCGCATCCTGCGCTACATCCAGCCCGACTTCGTGCACGTGTTCGTCAACGGCAAGATCGTCGCCGAGGGTGGCTCCGAGCTGGCCGAGGAACTCGACGCGAACGGCTACGTGCGCTTCACCTCCGCGACCGCTGGAGCCTGAGATGACCGCGACGGTGCCGGCCCTCGACGTGGCCCGGATCCGGGCCGACTTCCCGATCCTGAACCGTACGGTTCGGGACGGGAAACCGTTGGTGTACCTGGATTCCGGGGCGACCTCGCAGCGTCCGCTGCAGGTGCTGGACGCCGAGCGCGACTTCCTGCTCACCCGTAACTCGGCCGTGCACCGCGGCGCGCACCAGCTGGCGGAGGAGGCGACCGACTCCTACGAGGACGCCCGCGTCGCCATCGCCCGTTTCGTCGGCGCCGACGCCGGGGAGATCGTGTTCACCAAGAACGCGACCGAGTCGCTGAACCTGGTGGCCAACGCTTTCGGCGACGACCGGTTCCCCCACAAGGTGGGTCCCGGCGACGAGATCGTGATCACCGAACTCGAGCACCACGCGAATCTCGTTCCGTGGCAGGAACTCGCGCGCCGCACCGGTGCCACGCTCAAGTGGTACGGCATCACCGACGACGGCCGGATCGACCTGGATTCGCTCGAACTGTCGCCCGCGACCAAGGTGCTCGCGTTCACCCACCAGTCCAATGTGACCGGCGCGGTCGCCCCGGTGGCCGAATTGGTGCGCCGGGCCAAGGACGTCGGCGCGCTCGTCGTGCTCGACGCCTGCCAGTCGGTGCCGCACATGGCGGTGAACTTCCGTGAGCTCGGCGTGGACTTCGCCGCGTTCTCCGGCCACAAGATGCTCGGCCCGATGGGCGTGGGCGGACTGTACGGCCGGCGGTCGCTGCTCGAGGAGACCCCGCCGTACATCACCGGTGGGTCGATGATCGAGACCGTCACCATGGAGCAGACCACCTACGCGCCGCCGCCGCAGCGCTTCGAGGCGGGCACGCCGATGACCTCGCAGGTCGTCGGGCTGGCCGCCGCGGTCCGCTACCTGGAAGACCTCGGCATGGACGCGATCGCCGCCCACGAGCACGCGCTCACCGGCGCGGCGCTCGACGGCCTGCGCGGGATCGAGGGCGTGCGGATCATCGGGCCGACCGAGAACGTGGACCGCGGTGGCGCGGTGGCGTTCGTGGTCGACGGCATCCACGCCCACGACGTGGGCCAGATCCTCGACGACCAGGGTGTCGCCATCCGGGTCGGGCACCACTGCGCCTGGCCACTGCACCGCAAGTTCGGTGTCGCGGCGACGGCGCGCGCGTCGTTCGCCGTCTACAACACCCTCGACGAGGTGGACGCGCTGGTGCAGGCCGTGCGGAAGGCTCAAAGCTTCTTCGGAGTTGCATAAGTCATGCGCATGGAGCAGATGTACCAGGAAGTGATCCTGGACCACTACAAGCACCCGCACCACCGCGGGCTGCGGGAGCCGTTCGGTGCCGAAGTGCACCACGTGAACCCGACCTGCGGTGACGAGGTGACCCTGCGCGTGCACATCGACGACGCGGGCGAGGTCGCCGACGTGTCCTACGACGGGCAGGGCTGCTCGATCAGCCAGGCCGCCACCTCGATCCTCACCGATCAGGTGATCGGGCTGCCGGTGCAGCAGGCGCTGAAGGTGGTCGAGTCCTACAGCGAGATGATCTCCAGCCGCGGCACCGTCGAGGGTGACGAGGACGTGATCGGCGACGGCATCGCGCTGGCCGGCGTCGCCAAGTACCCGGCGCGGGTGAAGTGCGCACTGCTGGGGTGGATGGCGTTCAAGGACGCCGTCGTGCGGATCGCCTCGGCCGAAGAAGTCAAGCCTGCCATGGGAAATGGGGAAGCGTGATGAGTGAGACACCGGCTGTGGAAGCCACCGAGGCCGCCGCTCCCGAGGTGGAGCTGACGCCCGAACAGGTCGAGCACCTCGAGAATCTCGAGGAGGCCATGCGCGACGTCGTCGACCCCGAGCTCGGCATCAATGTCGTCGACCTCGGCCTGGTCTACGGCATGTCCGTCGACGACGACAACATCGCCACCCTCGACATGACGCTGACCTCGGCGGCCTGTCCGCTGACCGACGTCATCGAGGACCAGTCCCGCAACGCCCTGGTGCGCAGCGGCCTGGTCGAGGACCTGAAGATCAACTGGGTCTGGATGCCCCCGTGGGGCCCGGACAAGATCACCGAGGACGGTCGCGAACAGCTGCGCGCCCTCGGCTTCACGGTCTAGAAATCGCGCGAAAAGGCCCGGATTCCTTGGGAATCCGGGCCTTTTCGGTTCCCGCGGCCCCGCCGGATTCGCCGCCGGGCACCGATATCCGGTTGCGGGTGCGGCCGCGACGAGGATTATGGAGGAATGGCCGAGTCGAGCAGGAGCAGTGCCGCCGAACGCGGCAGGCACGCGCTCGTCGGCGGTCTCGCCGCGGTCGTTCTCGCGCCGGTGGCGGCCGCGACGACGGCCGCCGTCTATCGCTTTCCGGTGCCACTCGTCGGCTATACCAGCGGAATAGGCGGCGCCCCGACGGCGGCGGTCGGCAGCATCTTCTATCTGGTGCTCGGCGGCGCGGTGGTGCTCGCGGTGGCCGGTGCGCTGGGTGGTCTGCTCACGACGTGGGGGAATCCGGCACCGACCCGGCGCAATTATCTGATCGCCGGCGCGGCCGGATTGTTCGTCGCGTTTCTGGGCGCCGTCGGGCTGGCGCTGCTGGAATTCCTCGTCGGGCCGTGGTGATGTGTTCCTTTGTCGCGCTGTGATTTTCCTCCCTGCTATTGGATGTACGCCGTTGTTCGGCAATAATCCGGAGGTTCCGGACTTCCGGGACAGATTCCAGAGGAGAATTGTTCGATGAGTTTCTTGGGTAAGGCCGGTCTCGCCGTCGCGGCGCTCGGCCTTGCGGCCGGTTCGGTCCTCGGCGCCGGTGCGGCGAACGCGGAGAGCCTGCACGCCGCCATCTCGTTCAGCGACGCGGACTGGGCCTTCGCCTACAGCGTGAACAAGCCGACGGCCGAAGCCGCCGCCGACGAGGCGCTCGCCCTCTGCGACGCCGCCGACTGCCACATCTGGGCCGCCTGGGCCAACGGGTGCGGTGTCATCGTCGAGGGTGACGGGGGCGCGATCGGCATCGGCACGGGTGCCACCAGCCGTGAGGCGGAGACCGAGGCCTACGCCAGCCTGGGCGAGCTGGAGCCGAAGGCGCTGCTCGCGAACACGGGTTCGGCAGCGTTCAGCGGGGCCCACGTGGTCAAGACGATCTGCACGGCCAACGCCCGCTGATCACCGCACGCCGAAGGGCCCGGATCCGCACGGATCCGGGCCCTTCGGGGTCTGTGGGCCTAGGCGGGCTCCGGCTGGGTGAGCGAGGCGATCCAGGCGCCGATCATGTCGGCGGTGTGGTCGATGACGACCTCGCGGTCGAGGCCGTCGTTCTCCATCTCGACCGAGCGCAGCGCGGTGGCGAAGCCGGCGTTGAGGACGACGAAGGCCATGGTGTCGATGTCGATGTTCTCGGTCGGGCCGAGCATCTGGATCAGGTACAGCTTCATGATCATCCGCAGCCGCGGCTCGAATTCCGGGATGCCACTGCCGTAGAAGTGCAGATCGGCGACGAGGGCGCGCACCAGCGGCCCGTTGGCGATCAGGATCTCGACCGCGATCCGGATCACCTCGGCCACGGCGTCGCGCGGGGTCTTGTCGGCGGAGCCCGTGAGCAGGCGGCTGTAGCGGTCCTCGACCTGCAGGAACAGGCTGTCGGTGAGTTCCTTGACGATCTCGTCGCGGTCGGTGAAATACCGGTACAGGGTGCCGATGCTCATGCCCGCCTCGGCGGCGATCCGATTGGTCGAGGTGTTGCCGATTCCGCGGCTGCCGAAAAGATGAGCGGACACCGTGAGAATGCGGGCGCGGGTTTCCTTCGCCCGGTCCTGCTTGGGGCGTTTGCGCTGCTTGTCGGCGTGCGGTGGCATTCGGAGACCTCGGTCGAAAGAGGAGTAGAAGATGAGCAGTTGCTCATCCTAGAGTCATGATCATGGAGAAACCGGAGTGTAGGCCATCACCGGGGCCGGGCACTACGGCAGCTGAACCACCGCCGGCCGCGCCGACGCGGTGTGGAAGGAGTCGACGATGATGACGATCCCCGTGGATGGAGCCCCGATGTGGCAGCCGCTGCGCGATGTCCGGACGCTGACGGGCACGCTGGTGAGCCACTTCGTCGACACCGTGGCCACCTGCCGGACGCTACCCGGCGACGCGATCTCCGGTGACGTCACCGCGGTCACCCGCCTGTGCCTGGAGATCGTCGGCGGGATGCTCGACGGCCGCGACGAGACCGAGCGGCTGAACCGGCTCTCGGTCGCCGCGGCGGGCTGGGCGCGCGAGGGCGTGCCGATCGACGCCATCCTGCACGCCTTCCACGAGGGTGTGCGGATCAGCTTCGACGCCGTCTTCGACGCGGTCGCCGACGACGACCGGGCGAGCCTGCTCGACGGCTTCCGCCGGGCGGTGGCGATCTCGGATCAGCTGTGCACCACCGTGACCCGCGCCTACATCCGCGAGCACCGCGACGTCGCGGGCGAGCACCACACGGCCGTGCACACGCTCACCTCGGCGCTGCTGGCCGGGCAGCCGACGGTCACCATGGCGCGCGAGTGCGGAATCGCCGTCGCCGATGCGTATTCGGTGCTGGCGCTGTCGATCCGGCGTCGTTCCGAGGCCGCCGATCCGCGGGTGAACCGGGCGGTGGTGGCCCGGCGCGCGCTGCGCCGGGTGCAGGCCGCGCTCGCGCACCACGGCGGCGAGCAGGTGCTGTCGCTGCTGTCGGTGGACGGTGGGACCCTGCTCATCCCGGCCGAGCTGATGGACTCCAGCGCCCTGGACGCCCTGATCGCGGCGCTGTCGCGCGCGGCCGATGTCGACGTGACCGGCGCGCTGGTCCCGGCGACCACCGCGGAGATCCCCTCGGCCGCCGAGCGCGCGCACGAGCTGCTGGACATGGTCGAACGGCTCGACTGCGAGCCCGGCCTGTACCGCTTCGGCGACCTGGCCCTGGAGTACCAGCTCACCCGTCCCGGCCCCGGCCGCGCCCGCCTCGGCGAGCTGCTCGCGCCGCTGGACAGCCACCCCGAGCTCTTCGAGACCCTGCGGGTGCACATCGCCAACAATATGAACCGCAGGCGCACGGCCCGCCTGCTGCACATTCACACCAACACCGTCGACTACCGCCTGCGCCGCATCGCGCAGCTCACCGGTCTGGATCCGGCCCAGGGCTCGGGGCTGTGGCAGCTGCGCTCGGCCATGATCGCCCGCAGCTTCCACTCCGGGCCGACGGTGGAAGCCCGCCTGGCCTGATCCGGAAACCGTTGGCGCGGTGTCCCCTCTCCGGTATATGGTTCAGTGGACCAAAACCTGGGAGGGGATATGACCGTCGAGACCGTCGAGCAGCTGTGTCACGCGATCGAGCAGGGCGCGGCACCGAAATACCTGGCGTTCTGGGGGCACACCCCGCGCGCCGACGGGACTATCGGCGCGAGCTGCCTGAGCCAGTGGTGGCCCGCGGAATTCGTCGTCGACGGCACCGCGTTCCGCAGCGCTGAGCACTACATGATGTGGCGCAAGGCGCTGCTGTTCGACGACGAGCGCACAGCGGTTCGCGTGCTCGACGCGAGCCATCCGAGCGTGGCCAAGAAGCTGGGCAGGCAGATCCGCGCCTTCGACGACACCGTCTGGGAGCGTGCGCGATTCGAGATCGTCGTCGCGGGCAGCGTGGCCAAGTTCGGCCAGGACGACGCCCTGCGCGCCTACCTGCTCGGCACCGGCGCGCGGGTGCTCGTCGAAGCCAGCCCGGTGGACCGGATCTGGGGGATCGGCCTGGCCGCCGACGACGCGCGCGCCACCGACCCGGCGCGCTGGCGCGGCCAGAACCTGCTCGGTTTCGCCCTGATGCGCGCTCGCGAGGTGTTCGCCGCGGCGGGCTAGCCGCCGGCGATCCCCGGTTGTCGGTGGGGGTTGTTAGTCTGTGGCGGACGGACGGACCGGGAGGATTCGGGCGTCACGGTAGGCGAATTCGGTTGGCGTCGTGCTCATGCCGGCGCGCGGCGGAATTCGCGGAACCCGGCCGGGCGGGCAATTCGGGAAAGCTATTTCTCGATGACCCGTGTGGCGGTTCATGATTGGTTCGGCTTCGACCGCGAAGCCGATTTTTCGATGGGGAGATTCACTGATGTCTGTTGTGGGCAAATATGCCCTGGGTGTGGCCGCCATGTCCGCGGTGGCCGCGTTCACCGTCGTGAACGCCGGCTCGGCCGCCGCGGCCGAGAGCGGCGTGGCGATCGCCGAGGCGCCCGGCTACACCGCCGTCTCGCGCGACGGTGGCTTCCAGGCCGCCGCCGGTGATCTCTACGGCGCGCTGGCGTTGTCGTCGAAGGAGGCCGTGGTCGCCTCGGCGGTCAACTACGGCAGCTGGGCGGCCGCGAGCCAGGCCGCGCTGGCCGAGTGCGGCGTCTGGGACTGCCAGATCGTCGTCGAGTTCCGCAATGCCTGCGGTGCCGTCGCGCAGGGCGCCGACTACCGCTTCGGCTGGTCCTGGGATCACTCCCTGGCCGCGGCCGAGCGCTCGGCGGTCGACGTGCTGGGAATCAGCGCGCCGCCGTTCCCTGACCCGGGTTCGGCCTCGCCGCGCGCGGCGAGCGTCATCCTGTCCGCCTGCACGGCGAACGTCTGACGAATCCAGACAACGGGGTGCGGACCGAATCGGTCTGCACCCCGTTCTCTTTCCCCACCGGTATTCTCAGCGCCGCAATACCTTCCGGGCCAGCCAATTGCCGAAGAACTGCACACCCTGCACGCCGGCGATGATGATCAGCGTCGCCACGATCGTGACTTCCCAATCGAATTGCTGATAGCCGTAGACCAGCGCGAAATCGCCGAGTCCACCGCCGCCGACCGTGCCCGCCATGGCGGAGATGTCCACGATCGAGATGACCACGAAGGTATAGCCGAGGATCAGCGGCCCGAGCGCTTCCGGAATCAGCAGCGTGAGAATGATCCGCAGCGGACCGGCCCCGACCGCGCGCGCCGCCTCGATCACGCCCGGATCGACCGTCACCAGATTCTGTTCCACGATCCGGGCGATGCCGAACGACGCCGCGACGATCATCACGAACAGCGCGGCCTCGGTCCCGATCGTGGTGCCGACGACCTCGAGGGTGACCGGACCCAGCGCCGCCAGCAGGATGATGAACGGAATCGGGCGCACCACGTTCACCAGCACATTGAGCACCAGATAGACCGGCGCGTTGGCCAGCAGCCCGCCCCGGCGGGTGGTGTAGAGGGCGGTGCCCAGCGCCAGCCCGATCACCCCGGCCACGACGAAGGTCACGCCGACCAGATAGACGGTGGTCCCGATCGCCTCGAACAGCGTGGGCCGCAGCTTCTCCCAGTTGGTCTCCATCAGCTCGCCTTCCGCTCCAGGTCGGCGACCACGCGGTCGAGGGCGTCGTCGGGGCCGTGCAGCGCCAGCGTGATGCTGCCGAACGTCTTGTCCTGCAACGTGCTAACCCCGCCGTAGACGATCTCGAAACGCACGTCGGCGGCGGTCGCGGCGGCCAGCGCGGCGCCGATCCCGCTGTCGTCGTCGACGTCGACGGTGACCAGCCTGCCGCCGTGCAGGTCCCGCAGGCGCGCGAGTTCGGCCGCGTCGGGCCGGTTGTGCAGCACGGTGGCCACGAACGACCGGGTCGGCGCGGCCCGCGGCGCCGCGAAGACGTCGAAGGTGGGCGACAATTCGACGATCCGGCCCTCGGCCAGCACCGCCACCCGGTCGGCGACCGCGCGGATCACGTCCATCTCGTGGGTGATCACCACGATGGTCACCCCGAGCTCGGCGTTGATCTTCTTCAGCAGCCGCAGCACCTCGGCGGTGGTCTCCGGGTCCAGCGCCGAGGTCGCCTCGTCGGCGAGCAGCAGCGACGGCGAGGTCGCCAGCGCCCTGGCGATGCCGACGCGCTGCTTCTGCCCGCCGGAGAGCTGATCGGGGTAGGCGCGCGCCTTCTCGGTGAGGCCGACGAAGTCGAGCAGCTCGGCGACGCGCGCCTTGCGTTCGGCGCGCTTCCAGCCCGCCACCTTGAGCGGATATTCGATATTGCCCGCCGCCGTGCGCGAGCGGAACAGATTGAACTGCTGGAACACCATGCCGATATCGCGGCGCAGGGTGCGCACCGCCGACTCCGGCACCCCGGTGATCGGGGCGCCGGAGACGGTGATCGTGCCCGAGGTGGGCTTCTCCAGGGCGTTGATCAGCCGGACCAGGGTCGACTTGCCCGCCCCGGAGTAGCCGATCACCCCGAAGATCTCGCCCGCCTCGATCCGCAGATCGATGTCGTCGAGCGCCACGTGCCGCTCGGCGCCGCTGCCGAAGACCTTGCTGACGGAACGGAATTCGACCGCGGCGTCGGGTGCGCTCACTTGTTCGCGCGGATGCCCTGCTGCACCCGGTCGAGGATCTGCTCGAGCTCGGGGCCCGGGCGGGTCACGGCGACCGCGGTGTTCTTGGTGACCTCCGCGTGCGCGGCGGCCACGGCCGGGTCCTTCCAGATCTCGACCAGCTTCAGGTAGGTCGGGTTGGTCTTGTCCTCGGCCCGCGTCACGATCACGTTGATGTACGGCTCGGCGGCCGGGTTCTTCGGATCGTCCTTGTAGAGCGCCGAATGCGGATCGATCCCGGCGCGGTCCAGGAAGGTGTTGTTGATCACCGAACCGTCGACCGAGGCCAGCGACAGCGCCGTCTGCGCGGCGTCGACCGGGGTCACCGTCACCTTGGACGCGCCCTTGTCGATGTCGGCGGGGGTCGGCTGCGCGGAGGTGCCGGTCAGCTTCAGCAGCCCGGCGGCCTGCAGCACGAACAGCGCGCGGGCCTGGTTGGTCGGATCGTTGGGGATCGCGATCTGACCGCCGGCCGGGATGTCGGCCAGCGCCTTGTGCTTCTTGGAGTACAGGCCCAGCGGCACGATGTAGGTCGCGCCGATCGGGGTCAGCGTGTCCGAACTCGCCACGTTGTACTGCCCGAGGAACTGCAGGTGCTGGAACAGGTTGACGTCGATCTGCTTCTGCGACAACGCGGCATTGGGCTGCTTGTAGTCGGAGAAGCTGGTGATCTTCAGGGTGATGCCCTGCTCCTTGGCCTTCTGCTCGAAGACGTCCCAGGCCTTGTCCCTGTCGGTGGTGCCGATGCGCACCACGGTGCCGGAGTCCGCGTCGTCCGAACCGCACGCCGTGAGGGTGAGGGCCGCGGTTGCTACCAGGACCGGGATCGCCAGTACCCGCCGGAATTTCACTTGATGCTCCCGAATTGCTCGCTGAGGATGAACCCGGTCATCCAAGCCTCCGTTCGTACGCCGAAACAACGGTTTGCGTTGCCTCGAGCGAAACCCTCGGCAACTCCTGGACGTGCGACTACTTTGCGGACGATGCGAGTTCTGCGCCGTCCGCGGCCGGGATCCTCGAGACCGACGACCCGGCCGATCCGCAGGCGACGCCGCGTGAGCTGGAGGCGAAGTTCCGCGAGGAGGGATCGCCGCATACGAGAATCGGAGTTTCGTATGCTGCGAGCATGAGGACGTCGAAATCAGCGGGCGGACGCCCCCGCGAGAGCCGGGTCGACACCGCGATCGCGGCGGCGGTGACCGGGGTACTGGCGGAGTCCGGGTACGCGGCGCTCACCGTCGACGCGGTCGCGGCGCGGGCCGGGGTGAGCAAGGCGACGATCTACCGCCGCTTCGCCACCAAGCAGGAGATGACGTTCGCGGTCGTGTTGCACGACCTGGACGAGGCCCCGCCCGCCGACACCGGCACGCTCGAGGGCGACCTGGGCGCGCTGATCGAGCGGATCGGCGAGCAACTGCGTCGCTCCGGCTCCGACGTGATGACCGGGCTGCTCGCCGATATCCGGGCCGATGCCACGCTGACGGAGCGCTTCACCACCACCTACCTGGCGGTGGAACGCTCCGTCATCGGTGAGCTGCTCGACCGCGCGATCGCCCGCGGCGACCTGACCCGGCGCCCCGATCCGGCGATCACCCAGGCATTGCTGCTCGGTCCGCTGTTCGCCTGGATCGTCGTGCTCGACGAAGATCCGGCGCGCGCACCCGAACTCGCGCGCATCGTCGCCCGGATGGTCAGCGACGCGCTCGTGGCGGGCGTGGTGCCCGCCGATCCGGCCTAGCGACGGCGCTCCGCTCAGCGGCGCGGGTGCTCCACCGACAAGCGGCCGCGCCGGATGAGATCGTGGCGGGTGGTGGCCGACATCGGCGGCAGCGGCTGCTCGCCGCCCGCCTCGTCGGGGTTCGGGCGCACGAGCAGGGTGACGGTCGCGGCGGGCACGAAGCCGGTGCTGGTCATCAGGGCGGCCGAGGCGCTGTTGCGGTCCTCGACATCGGTGACGATATGGCGGGCGCCGCGCGCGAACAGCGCCTCCGAGCACACGTTCACCAGCCGCCGCGCGATGCCGTGCCCCTGCATGTCGGGGGCGACCGCGATCCATTCCAGATAGGCCCAGTCGTCGCGGTGCTCGAATTCCATCGAGCCGAGCACGAAGCCGACGACCCGATCGGAGTCCAGGGCGACCCAGCAGGCGTTGTCGGGGCTGTCCAGATGCTCGGCGACCGCCGTGAGCGACCACGAGGTGTAGGGCTTGGTGGTCGTGTCGAACACCTGGTGGCCGAGGTCGAGGACTTGCCGCAGATGTCCCAGCCCCATCGGCACGACAGCGATCGAGGAGTCCATGCGGGCCAGTCTGCCCTATGCGCCCTTGCGCGCCGCGGTCTTGCCGTCCGTGGATTTCTTCGCCGCGGCTTTGCGTGGCGCCGCTTTCTTGGCCGGCGCTTTCTTCGCCGCCTTCTTCGCGGGCGCCGGCGTCGCGTCGGCGTCGCGGCGACCGCTGGCCTCGAGGCTGCGCTGGAGCGCCGCGACCAGATCGACGACCTCGGCATCGGGTTGTTCGGCGGGTTCGGCCGAGGCGGCGGTCTCGACCTTGCCGGATCCGCTGGCGATCGCCTCGTCGAGCAGTTTCTGCAATTCGATCTGGTATTCGTCGGTGTATTCGGTGGGATCGAAATCGCCCGACATCGACTCGACCAGGGTTTCGGCCATCTTCAATTCCTGCGGGCGCGGCGCGGGGGCGTCGTCGAGGGCAGGGAAGTCGACGGCGCGCACCTCGTCGGGCCACAGCAGAGTTTGCAGCACGAGCACGCCGTCGCGCACCCGCAGCGCCGCCAGCCTGGTCTTCTGCCGCAGCGTGAAGTGCACCAGCGCGGTCTTGTCGATGCGTTCGAGTGTGGCGGCCAGCAACTGATAGGCCTTGGGTGTGGCCGAATCCGGTTCGAGGTAGTAACTCTTGTCGAACAGCACCGGATCGATCTGCTCGGAGGGCACGAATTCCAGCACCGGGATCTCGTGTTTCTCCGCCGCCGGGAGTTTCGCGAAATCGGCGTCGGTGAGCACGACCTGGTCGCCGTCGGCGGAGACGTAGGCCTTGTCGATGTCGGAATACTGGACGGAATTGCCGCACACCTGGCAGACACGGTCGTATTTGATCCGGCCGCCGTCCTTGGCGTGGACCTGATGGAACCGAATATCGTGGTCCTCGGTCGCGGTGTAGACCTTGACCGGGACATTGACCAGCCCGAATGCGATCGAGCCCTTCCAGATCGATCTCATTTCCCCATGATGGCCGATAGATCGCGCGGGGGCGAGCCGACGCCGCCGAACCGGTGCGCGGCCGTGACGCGGCGGTGCTTGAAATCGTGGCGTCTGATCCAATCGACGGGTGCACGCCGAGGTGATCATCTGCGGACTCGGCCCCGCGGGCCGGGCGGTGGCCCATCGCGCCCTGGCCCGTGGCCTGCCGGTGACGGTGATCGACCCGCACCCAGAGCGCGGCTGGACGCCGACCTACGCGGCCTGGGCCGACGAACTCCCGGACTGGCTGGACCCCGCCGTCGTCGCCGCGACCGTCGCCCGGCCGACGGCCTGGGCGGTGGGGGAGCACCGGCTCGAGCGCGCGTACCAGGTGTTCGACACCGTGGCGTTGCAGCGCTCGCTGACCCTCGACGGCGCGCGGGTGATCGCCGACCGGGTCGTCGACCTGGACGCGCGCATCGTGCGCACGGCCGCCGGACGGACACTGACCGGCCGGGTGCTCGACGCGCGCGGCCTGGCCCGATCGCCGCGCCGGGCCGAACAGACCGCCTACGGGATGATCCTGCGCCGCGACACCCTCGCCCCCGATCAGCCGACGCTGTTCATGGACTGGCGCCGCGACAACGGCACCGGCCCCGACGATCCGCCGTCGTTCCTCTACGCGGTCCCGCTCGGCCCGGACACGATCCTGGTCGAGGAGACCTGCCTCGCGGGCCGACCCGCGCTCGATCCGGCGGTCCTGCGTGAGCGGCTGGAAAATCGTCTGCGCGCCCGCGGCATCCCGTTCGCCGGGACGGAACCGGTCGAGCGGGTGCGTTTTCCGGTGCAGGGCGGTACGCCCGGCCGGGGCCGGATCGGGGCGGCGGGCGGGATGATCCACCCCGCCACCGGCTACAGCGTGGCGGCCGCGCTGCGCGCCGCGGACACCGTCGCGCTGGGCGGCACGTCCTGGACGGCACAGGCGCGCGCCGTCGCCGCCCTGCGCCGGGCCGGGCTGCGCGCGCTGCTCGCGCTCCCGCCCCGCGACCTGCCGATCTTCTTCGAGGCGTTCTTCGCGCTCCCTGCCCCGCTGCAGCGCGCGTACCTGTCCGGGAACGCCGATCTGCGCGGTACCGCGGCGGCGATGCGGGGGCTGTTCGCCGCGCTCCCACCGCGTCTGCGCCGCACGCTCGCGACCTCGGTGGCCGGAGTCGGCGGGCGAGCAACCGCCTAGCGTCCGCGGGGTCGGCCCGAGGCCCGGCGGCGCCGCCACGAAGTTGCTACCATCGCCGAGCGAACGCGCCGACCCGCCAACAGATTCGGGCCGACGAGGCGGACCGGCCGGGAGTTCCCCCAGCCCCGCGCGTCGACGTGCGTGCCGCCCAGTTGCGTGACTAGTTAGGGGAATATCGGTGTTCGAATTCACCAAGCGGCGCAGCCGCTGGGTGCTCGGCGTGTTCGCGGTGCTCGCGGTGGTGCTCGGCGCACTCGGCGCCACGCTGTTCGAGCGGGTGGAGGGCGGCGGATACACCGACCCGGACAGCGAATCCAGCCGGGCGCTGGCGGTACTGCGCGACGAGTTCGGGCAGTCACCGCCGAACCTGCTGCTGCTCGTGGAGACCGAGTCCTCGGTGGAGGACCCCGAATCCACCGCGGCCGCCACGGCCCTGGTGGCCAACCTGCAGGAACGGCCCGGCGTCACCGATGTGGCCTCCTACTGGACCACCCACCAGCCCGCGCTGCGCAGTGTCGACGGCAAGCAGGGCCTCATCGTGGCCAGCGTGCTCGGCACCGAACGCGAGATCGACGACCGCGTCGCCACGATCGCCGACGAGCTCAGCGGCACCCACGGGACGCTGCAGGTCAGGGCGGGCGGCTTCGCCATGCTCATGCACGAGACCGTCGAACAGGGCAAGGCCGACATCGCCAAGGGTGAGGCGATCGCCTTCCCGCTCACGCTGATCGCGCTGCTGTTCGTCTTCGGCGGACTGGTCGCCGCGAGCCTGCCGCTGCTGGTCGCGTTCCTCACCGTGGTGACGACCATGGGGGCGCTGTGGGTGCTCACCCTGTTCACCCCGCTCTCGGTGAGCGCGACCAATGTGGCCACGCTGCTCGGTCTCGGTCTCGCCATCGACTACAGCCTGCTGATCGTCAACCGCTATCGCGACGAGCTGTCCGAGGGCCGCACCCCGGCCGGTGCGGTGGCGACCACCCTGCGCACCGCGGGCCGCACCGTCGCGTTCTCGGCGCTGACCGTCGCCGTCGCGCTCGCGGGCCTGCTGTTCTTCCCGCTGCTCGCCATCCGGTCGATGGGATACGCGGGCATCGTCGTCGCGGCGCTGGCCGCGACGGTCTCGCTGACCGTGCTGCCCGCCACCCTGCTGCTGCTCGGCACCCGCATCGACAAGGGCCAGATGGGCTGGTGGTTCCTGCGGGCGCCGCGCCCGGCCCCCGGCGAGGGCGCCTGGCACAAGCTGGCCACCGCCGTGATGCGCAGGCCGATCCCGATCGGCCTGGCCGTGACCGCGCTGCTGCTGATCCTGGGCGCGCCGTTCCTCGGCGTGCAGCTCGGCTTCCCCGACGAGCGGAGCCTGCCCGCGTCGATGCCGTCGCGCCAGGTCACCGAGATCGTGCAGGCCGACTTCGGCGAGAGCGATCAGAGCCCCCTCGTCGCCGTACTGCCCGAGAGCGCGTACAGCGCGGCCGGCGTGGACGCGATCGCCCGGCAGATGTCGGATCTGGCGCACGTGCGCCGGGTCGACACCGCGACCGGCAGCTACGCCCAGGGCGGTCTGCTCGCCGGTCCCACCGCGGCCAACGCCCGGTTCCGGGCGGATCGGGCCGTCTACCTGTCGATCGTGCCCGCCACCACCGAGAGCGCGGCGCTGGCGGACCTGGTCGGGCAGGTGCGGGCCGTCGAGACCCCGAGCGAGCTGCTGGTCGGCGGCGTACCCGCCGCGAATGTCGACTCCATCGGTGCCATCGAGGACGCGCTGCCCTGGGCGCTCGGCTTCGTGGTGATCGTGATGCTGATCGTGCTGTTCGCGCTCACCGGCAGCGTGGTGCTGCCGGTGCTCGCGGTGGTGCTGAGCGCGCTGAGTCTCACCGCGACCTTCGGCGCGCTGGTGTGGATCTTCCAGGACGGGCACCTGTCCGGGCTGCTCGGTTTCACCGTCACCGGCGATCTGGCCGCGACGGTGCCGGTGATGCTGTTCGCCGCGGCGTTCGGCCTGGCGATGGACTACCAGGTGTTCCTGCTCTCGCGTATCCGCGAGGAGTACGACCGGACCGGTAAGAACGACACCGCCGTCGCGCTCGGCCTGGAACGGGTCGGCCGCATCGTCTCCGCCGCCGCGGTCCTGATCTCGGTGGTGTTCCTCGGCTTCCTGGCCTCCGACATCACCTTCATGAAGGCCTTCGGCATCGGCCTGCCGCTGGCGGTCATCGTCGACGCCACCCTGGTGCGCGGGTTCCTGCTGCCCGCCGCGATGAAGGTGCTCGGCGACGCCAACTGGTACGCGCCGGAATTCCTGCGCCGCCTGCACGATCGATGGGGCCTGGACGAGGGCGGCGCCGGCCGGTCGCTGAGTCACGATGTCCCCGTGCGTGATCCGCTGGGCGTCACCACCGGCAGGCCGGTGGCCGAGGCCGAACCGCTGGTCAACGATCCGCTCGCGCGCGCCGAAGCGGCCCGCGCCGAGGAGGGCCTCGCCGCCGCCGGACGGGAGTCCACGGACTGACCCCGGCGACGTAGTTCCGCTGGGCGGCATCGGTTTCCGTGCGACACCGATGCCGCCCTCGGCGTGTGCGGGGGTGGGTCAGATACCGCCGGTGGCGAGCAGACCGCCGTCGACCCGGACGCAGTCGCCGGTGATCCAGGCGGCTTCGTCGGAGACCAGGAACGCGATCAGCCTCGCCACGTCCTCCGGGACGCCGAGGCGCTTGAGCGGATACACGCTGGCGGCGCGGTCCTCGTCGGCGGAGTACAGGGCGTCGGCGAACTTGGTCTTCACCACGCCCGGCGCCACCGCGTTGACGCGGATGTTCGGGCCCAGCTGCCAGGCCAGTTCCTCGGTGAGCCGGATCAGCGCCGACTTGGAGGCGCCGTAGGCGGAGATGACGCCCGAGGACCGGATCCCGGCCACGCTGGCCACATTGACGATCGCGCCGCCGTGCTCGGCCATCCACGCGCGATAGGCCTGCTGGACGTAGCCGAGCGAGGCCACCACGTTGACGTCGAAGATCTTGCCGACCGCGCCCAGGTCGGCGTCCATCAGCGCGCCGTAGACCGGGTTGATGCCGGTGTTGTTGACCAGGATGTCCAGCGAACCGAACTCCGCGACCGCCCTGGCCACGGCCTCGGCGCGGGCATCGGCGTCGCCCGCGTTGCCCGCGAGCGCGCTCACCTGCCCCGGGTGCCCGAGCGCCCGCAGCTCGGTCGCCGCGGCCTCCAGCGGTTCGGGCTTGCGCGCGGTGATCAGCACGTTGGCCCCCCGGCGCAGGAGTTCGGCGGCGGTGGCGAGGCCGATGCCGCGGCTCGCTCCGGTGACGAGGGCGGTCCTGCCAAGTAGATCGGTAGTCATGCGACGAGAGTAACCACGCTCACACCCGGCGGCGCCGGTTCGGCCGCCGCGTCGGCGGACGGTAAAATGGGTGGTTCTTGCCGAGGCCGACGGTGCACGATGGGTCGGTTCGGCGCTCACCATTCTGTGCGACACGAGGAGAAGCCCTGTGATCACGGCGACCGACCTGGAGGTCCGGGCCGGAGTCCGCACCCTGCTCGCGGCCCCCGGGCCGGCGCTGCGGGTGCAGTCCGGCGACCGGATCGGACTGGTCGGCCGCAACGGCGCCGGCAAGACCACCACCCTGCGCATCCTCGCGGGGGAGGGTGAGCCGTACGCCGGCAAGATCACGCGCTCCACCGAGATCGGCTACCTGCCGCAGGACCCCAAGGAAGGCGATCTCGACGTGATCGCCCGCGACCGGGTGCTCTCCGCGCGCGGCCTGGACACGCTGATCCGGGACATGGAGAAGCAGCAGGCGCTGATGGCCGAGGTGGTCGACGAGAAGGAACGCGAGAAGGCGATCCGCAAGTACGGCCGCCTCGAGGACCAGTTCTCCTCGCTCGGCGGGTACGTCGCCGAGAGCGAGGCCGCCCGCATCTGCAACAGCCTCGGCCTGCCCGACCGGGTCCTCGGCCAGCAGCTGCGCACCCTCTCCGGTGGTCAGCGCCGCCGGATCGAGCTGGCCCGCATCCTGTTCTCGGCCTCCGACGGTTCGGGCGGTCGCTCCGACCGCATCCTGCTGCTCGACGAGCCGACCAACCACCTCGACGCCGACTCCATCACCTGGCTGCGCGGGTTCCTGCAGAACCACGACGGCGGCCTCATCGTGATCAGCCACGATGTCGAACTGCTCGAGGCCGTGGTCAACAAGGTGTGGTTCCTCGACGCGGTGCGCGGCGAGCCCGACGTCTACAACATGGGCTGGAAGAAGTACCTCGACGCCCGCGCCACCGACGAACAGCGTCGCGTCCGCGAGCGCGCCAACGCCGAGAAGAAGGCGAGCGCGCTGCGGCAGCAGGCCGCCAAGCTCGGCGCCAAGGCCACCAAAGCCGCTGCGGCACACCAGATGGTGCGCCGGGCCGAGCGGCTGATGGCCGAGCTCGACGACGTGCGCGTGGCCGACAAGGTCGCCCGCATCCGCTTCCCCGAGCCCGCGCCGTGCAGCAAGACCCCGCTCATGGTGAACAACCTGACCAAGCTCTACGGGTCGCTGGAGATCTTCACCGGCGTCAACTTCGCCGTCGACAAGGGCAGTCGCGTCGTGGTGCTCGGCCTCAACGGCGCGGGTAAGACGACCATGCTCAAGCTGCTGGCCGGCGTCGAGACGCCGACCTCCGGCGGTGTCGAGCAGGGCCGTGGCCTCAAGGTCGGCTACTTCGCCCAGGAGCACGACACCCTCGACGATCAGGCGACGGTGTGGGAGAACATCCGGCACGCGTCCCCGGACGCGGGCGAGCAGGAGCTGCGCAGTCTGCTCGGTGCCTTCATGTTCACCGGCCCGCAGCTCGAGCAGCCCGCGGGCACGCTGTCGGGCGGTGAGAAGACCCGGCTGGCGCTGGCCGGGCTGGTGTCCTCGGCGGCCAACGTGCTGCTGCTCGACGAGCCGACCAACAACCTCGACCCGATCTCGCGCGAGCAGGTGCTCGAGGCGCTGCGCACCTACGCCGGCGCCGTCGTCCTGGTGACCCACGACCCGGGCGCGGCCGAGGCACTCAACCCCGAACGCGTCATCCTGCTGCCGGACGGCACCGAGGACCACTGGTCGAAGGAATACGCCGAGCTGATCGACCTCGCCTGAGCCGTCGGGGGCTTGCGGCGGTCGCGCCGATGCCGGGACAGCGGTGTGTCGCGCGTGAAACGCTGTGTCGGGAGGGAACTCGCGGCACTCGCGTGAGTTTCATCACTGTTTTCGTTGATCACCGACTCCGGAGTGTCTAGCCTGGAATCAGCTGCTCGGCGACTCGGAGGAAGCCATGAGCGACAGTGCGAGACAGGCCGCTAGGTCGGCCAAGGGCAAGACGACGATCGGCAAGGCCGCGCTGGGAAAGGGCACCCGGGTCACGGGCAAGTCCCGCGACCGGCTGCAGTCCCAGCTGAAGAAGCAGTACGAGGCGGGCGCGAGCATCCGCTCACTGGCCAGGGCCACCGGCCGCTCGTACGGCTTCATTCACAATGTGCTGGTCGAATCGCACGTCGAGTTGCGCGGCCGCGGCGGCGCCAACCGGCGCAAGAATCCGGCCGACTGAGGCGCGCTCACCAGCCGGGGACGGCACCGTCCCCGCGCACCAGCAGGTTCGCCAGGCTGGCGAACAGCGGCAGGCCCGTCTTGATCTCGAGATAGGCGAACTGCCCCTGCGGATTGACCTCGAGGAAGTAGTACTCCCCGTCGGTGCCAAGCCGCAGGTCCACGACGCCGAAGCTCAGCCCGAGGGCGCCCATCAGGGTGGCCAGCGACTTGCTGACCGGGGCGGGCAGCCGGTCGCGGGCGAAGCCGACCGAGGTGTCGAGCCGGGAATCGACCCGGCCGACGCCGGCCTGCGAATCGATGCGCACCGACCACTCGATGCCGTCGACCCACACCACCCGCAGATCGCAGCTGGCCTCGACGTAGTCCTGGAACGTGGTCGGGGTCGACCGGATCGTGCCGAGCCTGCTCAGCTCCGGCCTGGTGATGATCCTGGTCTCGGAGAACTCGCCGCGCCCGGTGCCGGTGCGCTTGTACACCACTGGGCCGGAACGGGATTCGACGAAACTGCGGGCCTCGTCCGGGTCGTTGGTGATCAGCGTCTCCGGGATGGTGAACCCGGCGCGCTGCGCGGTCTCGAGCTGGACGATCTTGCGGCTGGCGGTGCGCTCGGCGGCCGGATCGTTGACCCAGTACGCCGGGATCGACCACAGCATGCCCTGCAGGAACCCGTCGCACTCGGCCTGGCGGAACTCGTCGTCGGCGGCGCGCACGCCGTGCGGCACCTGGCACGGATGCGGCCTGCGCCACCAGACCGCGCGCACGTCGTCGAGTCCGTGGACATGGGCGAGCGCGCGGTTGGTGCCTGCCTTGTCGAGCCGGAAACTGCCTGTCTCCCTGGGGAAGTCGCGCAGATCGAGCCGGATCGGGTCGAGCCCGTGGTGTTCTCGCAACGTGGCGGCCAGCGCATCGGCGTGCAGGTCGTCTGTTTCGGAGACGATGAGCACCGCGTCGGTCGCGCGTTCCATGACCGTGGGCCGTTCAGTCGAGGCTGTCGCAGTTGAGGCCGTCGCGGAAGGTGAACGTGGCGCCGGTGACGCCGCCGCGCTCCGCGATCCGCAGCTTGGTCGCCCAGGTGCGGGTGGCCTGGGCCAGCAGATCGTCACCGAGTGCCTCGGACGGATCGGGCGCCAGCGTGATCGGCCGGTCGACCAGTTCCACCCGCATCCGGCGGGTGAAATCGGCGGTCGCGCCGGGCCGGATGTCGACCCGCACCTGCCGTTCCCCGGCGGCGGCGCGGTCCTCGGTGAGCCGTACGACATCACGCCGGTCGAAGGTCCACGTCCCACCGTCGACCCGGACCGAGATGTCGCGATCGGACTCGGCCACCAGCAATCCGCGCAAGGCGGGGCCCCGATCTCGGGACGACGCGGTAGCGGGGAGGTGGATGGCGTCGGTCATGGGCACTCACTCCGATCTTCTCGTCTGCTCGCGATTTGCCAGAACCCCCGAAGGTGCTACGGATCATAACGCGCGAGCGGGTCGCGCCGAGCCGGTTCGCGAGATTTGCGGAGCCTCGGGCAAACCGCCGAGCGGCGCGTGATCGCCTAGCGGGGAGAGAATTTCGGGCAACTCAGCCGGGGATCGCCCCGTCGCACCGGCAATCGATCAGCAAACGATGGTGGAGACGGCGACGGCCCGCATCGCCGCGAGATTGCCGGCGATCCGGGCCGTGTCGGGAGGTGTCAGAGGCCGAGGAGCTCCGGGCGCTCGGCCAGCCCGCGGAAGTGCTCGGCCGGGTTGGGGACCAGCTTGCGCGCGGTCAGATCCATCGCGCCCGCCACCACGGTGATCTCGGCCGACACCGTGCCGTCGAGTTTGATGATCTGGTGCTGGAAGCGGAAGACCTTGCCGCCGTCCCACTCGCAGGCGGCCGTCACGGTCACCTCGTCGCCGCCGCGCAGCTCGCGCCGGTACTTGATCGTCGACTCGAGCACGACCGCGCCGATTCCGGTGGCGAGGAACTTGTCCTGCGGGATGCCCGCCGCCCGCATCAGTTCCCAGCGGGCGTGCTCGCCGTACTGGTGGTAGACGGCGTGGTTGAGATGACCCTGGGTATCGAGCTCGTAGCCGCGGACGAGGACCGGTACGGAGAATGTCATACGGCGTATAACCGGCGGCTTCGCCGCGATTGTTCCCGCCGCGGCTGCAATCTGTGACACAGACCGGCAGGTTCGGTATGGCTGCTCGGTCAGCGGCGCTGCGCGGCGCGTTCGGCCCGCCAGGCGGGGGCGTCGACGAAGTGGTTGTCGAATTCGTCCTGGGCGGCGAGGAATTCGTCGTGCGTCGCCTCGCCGCGGATCAGGCGGTCGAGCAGGCGGAAGTACTCGAATCGCTGCACGCCGGGCATCAGCGCGATGAGGATGCGGGCGCCGCTGTCGGGAGTGGCGCCGAAGGCGTGCGGCATGTGCCGGGACACCACCAGGGAGCCGCCGGCGCCGACGGTGAGGATGCGGTCGCCCGCCAGGACCTGGAGTTCGCCGTCGGCGACGTAGAACAGCTCGTCGGAGCGGGTGTGGAAGTGCGGTGCCGCGCCGTCGGCGCCCTGGACCATGGTGACCTCCAGCGTGCTGACGGTGCCGTCGCTGGCGTCGGCGTCGGTGAGCAGGCGCATCCGCACGGCGTCGGTGCCGAGGGTCTCCGCGTCCTCGGGCAGGCAGAGGGCGATGTCGCGAGCGTTCGTCATGGCCATTCCATTCGCTGGTTGATAGTTCGCTGCCAAACTATATCGCAGCGAATAGAATCGTGTCCATGGATGATCCGGATGCCGTCGATGCCATCGCCGCCCAGTGGCGCCGCGAACGCCCCGACCTCGACCTGGCCGCGATGGCCGTCTTCGGACGGCTCGGCAGGCTGATGGTCGTGGCGACGGCCCGCATCGAGGCCGTGTTCACCGCGCACGGCCTGCAGCGCGGCGAGTTCGACGTGCTTGCGGCGCTGCGTCGTTCGGGCGCGCCGTGCGAGCTCAACCCCTCGGTGCTCGCCGATACCCTGATGCTCTCGCGCGCCGGGATGACCGGGCGGATCGACCGGCTGGAAGCGGCCGGGCTGGTGCGCCGGATCGCCGATCGGGCCGACCGCAGGGCGGTGCGGGTCGCGCTCACCGAGGAGGGACGCGCGCTCGTCGACGTGGTGGTCGCCGCGCACACCGAGAACGAGACACGCATGCTGTCGGTGCTCGACCCCGCCGATCGGGAATCGCTGGATCGCATCGCCCGCATCATGCTGAGAAGCCTCGGCGACTAGCCGATCCCGGATGGCGCAACCGTCGCCGCCCTGTTTCCCGCGCGCCGCAATCGGGGATGGCGAGTGTCGAAAGCTGCTGTGCCGGTGTCGGTTTCGTGCCTCAGTCGCGACGGCGGACCGAGGCTTCGACGAGATCGAGGACGGCGGAGAGGTTGTCGTCGGTGTGGCCGGAGGCGATCCGGGCGATCAAGCCGTCCAGCACGAGGTCGAGGTAGCCGAGCAGGACGTCGGTGGGGACGTCGTCACGCAGCGCGCCCGCGGCCTTGCGGCGTTCCAGGCGGGCCAGGGTGGCCGCGGTGAGCTCGGCCGAGCGCTGGGTCCAGCCCGCGCGGAACTCGGGGTCGGTGCGGACCCGGCGTGCGATCTCGAGCCGGGTGCCCAGCCAGTTGAATTCCTCGGGGCGGGCGAGCATGTCGCGCATGACCTGCACGATGCCCTGGTTGGCCGCGACCTCGGCCATGCGCTCGGCGTCGTCCTTGGCCAGGGCGAAGAACAGCGCGTCCTTGTCGCGGAAGTGGTGGAAGATGGCGCCGCGCGAGAGGCCGATGGCCTCTTCCAGACGGCGCACCGTGGCGCCGTCGTAGCCGTATTCGGCGAAGCAGCGCCGTGCGCCGTCGAGGATCTGGCTGCGGCGGGCGGCGAGGTGGTCGTCGCTGACCTTGGGCATGAGTCCTCCAACGGGGAATACACGGACCCCCGCCCCGGAATTCCGAGACGGGGGCTGTCGCGAACAGGGCATCCGTGACCGGATGCCCGTGTGGTGCAGCATCATTCGATACTGCACCACCGGACACCGAGGTGTTAGCCGCGGATCATGTTGCGCAGGACGTACTGCAGGATGCCGCCGTTGCGGTAGTAGTCGGCCTCACCGGGGGTGTCGATGCGGACGACCGCGTCGAACGTGGTGACCTTGCCGTCTTCCGCGGTGGCGGTGACCTTGACGGTCTTCGGGGTGACACCCTCGTTGAGGGCGGTGATGCCCTCGATGTCGAAGGTCTCGGTGCCGGTCAGGCCCAGCGACGCGGCCGACTGGCCGGCCGGGAACTGCAGCGGCACAACGCCCATGCCGATGAGGTTGGAGCGGTGGATGCGCTCGAACGACTCGGTGATGACGGCCTTCACGCCCAGCAGGCTGGTGCCCTTGGCGGCCCAGTCACGCGAGGAGCCCGAACCGTACTCCTTGCCACCGAGCACGACCAGCGGGATGCCGGCGGCCTGGTAGTTCTGCGAGGCGTCGTAGATGAACGCCTGCGGGCCGCCCTCGAGGGTGAAGTCGCGGGTGTAGCCACCCGAGACGTCGTCGAGCAGCTGGTTGCGCAGCCGGATGTTGGCGAAGGTGCCGCGGATCATCACCTCGTGGTTACCACGACGCGAGCCCAGCGAGTTGTAGTCCTTGCGGGCCACACCGTTGGCGTCGAGGTACTGCGCGGCGGGGGTGCCGGGCTTGATCGGGCCGGCCGGGGAGATGTGGTCGGTGGTGACCGAGTCGCCCAGCAGCGCAAGGACGCGGGCGCCCTTGATGTCGGTGACCGGGCTCGGATCCATCGACATGCCGTCGAAGTACGGCGCCTTGCGGACGTAGGTCGACTTCTCGTCCCACGCGAAGGTGTCGCCCTCCGGGGTGGCCAGGCCCTGCCAGCGGGCGTCGCCGTCGAAGACGGTGGCGTAGGAGTTGCGGAACATGTCCTGGCTGATCGACGCCTTGATGGTGTCGTCGATCTCCTGGGCCGAGGGCCAGATATCCTTCAGGAAGACGTCGTTGCCATCGGTGTCCTGGCCGAGGGCGTCGGTCTCGAAGTCGAAGTCCATGGTGCCCGCGAGCGCGTACGCGATGACCAGCGGCGGGGAGGCCAGGTAGTTCATCTTCACGTCGGGGGAGATGCGACCCTCGAAGTTGCGGTTACCCGACAGCACGGCGGTGACCGAGAGGTCGTTGTCGTTGATCGCGGCCGAGATCTCCTCGGGCAGCGGGCCGGTGTTACCGATGCAGGTGGTGCAGCCGTAGCCACCGACGAAGAAGCCCAGCTTCTCCAGGTAGGGCCACAGGCCGGCCTTCTCGTAGTAGTCGGAGACGACCTGCGAGCCCGGCGCCATGTTGGTCTTCACCCACGGCTTGGTCGACAGGCCCTTCTCCACCGCGTTGCGGGCGAGCAGGGCGGCGCCCAGCATGACCGACGGGTTGGAGGTGTTGGTGCAGGAGGTGATACCCGCGACCACGACGGCGCCGTGATCGAGGACGAAGTCACCGCGCTCCTCGGAGCGCACCTCGACCGGCTTGGACGGACGGCCGTTGGCACCCTTGGCGGCCGAGTGGGCCGGGGTGTAGGTGTCGTCGGCGGCGTTGGCGGACACGGCCACCGAATCCGACGCGGGGAAGGACTCCTCGCCCGCCTCGTCCAGCGCGGACAGCTCGCCCTCGCCGACGTAGTTGACGATGTCGGAGCGGAAGGCGGACTTCGAGTCGCTGAGCAGGATGCGGTCCTGCGGGCGCTTCGGACCGGCGATGGACGGCACGACGGTGCCCAGGTCCAGCTCCAGGTACTCCGAGTACGCGGGCTCGTTGTCGGCGTTGTGCCACATGCCCTGTTCCTTGGCGTACGCCTCGACGAGCGCGAGCTGCTCGTCGGTGCGGCCGGTCAGGCGCAGGTAGTTGATGGTCTCCTCGTCGATCGGGAAGATCGCCGCGGTGGAGCCGAACTCGGGGCTCATGTTGCCCAGGGTGGCGCGGTTGGCCAGCGGCACCTCGGACACGCCTGCGCCGTAGAACTCGACGAACTTGCCGACGACGCCGTGCTTGCGCAGCATGTCGGTGACGGTGAGCACCACGTCGGTGGCGGTGACGCCCGGCTTGATCTCACCGGTCAGCTTGAAGCCGACGACGCGCGGGATCAGCATGGAGACCGGCTGGCCCAGCATCGCGGCCTCGGCCTCGATGCCACCCACGCCCCAGCCCAGCACGCCGAGGCCGTTGACCATGGTGGTGTGCGAGTCGGTGCCCACACAGGTGTCGGGGTAGGCCTGGCCGTTGCGGACCATGACGGTGGGGGCCAGGTACTCGATGTTGACCTGGTGGACGATGCCCATGCCCGGGGGGACGACCTTGAAGTCGTCGAAGGCGCCCTGGCCCCAGCGCAGGAACTGGTAGCGCTCGCCGTTGCGCTCGTACTCGAGCTCGACGTTGCGCTCCAGCGCGTCGGCGCGACCGAAGACGTCCAGGATCACCGAGTGGTCGATGACCATGTCGGCGGGGGAGAGCGGGTTGACCTTGCTCGGGTCGCCGCCGAGGGTGGTGACGGCCTCACGCATGGTGGCGAGGTCGACGATGCAGGGCACGCCGGTGAAGTCCTGCATGATCACGCGCGCGGGGGTGAACTGGATCTCGACGCTCGGCTGTGCCGAGGGGTCCCAGTTCGCGATCGCTCGGATGTGATCGGCGGTGATGTTGGCGCCGTCCTCGGTGCGCAGCAGGTTCTCCGCCAGCACCTTCAGGGCGTAGGGCAGCTTCTCGGTGCCGGGAACAGCCGAGAGACGGAAGATCTCGTAGGAGTTGCTTCCGACCTCGAGCGTGCCCTTGGCGCCGAAGGTATCAATCTTCGTCACGTCAGCTCCACTCATGTGTGAGGGTGTGCCGCCGGCGGGGCTGTGCCGGCGACTCGCGTCTTCGGAGGGGGTTCCGGCGCCGTGAGATGCCGGTTTCCTCGCCGTACGAGCCTAACAGTACGCTTGTCCTATGAAATACGCGGGGGCGGTTGGGCGTGCCGTGCGAGCATGTCCGCGCGCACCGTCGGCTACTGTGCCAGTCGAGCGAGTCGGGGAATGACGCGTTGACGCTCACCCTGCAGTGTTGGATGCCCGTCGCGACGTAGGCGGCCGAGGCTCGACAGACCGGATGGAAGATGACCGTCTTGCACACCTTTGCGCCGATGGCCGCGGAACTGCCGCCGAATACCGTGCTGAGCAGTGTCCGGTCCGATCTCGCCGACAATCACGTCGCCGCTCCCAAGGGCGTGAACCAGGAGAAACTGGCGGCGATCGTCGCCGAGGCGCGATCCGAGGGGATCCCGCTGAGCGTCGTCGTCGTTCCCGGTAACCCCGGCCACGACTCGAGCCTACGTGACCTGGCCACCGAGGTGGGTAAAAGCACGCAGGGCACCGTCGCGGTCTTCAGCGACGACTGGGTCGGCACCTACAGCGACGGCATCAGCCGGGTGCGGCTGGAGTGGGCCGAGGACGCCGCCAAGTACAAGGGCAACCACCCCGAGGAGGCCCTGCAGGCCTTCGTCGGACGGCTCGAGGAGCCCGAGGGCGTGTCCTGGGGGCTGATCACGGCCGTGCTGCTGGTGCTCACCGCGCTGGTGATCGCCGGCCTGTACCTCGTGAAGGTCCGTCGCGGTCCCGATGCCGACGCGCGGGATTCGGTCGCCTCGGCGCCCCGCGGTGCGGGATCCCCCGAGTAACAGGTTTCCCTTTCGTCACATTTCCAGACCCCTGGTCTGTTTTTGGCGTGCAATCCTGTCGCCGATAAGGCTAACTCCGGGCTATCGGCAAATTACACCCCTGTCATCCTGTGGCTGATGTTTCCTTTGTGAACTATGTGTCGTACGGTTGCGGTGATCGCGATCGTGAAAGCAGTGGTACAGGGGGCATTGGTCGACTCCTGTGGTCGATGGGTGGGCTGATGCGCCGGTGGCGTAGGTCGAGTCGAGTCACTCGGAGGTGCCGTGCGCGGTGCGGGCAGGCAGGACGAACCAGGTCTATTACGGGTAGCGGCAGGATTGCTGATGGCGCTGGCCGTCCTCGCGAGTGCGGGACCGGTCGCGGCGGTGCCACCGCCGCCACCGAATCCCTCCGACGGTGAGATCGCGGGCGCGGGCGCCCAGGTCGACGCGCGAGTCGGCGAGATCGGCGTGCTGATCAATCGCGTCGCCGCGGCCGACCAGCAGTTACGGGCCCTCGACGATGTGCTCGCCGCCAAGCGCGAGGCGGTCAACCAGGCGCTGGTCGACCTGCAGACCGCGCGCGACGCCGCCGACGCGGCCGCGGCCGCGGTCACCGACTCCCAGGCGCTGCTGGCCGACGCCGGCGCGAAAGTCGGTGTGGCCCGCCAGGATTTCGATCAGCTCGCGACCCAGGCCTACGTGCGGCCGGTGAACAGCTCGGTCGTCACCTATCTGGCCTCCGCCACGCCGGACGCCGCGATGGATCGCGCGCAGGTGCTGAGCATGGTGTCGAAGAACCAGCGCCAGGTCCTCGACGAGCTGCGCCGCACCCAGATCGCGCAGGCCAACCAGAACGCCGCCGCCCGGCAGGTCAAGGCCGCCGCCGACAGCGCCGCCGATGCCGCCGAACAGCAGAAGAACGTCGCCCAGAACGCGGTGGCCGTCGCCAAATCCGAATACGACAGCCAGGCCGTCACCCGCGACAACCTGCAGCGCGATCGCGCCGCCGCGCAGTCCGCGCTCGACGTCGCCCGGCAGACCGTCGCGGGCCTGCAGAGCCAGCGCGAGGTGTTCCTGGCCTGGGACGACCAGCGCAAGGCCGAGGTGACCGCGCTGCTCGCCGCCGCCAACGCCGCCGCCCAGCGCGCGGCCGCCGACCAGGCGGCCCGCGACCGCGCCGCCAAACTCGGCGAGGGCCAGCGCCCGCACACCGAGCTCGAATCCACCCCGGCCGCGCCGCGCAAGACCCAACCCAAACCGACGAAACCGCAGGTCACCGGATCTGCCGCGATCGAGACGGTGATCGACCGGGCGATGTCGCAACTCGGCGTCACCTACGCCTGGGGCGGCGGGGACGAGGACGGACCCACCCTCGGCATCCGCGACGGCGGCACCGCCGACGCGCACGGCGACTACAACAAGGTCGGCTTCGACTGCTCGGGCCTGATGCTCTACGCCTTCGCCGGCATCGGCGTCTCCCTGCCGCACTACAGCGGTTATCAGTACAACGCGGGCACCCGCGTCGACGTCGAGGACCGCGAACGCGGCGACATGCTGTTCTGGGGACCGGGCGGCAGCGCGCATGTCGCGCTCTACCTGGGCAACGGCAAGATGATCGAGGCCCCCGAATCCGGTGACGTCGTGAAGATTTCGCCGGTCCGCGAGGACGGCATCATGCCCTACGCGGTCCGCATCGTCACCGAGTAGGCGCCATCAGTGCGCTGTGGCGCCGGGCCCGGTGGTGTCGATCAGCGTCGCGTAGACGATCACGTTCGACGAGTAGCGTCCCCGGCCTGGGTCGAACGCGCCGCCGCAGGTGATGAGCCGCAGCCGGGCCGTGCCGTCGTCGGCGAACACGCGCTCGGTGGGGAACGCGGTCTTGTCCACCGTCTCGGTGCGGTCGACGACGAAGCGCGCGGTACGCCCGTCCGCCCTGATCACCCGGACCTCGTCGCCGGCGGTGAGCTCGCCGAGCCGGAAGAACACCGCGGGTCCGCGCGTCGAGTCGACGTGTCCGAGGATGACCGCCGCGCCCGCCTCCCCGGGACTCGCGCCCGGCTCGAACCAGGACGTGCTCGCGAAATCCGCGGGTGCGGCGAGTGACCCGCTCGGGGTGGTTCCACTCCGGGCCGGGCGGGTGTCGAGGCCGATCCGGGGAATCTCGAGCCGGACCGGTGCCGATCGGTCCAGCGGGGTGGCCGCCGCGACCGGCCCGGGCAGCGCGGTGTCGACGGCGACGGGCGGGGGATCGGCCTGCTCCGGTCCGCGGGTGGCGGCGGCCAGGAAGAACGCCACCGCCGCCACCGCGAGGGTCACCGTCATCACGGCGGTGAGCACGGTTCGCCGCGCCGGTCCCGACTTGCCGATCATCGCCGGATCCGCTCTGTGCGTTGCGGATTCCGCGCCTCGTCGCGCTCGGGGCGACCGGTGTGCGGGTGGGGTCGACCGCGCCGGACGGGCTGGCGTGGACGCACCCGGGCTGGTCCCGTCCTGCCGATCATCGCCGGATCCGCTCTGCGCGTTGCGTATTCCGCGCCCCGCCACGATCGGGGCGACCGGTGTGCGGGTGGGGTCGACCGCGCTGGACGGGCTGGCGTGGACGCACCCGGGCCGGTCCCGATCGGCCGGTCATGCTGGGTTCCCGCGGGTGCGGCGCAGCTGCCGGGTCACGGTGACGGCGGCACCGAGCAGTGCCAGTACCCCGAAGCCCGCGAGCATCAGCCGGTCGTCGCGGAAGCGCCCGCCCGCGCCGGTCTCCGGCGCACCGGACGGCACACCGTAGCCGCGTGCGGTGGTCGTGTCCGCGGCGGCGCCGGTCGCGGTGCTGCCACCGAACCGTTCGCCCGCCGGATTCGCCGAGGTCCCGGAACCGCCCGGCGCCGTGGCCTTGCCCTGATCCCCGCCGCCGGGCGCCGCCGGACCCGGCTGCGCGGGTCCACGCTGGCCGCCGGGCGCTGTCGGACCTTGCGCCGATCCTCCGCCCGGCGTCGAACTGCCGAGCAGGGCGCCGCCGACGGCTGCGCTTCCGAGTGCGGCGCTGCCGACGGCTGCGCTTCCGAGTGCGGCTCCGCCCAGTGCCGAGCTGCCGAGCGCGGCCCCGCCGAGCGCTGCGCTACCGACTGCTGCGCTGCCAACGGCCGCGCTGCCGGTCCCGAGGAGCAGGGCCAAGGTGCCGACGCTGCTACCGAGGCCGAGCGCGCCCGCGCTTCCGGCGGCCAGCGCCCCGGCGCCCGCGCTGCCTGACGCGAGCGCTCCCGCGCTGCCCGTGGCGAGCGCGCCGGCGCCCGCACTGCCCGTGGCGAGCGCGCCGGCGCCCGCACTGCCCGTGGCGAGCGCGCCGGCGCCCGCACTGCCTGTAGCGAGCGCGCCCGCGCTGCCGGTGCCTAGCAGCGGGCTCAAACCGAGCAGGACACCCGTACCGCCGAGCGCGCTTCCGGTGTCGAGCAGTGCCGCGAGGGCGCCGAGTTCCACGGTGGAACTGCCGGTGGCGGCGCTTCCCGCGCCGAGCAGCCCGGCGCCGCTTCCGGTCGTTCCGGCGCTTCCTGTGCCCAGCGCGCCGCCGGTGGCGAGCCCGCTGCCGGAGCCGAGCGCCTCGGCACTGCCGGTCGCGAGTACGCCACCCGCGCCGAGGGTTTCGGAGCTACCGGCCGCGAGCGCGCTGCCGCTGCCGAGCACGTCGGCGCTGCCGGTCGACGAACCGGTGCCGAGGGCTCCGGAGCCGCTCGAACCGAGTTCGGCGCCGCCGCCGAGCGCTCCGGCGCTGCCGGAGCCCAGCGCGCTCCCCGTCCCCGGGAACTCGGTGCTCGATGCGCTCCCCGCGCCTGCGCTTCCGGTACCGAGCCCGAGTTCGGGGCCAACGGCGCTGCCACTACCTGTCGCAGGCCCGGAGCCCGCGCTGCCGAGCCCGAGATCGAGGCCCGCCGAACCGCTCCACGCACCACCGGGATCCAGGCCCGCCGAACCGGTATCGATCCCGATCGCGCCGATGCCCGGCAGGGACACCGGATTCGCTATGGCGGTGGGGGAGGCGGCGAGGCCGACGGCGGCCGCGGTCGCGAGCGCGGTGGACGACAGCAAACCACGAGAGAACCACAGGGGGAGAGAAAACCGCATGGAGATCACCTTCTATGGGTCGAAACAATCCGACAGGCCGGTATGTATCGGGAAATCGGAACGACATCAGGAGATAGTCCATGGAACGGCAAGAAAGTCCGCGAGATTGCCTCTGAGCAGTGTGTTCAGGAACACGCCCGAGGTGGCCGCCGCGCTCACCTGCGGGTTGCGCCACCGGTGAATCCGGATCGTTATCGCAGTGGGCCGGTGCGATCCGAATCATGTTGCCGAATGATTGCTGATGTGCGCGACGCGGCATCGGCGTGCCGATCACCGTCCGCGTCGCGCGGGCGACGTACCCGCGACATGCGTAGGGTGGCGGGCATACCGAGCTGGGCTGGGTAATACGACGAATTCGCGTCCACTCCTGGCCGGTTGCGGCGCGCCGGGCTATTACCTGGAATAGTTGGGGCGGCACGCACAGGACCAAAGCGAAAGCGGGGATGTTGGTGACTTCGACGGAAGGTGTGAGCGGGCCGAAGCTGGCGAAGGACGCCGGTACGGCTGCGCCGAGCACCCTGGAGCGTGACGTCCAGACTCTCGAGAAGGCGATCTACGAGGTCAAGCGGGTCATCGTCGGCCAGGATCGCCTGGTCGAGCGGCTGCTCGTCGGCGTGCTGTCGCGCGGCCACGTGCTGCTCGAGGGTGTGCCCGGTGTCGCGAAGACGCTCGCCGTGGAAACCTTCGCCAAGGTCGTCGGCGGCTCGTTCTCGCGCGTGCAGTTCACGCCCGACCTGGTGCCCACCGACCTCATCGGTACCCGCATCTACCGACAGGGCCGCGAGGAGTTCGACACCGAACTCGGCCCGGTCGTCGCGAACTTCGTCCTCGCCGACGAGATCAACCGCGCCCCGGCCAAGGTGCAGTCGGCGCTGCTCGAGGTGATGGCCGAGCGCAAGCTGTCGATCGGCGGCAAGACCTACCCGATGCCCGATCCGTTCCTGGTCATGGCGACCCAGAACCCGATCGAGAGCGAGGGCGTGTACCCGCTGCCCGAGGCCCAGCGCGACCGCTTCCTGTTCAAGGTCGTCGTCGACTACCCCTCGGTCGAGGAAGAGCGCGAGATCATCTACCGGATGGGCGTGACCCCGCCGGAGCCCAAGCAGGTCCTCGCGCCCGAGGACATCATCCGGCTGCAGAAGCTGGCCGCCAACGTCTTCGTGCATCACGCGCTGGTCGACTACGTGGTCCGGGTGATCACCGCGACCCGCACCCCCGCCGAGTTCGGCATGCCCGATGTCGCCAGCTGGATCTCCTACGGTGCCTCGCCGCGTGCCAGCCTCGGCATCATCGCCGCCGCGCGCGCCGTCGCCCTGATCCGCGGCCGGGACTATGTCGTTCCGCAGGACGTCGTCGAGGTGATCCCGGACGTGCTGCGGCACCGTCTGGTGCTGTCCTACGACGCGCTCGCCGACGAGGTCACCCCCGAAGACGTGATCAAGCGCGTGCTGCAGACCGTCGGCCTGCCGCAGGTCGCGCCCCAGGCCGTCGGTGGCCAGGCCGCGCCGCAGCCGCCCGCGGTGCCCCAGCCGCCCGCCCAGCAACAGCCCGTGCCGCAGCCGGTGAACGGGCAGCAGTCCCAGCCCGCCGGCCACGTCGCGCCCCAGTGAGTGCGCCGGAACCCGTTGTCCGCGTGCCCATGTCGTCCCACGCGCCGCCGTCGTTCCGAGCCGGTGAACTGACCGACCCGAAGCTGTCCGCCGCGCTCAAGACGCTCGAACTGACGGTGCGGCGCCGCCTCGACGGTGTCCTGCACGGCGACCACCAGGGCCTCATCCCCGGTCCTGGCTCGGAACCGGGCGAGGCGCGCCTGTACCAGCCGGGTGACGATGTGCGGCAGATGGATTGGTCGGTCACCGCCCGCACCACCCATCCGCACGTGCGGCAGATGATCGCCGACCGCGAGCTCGAGACCTGGCTCGTCGTCGACCTGTCGTCGAGTCTGGACTTCGGCACCGGCCGGGTGCAGAAGCGCGATCTCGCGATCGCGGCGGCCGCGGCGATCACGCATCTCACCTCCGGCGGCGGCAATCGCATCGGCGCCGTCGTCGCCACGGGCCAGGACCTGGTGCGCATCCCCGCGCGCAGCGGTCGCCTGCACGCCCAGACCATGCTGCGCGGCATCGCGACCACCCCGCACGCCCGCGACGGTGTGCGCGGTGATCTCAAAGCCGGCATCGAGTCGCTGCGCCGTCCGCAGCGCAAACGCGGTCTGGCCGTGGTGATCAGCGACTTCCTCGGTGACGTCGACTGGCAGCGCTCGCTGCGCGCGATCTCGGCGCGCCACGATCTGCTCGCGGTCGAGGTGCTCGACCCGCTCGACGTCGCGCTGCCCGACGGCGGTGACGTGGTGCTGCACGATCCGGAATCGGGTCGCACCCGCGAGTTCAGCGTCACCCCCACGCTGCGTGCCGATTTCGCGGCCGCCGCGCAGGCCCAGCGCGCGCAGGTGCAGCAGGCGCTGCGCAGCTGCGGCGCGCCGGTGCTGTCGCTGCAGACCGATCGGGACTGGATCGCCGATGTGGTCCGGTTCGTGTCCACCCGGCGCCACAGCCTCGGCGCCCCGAGCGGGCGGGTGCCTCGCCAGTGAGTATTTCGCATTTCACGGCCGTCGTCTGGCTCGGTTTCCTGGTCGTCGTCGCCCTGCTGGTGCTCGGCTATGTGCTGGTCCAGCGGGCCCGGCACAAGCGGATGCTGCAGTTCGGCAACATGTCCGTGCTCGAGCGGGTCGCCCCGTCGCGGCCCAGCCCGATGCGGCACGTGCCGATCGCGCTGATCCTCGCCGGCCTGGTGCTGCTGACCGTCGCCGCCGCCGGACCCACCGCCGTGCAGAAGGTGCCGCGCAACCGCGCGACCGTCGTGCTGGTGATGGACGTGTCGCTGTCGATGGAGGCGACCGATGTGGAGCCGAACCGGCTGCAGGTCGCGCAGAAGGCCGGTAAGGAATTCGTCGACGGTCTGACGCCGGGCATCAACCTCGGTTTCGTCACCTTCGCCGGTACCGCGTCGGTGATGGTGTCGCCGACGACCAACCGCGAGGCCGTCAAGCATTCGATCGACAACATCAAGCTGGCCGAGCGCACCGCGACCGGCGAGGGCATCCTGACCGCCCTGCAGTCGATCGACACCCTGGCCGCCGTGCTCGGCGGCGCGGAGACCCCGCCGCCCGCCCGCATCGTGCTGATGTCGGACGGCAAGCAGACCGTGCCCGACGACAAGGACGTCGACAACCCGCGGCACGGCTTCACCGCGGCCCGGCTGGCCAAGAACAAGAACATCCCGGTCTCCACGATCTCCTTCGGCACCGAATGGGGCACCGTCGAGATCCCGGATTCCGACGGCAAGGGTTCGCAGCGGGTGAAGGTGCCCGTGGACAACGCCTCGCTGCAGGAGATCGCCAAGCTGTCCGGCGGCGAGTTCTACACCGCCTCCTCGCTGGCCGAACTGCGCGCCGTCTACGACACCCTCGAGGAACAGATCGGCTACGAGACCACCCGTGGCGACGCGAGCAGGCCGTGGCTGCTGCTCGGTATGTTGTTCGTCGCCGCCGGCGTCGTGGTCAGTTTGCTCTATCGTCAACGCCTGCCCTAGCACGCCTCGCCCCGCGTTGTGAGCCGTCGCAGTGCCGCGACCCTGACGCGGGGCGCACGAACCGGAACAGATAGGTTGGACCCTATGTCGAACGTCACATCCCGCTCGGTCCTGGTGACCGGTGGTAACCGCGGAATCGGTCTCGCGGTCGCCCAGCGCCTGCTCGCCGACGGCCACAAGGTCGCCGTCACGCACCGCGGATCGGGGGTGCCGGAGGGTCTGTTCGGAGTGAAGTGCGATGTCACCGACAGCGAGTCGGTCGACCGGGCGTTCACCGAGGTCGAGGAGCACCAGGGTCCGGTCGAGGTGCTGGTGGCCAACGCGGGCATCACCGACGACACCCTGCTGATGCGCATGACCGAAGAGCAGTTCGAGCGCGTCATCGACGCCAACCTCACCGGCGCCTTCCGCTGTGCCAAGCGCGCCAACCGGGCCATGCTCCGCGCGCGCTGGGGCCGGATGATCTTCCTCGGCTCCGTCGTCGGCCTCGGCGGTGGCCCAGGTCAGATCAACTACGCCTCCTCGAAGGCGGGCGTGATCGGTATGGCGCGCTCCATCACTCGCGAACTGGGCTCGCGCTCGATCACCGCGAACGTGGTCGCGCCCGGTTTCATCGAGACCGACATGACCGCCGAGCTGCCCGAGGATCTGAAGGAAACCGCGAAGAAGTTCATCCCACTGGGGCGTCTGGGCCAGGCCGAGGATGTCGCCGCGGTGGTCAGCTTCCTGGCGTCGGAGGACTCGCGCTACGTCACCGGTGCCGTCATCCCGGTCGACGGCGGCATGGGCATGGGTCACTGACCCGCTAACGGATCGCACCGCGCCGCCGACAATCCGGTGGCGCACGAAACGACCACCAGATTTCAGGAGAACCGAAAACTCATGGGCGGACTGCTCGAAGGCAAGACCATTCTGGTCACCGGCATCATCACCGATTCGTCGATCGCGTTCAGCGCGGCGGCGGTCGCGCAGGAGCAGGGCGCGAAGGTGATCATCACCGGCATCCCGGAACGGCTGCGGCTGATCGACCGCATCGCCAAGCGCCTGCCGCAGGAGGTGCCGCCCGCCATCCCGCTGGACGTCACCAACGAGGAGAACCTGGGCGCGCTGGCCGACGCCCTGCGCGAGCTGGCCCCCGAGGGCATCGACGGTGTCCTGCACTCGATCGCCTTCGCGCCCAAGACCCTGATGGGTCCGGACGCGGTGCCGTTCCTGGAGGGCCCCGGCCCCGACGTGGCGAAGTCCTTCGAGATCTCCGCCTGGAGCTACGCCTCGCTGGCCCGCGCCGTGCTGCCCGTGATGAACGAGGGCGGCTCCATCGTCGGTATGGACTTCGACCCGCGCGTGGCGATGCCGTACTACAACTGGATGGGCGTCTCCAAGGCCGCGCTGGAGTCGGTGAACCGGTACGTGGCCCGGGAAGTGGGCTACGCCAAGAAGATCCGCTCCAACCTGATCGCCGCCGGTCCGGTGAAGACCCTCGCGGCGAAGGCCATCGCCGGTACCGCCACCGACGACGCCAAGCAGCTGCGTCAGCTGGACGAGTACTGGGACGGCGCGTCGCCGATCGGCTGGGACGGCGCCGACGCGCGCGCGGTCGGCAAGTCGATCGTCGCGCTGCTCTCGGACTGGCTGCCCGCCACCACCGGCTCGATCATCTACGTCGACGGCGGCGCCAGCCACAACATGTGGTTCCCCGAGGGCTTCACCGCCAACTGATGACCGACGGCCTCCTGCTGCTGTCCTTCGGTGGCCCCGAGGGCCCCGAGGACGTGATCCCGTTTCTGGAGAACGTCACTCGGGGCCGCGGGGTACCGCGCGCGCGGCTCGACGAAGTCGCCCAGCACTACCTGCATTTCGGTGGCGTCTCGCCGATCAACGCGCTCAACCGCGACATCATCGCCGCGGTGGAAACCGATCTCGCCGACGCCGGGATCGAGCTGCCGGTGTATTTCGGCAACCGCAACTGGCACCCGCAGGTGGAAGACACCGTCGCGCGGATGACCGCCGACGGCGTGCGCTCGGCCCTGGTCTTCCCGACCTCGGCGTGGGGTGGCTACTCGGGGTGCCGCCAGTACGACGAGGACATCGCCCGCGCCCGCGCCGTGGTCGGCGACGGTGCGCCCGAACTGGTGAAGCTGCGCCAGTACTTCGACCATCCGCTGCTGATCGCCGCGTTCGCCGACGCGATCACCGCCGCCCTCGCCCGGATTCCGGCCGATCGCCGCGACAGTGCGCGCCTGGTGTTCACCGCGCACTCCATCCCGGTCTCGGCCGACATCGCCGCCGGCCCACCCGCCGACGGCGGCCGCCTCTACAGCAGGCAGGTCGCCGAGGCGGCCCGATTGTGCGCCGCCGCCACCGGTTTCGCCGACTTCGACCTGGTGTGGCAGTCGCGCTCCGGCCCGCCGCAGGTGCCGTGGCTGGAACCCGACATCGTCGATCATCTGGAGGTGCTGCACGGCAAGGGGATCGACGCCGTCGTGGTCTGCCCGGTCGGCTTCGTCTCCGATCACCTCGAGGTGATCTGGGATCTCGACAACGAGGCCGCGCAGAAGGCGGCCGAGCTCGGCATGGCCTTCGCCCGCGCCGCGACACCGGGGACCGACCCGCGGTTCTCGCGCATGGTCGTCGAACTGGTCCAGGAGCGGATCGCCGGGGGCCCGGTGCGCGAACTCGGCGAGGTGCCCGGCTACGGCTGCACCGTCGACGGCGCCCTCTGCGCGCCCGGCTGCTGCGCACCGGCGGCGCGCCCGGCCAGGCCCTGAACACAACCGGATAAACATTCGCCGGGTCGACCGGGTCCGGGGAGTAGGCTTTGCGGAGTTGTGCTCGACTGATCGGAGGACTTCCGATGCGTTCGACTCTGCCCCGCCGCGGACGGCCCGCCGTCGCCCTGCTCCTCCTGGCCGTGACCGCGTCCGGCCTCAGCGGCTGCGGGAACGACTCCAGTTACGAGGACGCGGGCCCGGTTCCCACCGAACCCACCATCTCCCAGGACTCGGTGGACGAACTCTGTGGCATCCTCGACGGCCAGAAGGGCACCTGGAAGGCGCTGGGCCCCCAGGTCGCGCGCGTGGCGTTCACCGGCGCGATGAAACTGTGGACGGTGCAGGACACCGTCGCGAATGCCGCGATCTCCTGGAATCGCCACATCGTCGACACCGTCACCACCGAGACCTGTCCCGTCGTCCGTGACGACACGCTGGTCGTCCTCGACGTTCCCGACCTGAAAGCCGCCCTCGGCGGTTTCTGAACCGCGACGCAGCCCTGCGCCACGCCGCGTCGCACGTACACCGCTCTCGCCTAGTCGAGTAGTCGAGTACGCGCGTGCCCCCGTGCCTCTCCGGCGCATTCTCGTCCCACCTGCACGACAGGAGAGGACGATGCGATGCGATCCCGTTCGACCTGATCCGGCGCCCGGCGGCCACCGGACCGGCACCCGTCGGACCGCTGCGCGTACCCACCGGATGCTCGCACTCGCCGCGGTGGCGGCCGTCGCGATCCTGTCGGCGGGCTGCGTGCGGCCCGCCGCCGATTCGCTCGCACCGGCGCCCGCGGACCCCGGTGTCTCGGCGCCCACCGATCAGCGGTCGGCCACGGAGCCGGGAGACCGGTCAGGATCCGACGGTGGTTCTGCCGGGACGGCGCCGGGTGGCAGCCCCGATTCCGGTGTGGCACCGGAGAACAGACCCGACAGCGGCGCGGCACCGGGTGGACCGATCGGCGAGGCCGGTGGCGGCGGGAGCGCGCCGGGCGGCCCGGTCGGCCCCGGTGCGCGACCGCCCGGGGGTGGCGGCCCGGCGCCCGCCAAGAAGCCCGGGAGCGGGAACCAGGCCAAGGGCTCCCCGGTCAAGATCCCGTCGTTCACCGAGATCGGCAGCCCGTTCACCCCGGAGCTGAAGGGTCGCATCGAAGCCGCGTCGGCGGCGGCCTGCCAGGACGCCGGAAACGACGCGAACTGCCTCACCCTCTCCTTCGCCCTGACCACGCCGGACGAGCGCGTCTGCACCTTCAGCGGCCTCTCACCCTCCGGCGGAACCGCCGAGCCCGGCACCACGCTCACAGTGAACCTGTCCGGCACCGAGCCGTGCCCCACCACCGATGACAACGGCGGCACCGGGACCGGCGGCGGTGGCACAGGTGGTGGAGGCACCGCAGGCACCGGCGGCGCGACCGGCGGTGTCGCGGGTGGTGAGGGCGCGCCCGGCGGCGGAACGACCGGCGGTGCGGGTGGAGGTACGGGTGGCGAAGGCACACCCGGTGGCGGAACGACCGGCGGTGGCTCGGGAGGTGGAACGGGTGGCGAAGGCACACCTGGCGGCGGAACGACCGGCGGTGGCGCGGGAGGCGAGACCGGTGGCGACGGAACGTCCGGGGGCGGCGGGACCACGGGCGGAAGCAGCGGGGTCGGTGACGGTTCGACCGGTGGCAGTGCCGGAGGTACGACCGGCGGCGAAACAACGGTCCCCGGTCAGGGAACGACGGGCGGAACGCGGACAGGACCGTCCGGCGGCGGCGGGACCGCCGGAAACACCGGCTCCGACGGCAACACCGCGAACGGCGGCGCGGACACCAGCGGCACCGATGCCCCGCCGGGAACATCCGGCGGTTGACCGGTGAGACGAAGGACGACGACATGAGCACAAACACCGGCTCCACCGGTTCCGGCGCCACCCATCCACACAACGGCACGCCTCGACCCACCCCGGCCGCGGCGGCACCCACCGCCACGGCGCAGGGGACCGCGCCGGGATCGGACGCACTGACCGCCGCGACGGCAACGGCCACGTCGGGATCGTGCGCGCCACCCGCCGCGACGGCAGCGACCGCGCCGGGATCGGACGTACAGACTGCCGCGACGGCAGCGACCGCGCCGGGATCGGACCTACCGACCGCCGCGACGGCTGCGACCACGTCGGGATCGGACGCGCCACCCGCCGCCCCTGCGCCGGGCACCCCACCCGCCGCGCCTCCCGGCGAGACCGGTCTGTCCCGTCTCGGGCCCATGATCCGCAACTTCGCCGCGCCCACCACACTGGTGACCGCGCTGCTGTTCTTCTTCGGGTGGTCGCACGCCTACTGGTTCTTCGACTACTTCGGGGTGAACTCGACGACGATCGGGCTGACGACGCAGGACTATCTGATGCGCAGTCAGGATTCGCTGTTCATTCCGCTCGCGGCCGGGGCGTGCCTGTTCCTGGTGTATCTGCTGGGCCGCAGGGTGTTCCAGGAGTTCGTGGTGCCGCGGATGAGTGCGGCGCAGCGTCGGCTGCTGGTGCTCGCGACCCTGGTCGTCGGGAGCGTGCTGGTCGTCGCCGGACTGGTCAGCATCGTCGTCTCGTCGCCGTTGCGGTCGATCGTCGGCGCGCCGGGGCTGTGCCTGGTCGGCGGTGTCGTGCTGGTCGTCGCCGCGGTGCGGGTGCGGCGCGGTGACCAGGGTGGGGGCGAACCGGCCGCCGATGTGCTCACGGCGGGGGAGTGGGGCGCGGTGTTCGTGCTGGTGGGGGTCGGCTTGTTCTGGGCGGTGGCCGACTATTCGGCGGCGGTCGGCACCGGCCGGGCGATCGAGCAGGTCGAGCAGTTCGCGCACCAGCCGAGTGTCTCGGTGTACGCGGACAAGCGCCTCGGCCTGGCGGCACCCGGCGTCACCGAACTCACGTGCCCGGCGTCCGATGCCGCCTATCCCTTCCGCTACGACGGTCTCAAACTCGTTCTGCAGTCGGGGAATCAGTACCTGCTGCTGCCGGAGTCGTGGAATCGCGACGGTGGGGTGGCCTTCCTGCTGCCGCGCTCGGATGCCAACCGGATCGATTTCTTCCCGCCCGGAGCCGTCCCGCCCGCCCACGATTGCCGCTGAGCGCGGGGTGCGCGGATTCCGAACCGGCGCTTGCCACTTCGGCCTGCCGCTGCGCTAGCATCTGCGCGCAGACCTTCGAGGGAAGGTGGTGTTCGAGACGGGGAGGCCCGATGATTCATGCCGCAATGCCGGCGACCGCACTAACACTCGCGTCCGCGCCGGACGCGGTGCTGGCCCGCCGCGGCGGCGGGGGAACGAGCGTCGGCATCGGCCTGCCCGATTGGTTGTGGATCACGATCCTGATCATCGTCGTGGTGATCGTCGCGATCGTGGTGATCCGCAAGCTCAGCAGCGGCTCGAATGCCGGTGCGCCGCAGCAACTGCCGCCTCGGCAGTACCAGCAGCCGTACCCACCCCAGCCGTATCCGCAGCAGCAGTACCAGCAACCGCAGGGATACCCGCAGCCGTATCCACCGCAGTACCCGCAGGCGCAGTACCCGCAGCCGTATCCGGCCCAGCAGCCGATGCCGTATCCGCAGCAGTACGCGCCCTACCAGGGCCAGCCGCAGTACCAGCAGCCCTACCGGCGCTGACCGGCGGCTAGCGCGGGGGGCCGGCGGCGGCGTGCACCGCCACCAGCCGGGCCTCCCTGATCGTGTTCCACAGCGGCCGCAGCAGCGACTCGTGCGCGCCGATCGCGCTGGCCGAGGTCGGCGCGGAGGCTGGTTCGTGCTGGGCGACGGTGAGGATCGCCGCCACATGGTCGGCGGTGTCGAGAATGCGCTTGGCGCGCAACGGGATCGAGTCGGGGTAGGCGTGCCGGGAGTACGCCGCCAGCTGCGCTTCGATCTGTTCGCGCGGGTCGGCGTCGCCGGTGCCGACAGCGGTGGTGTGTAGCTGCATCAGGGCGTCGGCGGCGTCGCGGACGGCCTCGCGCATCGTGTATTCGGCTTCCCCCAGCGACATGTCGGGCCCGCTGACGTGCGGGACGTCGACGCTGTACACGGTCCACTGGAGCGTCTCGTCGTCGTCCCACTGCGGGATCAGGCCGGTGCCCTGCGCGCCGGGCACGCCGAGCAGCAGGCCCTCCTCGGCGTCGATCGCGTCGGCGGCGAAGGCGGTGCCGACCGGCAGGCCGCGCACGTCACCGGGGGCGGGCAGCACCAGGCGCAGCTGCGCGCCCTCGGGCGCCATCGCTTCGCGGATCACCTTGAGCAGCGGCATGACTCCGGTGCCGGCGGCTTCGCCACGCGAGGTCCACGGCAGGTCGGTGCGCCCGCCGGTGACCGGGTCGCCCGCGGCCAGCGTGTGCCGTGCCGCCCAGGCGTGCAGTGCCTCCAGGAGGTCGTCGGGCGCGCTGGTACCGGCCAGCCAGGAGCCGGCCCACAGCGTCAGCGTGGCACTGGGAGAGCACATAATCATCGAGCATAAAGGTTTGCCCGGAATCGTGTGCGGGCACTGAGGGCCTGTCTGACCTGCGGGTGGACTTACTCGGGCTCGGTGACGAAGTCGATGAGCCGTTCGACGGCGCCGATCAGCGGCGCCTCCAGATCGCGGAACGAGCCGACCGCGTCGTAGACGCGGCGCCAGCCCTCTTGCGGTGTTCCCCAGCCCAGGCGCGCGCAGATCCCGGTCTTCCAGTCCTCGCCGCGCGGCACCGTCGGCCAGGCCTCGATCCCGACCGCGGCGGGCCGCACCGCCTGCCACACATCGATGAACGGATGCCCGGTCACCAGCACGTGCGGGCCGAGTCCGGTGGTCAGCTGGGTCTCCTTGGATCCGGTCACGAGGTGGTCGACGAGCACGCCCACCCGGGCGCCGGGGCCGGGCGCGAACTCGGTCAGTTTCGCGCCGAGGTTGTCGAGGCCCTCGAGATGCTCGACGACGACGCCCTCCACCCGCAGATCGTGGCCCCACACGCGCTCGACGAGGGCCGCGTCGTGCACGCCCTCCACCCAGATCCGGCTGGTCCGAGCCACCCGGGCGCGCAGTCCCTCGACCCGCGTCGATCCGGAGGCCGACCGGGTCGGCTGTGTGGGCGCGGTCGCGGTGGGCCGCACCAGGGTGACCGGTTTGCCGTCGATCAGGAACGCCGCCTCGCGCAGCGCGAACAGCCGGACCGCGCCACGCCCGTCCTCGAGTTTCACGAAGTCGCCGTCGTAGCTGCGGTCGAAACCGACTACGGCGCCGCAGAATCCGCTCGCCGCGTCCTCCACGACCAGATCGCGGTCGGCGCTCACCTTCGGCACCGGTGTCTTCCTGGTTCGCTGGTGCCCGGAATAGATATCGCCGCCGTACATGTCACGCCCACTCACCCGGCCGAGCTTAGAGGCGCGGGCCCCGTGACGGCGGCAGCGGCGCGCGAAAGCGATTGAACCCCATGATCGCGCCCAGGGTCGGCGAGCCCGCCCGGAAAGCCGTGATCGCGGCTAGTCTGGGATGGTGGCCGCAATAGTCTGGCTGATCGCGGGCATCGTCCTCGCGGCGGCGGAAATGCTCACCGGGGATCTCACGCTGCTCATGCTCGGTGTCGCCGCGCTGGGAACCGCCGGCATCAGCGCCGCGGCCGACCTACCCCTGTGGGGCGACGCGCTGGTGTTCGGCGCGGTCGCGGGCGTGCTGTTCCTCGGGGTGCGCCCGGTGCTGCGGCGCAAGTTCGGTTCCCCGCCCCCGATTCCGACGAATGTCGATGCGCTGCCGGGAAAGTCGGCGCTCGTCCTCGAACAGGTCGCGGCGCATTCGGGTCAGGTGAAGCTCGGCGGTGAGGTCTGGACCGCGCGCCCGCTGGACCCGAGCGAAGTGTACGACGCCGGCGTGACCGTCTATGTGATGAAGATCGACGGCGCGACCGCCGTCGTCTGGAAGGGTCCCTAGTAATGGTTGCCTTGATCGTGGCCGCTGTCCTCGTCCTGCTGGTCGTGGTGGTGGTCTTCAAATCGATCGCTCTCGTTCCGCAGGCCGAGGCGGCGGTGATCGAACGGCTCGGGCGCTATTCGCGCACCGTGTCCGGTCAGCTCACCTTCCTCGTCCCGTTCGCCGACCGCGTCCGCGCCAAGGTGGACCTGCGGGAGCGGGTCGTGTCCTTCCCGCCGCAGCCGGTGATCACCCAGGACAACCTCACCCTGCAGATCGACTCGGTGGTGTATTTCCAGGTCACCAGCCCGCAGGCGGCCGTCTACGAGATCAGCAACTACATCGCCGCGGTCGAGCAGCTCACCGTCACCACGCTGCGCAACGTGGTCGGCGGCATGACGCTGGAGGAGACGCTGACCTCCCGCGACCAGATCAACAACCAGCTGCGCGGCGTCCTCGACGAGGCGACCGGCCGCTGGGGCCTGCGGGTGGCCCGGGTCGAGCTCAAGTCCATCGATCCGCCGCCGTCGATCCAGGAATCGATGGAGAAGCAGATGAAGGCCGACCGCGAGAAGCGGGCGATGATCCTCACCGCGGAGGGCACCCGCGAATCGCAGATCAAGACGGCCGAGGGCGCCAAGCAGGCCCAGATCCTGGCCGCCGAGGGCGGCAAGCAGTCGGCGATCCTGTCGGCCGAGGGCGAGCGGCAGAGCCGCATCCTGCGCGCGCAGGGTGAACGGGCCGCCTCGTACCTGCAGGCGCAGGGTCAGGCCAAGGCCATCGAGAAGGTGTTCGCGGCCATCAAGAACGGCAAGCCGACGCCGGAGCTGCTGGCCTACCAGTACATGCAGACGCTGCCGATGGTGGCGCGCGGCGACGCCAACAAGGTGTGGCTGGTGCCCAGCGATTTCGGCAAGGCGCTCGAGGGCTTCGCCCAGAACTTCGCCACCAAGGGCGAGGACGGGGTGTTCCGCTACGAGCCGTCCACCGAGGAACACCCGCCGGTCAAGATCGAGGACGACTCCGATGTCGCCGACTGGTTCGAGACGGCGTCGGACCCGAAGATCGAGCAGGCCGTGCGCGCCGCGGAGGCCACGGCCCGCACCCCCGTCGAGGGTTTCGAGCCGCCGCGGCCGAAAACCGTTGCGCCGGTAGAACCCCCGTCGCTGCCGACCCCGCCGCCGAACGTACCCCAGCAGCAGCCGCCCGCGCCGCGCCCGGACGATCCGTACGGTCGCCCCTGGCAGCCGCCGCAGCACAGCTGAGGTCGGGGACCGCCTGCCCGCGAGTGTGCCGAAAGCCGCCACCGGGCTCGGCGCGCGTGCGAAAGTAGCGGGCGTGGGCAGGCGTGTGTCCGGGAACCTCCCGGCGGAAGTGACCAGCTTCGTCGGCCGCGATGACGATGTCGCGGCGGCCAAGCAGTTGCTCGCCGGTACCCGGTTGCTCACGCTGACCGGGGTGGGTGGGGTCGGCAAGACCCGGCTGAGCAGGCGGGTCGGCGAGACCGTGCAGCGCGCCTTCCCCGACGGGGTGTGGCTGGTCGAACTGGCCCACGTCAGCGATCAGAACCTGGTCGCCTCGACCGTGGCACGGGAGCTCGGCCTGCGTGACGACACCAGCGCGCCGCTGGCCGTCCTCACCGATTTCCTGGCCGACCGGGACCTGCTGCTGATCCTCGACAACTGCGAGCACGTGATCGGCGCGTGCGCGGCGCTCGCGGACCGGATCATTCCCGCGACGACCGGACTGCGCATCCTCGCCACCAGCCGTGAGCCGCTCGGTGTGCCGGGCGAACAGGTCCTGCCGGTCGCGCCGCTGTCGGTGCCCGACCCCGCCTCCGGCGACCTCGACAGTCCCGCGGCCCGGCTGCTCGTCGACCGCGCGACCGCGGCGGACCCGGCCTTCCGGCGGACCCCGGCCAACGCGGCGACCCTCGCCGCCATCTGCCTGCGGCTCGACGGCATCCCGCTCGCGCTGGAACTGGCGGCGCTGCGGATGCGGATGTTCACCCCCGAGCAGGTCCTCACCCGGCTCGACGACGCGATGGGCCTGCTCACCACCGGATTGCGGACCGCGCCGCACCGCCAGCAGACCCTGGCCTCGGCGATCCGCTGGAGCTATGACCTGTGCACGCCCGACGAGCAGCTGCTGTGGGAGCAGCTGTCGGTCTTCGCCGGCGGCTTCGACCTCGACGCCGCCGAGGCGGTCTGCCTGCTCGACGCGCCGCACGCGCTGCTGGCCGCGCTGACCGGGCTGGTGGAGAAGTCGGTGCTGGCCTATGGTCCCGGGGTCGACGGGGCGGGGCGGTATTCGATGCTCGAGCCGTTGCGGCAGTTCGCCGGTGACCGGTTGCGGGCCCGGGGTGCCGAATACGCGGTCCGGGTCGGTCACCGCGAGTACTACTACCGGCTCGCGTGCCGCGGGCGCACCGACTACTGGAGCGGCACCGACGTCGACTGGTTCCGCGACCTCAGCCGGGAGCATGCGAATCTCCGTGCGGCACTGCAATTCTCACTCGGCGATCCGGCCGGTGCCCGGCGCGCGCTGGAGATCGCGACCGAGCTGTGGCCGTTCTGGGAGCACTGTCATTTCCTCCTGGAGGGGTATCGCTGGCTGTCCGAGGCGCTGGCCAAGGACACCGAGCGCACGGTCGACCGGGCCAGGGCACTGACCGTGAGCTCGGTGATGGCGGCGATGCTGTCCGACACCGAGACGGCGGCGGAGTTCGCCAGGGCCGGGACCGAGATCGCGGCCGAATCCGGGTCGGCCGACGTGCGGGCCGAGGCCGCGATGGCGGGGGCGGTCCTGGCCTTCGGCGCGGGCGAGCTGCGCGACGCGCTCGACATCTCGGTGGCGGCGTCGGTGAGCGCGCACGAGTGCGCGCACCCCCGGGTGGAGATGGAGAGCCTGGCGTTCGCCGCGGTCTGCGCGCTGGCCCTGGACGACCCACTCGCCGGTGCGATGGCCGAGCGGCTGCTGGCGCTGACCACCGAACACGGCTCGCACCTGCTCGGCGGTCTCGCGTACTGGGCGGTCGGCACCCAGCAGTGGCGCGACGGTGACCAGCGCGGCGCCGTCGCGTCGCTGCGCCGGTCGATCGAGTTGTTCCGGCTCTTCGATCGGTGCGCGTGGCTCGCCACCAGTGTGGACGGTCTGGCCTGGGCGGCCGCCGCCGACGGCGACCCCGTGCGCGCCGCCCGCCTGATGGGGGCGGCATCGACTGTCCGCCAGGGCAGTTCGCAACGGCTGGCGCACGCGATGACCCAGCTCATCGGGCAGCGGGTGCGCGATCAGGTCCTCGCCGCGCTGGGGGAACAGGAGTTCGCCGCGTGCTTCGACGCGGGCGCCGCGCTGAGTCTCGACGACGCCGTGGACTACGCGATGGACACCGCGCCGCCCCCGGTCCCGGCGGCCGCGCCCGGCGGGCTGGACGTGCTGACCCGGCGGGAACGCGATGTCGCGCGCCTGATCGCGAAGGGCTACGGCAATCGCCGGATCGCGCAGGAGCTGGTGATCTCGATCCGTACCGCCGAGAGCCACGTCGACCACATCCTCACCAAACTCGGCTTCACCTCGCGCACCCAGGTCGCCGCCTGGGTCAGCCGGAACACCCTCTGACGGTGGCATCTCCGCGGTGACCGGGGACGGACCATCCCGCTGGGCGGCCCCGGCGGGCCACTGAGTGGGACCGGATCCCGGCGAGCCCGGAAACATCCGTAGTCGACGGGAGATCTCCGTAGTTTCCGCGATTCCCGCGCGTCGCCGGGACGGCACTGTGATGGGGGACACCATCGCTAGGTAAATGAGGTGACCCATGACGGTCGACGTGCTCGTCCAGCCCCGGTCCGCGCAGCAGAGCGGTCCGCCGCCGTCCTCCATGATCGATCGGATGACCTTGATCCTGGACGCGTTCGACGGGCCGGAGCCGGTCCGCACGCTGCTCGACGTGGCCGACCGGACCGGGCTGCCGCGCTCGAGCGTGCACCGCATCATCGATCAGATGGTCCGGCTGCGCTGGCTGGCGCACGCGCCGGGCGGGTACCGGCTCGGGACGCGGGCGCTCGAGGTCGGCGGGCTCGCCGTCGAGCACAACGAGATCAGGGACGCGGTGAGCCCGCTGCTGCACGAAGTGTGTCAGCGGACCGGGATGGTCGGGCACCTCGGCGTGCTCGACGGTCCCGAAGTGCTCTACCTGGACAAGGCGGCGGGCCGGTCCTGCGACAGCATCCCCACCCGGCTCGGCGGCCGGATGCCCGCGCACTGCACCGCCGTCGGGAAGGCGCTGCTCGCGACGCTGGATCCGAGCGTCGTGGAACTGGCCTTCCGGGAGCGGCTGCCGCAGCGGACACCGCGCACGATCGGCACCCGTGCCGAGTTGCATCGGGAACTCGATCGCGTCCGGACTCATCAGGGGGTCGCCGTCGATCGCGAGGAGTCGGTCGTCGGGGTGGCGTGCGTGGCGGTGCCGATCCGGGGCCGGGTGCCCGGCGCGGTCGCCGCGCTGTCCCTGTCGGGCCGGCTCGGTGGGGCGCGCGCGCCCGGGACGAGCCGGTTGGCGCGCATTCTCGTCGAGGTCGCCGACGAGGCCGCGCGGGCGGTCTTTCCCCGGTACGGCCGCTGGCACTAGGGATCAGTAGGGGAGCGGCAGCAGTTCGACCAGTGTGCCCCGGCCGGTGCCGGGCGGGAGGACGGCGAGTGCCTGGCAGCCGATGAGCCCGGCCAGGTGGGGGGTGTGCGCTGGACCGGTACTGCGCCACACGCCCCCGGTCTGCTGCTGGATGGGGACCAGCCGGGTCGAGGCGCCCTCGAGCACGCCCGCGTCCGAGAGCCTGCCCCACATGGTGGGTCCGGGGGTGCGCTGGGTGAGGGCGTCGACGACGGCGGGGCCGATGGCGAGCAGGGCCGCGATCGCCGCGAACGGGTTGCCGGGCAGGCCGAGCAGCACCCGGCCGTCGGGGAGCTGGGCCACCAGGGTGGAGCCGCCCGGCCGGATGGCGGCGCGCTCGACCACGATCCGGGCGCCCAGGTCGGCCAGCAGGGCGCGCAGATGGTCGGCCGCGCCGCGCCCGGTCGCCCCGACCATCACCACCAGGTCGGCGTGGGATTTCAGGGTCAGCCAGGAGCGCAGCAGGTCTTCGCCGTCGGCGAGATGCCACAGCCCGGTGCTCTCGATATCGCAGCAGCGCAGGAACTGGGGCAGCACCGGGCCGAGCGAGTCCCTGGTCTCGTTCGCGCCGAGCGGGCCGACCGCGCGGATCTCGTCGCCGGTCATCACCACGTCGGCGCGCAGCGGACCACGCACCGTGACGGTCTCGGCTTCGGCGCTCAGCGCCGCGGAGGCCAGCGCGGCCGAGACCCGCGTGCCCGCGCTCGCCAGCTGGACCCCGCTGTCCCAGTGCTCGCCCTGGCGGCGGGTGTCGTCGCGGACGGGGGCGCCGGGCGCGCGCATGACCACCGGCTTGCCGGAGACGGTGGTCGTCACCACGTGTTCGTCGCGCAGGGTGGCGGTGGTGCCGAGCGGAGTGGCGGCGCCGGTGGCGATGCGCACCGCCTCACCGGGCGCGAGCACCACCGAGCAGCTGCGTCCGGCGTACCTGACCTGCTGGTGGAGGCTCCACCACGGCCCAGGGCCCGCGACGGCGTAGCCGTCCATCGCCGCGCTGTCCACCCGGGGGAGCGGGCCGCCGGTCGTCAGCGCGGTGGCCAGGGTGGCGCCGATCGCGTCGGCCACGGGTAGCTCGCGCACGCCGATCGGCAGCAGGCGCGCGGCGATCCGGGCCCGCACCTCGGCCAGCCCACATCCCACGGCCGGAACAACCACGCCCGCTCGCGCGCTCACCACCACGTCCAGCCTCCGCCCACAATTCACCGGCAATCCGACACATCGTCCGCATCAGCCATTGCCTGCGATTTTCTGGGCAGTTGCCCCACGATGACGTTGTGCTCACCCGGTCCGGGCCACGCTCGTGCGGATTCGGACACATCACCGTCGGACGGACCGTCATCGACCCGGGCGTTCCGCGGCCGGGCTCGAGCGCATCGTAGCGACGCGACGCCGACGGCGCCGGGTGGTTCAGGGGCGGACTCCCCGGGCGTCCAGGAGCATCCCGAGGTAGCCCATCTCCTGGCTCTGGGACTGCGCCATGGCGCGGGCGGCCTGTTTCACCGGACCCGAGGTGAGCAGGGCGTCGGCGGCGCGGGCCATGGTGACGCCGCCCGAGTGGTGCCGATACATCAGTTGCAGGAACAGGGTTTCGGCGTCGGCGCCGCGCGCGGCGGACAGGGCGTCGAGGTCGGCGGTGGTGGCCATGCCCGGCATCGCCGCCGTCGAATCATGGTGGTGTCCGCCGGAATTCGCCATCCAGGCCATCGGTCGCGCGGAGGTCGGGGCCGCGCCGGCGAGCTGGGTCCAGCCGAGCAGGGTGCCGATCTCCACCCGCTGGACGTCGGCGATCTGCTCGGCCATCTTGCGCACGGACGGATCGGCGGCGGGGTCGAGCCGTTCGACCAGGATCAGCGCCTGCTGATGGTGGGCGGTCATGTCCTGGACGAAACCCAGCTCGACCGCGTCGAGCACCGGTGCGGGCGTGGCGGTCTCGGCGATCAGCAGCGGCCGCAGGGCCGCGCCGAGCACCAGCAGGAACAGCGCGGCGGCGGCGAGCGCGGCGACCCGCAGCACGCGACCCGTCCTCACGACCCCACCGTGGACTGCTGATCCGCCGGCGGCGAATACACCGCGTTGTCGAGCTGCAGCACCATGAACCCGTTGTCGGAGCAGGTGACATAGAGCTGGTCGCCCCGCCATTCCGGCGGCGAGAAGCACCAGTCGCTCGACATGTCACCGAAGGCGATGTCGCCCGCGCGCGAGGTCAGCACCTGCGCGGGATCGAACAGCCCCTCGGCCATCGCCCGCAGCGCCGCGGGGGCGCTCATCACCGGAACGCCGACGATCGAGGCCAGCGCGTGCGGCGAGTTCCAGACCTCCAGGTTGCGGCCGGTCCTGGCGGGCGGATTGAAATACGCGATCTCGCGGATCGCGTCCGGGTCGCGCACGTCGAACACCCGGATTCCCGAGGAGATCCACCCGCACGCCAGCGCCGTCGGATCGTCGGGCCGATCGGCCGCGCAGTAGTGCGATTCGTAGGAGAACGCCGAACCACCCATGGACGACCCGACATTGGCGTCGATGTTGTGCGGCAGGTTGATCTCCAGCTTGATCTTCGCCCTGATATTCGGGTCACCGTCGACGGACACGTCGATGAGCTTCACGCCGCCGGAACCCCCTTCGTCGACGGTGAAGACGTGCGGGACGCCGTCGTAGGTCACCGGCACGCTGTGCTGGGTGGCCCACCCGTCGGTCCAGAACGTCCGGCCCAGGTGGGGCACCTGCGGATTCGGGTCGCGCCGCTGCACGGCGCTCACATCGAGCACGGTGAAACCACCGAGCGCGGAGATGTAGAGCCGGTTGCCGTCCGGGCTCACCCCGAGGCCGTGCGCCTCGATGCCGGTCAGTCCCTGCCAGACCACCCGTGGCTGCGCGGGGTCGGTGAGATCGATCGCGCTCAGGAATCCCGGCGCGATCCCGGAGGCCCAGTAGGTGCGCCCGTCGGGGGAGAAGCCGCCCTCGTGCGTCGTGATCGGCAGCGGCATCAGCAGATTCGAGCCGGTGCCGGGATTGAGCAGGCGCGGGTGCGCGCAGTCGGAGATGTCGTAGACCGACAGGTAGCCGGCGCCGATCCCGACCGGGACCCCGGTGCCGACCAGCAGCTTGCGAGTGGTGTTGACCTTCAACGTCTCCCAGGTCCCGGCCAGCATGGCGGGTTCGGTGAGCGTCGCGGTGCGCCGGGGATTCGCCGGATCGGACACGTCGAGCACCTGCACGCCCTGCTGTTCGCTGAGCATGTTGCCGGGGAAGAACGTGCCGACGTAGGCGCAGTGCTCGAAACTGGTCGAGGTGATGCCTGCGCCGCGCCCCTGATAGTTGCCGACCATCGACATATTGCAGCGGTACCCCTGGGTGCTGCGTCCACTGTCTCGGTCACCGGCGGGCACGTCGCCCTGCATCCCGGTCTCGGGCAGCGAGCCCGGCCCACAGTCGGCGCGTGGCACCGACGTTCGCCCGACATCGAGGAATTCCTGCACCGCACCGGTGAGATCCGCGAACGGGTCCGCTGCCGAACCCGCGGGCACCCCCATCGCCACCAGCACCGCGACCGCCGCCGACGCCGTGAATCGCAGGACCGACCGTCCCGACCGTGCGCGCATCCTTGCCTCCCGATCATGCCCCGCGACCCGAACTGACTCAGACAGTAGTTCGCTGCTTTGGATGGTAAGTCGGGCGACCCCACCGCGGGGGCGATTTCGCCGAACGGCCGCTCGACCGGCGAGTCGGGTCCCCCACCCGGGCGGAGGAACGCTGTACGGTTGCCTGCGTTACGACTGCGTGTCTGTCAGGGCCGTCTTCCGCGACCGGAAAGGACTCGGATTCCATGTCGAACGATGTCGTAGGCAGGTCCGGTGACGCGGACGCGGACGGGAGCCCGGTAGCCGGTCGATCGCCGGGGAAGTCCCGGATCGATCTGTTCGTCTTCTGCGCCACCGCGATCGGCGCCCTCGCCTTCGTCGCCTGGGGTGTGCTCGACGACGAGAGCCTGGCCTCGGCGGCGGGCACCGCGCAGAAATGGGTCATCACCAATACCGGCTGGTTGTTTGTCCTGGTGGCCACGACTTTCGTCGTCTTCGTGATCTGGCTGGCGGTCAGCCGCTACGGCCGGATCCCGCTCGGCGCCGACGACGAGAAGCCCGAATTCCGCACCGTCTCCTGGATCGCGATGATGTTCAGCGCGGGCATGGGCATCGGCCTGATGTTCTGGGGCGTGGCGGAACCGTTGTCGCACTTCGTGACTCCGCCGCCGCACACCGCCGAGCCCGGTTCCCCGGCCGCCGCCGAGGTCGCCATGGCCACCACGCTGTTCCACTGGACGCTGCACCCGTGGGCGATCTACGCGGTGGCGGGCCTGGCCATCGCCTACGGCACCTTCCGGAAAGGCCGCTCGCAGTTGATCTCCGCGGTGTTCCGGCCCCTGCTCGGCCGCCACGCCGACGGAATCGGCGGGCGCGCCATCGACATGATGGCGATCTTCGCGACCCTGTTCGGCTCGGCGGCCTCGCTCGGTCTCGGCGCCCTGCAGATCGGTGCGGGCATGGAGTTCAACGGCTGGATCGACGGCATCGGCAAGGTCGGCCTGGTCGCTATCATCTCCGGCCTGACCGTCGCGTTCGTGCTGTCGGCGGTCTCCGGGGTGGAACGCGGCATCCAGTGGCTGTCCAACATCAATATGGTGCTGGCGCTGGCGATCGCGGCGTTCGTCTTCGTCGCCGGGCCGACCCTGTTCGTCCTGAACATGGTGCCGACCTCCATCGGCGACTACGTGGAAATGCTGCCGACGATGGCCTCGCGCACCGGCGCCGGTGACGAGGCGATGCAGCAGTGGCTGTCGAGCTGGACGATCTTCTACTGGGCCTGGTGGATCTCGTGGACCCCGTTCGTCGGCATGTTCATCGCGCGGATCAGCCGCGGCCGCACGATCCGCCAGTTCGTCACCGGCGTGCTGCTGGTACCGAGCGCGGTCAGCCTGCTGTGGTTCGCGATCTTCGGCGGCGCGGGCATCGCCGAACAGGCCGAGCACGGCGATCTCACCGAACCCAATGGCACCGTCGATTCGGACTTCGCGCTGTTCCACCTGCTGGACCAGTACCCGCTCACCTCGGTCACCACGGTGGTCGTGATGATCCTGGTCGGCATCTTCTTCGTCTCCGGCGCCGACGCGGCCTCGATCGTGATGGGCACCCTGTCCGAACGCGGCAGCATCGAACCGTCCCGCCCGATCGTCATCTTCTGGGGCGCCGCGACCGGCGCCGTCGCCGCGATCATGCTGGTCATCGCCGATTCCGACGACCTCGGGGGCGCGCTCACCGGCCTGCAGGCCCTGACCACCGTGGTCTCGCTGCCGTTCCTGGTGGTGATGGCCGCGATGTGCGTCTCGCTCTACAAGGACCTGCGCGAAGACCCGCTGATCGTCCGCGCCGACCGTGGCATCGAACTCGTCGAGATCGCCGTGGACAAGGGCACCGAACAGCACGACGGCGACTTCGCCCTGGTCACCGAACCCACCGAGGACGACGAGCAGGGCGGCGTGGCCGCGCGCTGACCCGATCAGTCCGGCAGGTTGCCGACCTGCCACAGGTGGGTCGGCCCGGCACCCCCGGTCGCGAGGAGGGTGCCGTCGGGGCTGAACGCGAGCGTGTCGGCCGGACACAGCAGAGGCGCGCGGTACGGCTGCACCGTCCGGACATCCCAGAGCCGGACCAGCGCGTCGTCGCCGCCGACCGCCAGCAGGGCGCCGTCCGGGCTGAAGGCCACCGATTGCACCGTGTCGGTGTGCGAGTGGATCCAGGTCTGCTGGACTGCCCGGACCGAGGGGTCGAGGTGGAGGAGGCAGACGGTGCCGTCGCCGCCGCCGACGGCGAGCAGCGCTCCGTCAGGGCTGAAGGCCACCGAGGTGACCTTCGACGGGAGCCCGGGCAGGGCCCGGCTGTCCGGTTCGCCGATCGCCGGTCGCCACACCTGCACCGGCCTGCGTTTCCACACCGGGGAGGTGCCCCCGATCGCGAGCAGCGCGGCGTCGGGACCGAACGCCACGGAGTTCACCTCGGTGATCCGCCCGGTGATCGGCGGCCCGATCGGGCTCGCCGTCCGGGTGTTCCACAGCTCGACGCGCCCACGGCAGGTTCCGATCGCGAGCACGGTGCCCTCGGGTCCGAACGCGAGTGCGGTGACCAGGTCTGGGCGGTGCACCATCGGTCGCTGCACGATGTGCCCGGCGCGCGGATCCCACAGCTGAACACCGTCGCCGCCGGCGGCGAGCAGCGTGCCTTGCGGGCTGAAAGCCAGTGCCTGGATAGGGATGTCGGTGTCGCGCAGCAGCGCACCGATCGGCGCACCGGTGCGGGTGTCGGAGAGCTGGAGGTGACCGTCGCCGTCCGGCCCGTCGGCGGTGGTGGCGAGCACAGCGCTGTCGGGGCTGAACGCGACCGCGTTCACCGGAGCGCTGAGCCCGGGGCGCGGGCGGGCGACGACGATGGGCGCCGTCCGGGTGGTCGCGACCGGTCGGGCGGTGCTCGCCGTGCCGCGCCGCGCGGTGCGAGCCGGTGGCCGCGGTGTGGTCCGGGCCTCGCCGCGGACCACGGTCGGCGCCGCCGGAGCCACCGCCCGCGCCACCGCGTCGGCGAAGGCGAGGCACGTCGGGAATCGATCGGCGGGCCGCTTCGCCAATGCCGTGGTCAGGACGGCGTCCAACCCGGCCGGGAGGTCACCGCGACGGTCGCGGGGTGGCGTTGGCTGCTCGTTGAGATGTGCCCCGATGAGCGCGTAGTCGTCGCGGCCGTCGAACGGCTTCTTCCCGGTGAGGAGCTCGTAGAGGGTGCAGCCGAGCGAATAGATGTCGGCGCGATGGTCGGTCGGCTCGGCGGAAAACCGTTCCGGTGCGACATAGGCGAGGGTCGCCGACACCCCCGATCTGGTCTGGGTACCGTCCAGCGACCTGGCGATGCCGAAATCGGTGAGCAGGGCGCGTTCCCCGTGCCGCGGATCGTGTTCGACCAGCAGGTTCGCCGGTTTGACGTCGCGGTGCAGCACCCCGTTGCGGTGCGCGAAATCGAGGGCGTGGGCGGCGTCGGTGAGCAGCCGCACCGCCCGGTCGACGGCGATGCCGCCCGGCGCGGCGTCGATCACCGCGGCGACGTCGCCACCGTCGACATAGCGGATGGCCAGCCACAGCGCGGCATCGTCCGGGGCGCTGCGGTCGTGCACCGCCACGATGTTCGGGTGATCGAGGCCTGCCGCCACCGCGGCCTCGCGGTCGAAGGCGGCCCTGGCGTGCGGGTCGGCGGCGAACGAGTCGTTGAGTACCTTCAACGCGACCCGGCGGTCGAGCCGGGGATGCCGGGCCAGGTACACCACGCCCATGCCGCCCGCGCCCAGCATGCGCTCGATGGTGTACCCGGCGAATACCGCCCCCGCTGCCAACGGCACGTCCCACTCCTTCGATCGCCGTCCCCGCCACGCCACGCCGCGACCGAGAAAGAATGTAGTACACCGGCATTGCGCGCGACGGCCGCCGGCCGCGCGGCGGCGGCGATCAGTGCGGCGTGCGCGTCTCCAGCGCGGTCGACAGCTCTGCGCAGGCGCGCCGCAGCCGGGTGCGCAGGAGGTCGGCCGCTTCGGCCACGGCGGCCTGCGCCCGCACGTAGTCGGCGCGGCCGCTGGGTGTTTCGATGCGCACCGGCTCGTAGCCGAACGCGCGCAGATCGTACGGGCTGGCGCGCATATCGAGTTCGCGTGCGGTGCAGGCGAGTTCGAAGCAGTCCAGCAGGAGATCGGAGGGGATCAGCGGAGCGAGCTTGAAGCTCCACTTGTAGAGATCCATGTTGGCGTGCAGGCAGCCGGGTTGTTCCCGCTGCACCTGGTCGGCGCGGGTGAGGGGTTCGGCGTTGCGGCCGACGGCGTCGGGGGTGAAGAAGCGGAACGCGTCGAAGTGGGTGCAGCGCAACGACATCGACTCGACCACTGCGTCCGTACCCGCGTGTCCCAGACGCAGCGGCACCTGCTGATGGCGGACATCGTCGGTGCGGTAGACCATCGCCCACTCGTGCAGTCCGAAGCACGACAGGTGCGTGGGGCGCTGCGCGGTCGCGCCCAGCAACCGGTCGACAAACGCGATCGTGTCGCGTCGTTTCGCCAGGTACTCCGGATCGGCGGTATAGGTATCGACGCCGACCTGGTGATAGCCCCGGGCCCCCGCGTAATCGCGCGCCTCACCCAGCGCGATGCCGAAGCCCGGATGCCAGCGCCGCAACTGCGCGGGCTTGTTGCCGTAGTACGTGAACAGAAAATCGATGACCGGATGCGTGGTGCCCGCCGCACGCCGTTCGAGGTAGGGTCCGACCAGCCGGTCGAGGCGTTCCTCATGTGCCCGCGCGGCTGACTGCCACTCGACCCGCGGCAATACCCGCAGGTCGAGCGCGTAGTCGAGGTCGTCGTGCGTGCTCACGTAGTCATTGTCCCGTACCTCAGAGTAGCCATCGACCCACCCCGGTGTGGGACCATGATTCACCTCGCCCACCCGGTACCGGGATGCTGAGAATCGACTTTCGACACTGGTTCGACACGAGTTCAACTCAGTGGGTCGTCGAGAAGGTCTGTGTAGTCGGCTCCGTCCCGTCGCTGCGGCAGTGAGCTGCCATAAACGCGCTGACCACGACAACCCACAATGTGTCATCTGCTCCGGTACCTCAAATAGGTACCGCGCTAGCCCACTTCGGAGGTCCACTTCACCCTGGTGTGCATCGAGTATTACCTATCGAGAACGGTTCCTTTGATAAGGGTTCGCGCGATTGAATTGGCGCGCCGCAGGGCCATGTACCGTGCCGATGCTTTGCCTATCACGGCGCCAACCACAGCGGTCGACAAGACCGTTTTCCATGCACTCTTTCGGCCTCTCAACCGCCACGCCGCTCCAGATCCGATCGCGAGGCCTGCCAGCGAAGCCTTTTCGCCCCCTCTGCAACCGCATTCCGAGAGGAGGGAGTTGAGGAGCTGGGCCGAACCCGCAGGTATGTCGCAGCTTCCCTCGGTCACGATTCGATCGGATCGGGTCAAGGGCATAGCCGAATCCAATTCGGACAACGACCCGATCGCTCGTCCGTCTGACGTCGGTTGGGTTCCTGCGCTCCTCGCCGTTTGCACATCCGTGAGGCGCCTGAGTCTCGACCTCTCCCACCGGTTGTAGGGCCCATCGAGCGAGCCGATCCCTACCGCGTTCTCGGCCGCGGACCGGCCTGCACGGTTCATGGCAGGTATCCGACGAATCGGGAAGCGCGGAACTGGCACACTTGAAACCTCGTGACATTGTTGTCGGTCACGTGGGAGTGCATCAGGTTGGCCTCATCCGATGAGTGCCATAGGGTGCCGGCGTGTCCGACCTCATGTGCAAGTACTAATCCGCTGGAGTCGTGATCGACTATCACATAGTCGGTCCCGGGCAAATGGCATCCAGCGTCGTTGCCCTCGATAATTGAACGTATGAAGATCATGTGAAGCGTGGGATATATCAGTCCAGTCAGCCCCCACCGGCCAACATCCTCGATGATGTCGCCGAACACTTCTCCTGAGCCTTCATTCGTGAGATCGATCGCTTCTGATGAGAAGAGTTGTCCAGAGTCGCATGCGGTTACGTCAAGCCGATCTTTCGGAACTTGAACAATCTTTGTCGAGCCGATCGACAATCTGACATCGAAGCTCTGGCGAATCAACTTACGCGCCTCGCTGACTACGTCGTCGACATGGGCCATATCGGCAACCGGCTGTCCATCCGGCCCGGCGAGTACAGTGACAGTTGCATGCATATGCTTCAGTGGTCCGATTCCGAATGCCATGCAGAGCAAAAAGTCTACAATATTGATCAGGAACGACAAGATGATCAGCGCCCAGTTCGTGAGGAAGTCGACGACGAAGCATGCGGGTTCGACCACCCATGTTATCGTCCGGATCGTGTGACGCACGATGGAACAGACTGTCTGAACCACGATTTCGATAATCTTGACGGAGACGCTGACCACGGTGCAGACAATTTCTGTGACCCAATCGCACACCTCCGATATCGGCCACGGAAACCAGCTGCATACGCTGTGACCGACTTCTTTGCATTGCTGCTCGAACCTTTCCTCCCATCGCTCGATGGTCTCGGATACTTCGCTGCACACGCGTTCGGTATAAGTATCGATGCGTTCGACCGGTTTCAGCACCAGGTCCGTGATTGACTTACAATTGATCATGACTCCTCGATTCAAGGTTATCTCAGCCTGAGATGATGATGTCTAGAGGAGGTGGTTATCAATCTCGGAGTCAGGTGACCAATACATGATTCTTGTCGCAACCATCCTCGGCTAGTTCGTCATCGGCCTCGCAGAATCCGTACGGGCCCGGGATTCTGGCGCGTCCGTGCAGCGCTGTCGTGAAAATCCGCCACGTGACATCGGCGGAACTGACTTCGCATGAACGATGCGCGCTGCCTCGGTCCGTGGCGTAGCCGTTTCTCAGAACCGCCCGCCACGCTCCGTAGCGAGGTTGCCGCGCATAGTGTGCTCCTTCCTCCGGCCGAGCGTTGCCGCCCCGCGAGCCGGCTCTCGATCTCTGCACTGCTTACAATTGCGCGCCCCGACAAGCATCGCGCGAGTAGCCGGCTACCTCACCTCGAGGTTTGCTAGTTCAGGTGATGGCGGGGCCGATGATTGCGCCTGAGTGCGAATGATTCGGCGCCGGGATGCCCAAGGTGGTGGCGAGCCGGCCGACGCTTGTGCGGCTATCAGCTGGTAGCGGCTTTGGCCGTCGCTCGCCATCGCGCGACGATGGTGTCGGTGCGCTCTGCCCCGTAGCGGGAATGGTTCCAAAACATCCTGGTCGATAGCGGTAAGGCGGTGGTGAACTCGCCTGAGCACTACACCCTCAGCTACCAGCCCATGCGACCCCGGCAGCGGCGGCCATCTCGTCGATAACGACTTCCGGAACCCGCGTATCGTGAAAGCCCACAGCGGACCGCGGATGAATCGAATGTATGTACGCGTAGTCGGTTAGGCACGTGTGTGCGATGACCTTTTCGTACACTCCCCGCTCAGCGAACACCGCGCACTCTGGGCCATCCACGCCGTGGTTGCGGGCGACGATGCACAGAATGGTCTCGTCCGGTGGGATGTCGAGATACTGACGCGCAGCGGCTTCCTTGGCGGACGGAATGTTTGGAAAGGTCTGGATTCCTGGGTATATGCCGAACTGCCACAGCGCCTCGGCAGTACGCAGCGCCGTTGGGGAAAGCGGTGGGCCTGCGAACGGCGGGCGGCGAAGTGGATGGAAGGAGTGGTTGTAGATCTCGCATCCGTCTGCGATCAGAATGATTCTTCTGAACGCCCCCCATCGATCCTTCATCTCCCCCCGATCGACGACCAGTCGAAACATTGATCCTGCTATCCGAACGTCGTAGTACAGGCGAGTGCGGTGATAAGGTGCCAGCCTCAATTCCCTTGTCATATCGGGACGTTCGCCACCTTTGACGTTTGCCCGCAGCTTGCCGCTCAATCCGGTTGTAGCCGTGAACGTGAACCTCACGGCGTCATTCGTGCGATCTCTTACTGCGAGGCGCACAGTATTGCCTTCGACCTCGAAGTTGGCAAACCACTTCTGCTGGCTGGCCCACGTCCGCAATTGTTGGTAGATCTCCTGGTGGTTGTTGGGAGGTGATCCCATCGGTTCGGTGCCAGGGCGCCGCGCTCTACCTGCGTTTGGTGTGACCGGAATCGGCAGTCCCTGCGTTGTGGTGCGTGCAGGTGAATTGGTTGGTCCGCGCCGCTCGGTGAGTGGTGGTGTCGATCGGACAATCTTTTCGAGAGTGTCGAGCAGGATCGTGGCGTCGGAGCGGAATGACTCGTGTCGAAGGCGAACCGCATTGCGATACGCCAGCGCTTCCACAGCTGCCGGAAGCTCTGCTCGCCGGGGCATCACGGCGTCGTCGACCAGCACCGGGATCACCCGAATGCCTCGTGCCAGCGCTGCCGCGATCTCGGCGACGACAAGATCGTCAGGAGAGTCGAGCCGACGGCGGCCTTCCGCGTCTGTCGCTGAAACCCAGCGCTTTCCTACGAGCGCAAGAAGTACGCTGCAACGTCCGATGGCGTCTGCAACTGTCTCGGTGAAGTCGACGCCCGGTTCGATGGAGTCGATGTCCATGAAGACCTGGTCGGCGCCCAATCGATCGGTCAAGCGGTCGAAGAGACGGCCGGCGACATGCTGGGTATCCTCGCGCCGGTAGCTCAAGAACACCCTGGTTGTGGGTAGCATCGACGCCATACTGTCCCCTTCGCCCGAGCCCCTTCCCATCCAAATTATGACCGACCCATACCTGGCAGAGAAGGGTCGCCTGGCAGTGCCGGTGCAGTCCGAGGGAGTTCGGTTTCTGTTGGGAACATGACGGCCCCGAGCGCCATCACGCAGTCGAGCACGGGTGACGATGTCCAGGACTGCAGCGCCGACTTCGTGGCGACATGGCCGAACTCGCGGCGGCGGAGCGCTCAGCTACACAAGGGAAACTACGAACGCTATTAGGTGAAGAGGCAATCGACGACCGGGCCGCGACGGGCTGGCCGCCGCCCTCGCCGTAGGGCTCCGGGTGGTGCTTCTGGTCGTCGTGCCCGCGGTGTTCGTCTACCGCGTCGTGACGTCGGCGATGGCCCACCTCTTGCTCGGCGGTCGGACAGGAGACGCCGAGGTAGCCGGTGACCCGGGAGCCGGTGGTCAGGCGGTGAGGCCGAATTCCTTGCGGTAGTGCTCGGACAGGGCAGGGAAGTAGTCGTCGAAAAGGACGGTGGCCGGATCGCGGTCGGTCTCGGCGGCGACCAGGCGGTCGAGGTAGTAGTCCCAGCCGGGGCCGACACCCTCGGCCATCGTGGGGTCGGGGACGTTCTGGGCGAAGGTGAGGGTGGTGACGCCCCCTTCCTCGGTGAGATCGAGGCGCAGCTGCCAGTGTTCGGGGTTCTCGGCGTCGTAGGGCATGGAGGTGGTGATCCGCAGTCGGCGCGGGGCGTCGCATTCGTCGATGTGGAAGCGTTCGGCGGGCATCTCGCCCTCGAAGAGCATCTGGAACTTCACCTCGCCCTCGGCCGGGTCGCCGGTCCAGGTGCCGAGCCAGCGCGCGAGGCGTTCCGGTTCGGTGACGGCCGCCCAGACGTCCTCGATCGGGGCGCGGAAGGTGCGTGTCCATTCGCAGTAGGTGCCGTCGGCGTAGTCGCGGCGGTGGCCGGTCGCGGTGGGAATGGTCATGCTGTCTGCTCCTTGTCGGTAGCGGCGCCGGGGGTGGCCCTGCGCTCGCGGGTCGTGCGGCGGACCTCGAGGTCCAGGCCGTCGAGCGCGTGTTCCGGGATCGGCAGGCGGGCCGGGCGCAGCTGTTCCAGGTAGGTCCACAGCGGGCTGAGTCCCGCCGGGGCCAGGCGGTAGTGACGTTCGCGGCCGTGTGGTTCGGCCTCGACCAGGCCCGCCTCGGTCAGGGCACGCAGGTGCTTGCTGATCGCGGGCCTGCTGATGGGGTGGTCCGCGGCGAGGTCGACGACGCGCGCCGGGGAATCGGCGAGCCGTACGAGCAGGTCGCGGCGTACCGGGTCGGCCAGAGCCTCGAACACATCCACTCCTTATTGGTAACCCATGGGTTACCAATAAGTCAAGGGTCACGAGGTCCGGTGGTGGAACGGAAAACGGCCCGACCGAATGGTCGAGCCGTGTCCGAGTGACCTACTTGTGCGCGAGATCCGTTGTCACGGAACTCATTCGGCGAGGCGGTGGGTACCGTCGCGCACCGTGCCGACGAACTCCTCGATCAGATCCTCGAGTGCGACGACGCCGACGGTGTTGCCCCGGCTGTCCACCACCCGGCCCAGGTGGCTGTTGGTGCGGCGCAGGCGGGCCAGCGCCTCGTACAGCGTGGTGCCGGAGCTGACCGTGGGCAACGGGCGGATATCGGTCCGCGGGATCTGCGTCTCCGGTCCGGCGGTGTCGTCGGCGACTTTGTCCAGCACGTCCTTGACGTGCAGATAGCCGACCAGCGACCCGTCGGTGGCGCGCACCGGATAGCGCGAGAACCCGGTCTCGCCGACCGCGGCCTCGATGTCGCCGAGGGTGGTGCCGTTGCCGCGCAACGGCACCGAGCGCGCCTGCGCCAGCGGCACCATCACATCGCCGACGATCCGCTCCGAGGTCCCCAGCGCCTGGGTGAGCCTGCGGTGCTCCTCCTCGTCGAGCAGCCCCTCCGAGCGGGACTCGCCGATCATCTCGGCCAGCTCCACCGTGGAGACCGTCGCGTCGAGCTCGTCCTTCGGTTCCACCCGCAGCATGCGCAGCGAGAGGTTGGCGAGGTAGTTGTACAGCGCGATGAGCGGGCGCGCGATCCGCAACCACACCAGGTGGATCGGCACGAGCAGCAGCGCCGAGCGTTCCGGCCCGGCCAGCGCGATGTTCTTCGGCACCATCTCGCCCAGCAGGATGTGCAGGATCACCACCAGCGACAGCGCGAGCGTGAACGAGATCGGGTGCAGCAGCTGATCGGGCATGCCGAGCAACTCGAACGGGCCCTCGAGCAGATGCGCCACCGCGGGTTCCCCGACCCGGCCCAGCAGGATCGAGCAGATGGTGATGCCGAGCTGGGCCGCGGCCAGCATGATCGACAGGTTCTCACCGGCCTCGATGACCGTCTTCGCGTTCTTCTTGCCTTGTGCGACAAGCGCTTCCAGCCGGTCGCGGCGTGCGGAGATCAGCGCGAACTCGGCGGCGACGAAGAACGCGTTGGCCGCCAGCAGGACCACGGTGAGCACGATTCCGAACAGGTCACCCATGGTTGTGCTCCCGTGCCGCCAAGTTCGCCGCGTCGACCGGGATCAAGCGAACCCGGTCGATGCGCCGCCCGTCCATCCGTTCCACCCGGGCGATCCAGCCACCGCCGGAACCGCGGGATTCGGGCAGAACCACCTCGTCGCCGGTGGCCGGGATCCGGCCGAGCTGGGTCAGCACGAGACCGCCCAGCGTTTCGTACTCGCCTTCCGGCGCTTCGTATCCGGTCGCGCGCGACACCTCGTCGATGCGCATCAGACCCGAGCAGTCCCAGCCGTCGGAGACCCGGCGGACATCGCGTTCCTCCTCGTCGTGCTCGTCGCGCACGTCGCCGAGGATCTCCTCGATGAGGTCCTCCATGGTCACCATGCCCGCGGTGCCGCCGTACTCGTCGACGACCAGCGCGACCTGCATGCCGTCGGCGCGGACCCGTTCCATCACGTCGTCGCCGTCGAGACTCGCGGGCACGATCGGCACGGCGACGGCCAGCTTGCTCAACGGGATCTGCTTGCGCAGATGCGCCGGATGGGTGAACGCCTGTTTGACGTGCACGACGCCGAGCGCGTTGTCCAGGTCGCCGTCGATGACCGGGAACCGGGAGTAGCCGGTGCGGGCGGAGGCGGCGATGAGGTCGGCGATGGTGTCGTCGCGGTTGAGCGATTCGACCTTCACCCGGGGTGTCATCAGGTCTTCGGCGCTGCGCTCACCGAATTCCAGCGAACGGTCCATGACCTGCGCGGTGCGCTGATCCATGGCGCCGCGCAGCGCGGAGGTGCGCACCAGCGAACCGAGTTCCTGCGGTGAGCGGGCCGAGCGCAGTTCCTCGGCGGGTTCGATGCCCAGCCTGCGCACGATCCAGTTGGCGGCGCCGTTGAGGAACCGGATCAGCCACTTGAACATGGCCGAGAACCAGATCATCGGGCCCGCCGTGAGCCGGGCGGTGGCCATCGGCTTGGCGATGGCGATGTTCTTCGGCACGAGTTCGCCGTAGATCATCGACAGCGAGGTCGCCAGGACCAGCGCCACCACCAGGGCGACGCCGTGCGCGGCGTTCGGGCTCAGGCCCGCCGCGTCCAGCACCGGATCGAGCAGCCGGGCCAGCACGGGTTCGGCGATGAAGCCGGTGATCAGGGTGGTGATGGTGATGCCGAGCTGCGCGCCGGAGAGCTGGAAGGACAGGGTGTGGTGGGCCTGCTTGACCAGCCGGGAGCGGACATCACCTTCGCGGGCCGCGGCCTCGACGGTGCTGCGTTCCAGTGCGGTGAGGGAGAACTCGGCGGCGACGAAGAGCGCGGTGCCGAGGGTGAGAGCGATGAAGCCGAGCAGGCTGAGCACGGTCAGAACGATGGACATCCTCAGCACCACCCGGGTGATGCCGTGGGGAGATCGAGAGATCGAACGGACGCTGCGGAAAGGAGGACGCCGGGTTGGTCACCCGGCTCCGTAGAGGAACCCTCCTGTGTGGCGCCCTTGGACGCGGGTGACAACTGGATCCTTTCGGGGTGGGGAAGAAAGCGCTGCCGAGATCGGCAACTCCATAGTAATCGGTCCGCATCGATGATGTGTCAGCGGCGCGGGGCGAAGCGACGGCGGCCGACCGGAACCGGAGTCCCGATCGGCCGCCGTCGGTCGGTCGTCACCAGCCGCTGGGCAGCGGGCGTCCCTCCGCGAATCCGGCCGCGGACTGCACGCCGAGCACGGCGCGCTCGTGGAACTCCGGCAGCGAGCGGGCGCCCGCGTAGGTGCAGGAGCTGCGCACGCCGGAGCAGATGTGGTCGATGAGGTCCTCGACGCCGGGCCGCTCGGGGTCCAGGCGCATCCGTGAGCTGGAGATGCCCTCCTCGAACAGTGCCTTGCGGGCCCGGTCGAAGCCGCTGTCGGCGGCGGTGCGGGCGGCCACGGCTCGCTTGGAGGCCATGCCGAAGCTCTCCTTGTAGGCATTGCCGTCGCGGTCGACGCGCAGGTCGCCGGGGGATTCGTAGGTGCCGGCGAACCAGGAGCCGATCATCACGTTCGACGCGCCCGCAGCCAGCGCCAGGGCGACGTCGCGCGGGTGCCGCACGCCACCGTCGGCCCATACGTGCACGCCGAGTTCCGCGGCCGCCGCGGCGCATTCGGCCACCGCGGAGAACTGCGGGCGGCCGACGCCGGTCATCATGCGGGTGGTGCACATGGCGCCGGGGCCGACGCCGACCTTGATGATGTTCGCGCCCGCCGCGGCCAGGTCGCGGGTGCCCTCGGCGGACACGACATTGCCCGCCGCCAGCGGCACGCCGAGCCCGAGATCGGCGACCGCGCGCAGGGATTCGAGCATCTTGGCCTGGTGGCCGTGCGCGGTGTCGATGACGAGCACGTCCGCGCCCGCCTCGGCCAGCGCCTTCGCCTTGGCGGCCACGTCACCGTTGATGCCGACCGCGGCGGCGACCCGCAGCTTGCCGTTCGCGTCGACCGCGGGGGTGTAGATGCCCGCCCGGATCGCGCCGGTGCGGGTCATCACGCCGGCCAGGGTGCCGTCGGTGTGGGTGAGCACGGCGAGCTGGGCGTGCGCCTCGGCGAGTCGGTCGAAGATCTCGCGCGGCGACTCGTCGACGGGGGCCTGAACGAAATCGGTGTACGCCACCTCGCGCAGCCGCGCGAACCGGTCGACATCGGCGCAGGCGGCCTCGGTGACCACCCCGACCGGCTTGCCGTCCTCGACGATCACGACCGCGCCGTGCGCGCGCTTGTGCATCAGCGCCACCGCGTCGGACACCGAGTGGTCGGGGTCGAGGGTGACGGGGGTGTCGGCGGTGAGCGAGCGGCTCTTCACGAACGCGATGGTGTCGGCGGCCGCGGGGATCGGCAGATCCTGGGGGAGGACGACGAGACCGCCTCGGCGGGCGACGGTCTCGGCCATCCGCTTGCCCGCGACGGCGGTCATGTTCGCGACCACGAGGGGGATGGTGGTGCCGGACCCGTCGACGCTGGCCAGGTCCACATCGAACCGGGACGCGACATCCGTCCGGTTCGGGACGAGGAAGATGTCGTCGTAGGTCAGGTCGTACGGCGGCTGGGGTCCCGGAAGAAATCGCACTCGTTCGATGATAGCCGTGTGAGGTGTGTCGTGGGCGGCACCTCAGTGCGCGGTGTCGGCCGCTCCCGCGAGCGGCGCCGCCTGCGACCGGCACAGCACGACGGTGGCCACGCACATCACGACGACGCAGGTCACGACGGCCACCAGGCCGAGGCCGTCGGTGCGCAGCTGCTCGTTCAGCGCGGTCAGGCCGAGGAACGCGGCGGCCAGCGGTTCGGCCACCGCCGCCGCGGGCAGCGAGGCGGACAGCGGCCCGGCCTGGTAGGCCCGCTGCTGGAGATAGAAGCCGAGCAGCCCGGACCCGACCAGTGCCCAGGTCTGCCAGCCGGTGAGCACGCTGCCCGGACCGTCACCGAACAGGGTGACCACGCGGTCGGTGAGCGCGGCGGCCAGTCCGAACAGCGCGCCGCCGGCGAGTCCGAGGGCCAGCGCCCGCTCGGCCGGGCTGCGGACGAGGAACCCCGCCAGCGTCGCGACCGCGACGATGCCGAGCAGAATCGCCAAGGGCACCAGCCACTCTCGCAGCGGTGCGGTCTGCTCGCCCGCGGTCGGATCGCCGATGACGAGGAACAAGACGAGCGCGGTCACCAGGACCAGCGCCGTCGCGGCGGCCCGCCCGGTGATCCGCTGATGGTTCAAGCGCGCGGACAGCGGCAGCGCGAAGACCAGCGAGCTGACCAGGATCGGCTGGACCACCAGCACCGCGCCGAAGGCGAGCGCGAGCACCTGCATGCCGTACCCGCCGATATCGCCGACGATCGCCGCCCACCACCGCTTGTTCCGCAGCAGCGAGCCCACCAGCGACGCGTTCCCCGGGACCGCGGCCGCCGCCCGCTGCTGCGCCACCGACGACACCGCGAACAGCATCGCGGCGACGACGGCGCACACGATCGCGGCGATCGAACGGTTCGTCACCAGGTCAGTGTGGCAGCCGGACCGCGGTGACGCCGGGAGGCGCCCGGCCCGACGACCGCATCGACCGGCCGTCGATCAGCCGCGTGACCGCGGGCCGAGTCGCCCTCGGGACGACGGTGTGAACACGCCGTCGGCGCCGATCACCGGGTCGACGAGGCCGCCGGAACGACGCGCCCCGAACAGCAGCGTGGGGGGGAGGAAAAAAGGTACGGCCGCCCCGCAGGGAAAGTTTAGGGGCGGTTGGGGCGC
>NZ_JBHVWX010000009.1:401041-439096 GCF_042882065.1 Nocardia sp. NPDC058244 | reverse complement strand
ATCTGGTCGTGGGCCCCCCCGGTGGTCCTGCGCGCCCCCCCCTCCGGCGCGCCCCCCGGCGGCGCCGGGGCCTCCGCCGCCGGGGGGGGGGCCCCCCCCCCCCCCCCCCCGGCTCCGGCTCAGCGCAGGTCGCGCCGTCGGAAGGCGGTCAGCCCCACGGCGATTCCCACCACCGCGACCAGCAGCAGCCACCCGAGCGGGACGATGTCGAACGCCGCGCCCGGCAGCTTCGGCGGATGCACGAACGGCACCAGATCCATCAGCCACTGGGGGAAGGTCCCCAGCGAGCCGAGCAGGACCACGACGATCATCGCGCTGAGCACCGCCCAGGCCAGCGACGCGTACTTCGGCACCACACCGAACAGCAGCAGCGCGATGGCGGTGACCACCCACACCGCGGGCAGCTGCACGGCGACCGCGCTCAGCGCGTCGCCGAGCTTGCCGACGATGTCGCCGTCGGTGGCGCCCCAGACGACACCGATGCCCAGACCCGCCACCAGCAGCGTGACGGTCGGACCGGCCAGCGCGAACAGCAGGTGGCTCGACGCGTAGCGCACCCGGCCGACCGCCGCCGCCAGCACACTCTCGGCGCGACCGGAGTTCTCCTCCTCGTGCAGGCGCAGCACCGCCGACACCGAGTACGCGGCGGCGGCCGCGGCGAGCATGGTGACGGCGTAGGCGATGAACGACTTCTCCAGGTCGGTCGACCCGCCCATCGAGGTGACCACGTCCTGCAGGGTGCCGCTGTCGTCGAGCATCCCGCCGATGCTGTTCACCGCACCGCCGATCAGTAGGCCGTACAGGCCGAAACCGACGGTCCAGGCCAGCATCGACCCCCGCTGCAACCGCCACGCCAGCCCGACCGGACCCGACAGCGCGGCACCGGCGACGGCGGGACCGGGACGTTCGGCCAGCAGACCGGCACCGAGGTCGCGGGTCCGCAGCAGCTGGTAGGCGAGCAGCGTCGCGCCGGTGGCGACGACGGCCAGCGGCACCAGCACCCACCAGCGTTCCTCCGCGTACGGCCGGATCTGCAGGCACCAGCCCAGCGGCGAGAACCACGACAGCACACCGTTTCCGGCGTCGCCGACCGCGCGGATCGCGAACGCGGCACCCAGGGTGCCGAGCGCGACGCCGCGCGCGATCCGCGCGCCGTTGCTCAACTGCGCGGCGACCGCGGCCACCGCGGCCCAGACGATGCCCGACGCGGCCAGCGCCGCACCCCAGGCCACCGACCCCGCGACCGGCAGATCGGTCGCGAGCAGCGAAGCGGTACAGGCGATTCCGGCCACCGCCGACGCGCCGAAGGTGAGCAGCAGCGCCCCGGTGAGCCCGGCGAAGCGTCCGATGCTGGTGGCGCCGACGAGTTCGGCGCGCCCGGTCTCCTCCTCGACCCTGGTGTGCCGGATGACCGTCAGCACCGCGGCGATGGCGATCATCGAATACATCGCCCCGGCCTTCCAGGTGCCGATGCTGCCGAGCGAGGAGTTGAACACGGGACCGTACATGGCCAGCAGCGCCGGGCTCGCCGCGGTGGTCGCGGCGAAGCTGTCGAGCTGCTGCTGGGTGGTGTAGAGGTCCTTGATCGAGACGATCTGCAGGGCCGGCATCAGCCCGATCAGCAGCGACCACAGCGGGGCGATGATCCGGTCGCGGCGCAGAGACAGCCGCAGCATCTGCGCGGTGCCCGCGAATTCGCCTGCGGTGCGGGTGGTTCCGAGGAACCCGGGGGAGGCGGCGATGGTGGTCATGCCCGCACCTTCTCCCCGGGGGCGGCCGCGTCGTCGGCGTCGACGTGGTAGTGCCGCAGGAACAGGTCCTCGAGGGTCGGCGGCGCACTGGTGAGGCTGCGCACGCCCGCGTCACCCAGGACCCGGATGAGCCGGCCGAGGTGGTCGGCGTCGACCTGGCAGCGCAGGGTCGAGCCGTCGCGTTCGACGTCCTCGACGCCGGGCAGGGCGCCGACATCGCCCGGGTCGCCGATCAATTCGGCCGTGATCGCGGTGCGGCTCAGGTGCCGCAGCTGATCCAGTGAGCCGGATTCGACCGTGCGGCCCGCGCGGATGATCGTCACCCGATCGCAGAGATGCTCGACCTCGGACAGGATGTGGCTCGACAGCAGCACCGTCGCCCCGCGGGCGGCGGCCTCGCGCACACAGTCCTGGAAGATCCGCTCCATCAGTGGGTCCAGGCCCGAGGTCGGCTCGTCGAGGATCAGCAGATCGGCGTTCGCCGAGAAGGCCGAGACGAGGGCGACCTTCTGCCGGTTGCCCTTGGAATAGGTGCGGGCCTTCTTGGTCGGGTCCAGCTCGAACCGCTCGATCAGTTCGGCGCGGCGGTGCTCGTCGAGTCCGCCGCGCATCCGGGCGAGCAGGTCGATCGTCTCACCGCCCGACAGCGACGGCCACAGCGTGACATCGCCTGGGACGTAAGCGATCCGGTGATGCAGGGCGACCGCGTCGGTCCACGGGTCGCGGCCGAACAGGGCCGCGTCGCCGCCGGAGGAGCGCAGGACCCCGAGCAGGACGCGGATCGTCGTGGACTTACCCGCGCCGTTGGGGCCGAGGAAACCGTGGATCTCGCCGGGGCCGACCCGCAGGTCGAGTCCGTCGAGCGCGGTGAACCGGCCGAAGGTCTTGCGCAGGCCATGGACTTCGATGACCCGATCGGTGGTGGGGGAGGGCATCGTCTACTCCTCGATGAGGCTGTCGAGCAGAGTCGAATCGGTCAGCATGCCTTGGGTGTAGAGCTCGAGCGCCGGGAAGGTGGTCAGGTCCGAGAGGTCCCGGATCGCCTTGCGGTAGTCGAGCTTTCCCTCGCGCTGCATTCGCATCTGCAGATAGAGGTTGGTGGCTCCGACGTGGCAGAGCACGATGTATCTGGCCCGGGCCGCGGGGTCGCGGCTCGGTTTGAGCTGGCCCGCCTCGACGGCGGCCTGCATGTACTCCTGCGCGTCGGCGACCATGTGCTCGAGCAGGGACTCGGCCAGGGCGCCGCCGGCTTGGAAGCTGCGCAGCATGTAGGCGATCAGCGGGGCGTACATCTCGATCTCGGCCAGGGCGGTGAGCATTCCGGTGGCACCCTGCGAGCGGATGACGCGGAGCTTCTCGTCCCGGATGAGTTCGAGCACGCGGTCGTCGCAGGCGGCGCGCAAGCCGTCCTTGGAACCGAAGTGATGGTTCACCAGGCCGGGGGACACTCCGGCTGCCGCGGCGATCGCCCGGACACCGACACCGAAACCCTGTTCACCGAACAGGTCGATCGCGGTATCGCGAATGCGGGCCATGGTCGTCAGATCGGCGGTGGATCCTTGCGGTACGGGCTGTTGGCTGAACACATGTTCAATATACTAAACACTCGTTCAATCCGCGAGCAAGAGTTTCCGGCGAACCAGTTATCAATCAATGTTTGAAATAGTGATTGAAACAACGATGGAAATCTGGTTGGCTGCCGGTATGGGATCAATCGGTACGAAGCCCCGCGACGCGCGGTCGGTGGAGACACGGGAGCGGCTGCTCGCGGCGGCGGAGGAACTCCTGCTGACACAGCCGTCGGCGGAGGTCTCGGTGCGGGCGGTGTGTGTCGCCGCCGAGACCAATCCGGCCGCCGTCCACTATCACTTCGGCAGCAAGGACGCGCTGGTCGCGGCGCTGCTCGAGGATCGGCTCGCGCCGCTGTGGGCCGAACAGCTCGGTGCGGCGGCCCGGCGGGAGGCCGAGCTCGCCGAGGTGGTGGACGCGGTGATCGGCCCGCTGGCGGAACTGGCCGCGGATCCGCGTGGCCGCCTGTACCTGCGGTTGCTCGCCGAACTGGTGCTCGGCCGCCGCGAAGTGGGCTGGACCGGGGACTGGTTCCAGCTCGACTCCTGGGTGCGCTTCCTCCCCGACCTGGACCCCGCCGAGGCGCAGCGGCGGTGGCTGCTCGCCTTCGAGGTGCTGATCATGCGCTTCGGCGCGGGCCACGCGCCGTCGGCGGGCACCGTCGCCACGCTGCGCGATTTCGTGCTGGCCGGACTCGCGGGACCGGGTGCGCGATGACCGATATCTTCGCCCCGGCCACCCTCGGCCCGATCACCCTGCGCAACCGCGTGATCAAGGCCGCCACCTTCGAGGGCCGCACCCCGGACGCCCTGGTCACCGACGAGCTGATCGAGTTCCATCGCCGTATCGCCGCGGGCGGTGTCGGCCTGTCGACCGTCGCCTATTGCGCGGTCGCGCCCGAGGGCCGCACCGACCGGCACCAGATCTGGATGCGCCCCGACGCGGTGCCGGGACTGCGCAAGCTCACCGACGCGATCCACGCCGAGGGCGCCGCGGCCTCGGCGCAGATCGGGCACGCCGGGCCGGTGGCCAACGCCGCGTCCAATCGCGTGCCCGCGCTGTCGCCGAGCAGGCTGTTCTCCCCGCTCGGGATGCGGATGACCCGGCGCCCCGACGCCGACGGCATCGCGGAGCTGGTCGCCGCGCACGTGCGCAGCGCCCTGCTGGCCGAGGAGGCCGGGTTCGACGCGGTGGAAATCCACTTCGGCCACAACTACCTGGTGAGCGCCTTCCTGAGCCCGCTGCTCAACCGGCGCCGCGACGGCTACGGCGGCAGCCTGGTCAACCGGGCGCGGCTGGCCAGGGAGATCGCCGAGGGCGTCGCCGGCGCGGTCGGTGGCCGCCTGGCCGTGCTGGCCAAGCTCAATATGGACGACGGGGTCGCCGGTGGCCTGCGCCCGGCCGAATCGGTGCGGGTCGCGCAGTTGCTCGAGGCCGACGGGACCATCGACGCGCTCGAACTGACCGCGGGCAGCTCCCTGCTCAACCCCATGCTGTACTTCCACGGCGACGCACCACGGCGGTCCTTCGCCCGCACCTTCGGGCCGCCGCTGAGCTGGGGCCTGCGCGTGGCGGGACCGGTGTTCCTGCGCGAATACCCGTACCGCAGCGCCTATCTGCTCGAGCGCGCCCAGCTGTTCCGCGCGGCACTGCGCATGCCGCTCGTGCTGCTCGGTGGCATCACCGACTACGACGGCATGCGGCTCGCCCGTGCCGAGGGCTTCGAGTTCGTCGCGATGGGCAGGGCGCTGCTGTGCGAACCCGACCTGCCGCGCCGGATCGCGGCCGAGACCACGACCACCGCCGCCTGCACCCACTGCAACGAGTGCATGCCGACCATCTTCACCGGCACCCGCTGTGTGCTGCCGATCGCCGAAGGAAACCTGTCGTGAGAATCGCCGTCACCGGGGGCACCGGCTATCTCGGCGCGCCCACGGTCGCCGCCCTGCTCGCCGACGGTCACGAGATCCGGCTGCTGGTCCACCCCGGCGAATCGCTGGACCGGTGGTGGCCGGAGTTCGCGCACGACCGCGACCGCATCACCGTTGTCCGCGGCGACCTGCGCGACAGCGACACGATCACCGCGCTGCTCGACGGCTGCGCGGCGGTGCTGCACGCGGCCGGTGTGGTCGCCACCGACGACCGCCGCGAACCGCTGATGTGGCAGGTCAATGTCGACGCCACCGCCGAACTCCTGTGCCGCGCGGCCCTGGCCGGCCTCGACCCGATCGTGCACGTGGCCAGCTACAGCGCGCTGTTCCCGTGCCCGGACCCGGTGATGACCCCGGACAGTCCCACTGCGACGGGCCGCAGCGCCTACGGCCGCACCAAATCCGCCGCCGACCGGGTCGCCCGGGCACTGCAGCGCAGTGGCGCGCCGGTCGTGATCACCTATCCCTCCAGCGTGATCGGACCGGGTCTGGCCGGTACCAGCGGCATTACCGAGCGCGGCTGGAACACCATGCTGCGCAGCGGATTCGCGCCCCGGCTCGACGGCGGGATGGCGATGATCGACGTCCGCGACGTGGCCGAGCTGCACGCGGCGGTGATGGTGCCAGGCCAGGGGCCGCGCCGGTATCTGTGTGGCGGTCACCAGGTCCCGTTCGACACCGCCATCGACCTGCTCGCCACCGCTTCCGGCCGCCGGATCCGCCGGATTCCGGTGCGCCCCGGCATGTTCCGGGCGCTGGGCCGCGCCGCGGATGTCGCGTCGCGGTTCGTCGAGGTCGACGCCGCGTTCGGCTACGAGGCGGCGTGGCTGCTCACCTCCGACACCCCGACCGACGATTCGGCCGCGCTGACCGGGCTCGGACTGACCTGGCGGCCCACCGAGAGGTCCCTGCGGGACATGTTCGCCGCCTGAGGACGCGGCGTCGGCACGATGTGAGGGAGAACGCGAATCCGCCGCCGGGCCGCGTGCACGGATTATGGTCGAAGGATGGCTACCGGCAACTCGACGACGGCAGAACATCTCCGCGCAGCGCTGGACGGACCGTGGCGCGCGGTCCGGGACCAGGCACGAGTCCAACTCGCCGACGACCGCTTCACCGGCGATCCCGAACTCGACATCCACGCCGCCAGGGCGCGCGTCCTCGACCAGATGCGGGTCATCGCGACCATGGGGTATCCCGAGCGCGGCTTCCGCTCCGAGAACGGCGGGACCGGTGACCCCGGCGGCGCGGTGACGGGCCTGGAGATGCTGGCCTACGCCGACCTGTCGCTGTGGGTGAAATCCGGTGTGCAGTGGGGCCTGTTCGGCGGCGCCGTGGAGAACCTGGGCACCGAACGGCACCGCGACTACATCAAGCGGCTGATCTCCCTCGACCTGCTCGGCTGCTTCGCGATGACCGAGTCGGGCCACGGCAGCGACGTCGCCAACCTGGAGACCACGGCCACCTACGACCCGGCCACCCAGGAATTCGTGATCAACACCCCGACCCCGTCGGCGCGTAAGGACTACATCGGCGGCGCGGCGGCGCACGCCCGCATGGCCGCCGTGTTCGCCCAGCTGATCACCGGCGGCGAGAACCAGGGCGTGCACTGCCTGCTGGTCCCCATTCGCGACGAGCTCGGCGCCGACCTGCCCGGCGTGACCACCTACGACGACGGTCTCAAGGGCGGGCTGCCCGGCGTCGACAACGGCCGGATCGTGTTCGACCAGGTCCGGGTGCCCAGGGAGAACCTGCTCAACCGCTACGCCGACGTCGAGCCCGACGGCACCTACTCCTCGGAGATCGAGAACCCGAGCCGCCGCTTCTTCACCACGCTGGGCACGCTGGTGCGCGGCCGGGTGAGCGTCGGCGGCGCGGCCGCGGCGGGCGCGCGGGTGGCGCTGAGCATCGCGGTGCGCTACGCGCTGGCCCGACGCCAGTTCGCCGACCCCGACACCGGCGCGGAAACGCTGCTGCTGGACTACCGCAGCCACCAGCGCAGGCTGCTGCCGCTGGTCGCGAAGTCCTTCGCGCTGGCCTTCGCCCAGAACGACCTGGTCCGCCGGATGGACCTCATCCAGAGCGGCCGCGACACCGAACCGGGCGCCCAGCGCGCGCTGGAGAAGCGCGCCGCCGGCTTCAAGGTCGCCCAGACCCGGCACGCCACCAGGGCCATCCAGGAATGTCGCGAAGCCTGCGGCGGTGCCGGATATCTCACCGAGAACCGCCTCGTCACGCTCAAGGCCGACACCGACGTGTTCACCACCTTCGAAGGCGACAACATCGTCCTCACCCAGCTCGTCGCCAAGGAACTGCTCACCGCCTACTCCGACGAGGTCCGCGATCTCGACGCGCTGGGCTGGGTGAAGTTCGCCGCCACCATGGCCGGTGACGTGGTGCGCAAGCGCTCCGGGGTGCGTCAGCTGATCCAGACCCTGCGCGATCGCTCCGACGAATCCGTCGACGAGGGCGACCTGTCCAAGCGCTCGGTGCAGCTGCAGCTGTTCGCCGACCGCGAGGACTACCTGCTGCGGACCGCCGCGCACCGGCTGCGTGCCAGGGCCGCCGACACCGGCCCGTTCGAAGCGTTCAACAACGCCCAGGACCACATCCTCGCCGCCGGCGCCGCGCACATCGACCGGCTGGTGCTCGAGGAGTTCGTCGACGGAATCGCCGCCATCGACGACCCCGACGCCAAGGCGCTCGCCGAAACCGTCTGCGACCTCTACGTGTACGCCACGCTGGAGGAGAACCTGTCCTGGTACATCATGCACCGGTTCATGTCGGTGGAGCGGGCCAAGGCGGTGCGCCGCGGCGTGAACGAACTCGTCGACCGGTTGCGCCCGGACGCGCTGACCCTGGTCGAGGCGATGGGCGTGCCGGAGACCATGCTGCGCGCCGAAATGCTGCACGACGCCAGCGTTTTCGACCGGAGCTAGCGCGTTCCGGGGCGCAGTCGCTCCGCGAGCAGGCACAGGGCAAGGGCCAACGACGCCGCCGCTGCCGCCCCACCGAGCACATCGGTGGGGCGGTGGTAGCCGAGCACGACCATGCCGGGCACGATCGCGACGAGCGCGAGCACGGTGAGCGTCGCGATCACGACCCGCGCTGTGAGAGTGGTCACCAGGCACGCGAAAGTCGTTGCGACAGCAACCATATGGACCGTGTGGCCGCTCGGGTAGGCGAGGTAGTCGTGCATCCGCCTGTCCCACAGCGGTTTCAGCACCACCGTGTTGATCACCAGCACGAGCTCGGGGACCACGAGCATGATGACCGCCGCCCACCATCGGCGCCGCACCGCGAACCAGCCCACCGCCGCCAGCAGCAGCACCAGCACGACCGGCGCGTCGCTCGGCGCGACCAGCACCTGCGCCAGGCCGGGGGAGACCGCCGCGGTGATCGGGTCGGCGACGGCTGAGTCCAGTCCGGACGGTCCGCCGTCGGCCGGGAAGGTCAGCGGCAGCGCGGCGGTGAGCGCCGCGCCTGCCCCGATGGCCGTCGCGCGGACGACCGTGGCGCGCGGGGGAACGTGGTCGATCACCGACGCGACGATAGCCGCCCCGGGTGACGTCTCAGGCGGGGCCGTAGGTGAGCACCGCGGTCACCACGAACCACAGCACCCACGCGATCGCCACGATCATGCCGATCGCCAGGGTGATCCGCAGGAACGCGCGACCGAAGTCCAGATCGCCGTCGACCCGCGGGTAGAGCTTCCACGGGCTGTACCAGGGCGCCACCAGGCCGCGAGAGGCCAGTTCGCGCTCGAGCTGGGCCTGTTCCTCGGCGTACTGCTCGGCCTGGGCCTGGGTGGGGCCACCGTGCCACAGCGTCACATCGATCGGGCCGAGGAAACCCTCGTTGAGCAGGTCCTGCGGTGCGGGCAGGAACGGCAGGATGCCCAGGCCGCGGAAGGCGATGGCGATGTCGTTGGCCGTCCAGAGGTTGTGTTCCTTGGCGGCGAGCATCTCGAAGTACTGCTCGAGCCGGTGCGGATCATCGGTGACGATCACGTCGAAACTCGGATCGTTCCAGCCCTGGTGCACGTCGATCTGCGCGCCCGGCTGCGGCACGATGACGCCGAGCCCGTGCACGGCCCGCTGCCCGAGCCCGCGCGCGGCGAGATAGTCCTGCAGGGCGAAGGTGTGTTCCCGCGAGCGCTCCAGCGGTGTCGACTTCTCGCCACCGGTGAACTGGGCGAGCTCGCCGGAGACCATCCACGGGCCGTTGAGGGGGATCTCCAGTACCCCGTCCTGCGGCACCGCGAAGGTCTCGGCCTCGATGATCACGCAGCTGGTCGGTGTCCACACCACCGCGTCGAGCTGGTGCAGCCGGTCGTTGTGGAATAGGCCGCAGTTGATCGTGGCGACGCCGTGCGGGCTCGACGGGTCCTTCCACGTGCGCAGCCAATCGATGAGTGCGAGCTCGGCATCGGTGCCTGCCGCATTCTGCACGCGCACGAGCATGGAGTCCGCCCTTCTGGGTCGTTGGCGCCGCGGGCCGAGAACCGTTGGCGTACATCGTAGCTCGACAACCGGTGGATGCCCGGCAGGACGCCGGGAGGTGTTCAGCTCGGTTCGGCGGCGATCTTGCCCGCCGCGACGGCGGCGACGAGTTCGGCGTGATCGGCCTCGGTCCGATCGGCATAACGTACCGCGTAGGCGGCCACGGCCTCCTCGAACGCGTCGTCGTCGGCCTCGAGGTAGCCGGCCAGGGTGCGCGGGTCCAGCGAACGCGAGTGCGCCCGCGCCAGCAGCGCGCCCGCGAGCCTGCCGTAGTCGTCGAGGTCGTCGGCCGAGAGCCCGGCCGGGTCGATGCTGCCTTTGAGATTGCGGAACTGGCGCACGACGAACGGCAGTGGCTCGTCCAGGTCGACGGTGGTCCAGCCGAGCAGAATGTCGGTCTCGGACTGCACGCTGCGCGCGCCCGCCACGATGCGCTCGCCCTCGTGGCGCGGCGCGACCGGCGGCAGGAACGGGGCCAGCGCCGACGGCCTGGCCTGTTTGACCTGCAACACCAGCGACTCGCCGTCGTTGCCGTGCAGCAGCGCGACATAGCTGTGCAGGCCGACGCTGCCGGTGCCGACGATCCGGAAGGCCACATCCGAGACCGCGAAGCGGGCGAGCAGGGCGCGACGGGACTCGCGGATAGTGCTCGCGTAGCGCTCGAGGCCGTCGATCACCGCGTCGGCGACCGGCGCGTCGACCGGGGTCAGGATCGGCGGGTCGCTGACGAAGCGGTGCTTGCGGATGCCGGTCTCGTGATCGTCGAGGTGCTCGGTCCACTTCGCCACGACCTTGGCGCTGGTGTTCTTGCGGGCCTTCTTGGCGGCCTTCTTGAAGTCGTCGATCAGGTCGTCGGCCTTGGCCTTGCCCAGAATCGACTCGTCGGGCAGCGCGGTCCAGGACTGCATGAACGGCATCTCGGCGAGTTCGCCCGCGGTCTGCCGGTAGAAGCGGGCGGCGTCGCGCGCGGCGCGCACGCAGTCGTCCTCGGCGGCGCCGCTCTCGCGCCCGGCCAGCACCAGGCTGGCGGCCAGCCGCCGCAGGTCCCATTCCCAGGGCCCGAGCACGGTCTCGTCGAAGTCGTTGATATCCATCACGATCTCGCCGCGCTGGGTGCCGTAGAGGCCGAAGTTGGCGGCGTGCGCGTCGCCGCAGATCTGGGCGGGCAGCCCGCTGTCGGGGCCGGCGGCCAGGTCGGCCGCCATCAGCCCGGCGGCGCCGCGGAAGAAGGTGAACGGCGACGCGGTCATCCGGCCGATCCGCAGTGGGATCAGCCGCTCGATCCGGCCCTCGTTGCTCGCCTCGACGAACTCGAGCACCGTCGGCCGGTCGGGGCTCTCGACGACCCGGTCGGCCGCGTCGAACGGCACGCGCTGCCGGGCGGCGCGGCCGCGCGCACGGGCGTCCTCGGCGGAAACGTAGGAGCGCAGATCTGGACCACTGTCGGACACAACCGCCCAGGCTAGCGGGTCGGGGGACGGTGGGCATCGCGACCGCGTGGCAACCGGACACGCCCGAAGGTTTTCGGCGTGGCCGGATGGCGCGAGCGGGGGTTCGTGCGGTATGCAGGGGCGTGGCAACCGAATCGGGACCGCCGGGCATCAACGACACCGAAACCGGTGGCGTGTTCAGCGACCGCATCCTGACCGTGCCCAATGTGCTGAGCCTGCTCCGGCTGATCGGTATCCCGATATTCCTGTGGTTGATGCTGGTCCGCCATGCCGACGGCTGGGCGTTCACCCTGCTGATCGCCAGCGGTGTCACCGATTTCCTCGACGGCAAACTCGCCCGCCTGCTCGACCAGTCCTCGCGGCTCGGCGCGCTGCTCGATCCACTGGTCGACCGGTTATACCTCGTGACGACGCTCGTGGCGTTCGTCGCACGCGGGCTGATCCCGTGGTGGATCGCCGTGATCCTGATCGGTCGCGATCTGGTACTCACCGTGACCCTGTCGGTATACAAGCGCCGTGACCTGCCCGCGCCCGAGGTGATCTACCTGGGCAAGGCGGCCACCTTCGCGCTGATGTCGGCCCTGCCGTGGCTGCTCACCGGGGAGATGGACTGGGCAGGGGCGGGTTTCGGCTGGGCCTTCGGCTGGGCACTGCTGATCTGGGGCACCGCGCTCTACGTCTGGACCGGGGTGCTCTACGCGGGGCTGGCGGTCGCGGTCGCGCGATCGATACCGCCTGTGCCGCACCGCGGGAGCTAGTCGATACTCTTGCGTGCAACGTTGACGACGAAAGGACGTCCAGTGACCCGGACCCCCGAGGATCTGCGCTACACCGAAGAGCACGAATGGGTGCGGCGGACCGGCCCCACGGCGGTTCGTGTCGGCATCACCGACTACGCCCAGTCACAGCTGGGTGACGTCGTGTTCGTCCAGCTGCCCGACGTCGACAAGGACGTGACCGCGGGCGAGAGCATCGCCGAGGTCGAGTCGACCAAGAGCGTGTCCGACATCTACGCCCCGCTGGGCGGCAAAGTCGTTGCGGTGAACGAGGATCTGGTCTCGGCACCGGAGACGCTGAACACCGATCCGTACGACGAGGGCTGGCTGTTCGAGCTCGCCTTCGACGACGCGGCGACGCTCGATTCCGCACTGGGTGAACTGCTGGATGCGGCGGGTTATCAAGGAGTTATCGGGGGCTGAGCAAGCCTTCACAGTTCTCCCTGCACGGGTACGCCCCGGCAGGGTACGGTCAAAGCCAAGCGGATACGTCGGGGAATCGACGCCGGGATCTTTTTCCTGGCGATGTGATCGCGCCGGTCGTGTCGCCGAATACAGCACCTGCTTGCATGGATAATCAGGTTCGAGGAGGAGAGAAACGGTGAGCGAGAACAGGGACCCGGGTTACGGGGAGACCGCGGCCGAGACGACGTCGGTCTTCCGCGCGGACTTCCTCAACGAGGTCGACGCGTCGCGCTCCGGAGAGCCGACCGGCGAACAGCCGGTGCAGGGCGTCGAGGGCCTGCCGGTCGGCGCGGCTCTCCTGGTGGTCAAGCGCGGTCCGAACGCGGGCTCGCGCTTCCTGCTGGATCAGCCGACCACCTCGGCCGGTCGCCATCCCGACAGTGACATCTTTCTCGACGACGTCACCGTCAGCCGGCGGCACGCGGAGTTCCGTCAGGACGACGACTCGTTCCAGGTCGTCGATGTGGGCAGCCTCAACGGCACCTACGTCAACCGGGAGCCGGTGGACTCCTCGGAGCTGCAGAACGGCGACGAGGTCCAGATCGGCAAGTTCCGGCTGGTCTTCCTGACCGGTCCGCGCGCGCAGGCGAACGAGTCGGCGTCGGGCGCGGGGTCGCGATGACCCCTACGGTGCTGGTGTCCGTGCTGGGCGCAGTGCTGTGACGGGGGCGGCGCAGTGGGCGCGCGGAGGAATGTCGATCGGCTCCGTGCTCGACCTGCTGCGACCAGATTTTCCTGACATCACCATCTCGAAGATCCGGTTCCTCGAATCCGAGGGCCTGATCCGGCCGGAACGAACGCCGTCGGGGTACCGGCGGTTCTCGGTGGCCGACTACGAGCGGCTGCGCTTCGTCCTGACCGCGCAACGCGATCAGTACCTGCCGCTGAAGGTGATCAAGGAGCAGCTCGAAGCGATCGACAGCGGTGCGGCGACCCTGGGCGTGCGTGAAGCGCGTGCCAGGGCGCACTCCCACCACAGTGCCGCGGAGGCCGGGCAGTCGCGGTCCGGCGCCGCGCGCGCGGAGACCGACGGCGAGGCCAGTCCGGCTCCGCCCCGCCGGCTCGGCGTCGTCCCCGGCGAGATCACGCCGGACGAATTGCGCTTCGACGTCGGGGTCCGGCTCACCCGGGCCGATCTGCTCGCCAAGGCGGGCATCGACGACCGTTTCCTCGACGACCTGCTGCGCGCCGGACTCATCGTCCCCGGTGCGGGCGGCTTCTTCGAATCCGACGCGGTGACGCTGGCGCACGCGGCCAAATCGATGGCCGAATTCGGCCTGGAGGCCCGGCATCTGCGCGCGTTCAAACTGGCCGCCGATCGGGAAGCGGCCCTGGTCGCCCAGATCGCCGCGCCGATCGCCAAGAGCCGTGACGCCGACGCGCGCGCCCGCGCCGAGGAGACCGTCCGCGAACTGGCGGCCCTGTCGCTGAACCTGCACGCGGCGCTGGTGAAGGCGGCCGTGCGGGCCGCGCTCGGCAACTGACACACCCGGCCACCGGATCGGGTATCACCCCGGCAACACGCCGATTTCGGCTCGGGCGTCCGCGTTGCACCGCCCGGAATTCGCCTAGACTCGTGGTTACGGCGAGCTGGGCAGCGGTCCTGCCGGCCGGCGGCGAGTATGGGAGGCAAGAACTCATGAGCGAGATGCGCGTCATCGGCATCCGTGTCGAGCAGCCACAGAACCAGCCCGTGCTGCTGCTGCGGGAAGCGGCGGGCGAGCGCTACCTGCCGATCTGGATCGGGCAGGCCGAGGCGACCGCGATCGTGCTCGAGCAGGAGGGGGTCACGCCGATCCGCCCGCTCACTCACGATTTGATCAAGATTCTGATCACCGAACTCGGGCACACCCTCAAGGAAGTGCGGATCGTCGATCTGCAGGAGGGCACCTTCTACGCCGATCTGGTCTTCGACGGCGACCTGCGGGTCTCGGCCCGGCCCTCGGACTCGGTGGCCATCGCGCTGCGCGTCGGCTGCCCGATCTTCGCCGAGGAGCCGGTCCTGGCCGAGGCCGGGCTGGTGATGCCCGACGAGCGCGAGGACGAGGTGGAGAAGTTCAAGGAGTTCCTCGAGTCCGTCTCGCCCGACGACTTCAAGGCCACGGACAGCTGATTCACATCACGATCTTCTAGACCTGAAGTAGAGGTCGAGGGAATCGCCGCGCGCGGTGCTTGGTGCGACAACAGTGCAGGTCCGACAATGGCAGGAGTAACCTCGAAAGTCGGGCAACATCCGTCGTGACTCCGGTACTCGAGAACGTCGGCAGAGCAAGGAGTGGTCAGTGGAAGAGCAATCGCAGGATGTGGTGCAGCCTGGCTTGTTCCCGGACGACTCGGTTCCGGATGATCTCGTCGGCTACCGGGTGCCGAGCGCGTGTCAGGTCGCGGGCATCACCTACCGGCAACTCGACTACTGGGCCCGCACCGGGCTGGTCGTACCGTCGATCCGTGGCGCCGCCGGGTCGGGCAGTCAGCGGCTGTACTCGTTCAAGGACATCCTGGTCCTCAAGATCGTGAAGCGACTGTTGGACGCGGGCGTCTCTTTACAGAACATCCGGATCGCCGTCGATCACCTGCGCAGCCGCGGCGTGCAGGATCTGGCCGGGATCACGCTGTTCTCCGACGGGACCACGGTGTACGAGTGCACCTCGCCCGAGGAGGTCGTCGATTTACTGCAGGGCGGGCAGGGTGTCTTCGGGATCGCGGTCAGCGGCGCCATGCGGGAACTGACCGGGGCGATCGCCGACTTCCCGGCCGAACGGGCCACCGAGATCACCGATCGACCCGAGGACGAACTGTCCTTTCGCCGCAAGGTCCGGGAGAACCGTAAGACCGGGTAGTGACGAGCACTACACCCCCGGCGTGCCCCAGGTGGCGCGGCCGGGGGTTTGCTGCATCTAGACTTGATGACGCGTCGCCGCCGTGCGGGAGAGTCCCGGAGTCGTGAGAGTCCGGGCGCCGAAGGAGCAGCACCTCCCCGTCAATCTCTCAGGCAACAGGGACCGCACGGTGATTCGACGCCTCTGGAAAGCGGTGGCTGCAGGCTGCCCGCCCACGGGGAAAGGGGCACGGCCGTCCGCGGTCGGGTCACCGAATCTCTCAGGCGCCACGACAGAGGGGGAGGGCTGGTACCCGTCGACCACCTGGTCGACCCGCCCGACCTTGGAGCTGCCGTGACCCGTTCGTTCGCCGACCGCCACATCGGACCCGATTCCGACGAACTCGCCCGGATCCTCGCGACCGTCGGCGTCGAGTCCCTCGACGCGCTCGCGACCACGGCGCTGCCCGCGACCATCCTCGACGAGTCCGGCCTCGGCGCGCTGCCCGCGCCCGCCACCGAGCACGAGGTCCTCGCCGAACTGGCCACGCTGGCGCACTCCAACACCGTCGCCACCTCGATGATCGGCCTGGGCTACTACGACACGCTGACCCCGCCGGTGCTGGTGCGCAACCTGCTGGAGAACCCGGCCTGGTACACCGCCTACACCCCGTACCAGCCCGAGATCAGCCAGGGCAGGCTCGAGGCGCTGCTCAACTTCCAGACCATGGTGTCGGATCTGACCGGCATGGACGTCGCCAACGCCTCCATGCTCGACGAGGCCACCGCCGCCGCCGAGGCGATGACGCTGCTGCGCCGCGCGGGCAAGTCGAAATCGAACCGGCTGCTGCTCGACGCCGATCTGTTCCCGCAGACCAAGACCATCATCGGCACCAGGGCCGAGCCGCTGGGCATCGAGCTCGTCGAGGCCGACCTGTCCACCGGCGTGCTGCCCGAGGGCGAGTTCTTCGGCGTCATCGTGCAGACCCCCGGCGCGTCCGGCCGGATCGTCGACTGGACCGCGCTGTGCGCCGCCGCCCACGAGCGCGGTGCGCTGGTCGCCGCGGGCGCCGACCTGCTGGCGCTGACGCTGATCACCCCGCCCGGTGAGCAGGGCGCCGACGTGTGCTTCGGCACCACCCAGCGCTTCGGCGTGCCGATGGGCTTCGGCGGCCCGCACGCCGGCTACCTCGCGGTGCGCACCGCCTTCGCCCGGCAGCTGCCGGGCCGGCTGGTCGGCGTGTCGGTCGACGCCGACGGCGCGCCCGCCTACCGCCTGGCCCTGCAGACGCGCGAGCAGCACATCCGCCGCGAGAAGGCCACCTCCAACATCTGTACCGCGCAGGTCCTGCTGGCCATCGTGGCCGCCATGTACGCCAGCTACCACGGTGCGAACGGGCTGCGCGCCATCGCCCGCCGGGTGCACGCGCACGCGGCGGCCGTGGCGTCGGGGATCGGTGCGGCGCTGGTGCACGACACCTTCTTCGACACCGTCCTGGCGCACGTCCCCGGTGGCGCGGAAGCCGTTGTCGCCAAGGCGAAGTCGCAGGGGATCAACCTGCGCCTGGTCGACGCCGACCACGTGGCGATCGCCTGCGACGAGGCCACCACCGACGCGCACGTGGCCGCCGTCGTCGAATCCTTCGGCACCGCACAGGCTCCCGACGCGAGCGCGGGCGCCGAGCCCGCCGCCATCGAGACCCGCACCTCGGACTACCTGACGCATCCGGCCTTCACCCGCCACCACACCGAGACCGCCATGCTGCGCTACCTGCGTTCGCTGTCGGACAAGGACATCGCGCTGGACCGCAGCATGATTCCGCTCGGTTCCTGCACCATGAAGCTCAACGCGACCGCCGAGATGGAGGCCATCACCTGGCCCGGCTTCGCCCGCCTGCACCCGTTCGCGCCCACCGAGGACGTGCCCGGCATCCTGAAGCTGATCGGCGACCTCGAGCAGTGGCTCGCGGAGATCACCGGCTACGACGCGGTGAGCCTGCAGCCCAACGCCGGTAGCCAGGGCGAGTACGCGGGCCTGCTCGCGATCCGCCGCTACCACCTCGATCGCGGCGACGACCACCGCGACACCTGCCTGATCCCGTCCAGCGCGCACGGCACCAACGCGGCCTCGGCGGCGATGGTCGGCATGCGGGTCGAGGTCGTGAAGTGCCGCGAGAACGGTGACGTCGACCTCGACGACCTGCGCGCCAAGATCGCCGACCACGCCGACCGGCTGGCCTGCATCATGATCACCTACCCGTCCACGCACGGCGTGTACGAGCACGAGGTGGCCGAGCTGTGCGCGCTCGTGCACGACGCGGGCGGTCAGGTCTACGTCGACGGCGCCAACCTCAACGCCCTGGTCGGCCTGGCGCGTCCGGGCCGCTTCGGTGGCGATGTCAGCCATCTGAACCTGCACAAGACCTTCTGCATCCCGCACGGCGGCGGCGGTCCCGGCGTCGGCCCGGTCGCGGTGCGCGCGCATCTGACCCGGTACCTGCCCGGCGACCCGCGCGAGACGGGCTCGCACGCGGTGTCGGCGGCGAACTACGGGTCGGCCTCGATCCTGCCGATCACCTGGGCCTACATCCGGATGATGGGCGCCGACGGCCTGCGCGCGGCGACGCTGACCGCGATCGCCTCGGCCAACTACATCGCCCGCCGCCTCGACGCCTACTTCCCGGTGCTCTACACCGGCGAGAACGGCATGGTCGCGCACGAGTGCATCCTCGACCTGCGCGAGATCACCAAGCAGACCGGCGTCACCGTCGACGACGTGGCCAAGCGCCTGGCCGACTACGGCTTCCACGCGCCCACCATGAGCTTCCCGGTGGCGGGCACCCTGATGGTGGAGCCCACCGAGAGCGAGAACCTCGAGGAACTCGACGAGTTCATCGCGGCCATGATCGCGATCCGCGGCGAGATCGACCAGGTCGGCGCCGGGGTGTGGCCGGTGACCGACAACCCGCTGCGCGGCGCACCGCACACCGCGGCGAGCCTGGTCGGCGAGTGGGACCACCCGTACAGCCGTGAGGTCGCGGTCTACCCGCGCGGTATCGGGCACACCCGCCCCAAGGTGTGGCCCCCGGTGCGTCGCATCGACGGTGCGTTCGGCGACCGCAACCTGGTCTGCTCCTGCCCGCCGCTGGACGCGTACGAGGACTGACAACTCGAGCGAGGGCCCCGCCGAAATCAGTTCGGCGGGGCCCTTTTTCGTCGTCGGCCGCCCGCTCCGGGATCACGTCGCCTGCTCGCCGGTCAGCAATCCCGCGCGGGCGAGCGCGATCGCCGCGTCGGCGGCCTGGTGCGCGTGCGCGGTGGTCACCGGCTCGTGGGTGACGAACAACCGGTGGAACAGCGGTGCCACCGCGAACCGGACCACCTCGGTGCCGGCCACCTCCGGTCCGAGTTCGCCGCGCGCGATCGCCCGGTCGACGATCACCGCGGCCTCGGCGTGCCGTGCCGCGTAGAAGGTCCGCAGGGCCTCGGCCGCCGTGGGATGTTGCAGCCCCGCGGTGACGAAAGCCGTTGCCACCGGACCTGATTCGGGGTCGGTGAACCCGGTACGCACGAGCTCGGTGAGGGCGCGCAGATCGCCGGTGAGGGTGCCGGTGTCGGGGATGGCCCACGATCGGCCCGCGGCCAGGTCGAGCGCGTCGGCGACCAGGCCCTCGGGGCTACGCCAGCGCCGGTAGACGGTGGTCTTGTGCACCCCGGCCCGCTGCGCGACGGCGTCGACGGTCAGGCCCTGGTAGCCGTGTTCGGCGAGCTCGGCCGTCGTCGCGTCGAGGACGGCCTCCCGCACTCGGGCGCTGCGCCCACCGGGGCGCCGTTGCGGTTCCAAAATCTACTCCTGTTGCGTTAGTGGTCGAGTGTCCGTATGGTTAAAGCTACACAAGTTGCGATTGGAGCGCTGTTTGACCACTCAACTGACCATGCGGGGCGTGTCGAAGGCCTACGCGGACCGGCCGGTACTCGACGCGGTGACGGCGACGATCCGGCCCGGCGAGCGGATCGGCATCGTCGGGGAGAACGGCGCGGGGAAGTCGACCCTGCTGCGGCTGCTGGCCGGAGCCGAGCACGCCGACGCCGGATCGATCACCGTGACCGCCGAGGGCGGGCTCGGCCACCTCGCCCAGACGCTGTCCGGCGACACCGTCGCGGCGGCCGTCGAGCAGGCGCTGGCGGAGCTGCGCGAGCTCGAGCGTGCGATGCAGGCCGCCGCCGAGGCGCAGGACATGGATCGCTACGGGGCCCTGCTCACCCGCTTCGAGGCGCGCGACGGCTACGCGGCCGACGCCAGGGTGGCGGCGTCGCTGCACGGACTCGGGCTGGGCGGGATCGATCGGTCGCGACGGCTGGACAGTCTCTCCGGCGGCGAGCGGGCCCGGCTCGGCCTGGCCTGTCTGCTCGCCGCCTCGCCGGAGGTACTGCTGCTCGACGAGCCGACCAATCACCTCGACGAGAGCGCGCTGAGCTGGCTCGAGGAGCGGCTGCGCGGCCATCGCGGCACGGTCGTCCTGGTCTCGCACGACCGGATCTTCCTCGACCGCGTCGTGACCGCGATCCTCGAGGTGGCCGATCGTGGCCTGACCCGATTCGGTGGCGGCTACAGCGGGTTCCTGACCGAGAAGGCGGCCGCGCGGGTGCGCTGGGAGCAGGAGTACGCCCAGTGGCGCGCCGAGATCGGCCGGCTGGAGGAGTTCGCGACGACGACCGCGGTGCGGGTCGCGCACGGACGGGCGATGACCGACAACAACAAGATGGCCTACGACCGCAACGCGGGCCGGGTGCAGAGCTCGGTCGCCTCCCGGGTGCGCCGGACCGCCGAACGCCTGCGCCGCCTGCGAGAGGATCCGGTGCCCCGACCGCCCGAACCCCTGCGCTTCCGTGGGCGATTCGCGGCGGCCGGATCGGACACGGAGTTCGTCATCGGTCCCGTGACGCTGGGCGCCCGGGGACGGCTGCTCATCCACGGACCCAACGGCGCGGGCAAATCGACCCTGCTCGACGCGCTGCACGCGGCAGCGCCCGGCCGGGTGGGTTACCTGCGGCAGGAAGAGCGATTCGAGCCGGACCGCAGCGTCACCGAGGCTTATGGCTTCGGCCGGGCCGCGCTGCTGGCGACCGGGCTGTTCGCGCCCGAACTGCTGGATCGTCCGGTCGGGACCTTGTCGGAGGGCCAGCGACGCCGACTGTCCCTGGCGCGGGTGCTCGCGGGCGACCACGATCTGCTGCTGCTCGACGAACCGACCAACCACCTGTCGCTGACCCTGGTCGACGAGGTGGAACGCGCGCTGGACGACTACCGGGGCGCGGTCGTGGTCGTCTCGCACGACCGGGCGCTGCGCAGGCGGTTCCGGGGAATGCAGAAGGGAATCGAAGACTTTGGCTGACATCGTACAAGTGATCGACGTACCCGGCGCGCCCTACGGGGTGACGGCCGGGCCGGACGGCGCGGTGTGGTTCACGCTGGTCGCGCAGGGCGCCCTCGGCCGCTACGCCGGCGGCGAGGTGGAGATCTTCCCGCTCGACCCGGCCGACGGGCAACCGACCGTGATCGTGACCGGACCGGACGCGGCACTGTGGTTCACCGAGTTCCGGGGCGGACGGCTAGGCCGCCGCACCCTCGACGGCGTCGTCACGAGCATCGCGATGGACGGGCCCTACGGCGTGTGCGCCGGCCCCGACGGGGCGCTGTGGTTCACCGCGTTGCAGGCGGGCCGGGTCGGGCGGCTGGGTGTCGACGGCACGGTCGAGCACGTCGACGTGGACGGGATGCCGTCGATGATCACCCCGGGAACCGATGGGGCCCTGTGGTTCACGGTGAACCAGGGCAATGCGATCGGGCGGGTCGACCGCGACCTCGCCCGCACCCTGTTCCCGCTGCCCACACCCGCCGCCGCACCGGTCGGCATCACGGCCGGTCCCGACGGCGCGGTGTGGTTCACCGAGATCGGAGCGGGCGCGATCGGGCGCATCGAAACAGACGGCACCGTCACCGAATTCGCGCTGCCCGACCCGGCCGCGCGCCCGCACGCGATCACCGCAGGCCCCGACGGCGCGCTGTGGTTCACCGAATGGGCGAGCGGCACGCTCGGCCGGATCACCACCGAGGGCGAGCTCGACCACCTGCCGCTCCCGGGGAAGGAACCGCACGGACTCACCGTCGACGCCCGCGGTCACCTCTGGATCGCGATGGAATCCGGTGCGCTGGTGGAGGTCTCACCCGGCTGAGGACCGCAATCGCTCGAGCAGGGCGCGCAACCCGGGCGCGGTCGGTGCCGTCGCGGCATCGATCGCGCCCAGCGGTATCTCGAGCATCCGCAGCGGATAGCCGTCGCCGGTCACCACGCCGGTGTCGGCGAAACCGAAGGCCGCGAGCAGGCGCGCGACGCCGGTTCCGGCGTGCTCGGTCTGCGCGTAGACCCGGGTGGTCGGCCGGGTGGGGTCGGCCGCGTGGATGTCGAGCAGGACCTCGGCCAGATGATCGATGTAGATCTGCGAGATGGTCAGCGGGCTGGCGCCGAGCCTGCCCCGGAATCCGCGCAGCAGCCCGACCGAGAACAGCACCACCGCGTCCGACCACTCGCCCGGCCTGCTCAGGTGCAGACCGCGCAGCTGCGCGTCGGTCAGTCCGCCGGTGCGGCAGTAGGCGGCCTCGCCGAGCCGGTTCAGCGGCAGGATGCAGGAGAATCCGACCGGGACGAAGGTGCCGTCGACCTGGGCCTCGATCAGGCTGTACGCGAGCGGATTGACCTGGTGCACACTGAGATTGCGTTGCCTGATCACATCGAGCGGGGTGGCGAAGCCGGACCGGGCGAAGGCTTCCCGGTTGATCTGGCACAGCGTGTCCAGGTCGCGGTCGTCGAGATGGCGGACCCGGTAGTCGAGCTGCGGGGTCGCGTCGGTGTCGCCGGTCATCCGTCTCCCATAGTGCGAGGTGAGGTCGGGCAGCAGCCCGCTGTCGTCGATGATCCCGGCCAGCACGTCGATCGGTTCCCGGCCCGCGAGCCTGCCGACCGCCAGGGACAACCCGCGCAGCCCGGCCGCGATCACGACGGTGAACAGGACGAAGCCGAGCCAATCACTGTTGGTCACCACCGGCAGCGCGTCGATGCCCCGCTTCACCGGGTCGGCGATCTCGAGTGAACTGAACACGCCGGCGGTGGCCGTACTGGCGGTGAGGATGTAGTGGTTCGGCTTGCGTGCGGCCAGGATGACGGCGCGGTCGACGCGTTCGCGCCAGTGCCGGAACGCGACTCGCGCACCGTGGTTCGTCGCCATCACTCGTCTCCCCGCCGCGGATCGGACCGAACGCAGTGGGTTGCGAGTACCCGGCGGTGCGATGGTTCACACCACCGATTCCGGCCGAGCGAGCGAATGATGGTGTCCGCGCGGTCGTTCGGGGCGTCAGGGTGTGGTCAGTGCCTTCACCACGGCGGTGCCGAAGCCGAGGTCGTTGCTCGTCGGCAGCCGGGTGTAGGTGCCGCCGGTCTGCTGCGCGAGGGTCTGCAGGGTCTGGGTGCCCTGGCCGCCGACCACGACGACGTCGATCCGGACGGGCTTGCCCGCGGTGGTCGCGGCGGTGATCTCGCTGACCAGTGCGGGACCGGTGAGCGTCGAGTCGTCGTCGGGGCCGTCGGTGATGATCAGGATCGAGTTGGTCCGGCCGGGGGAGTAGGCCGCGACCGCGGCGCGGTAGGCGGCGAGCAGGCTCGGGTAGGCCTGATCGCTGGTGGTCTGGGTCGCCTTGGTGCTGGTGACCGCCGTCCCGACGGCATTGCGCTGCGTGTCGGTCAGCAGGGCGGTGGGGACCTGGACCTTGTACGGCGTGGTGCCGTCGAGGTTCTTGCCGAAGGTCCACAGCCCGAGGCCGAAGTCCGGCGGCATCACCGTCAGCGTCGAGGCGAGCGCCGCGCTCGCGTTCGCGAGCCGGGTGGTCGATCCCTCGGCGGTGCCCATCGACGACGACACGTCGAGCAGCACCGTCGCGTTCACGCCGAGCACCGGGTTGGCCAGGGTGGACTGCACCTTCTGCAGTGCCGCCTTGTCCGGGTTCGGCGGTGCCGAACCGATGGCCGGGCCGAACCCGTCGGTGGCCAGCGCGCCCGCCTGCTCCGGGGCCCGCAGGAAGTCGATGAAGCGGGAGGCGATGAGGTTCTGGGTCTTGTCGACCCAGGGGCCCGACAGCAGCGCGGCGGGATAGTCCGCGAGCGGCGCGGTCCCGACCGGCCGGAACGCGGTCAGCCCGCCGGTGCCCAGCTGCTGGGCGGTCGCGGCGACGGCGTGGACCTCGTCGGCGGTGGGGTCGGTGGTGATCGCGGCCATCGCGGTCATCAGGTCGGCGGGCGTCTGGGCGCCGGCGGCCAGCCCGGAGATGGCGGCGACGACCTGCCCGGACCCCGCGGCCTGCTCGGTCAGCGGCTCGGTGCCCGAGACCGCGGCTCCGATCGAGGCGGCCGCCGCGGTGGTGGCGTCGCCCGTGGGCAGCGCCATCCGCAGGCCGCCCCAGCCGGCCAGGCCGACCTCGTCGAGCGAGCCCTGCTGCAGGCGCGGCAGGTCGGACCAGGCGACCTGATGCTGTTCGAGGGCCTGGCGCAGCGCGTCGGGCACGGCGAGCACGATCGGGCTGGTGGCGATGGAGGCGGGCGTGCCCTCGATCAGGCCGGGCACCCGGACCAGTTCGATCGACCGGGTCGAATCGGCGATCCACAGGCCCGGCTTCGGGCCCAGCGCCGGATCCCACTTCCCGGGATCGGCCAGACCCGCGACCAGCGCGGCCGACGGCCGGGCCGACACCTCCACCCGGGCGCAGTGGTCGCGCACGCGCGGCTTGCTCGCGTTGTAGCGCTCGGCGGCGGCGCGCACCGGGCCCGCGATCGCCGGATCGACGGTCACGTCCAGCGACGCCGGTCCCTCGACACATTCGGCGGCCGCCGCGACGTCGGTGCTCGCGGCGCGGTCGCTGAGCTGGAACCACGCGAAGACGGCCACGATCACCAGAACGAGTACCGATGCCGCGATAACCGGACCTTTGCTGATGGTTCGAGATCTGGTCCCGCTGCGATGAGTACCCACGTGGCAAGTTTAAGGACTCGTGACCCGGCCGCCGCACGGTGTACTCGGGTGCGCATCGGTGCAGGTCACGGCGTAGGGCCGGGTGTCACGACGGACACCCGGCCCCGGCCGGTCACTCGCGGATCACGCGCCCGCGGTCGTATTCACGGCCGCCCCAGACCCCCGACTGGCCGGTCTGCGCCGCGTACTCGGTGCACCCCGCGAGCAACGGGCAACCGGCGCAGATCCGGCGGGCGTAGTCGAAGTCCTGCGATGGGTAGGGGAACCAGGCCTCGTGGTTCGGGTCACCCCGGCAGGCGGCGCGGTGCCATTGCCCCGAATCGGACAGAGTCAGCAGTTCGGTCAGTGCGAGGTCGGTGGTGGTCACGGCGCGTACTCCTTCCAGATCCGGCGCTGGGTGCGGGCCAGCGGGTCGGGAGCCTTGGGCTCCCACAGCAGCCGCATCCCCGCTTCCTCCGGGGTGCGGTCGGCCTTGCTCGTATTGCAGGGGCCGCAGCAGGCGATCAGGTTGCCCCAGGTGTTCGGTCCGCCCCTGCTGCGCGGGCGGATGTGGTCGACGGTCTGCGCCCAGTCGTCGCAGTAGCCGCAGCGGTGCCGGTCGCGGCGCAGGACACCGGCCAGCGTGGCGCGGCTGTCCTCACCGACCGGGGCGACGTGGCCCAGGTAGACGTAGCGCAGCAGCCGGATCGTCTCCGGCAGCCCGATGACCAGGTGCTGGGACCGGATCGGGAACCGCGGCGCCCGCTCGATGACGGTCTCCGCGGCACCGCTGATCAGCAGTGTCACGGCCCGGTCGGCGGTGATCTCGTCGAGGGCTTCGTAGCTGGCGTTGAGGACGAGCACCCTGGTGCGTATCCAGGTGTCGGACGTGGGCGCCATCAGGTCGACGGCATGACGGATCGTCATGGGAATCACCATGTTTCGAGAGAAGTGCGAACGACGGTCGGAGTCGAGTGGGATTACCGCGTCAGTGCGCGAACCGGAGACGGGCCATGGCATCGGTGCCCGCGCTCGACGCGCTGTGGGCCGAACCGGCGCGGCGATAGATCTTCTCGGACTGTCGCAGTGGCGCAAGGGGTTTCATGGCCGTCTCCTCCTCTCGGGGTATCTCGTCGGTGTCGCCTTGTTGCGAATGACCGGCGTGGAATTCATGGTGGCATACGGCGCGCCGGATGTCGGCTGATTTATTTCCGGTAACGCTCCGATACCGACGGAAACCTCGAACCGGCAGGTCGCGATACATTTTCGGGGTGAGGTGCCCGTCGGGCGCACCGAACGCGAGGAGTGGTGCTCATGCGGACAGCGCTGATTCCGGCCGCCGTGGCCTGCGCGGTGGTCCTGCTCCTTCCCGGCTGCGACAGCGATTCCGGCGGCACGAGCGCGCCCGCCGATCGGCCGAGTCCGACCCTGCCGGCGCCCGGCCCGGCGTCGTCGGTCCGGACGAGCGCGGCGGGGCCCGCGACGCTGGTGCCCCCGGCTGCCCTGCCCGCCCCGTCCCGGGGCCCGGCGGTGACCTCGGCGCCGGCGGCCACCGGCGGTCCGACCAGTCCGCCCGGCGTCGCGCTGCCCGATACCGCGCCCGCGTGCGCCGACGGTCAGGTGCTCGTCGGCGGCGGGCCGGTCACCGCGGGGGCCGGGCACCAGGGGCTGACCCTGCGTTTCTGGCTGGTCGGGGCCAGTGGGCCCTGTTCGCTGACCGGCTACCCGGGCGTCGACGCGATCGGGGACACCACCGCGAACGCGACCCGCACCCTGCGCGGCTACCTGGGCGGACTGCCACCCGATCGGAGCGAGCCGGCGACCGTGATCCTCACCCAGGACCACGGTGCGCAGGCCGTCGTCGAGGGCACCACCACCGACGCCGCGGGCAACGCCTGCCCGGCCTACACCGGGTTGCGGGTCACCCCGCCCGACACCACCGACACCGTCCCGGTGTCCGAAGCGCTGTCGGTATGCGATCTCGCGGTCCATCCGGTCACGCCGATGAGCTGATCGGCGGCGCCGGGGCGGTCATGCCTGCGTGCACGGAACCCGCTGTGCTGGAACGGATTCCGATCTCTCATCGAGTCGGAACTGGGCCAGTCCCCAGACGGCGAAGCCGCACAGGGCGTAGCCCGCGCCGAACCCGCACGCGGCCCACCATCCCCACGCGGTGTATGCCCAGGCGGTGGTGACCGCACCGAGTGCGGAGCCGGCGGAATAGAACGTCATGTAGGCGCCGAGGACGCTGCCGGTGCGGTCCGGGTGCGCGGTGGTCAGCAGGTGCTGACTGGAGACGTGCACGGCTTGGACGGCGAAGTCGAGCACGACGATGCCGGCCAGGAGCGGGAGCAGGGTCGGCCCCATCGGGGCGATGAGCAGCCAGGACCCGGCCAGGATCAGCAGTGACCACCCAGTGATCGCCTGCGCGTGACCGGCATCGGCCCACCTGCCCGCCCGGGTCGCGCCGAGCGCACCCGCGAGGCCGACGACGCCGAACAGCCCGATCTCGGTGGTACCGAGCGACCACGGCGCGGCACCGAGGGGCAGGGCGAGGCCGCTCCAGAGCGTGCCGAAGGACGCGAAGAGGAAGAAGGCGATCAGGCCCCGGCTCCGGAACAGGCGATCCGTGATCACGAGGCGCCCCATCGACCGCACGATCTGTGTGTAGCGCGCGCCGGGTGTCCGGATATCGGGACGCAGGCCCGCCCGGGTGACGACGGCGAGCGTCGCGCACGACGCGGCCAGCAGGACGAAGACCGCGCGCCAGCCCAGCGTGTCGCCGAAGACGCCCGCGATCACGCGGACACCGAGAATGCCGACGACCACCCCCGACGTGACGGCGCCGATGATGTGCCCGCGTTCGCCGGGCTCGGATACCGCGGCCGCGTAGGCGACCGTCACCTGCACGACGACCGCGAACACCCCGGCGGCGGCGAGCCCCGCCATCGCGACGGCACCGTTCGGCGCGGCGGCCGTGATCGCCGCTCCGACGCCGGTGAGCGCCAGCAGCCCGCCGATCAGCCCCCGCCGGTTCACCAGATCCCCCAGCGGCACCAGCAGGATCAGCCCGGCGAAATAGCCGATCTGCCCGGCCGCGACCAGCAATCCCACCGATTCGGCCGGCAACCCCAGCTGCGCGCCCGCCGCGCCCAGCACCGGCTGGATCGCGTAGATCGTCGCCACCGCCACGGCGCACACCGCGGCCAGGAGCAAGCGCTGTGGGTGCGCGATTCCGGTGACCATCACTCTCCAATCGGTAGCAAAATGCAACCAATTCACGATAGGGAATAATGGTTTCGAAACGCAACCCAATGCGGAAGGTGACCGATGACACCGACGTCCGGCCGCGATCGCGCGTGGACCGACCCCACCTGCCCGGTCGCGCGCACCGTCGACCTGGTCGGTGATCGCTGGAGTCTGCTCATCGTCCGCGACGCCATGGACGGCCCCGGCTCGTTCACCGAGTTCCGGCAGCGCCTCGGGATCGCCCGCAACATCCTCGCCGACCGGCTGCGCAGGCTCGTCGACGACGGCATCCTCACCACCAGCGCCACCCCGAGCGGCAAGCGGCACGTCTACGAACTCACCGCCGCCGGGCGGGACCTGTTCACGACGATCGTCGCGCTGCGGCAGTGGGGTGAACGGCACGCCTTCGCCGACGGTGAACGGCACTCGACCCTCGTCGACCGGGACGACGAGGTGATCGCCGAGCTGCGGCCCCGCAGCGGGTCCGGCGCGCCCGTCACCGCCGAGTCCACCCGCGTGCGGCGCGTGGACTGAGCACGCGACCGCCGCGGTGACCTCCCGATCAGAGGTTGCCGACCTCGCGTTCGAGCCTGCGGGCCACGAGGTCGCGGGCCTCCTCGCGGAGCGTGGGCCGGAAACCGGTGGGGTACACCGGATCCGCGGGCGCGTACTGCTTCAGGACCTCTTTCGCGAGGGTGATCTTGTGCACCTCGGTCGGCCCGTCGGCGATGGCCATCACCTCGGCGTAGGTGGTCATGTCGAGGAACGGAAGATCGGTGCTGACGCCGAGGGCGCCGTGCAGATGCAGTGCGCGGCGGGCGATGTCGTTCATGACCGTCGGCATGGCCACCTTGATGGCGGCGATGTCCTTGCGGACCGCGCGGTAGTCCTGGGCCTGGTCGATGCGCCAGGCCGTGCGCAGCACGAGCAGGCGGAACTGTTCCATCTGGATCCAGCTGTCGGCGATGCGCTCCTGGGTCATCTGGAAGCCGCCGAGCACCCCCTTGCGGGCCGGACGGGAGACCGCGCGCTCGCACATCATGTCGAAGGCCTTGCGGACCAACGCGACCGTGCGCATCGCGTGGTGCACGCGGCCGCCGCCGAGCCGGGTCTGTGCGACGACGAAACCGGCGCCCTCCGCGCCGAGCAGGTGATCGGCGGGTACCCGGACGTCGGTGAACCGCAGGTGTCCCTCGTGTTCGCTGAAGCCGGGCACGGTGAAATTGCGCACCAGTTCGAGGCCGGGGGCGTCTGCCGGGACGATGAACATCGACAGGCGCAGGTGCGGTTCGGCGGACGGGTCGGTCACCACCATCACGATGTGGAAGGTGGCGAACTCGGCACAGGAGTTGAACCACTTCTCGCCGTTGATGACCCACTCGTCACCGTCGCGGACCGCCGTGGTCCGGAATGCGGTCGGGTCCGAGCCACCGGTGGGCTCGGTCATCACGTAGCAGGAGCCGATCTCCCCGTGGAGCAGTGGCTGCAGGTACCGCTCTTTCTGCTCCGCGGTGCCGAAGTGCGCCAGGATCTCGGCGTTGCCGGAATCCGGTGCCTGACAACCGAAGACGAGCGGCGCCCACATCGAGGTACCGAGCACCTCGTTGAGCAGAGCGAGTTTCAGTTGACCGTAACCGGGTCCGCCCAATTCGGGGCCGAGGTGGCAGGCCCACAGTCCCTGGTCCTTCACCTGCTGCTGGAGTGGCCGCATCAGCGCCCTGATCTCGGGATCGGTCCGGTCGTACGGATTGGGGTAGATCAGATCCAGCGGCTCGACCTCGGTGCGGACGAAGTCCGCGACCCAGTCGAGTTTGCGCTGGTACTCCGGGTCGGTCTCGAAATCCCACGCCATGATCAGCCTTTCGGATCGGTGTCCGTGGCGCTGAGCCCGGACAGGACGGTGTCGGTGAGGATGTCGGCGATCTCGGCGGGGGAGTGCGCGCCGCGTTCGCGGTACCAGAAGCCGAGCGAGTTCAGCATGCCGAGCAGGCCGTTGGTGACGACGTGATCGGCGGTGCGCAGCCGCCCCGCGGCGTGTCCCGCGTCGATCACCTCCTGCCAGCGGTGCTGGAGGCGATCGCGCAGCCGCTGCAGCTCGACGGCGCGTTCGCCGGTGAGCGCGTCGGCGTCGCGCAGGTGCACCGCGACCGCCCGGCGATGGGTGACGATCAGCTCCACGTGACTGCGGATGAGCAGGCGCAACGTCTCGACCGGGTCGGTGCTCGCGTCGGCGAGGCGCTCGGCGTCGGCGAGCAGCAGGCGGGTGTAGTCGGCGAGGATCTCCCACAGCAGCTCCTCCTTGGAGCCGATGTGGTAGTACAGCGCGCCGCGCTGGACATCGGCTCGCGCGCCGATCTCGGCGACGCCGGTGCCGTGGAAGCCGCGCTCGGCGAACAGGTCCAGCGCGGCGGCCCGGATGCGTTCGCGGGTGTCGGCCGCGCCACGATCGGTGGCCGGTGGGCGGCCTCTGCGGCGGACCGGGGCGACGGGTTCGCCGGATCGTGCGCCGTCCACCGTGCCTCCACTCCGCCGGGCGACCTGGGCCGAGCCGCCGAGAAATGTTCCGGTCAGTACATTAATTCTCCGGGTGCCTACAATCAAGGGGTGGGCCGCCACGCCCACGCGTCGACCTCGGCGTCTCGGCGTGGCGGAATGGACGGCGGTTCCACGGCGTTCGAACCCACACGAGGTGTCACCACTACCCACGGGTAACATGACATCGACTTTTCCCACCCGGCTTTCTCAAAAGTGAGGCAGTAGATGACAGAGCGGATTCAGGTCGGCGGGCTCCAGGTGGCCAGCGTTCTCCACGATTTCATCGAGAACGAGGCGCTCCCCGGTACCGGCGTAGATTCCGCCGCGTTCTGGGCCGGAGCCGAGCAGGTCATCAACGACCTCGCCCCGCGCAACCGCGCCCTGCTGGCCGAACGCGACGAGATCCAGGGCAAGCTCGACGCCTGGCACCAGGAGAGCCCCGGCGCCGGCTACGACAAGGGCGCCTACAAGCAGTTCCTGACCGAGATCGGTTACCTGCGCCCCGAGCCCGCCCCGTTCCAGATCGGCACCGGCAACGTCGACGCCGAGATCGCCACCACCGCGGGCCCGCAGCTCGTGGTGCCGGTGATGAACGCGCGCTTCGCGATCAACGCCGCCAACGCGCGGTGGGGTTCGCTCTACGACGCGCTCTACGGCACCGACGCCATCTCCGAGGCCAACGGCGCCGAGAAGGGCACCGGCTACAACCGCGTGCGCGGCGACAAGGTCATCGAGTGGGGCCGTAACTTCCTCGACGACGCCGTCACCCTGATCACCGGCTCGCACATCGGTTCGTCGTACTACAAGATCGTCGACGGCGAGCTCGAGATCGGCCTGGAAGACGGCACCGACATCGGCCTGGCCGACCCGTCGCAGCTCGTCGGCTACCTCGGCGACCCGGAGGCCCCGACCTCGGTGCTGCTCAAGCACAACGGCCTGCACATCGAGATCCAGATCGACGCGAACTCGCCGATCGGCTCGACCGACACCGCCGGTGTCAAGGACATCGTGCTCGAGTCCGCGCTCACCACGATCATGGACTTCGAGGACTCGGTCGCCGCGGTCGACGCCGAGGACAAGGTCGTCTGTTACCGCAACTGGCTCGGCCTGAACAAGGGCGATCTGGCCGAAGAGGTCACCAAGAACGGCAAGACCTTCACCCGCACCATGAACCCCGACCGCGTCTACACCGCGCTCGACGGCTCGGAGCTGGTGCTGCACGGCCGTTCGCTGCTGTTCGTGCGCAACGTGGGCCACCTGATGACCTCCGACGCGATCATCGACGCCGAGGGCAACGAGGTCCCCGAGGGCATCATGGACGGCCTGATCACCTCGCTGATCGCCGTGCACTCGCTCAACGGCACCGCGGCGCTGGCCAACACCCGCACCGGCTCGGTCTACATCGTGAAGCCGAAGATGCACGGCCCCGACGAGGCCGCGTTCACCAACGAGCTGTTCGGCCGGATCGAGGACGTCCTCGGCCTGACCCGCAACACCCTCAAGGTCGGCATCATGGACGAGGAGCGCCGCACCACGGTCAACCTCGCCGCGTCGATCGAGGCCGCCAAGGAGCGCGTGGTGTTCATCAACACCGGCTTCCTGGACCGCACCGGCGACGAGATCCACACCTCCATGGAGGCCGGGCCGATGGTCCGCAAGGCCGAGATGAAGGCCCAGACCTGGATCGCCTCCTACGAGGACTGGAACGTCGACACCGGCCTGGCCAAGGGCCTGCCCGGCAAGGCCCAGATCGGCAAGGGCATGTGGGCCATGCCCGACCTGATGGCCGGCATGCTCGAGCAGAAGATCGTGCACCCGAAGTCGGGCGCCAACACCGCGTGGGTGCCCTCGCCGACCGCCGCCACCCTGCACGCCACCCACTACCACCTGGTGGACGTGTTCAAGCGGCAGTCCGAGATCGCCAAGGGTGGCCCGCGCGCCACCGTCGACCAGATCCTGGAGATCCCGCTGGCCCAGTCCACCGACTGGTCCGACGAGGAGAAGCGCCAGGAGCTGGACAACAACTCCCAGGGCATCCTGGGCTACGTCGTCCGCTGGATCGACCACGGTGTCGGCTGCTCCAAGGTGCCCGACATCAACGACATCGGCCTGATGGAAGACCGTGCCACCCTGCGCATCTCGAGCCAGCTGGTCGCCAACTGGCTGCGCCACGGCATCGTCTCCGAGGCCGACGTGATCGCCAGCCTCGAGCGCATGGCCCCCGTCGTCGACCGCCAGAACGCCGGCGACAAGGCCTACACCCCGATGGCCCCGGACTTCGACGCCAGCATCGCCTTCCAGGCCGCCAAGGAACTGGTCCTCGAGGGCACCAAGCAGCCCAACGGCTACACCGAGCCGATCCTGCACCGCCGTCGTCGTGAGTTCAAGGCCGCGCAGAAGTAGTGCTGTCGACTGTGTGAAAAGTAGCTCATAGCAGCGCTTTTCGTTTGCGGCCCCGCATCGGAGAAATCCGGCGCGGGGCCGCTGTCTTCACCAGAGATCACCTCGGATACCGGCTCATCACCCTCAAAACGGTCACAAAAACGGTCACAAACGAACGCGCCCAACATCGTCCTCATAAGTGGTCTACCAGCGGATTCGCATCCCTCCTTGGAGGTGACCTTGCGGCGATGCAGTGTGGTCTTGTGGCCGCCCGATGCTTCTGCAGGACCGCTTCTCGGACCTGCCGATACTCGGGGTGACTGCATGTAGACCCTCGACTGGAGGTCGTACTTCGGCCACGATCGCTGCAGACAACGGAACATTCGTGATCCTGCATCACGATGGCTCGATCATTGTCGGAAACGACAGCCGTGATATTGAGGAGACCTTCAACGCTGGGCGCTGGGAGATCCTCGAATCGGGTCGGCAGAATGCGTTGGGCGATACCACCGCCGACTCGTCGTGCCTATCGAGATAGCGGTCGGCTGCGCCTGGCCTTCGCCGAGTTCGTGCAGGTCAAGAAGTCCTATCAGGAGGTTGGCGCCGCCAGCGCCGATAAGTGGAGTATCGAGCTCGACCAGCTCAACATCCTGCTCACAACCAGCCCGACTGCGGCCTACTGGCTCATCGGCGCCGACGGTGAGATCTACACCGTCCCCGCGAAACTGATCTACGGGCTCGCATCAGGCGCGAAAGCCCTCAACCAGGCCGCATTCACCCTGCACTACACCACATTCGCCATGCCGCGATCGGTCTGGCCGGATACCTCACCTACCTCGCTGTCGGAACCTGGACCGGCAACTCGACGCCGGAAGGCGTCGAGGAAGCCCGGGGTCGACGAGATCATCGCCTCGCAGACCCGGGTACCTATGGATGACCTTGCGCCACCTCCACTGGACCGCCCGGCCGCCACTGGGGGGCAACCGCCGAATTCGGGCGGATACGGGGCAAGCCCATGTCCGTTGTTACTTCGGCGGCTGCTACCGGAGCCCCAGGAGCCTGCGGCGGCGGCCGAGCCGGCCTGAGCGGCCTTGGATCACGTTTTGTCGGTGGCCCCGGTGTACGGTCGGGGCAACTGCGAAGGTCGCGGGTTCGAAGTCCTGTCACCTCCATGCATGCGGGTGTAGCTTCGACCGGCTGGCCCGCGTCCCAGCCTCCGATGGCGAGGCACTGGACCGAGAGCTGGAACGAAACTGCCATAAGTTGAACGACTATGTCGAGGCGATTCACCAGCACCGGGCTCCGTGGGAGCTGAGCGCCTACCTGGTGCGCGGGGCCCCAGCCCGCAGCCGGGGCGGGTCGAGACGTCTGTTCGGTTGAGGAATCTGGCCTGGCCGGGAGGAGTGCCTCGGTGCGTGACGATCACAGCGCTTCGTCTTCGAGTGCCGACGCTGCGGCTATCGAATAGTGTTGCGGCATGAGCACTCTCACAGCTGTCGCGAGCGTCGTGATAGCAGCCCTGGTTCTGTGGCTCAACATCGGGAGCCGTCGAGATTCGCAGTTTCGGCGCGTGGACGAGTTGCTGACCGCGTTCCAGTCCGGGTCGCTGTCGGAGGCGCGGCACCTCATGGGGACTTTCCGGCACTCCGAACAATTTCCGGAAGGCTGGGACCTCGGTCCTGATGGCTCCGCAGACCCTGCCAAACCCCACACGAAGGCGTTGTTCGATGTCCTGTGGTTCTTCAAGCGGGTTGATGCGACGCTGGAAAGTCTGCCCGCCACTGGGCGCCTGTTCGGGCGTCGCGGCCCGCGGCGCTTGTTGCTGCGATCGCTGACAGCTGATGTCGGGACCTGGACTGAGTACCTCGGAGTTTTCGAGCACAAGGGTGTGATCGCCGATAGTGATGAGATCACTGCTGCGCCGAACGTATTCCGCTCGAAGCAGGGCTTGGAGGCCGTCGACAGGGAGCGCCGGAAGGAATTCGGTGCAGCCGTTCAGTCCTCGTAGAACACCTGCATGCTCTGCTCCCGCGCGCCCGGTTGCCGCTGTTCGGCGGTAGGTTTGCCGAACGCCACCAGTTCGATGAGGATGCACACTCGCGTCCGTCGATCCCGCAGTGCAGGGTGGTTCAGCCGATTTCCTGTCCGAGCGCGAACTGCGGCACAACCACATGCCTCAGGCCCACAGCATCACGATGCGATGACGTCGCCGTCCGACGTGGCCGCTCGGTTATCTGTCCGTCAGGTCGGGGAAACGGCGACGCAGGTGTGACGAATCCGCGTGGCTGGCGCGAGGGTTCGACAAGTGCGCGGCGTGTTGATTCGGCGCCGGTCATAGTCGAGTACCCGGTTACGCGCGCACAACGCCGTACGGCGCGGGATGCTATTGCAACCAGTGGTTTCGCTGGGGCTCCTGCGGACGTTAGGAGACAGGATTGAGCACTGACAACGGCAGCTCCGGTGAGCTCCCAGCGGAATCCGCCGCTGTCTCTGCACCGCAGTTGGCCTCCGGGGCTGGATCGGCACCACAACCTCAACAGTCCGTGATGGGCCGGATCCTGTCGTCCCTACTGAGGTGGGACGGATGGACCAAGGTTGCGGCGATCGCGACTGCCCTGACCGCGGTCGCGGCCCTGTGGTTCAGTGCTCAATCGCTGCAGTCCACGCGCGACCAGTACGGGTTGTCCGCGCAGGGCCAGGTGACGGAGCGGTTCACCAACGCCGTCGAGAACCTCGGTTCGGAGAAGATCAACGTTCGGCTCGGCGGCATCTACTCGTTGGAGCGCCTGGCGAAAGACTCGACCGAGGACCAGCCGACAATCATCGAAATCCTCAGTGGATTCATCCGGACACAAGCGCCTGCCGACGTGCCGGAATGCACCTTGCCGAAACTAGTTCGAGACGACAGTGCGCCGAGAGGCTGGAGGTACGTAGGTCCGCTTCCTCAGACGGCCATCGATGTTCAAGCAGCACTCACAGTGCTCGGCCGCCGCAACGTCGATCACGACGCAGGTGCATTGCCCGACCTCACTGGAACGTGCCTGGCCGAAGCGCATCTGACGGGTTCATTCGCCGGCGCCGATTTCGACGGAGCTAAGATGCCGGAAGCTCACTTCGACGGGACCGACTTGAGATGCGCGACATTCGGGCGGACCGAACTCGCGACAGCGACTTTCTGGGCTCGCGACCTCCGGTGGGCCGATTTCTCCTCTGCGCACGCGACCGGCGTCGAGTTCAACAGCAGCGACCACAGGGGCGCGAACATGCGAGGCGCGAACCTCACCTCCGCTGTCTTGAACAAAGCCAATCTGATGCTCGCCGATCTGACCGGAGCCGACCTCAGTGATGCGGACCTGACCGATGCCTGGCTTCGAATCAGGCAACCGACGGGAGTCGAACTCGGTCGCCCCAATCTGACCGGGGCGTACTACACCCCCCAAACGCGGTGGCCTGCGGGCTTCGATCCACCGGCAAGCGCCGACGGCGTTGTGAGCCATTTTTTGGACGCTGCGCGATGTCTTCGAGAGCGGCCGCGCTAGAGGGTGGCGGCCCGAGTTCTCCGCTGGTGAAAGTGCGTCCGCGATTGGCCACCTGGACCGATCCGCGGGTCGCCGATCCCGCGGCGCAGGATGGTTCCGCCGAGTCCTCTTCGACGTAACCGCACACAATGGGACCGCAACATCGCGATGCGACGAAATCGCCGTCCGAGGTGGTACCGGCAGGATTCCGCTGATGACTTCACTGCGTGTGGTGGCCGCGATCGCGACGCGGTGCGGTCCGGGAACGGTCGGGCTGTCGTGCAGACCCGGCGCAGTATCGCGCCGGTGTACGACTTTTCCGGCGGGGAGCAGCAAACCGTGCGGAACGGCGACGGCACCCGCGTGTGAACAGGCCCGATCCTCCTGTTGAAGGCAGTGTCGGCTACAACAACGAGTTGGACAACCGAAACCCGATGAACATCTGTCCGGCAGGTGCAGAATGAGACATTGGTAGGGGGGATCGGCGCTCGGATCATCGACCACTGGGCACTGGCACTGGGGTGTGTGGCTGTGGCGTTGTTCGGACTGGCCGTACTCGTGCACGCCGCGGCCTTGGCGTTCAATGGCGTGGCGTTCTTGACCGGGCATGGAACGGTCCGCACCGTGTACATCGAAAGCGTCCGCGCCGTGAGCGGCGATGATCTCGTTTCCGACGTCGATCACGGCGACGGGTACTACCTCGACGCAGAGGGACAACGTCATGGTTGCGCCGTACGGCAGTGGCACCTGGAGCCGGGAACGCAGGTACAGGCGCGCTCTCCGATGATCCCGGTCGTTCTGCCGCTCGACCCCCACAACCTGGGCGTGTTCTACAACCGCCTCGGAGACATCCGAGGTGGGGCCGCTGTCGTCACTGGCGATCATCGTGGATACCTGCTCGTCATCCTCAAACGGTCAGGAACGATGCGGTTGTCGCGGTGATCGCCAGCGTCGTCACGTTCATTCCTGCACGGTAATGAAGTGTTTCCGGCCGGAGTGATCTCCCGAGATTTCCGTGAACACTGCGCTTTCTGGGTACACCGAGCGGCCGATGAGATGCCGCGTGAGCTTGTGGGCACCGATGCGGCATAAGGGATCTCGCGTCTTCATTCCCGCCCAACCTGCAAAGTTCGCGGCAGTCTTGTCATTCGGCATACGGGCAGGCCAACTCCCAGCCCGATGGCATGAAGGACTGAAGTCTCGCGCGGGTCACGTAGGGGGCGGCGAGATCACACGCCTCGTCCACATCCCAGACGCTGTCCCACAGCCGCACGGCTGTGTCGCCTCCGGCTGAGGCGAGCCGGGTTCCGTCCGGGCTGAACGCCACCGTGGCCACCGGGCTGGTGTGGCCGGTGAGCGGTCCACCGACCGACTCTCCGGCGGCTGGGTCCCATAACCGCACGGTCTTGTCGCCTCCGGCTGAGGCCAGCCGGGTTCCGTCCGGGCTGAATGCCACTGCGGTCACTGGGCTGATATGGCTGGTGAGTGGTTCACCGATCTGCTCTCTGGTGGCGGGGTCCCAGAGACGGACGGTGCCGTCCCAGCCTGCGGAGGCCAGTCGGGTTCCGTCCGGGCTGAATGCCACCGCGAGCACCGGGCTGGTGTTGCTGGTGAGTGGTTCACCGACTTGGTTGCCGGTGGCGGGGTCCCACAGCCGCACGGTCTCGTCGCTCCCCGCGGTGGCGAGCCGGGTACCGTCCGGACTGAACACGACATCCTGCACTGCGATGGTGTGGCCGGTGAGTGGTTCCCCGACCGGCACTCCGGTAGCGGGGTCCCACAGCCGGACCGTGGCGTCGTTGCTGGCGGTGGCGAGGCGGGTTCCGTCCGGGCTGAATGCCACCGTGAACACCGGGCTGGTGTTGCTGGTGAGTGGTTCACCGACTTGGTTGCCGGTGGCGGGGTCCCACAGCCGCACGGTCTTGTCACTTCCGGCGGTGGCGAGTCGGGTGCCGTCCGGGCTGAATGCCACCGCGGACACTGCGTCGGTGTGGCCGGTGAGTGGTTGACCGATCGGCTTTCCGGTGGCGGGGTCCCACAGCCGGACG
>NZ_JBHVWX010000009.1:206057-400943 GCF_042882065.1 Nocardia sp. NPDC058244 | reverse complement strand
GCCGTCCGGGCTGAATGCCACCGCGGACACTGCGTCGGTGTGGCCGGTGAGTGGTTGACCGATCGGCTTTCCGGTGGCGGGGTCCCACAGCCGGACGGTGGCGTCGTTGCTGGCGGTGGCGAGGCGGGTTCCGTCCGGGCTGAATGCCACCGCGGACACTGCGTCGGTGTGGCCGGTGAGTGGTTGACCGATCGGCTTTCCGGTGGCGGGGTCCCACAGCCGGACAGTGGCATCCCCGCTCGCGGTTGCGAGTCGGGTCCCGTCCGGACTGAACGCCACATCCCACACCACGTTGGTGTGGCCGGTGAGTGGCTCAGCGACCGGTATCCCGGTGGCCGGGTCCCACATCCGTACGCTGGCGTCCCAGCTGGCGGTGGCGAGTCGGGTGCCGTCCGGGCTGAACGCCACCGCGGACACTGCGTCGGTGTGGCCGGTGAGTGGTTGACCGACCGGTCTTCCGGTGGCGGGGTCCCACAGCCGGACTGTCTTGTCCCCGCCGGCGGTGGCGAGCCGGGTGCCGTCCGGACTGAACGCCACCGCGAGCACCAGGCTGGTGTGGCCGGTGAGTGCTTGACCGACCTGCGTCCCGGTGGCGGGGTCCCACAGCCGGACGATGTTGTCCCCGCCGGCGGTGGCGAGTCTGGTGCCGTCCGGACTGAACACCACATCCTGCACCGCATCGGTGTGGCCGGTAAGTGGTTGACCGACCGGCTTTCCGGTGGCCGGGTCCCACAGTCGCAAGGTCTTGTCCCCGCTAGCGGTGGCGAGTCTGGTGCCGTCCGGGCTGAATGCCACCGTGGTCACTGCGTCGGTGTGGCCGGTGAGTGGTTGACCGATCGGCTTTCCGGTGGTGGGGTCCCACAGCCGGACTGTCTTGTCCCCGCCGGCGGTGGCGAGCCGGGTCCCGTCGGGACTGAACGCCACATCCTGCACACCGTCGGCGTGGCCGGTAAATGGTTCACCGACCTGCCTACCGGTGGCGGGGTCCCATAGCCGCACGGTCTTGTCCCAGCCGACGGAGGCGAGCCGGGTTCCGTCCGGGCTGAACGCCACCGCGAACACCAGGCCGGTGTGGCCTATCAGTGGTTCGCGGACTTGCAGCGCGGCGTGCTGGCCGAAGGCGACGCGGGCGTTGACCAATGCGTCGGTGGCCTGCCACAGCGGGGCCGGCGTCGCGTGGCTGCTCTCGGCGGCCAGCGCGAGGGCAAGAGCGCTGTTGGTGGTGGCAGCATCGCGAGATGCTGCGGCCAAGGCAAGGGCGACGGCCTCGTTGCGTTGACGGACCGCCTCTCGTCGCTGCACGATCGCGATCGCCGCTCCGACGACAGCGAGGATCGTCAACAGGACCAGCCCGGCAACCGCCGCACGCCGCAACCGGTGGAAACGGCGTTGCTCGCGCAGATCCTCGCTGGACAACTCGTACTTGGGTTTACCGTGGATCGGTGCCGCCAGATCGGTGACCTTCTCCCGGAACAGCGGTATGTGATGATCCCACGGTGCGTCCGCGCTGACGTCGACGTAGAACGGCTCGGCCGCAAGAGCCCCAGGCTGCGTCAGCACGGGCAGGGCGACATCGGACCGGTCCGGATCGAACCGCCCGATGTTCTCGTCCCAGGTCAGATTCCCGTCGGCCACTACGAACAGCAGGTGGTCCGGACCGCGCCGCGCCAGCCAGTGAGCGACCTCCTTGTTCACCCAACCTGATGCGACCGCGTGCGGGGACAGCACCACGATCAGGTACCGGGCACGGTCCATCGCCTCGGTGACCCTGCCCCACAGATCCGGGCTGGCGGTCAAATCGGTGGCGTCACGGAACACCCGCAGGGCGTGTAGCTGGCCCATGCGACGTCCGATGCGGTGTAGGCCCTTCTGAATTCCCGCGGCGACCGGCCGGTCATGGTGGGCATAGGAGATGAAGGCGTCGTAGTCGAACGACGTCCCTTGCCCGCGGGCCTGATGCTCTGGAGTCTGGGCGGCCTGAGCGCACATTGGTGATCTCCCCGCTTCAGCCGGTCGAGTGGTGTGGACGGGATGATCTGAGCCTGACGCAAACGCCAACGGTTGTCGCGGGTACGCCGATACTCGACTTCGCAAAGAGGTCGGCTGGAGTCTCGTTTCGGCGGCGATGGCGGGATCTGGACCTCGGCCGGCGTTCGCCTAGTTCGCGACAGTGCGAGCGCTCCTCGCGGCTCGATGGCTGCTTCGCCGCGAGACGCTTGGGAGTCCTGAGAGATGTGGCGGTGCTGATCGGGGCAGAAGACGCCCAGATCAAGTCCGAGCGGATTGGGAGGCGAGCCCCTCGGACATGCGGACGTCAGACTTGGGCTTCGGTTGCGCGCCCCCGGGCCCAAGGGCGCCCGGGACCACGCAGGCTGGGGTAGGTGTGCTGATCTTGGTGATTCCCTGTCGGGCCTCCTCGATGACACCATCGAATGGCCCTCGCCGCTCCGACACACGCTGTCTTCTTGCACGAATCTCACACGCCGCTTACAGGTTTCATACAGAAGATCCAGCTGTTCGTGGGACGATGGCGTCGGCGATGTACGTGCCAGCGACGTAACTGGGTGTTCTCCACTGCGGTGCAGCAGATCGGATGGATGCCAACGGGCTCAGGTCAAAGGGTGATCGACATGCACCGTCAATGCTCGATTCCTTGGTTGACGACGATGCCGACCGGACCATCGCTACCACAGGACGATCACACCAGCAGCCGAGAATCACGTGAGCGCCGGCTGGCTAGCTGAAGCTTAGCTGCCGGTCCGGACCGGCATTGGTCGGAACATTGCCTTGGCCCCGCACATTCGACCGCCCCCACAGGACTGCATAGAGACGTCGCCGTCCACGATCGGGTGCCCGTCCGGACAAGCCGAACGTATGACCAAGCCACGCCGATCCCCAGAAAGCACGACATGCCTAGTACGACCGACGCATTCTTCAACATCCAAGAAACGGCTGGCTTCTACTCGCAGCTAGCGGGCGTCCTGGCGGGCTTTTCGTTCGCAGCACTCATGCTTCTGATGACCGCGCGGCTTGCCCCCGCCGCAAGCGGTTCCAGCCAAGCCGGCGCATCGAACTTCGGGGCAGCGGTCAGGATCCTCATCATCTCCTTTCTAGGTCTGGTTCTGACCAGCCTCGACTACGCCTTGCTGGCGGGCGAAATAGCAGGACGGCATCGAGCCAACACTCTGGAGATCGTGGGGGGCGTCTCCTTCGCCATCGCGGCCCTCTTGCTGGTTTATGCGATCATTCTGACGATCGACGCTGTAAATACCGCAGTGGCACAACCTGATTCAGAGTTGGAGTCGGTCGCGAAAACCTTGCGAGGAACTCTGGCTCTGGTACTGGTACCTCTGAGCCTCATGTTGATCTATAACGGCATTCAAGACTACAACTTCGCCAAGTACGGCCACCCTCGGACGACCAGCCTGGACTATGTGACCTGGTCGCTGATTGCTGTGCAGGTGCTCGCTGGAACACCTCTGTACTTCCTCCTTCTCGGGAAAGGTCCTACATCATCGCGTATCAAGGAGATCAAGATCGTTTCCTATGTGGCGTTCATTGCGCTGCTGGTGATCTCAATCGTGTACTCAGTCATCATCGCGGCCATCACTGATGGTGGACTCGGTAGTCCACTCATTCCTTACCTGTGCATCGTTTCATCGTCGGTTCTGGCGTTCCTCTTCGTCATACACCTGGCTCGGACTCACACGTGATTCGAGTGTGTGCGCTGGCGCCGATGACGGAGATGACCGCCGCGGCTGGGTGTTCGTTCCGACGATCCCGCTAGCCATCGCCAGCTGATTGGCAGGCGGGTTCGTTGGCCGTGGCCTGGCCAACGGTCGAACCATCGTCGGTCTCAACCGATCGCAAGCGCTCCGGTCCCCTCCGGCCGCTATCGGCATGTGCTTGTCTGCGACGACGGGTGAGACCGACCGTTGTGGATAGCGAGTGCGTCCCCCCTCCGGGCACCAGCGTTATCCCCAACAGGGGGTGTCGTAATGACCATTCGATGCTCCAGGTGCGCATAGCGCACTTGGAGCTCTATTGCGTTATATAGCTCCTTCTTGTACTCCTGGCGCCTCCGGCCAGGATCAGTCGGACATCGCCGTGCGATTCGATGAGCTTGCGGAGCTCGGTCTCGCTGAACTGTTCTCGTGTGGGCAGGCTGTTGAGCTCGACCTGTGCGGAGGCTTTGTCGGCTTGAGGGAGGTTCTCTGTTGGAGGGTGGATTTCCCGAACAGGACTACCTGGCGGGATTGTGCGGGCTCGGCACGGGAAAGGCCCTGTCGACGAGCGCCGCGCGTAGCGCGTCGCGTTGACTCGCGAAGAACGACCGCGACACCGGTGCCTTCGGCAGGATCAGGTCGAAACCATGGAATGCGCCCGTGACGATCTCGACTGTGCATGGGACGCCGGCGTCGGCCAGGCGTTTCGCGTACGCCGTGGACTCGTCGTGGAACAAGTCGGCGGTGCCGACGCCGATCCAGGCGGGCGCGGTTCCGGAAAGGTCGGTGCGGCGTGCCGGTACGGCGATCTTCGGATCGGTGTCGCCGAGGTAGGCGGCCCAGCCGAAGTGGTTGCTGCGCCGATCCCACAACCGCCATCGGGTGTCGTCCAGGTCGGACCGGGCCGAGGTCCGGTCGTCGAGCATGGGATAGACGAGCAGCTGGTATGCGGGCGTGACCTCGCCGCGGTCCCGGGCGAGCAGCGCGAGGGCCGCGGCGAGGCCGCCGCCCGCGCTGGCGCCGCCGATCGCGACCCGTCGCGCGTCGATGTCGGAGCGTCGCGCGAGCCAGGTCATCGCGTCGTAGCAGTCCTCGAGGCCCGCGGGATACGGATGCTCGGGGGCGAGCCGGTAGTCCACCGCGGCAACGACGATGCCGAGGGACTCGGCGAGATCGCGGCACACCGCGTCGTCCTGTTCCGGCACTCCGAAGACGTACCCTCCGCCGTGAATCCACAACAGCGCGGGAAGCGGACCGGTCATCGGGTGGCGCGGGCGGTGGAGCCTGATCCGGACCCCTGCATCCGTGGTCGCCTCGGTGGCATAGGGAGAGGAGCGCAGTCGCAGAAGGCGGACAAGCCTGCGCAAGAGCGGCAGTGACCTGCGGGAAATGGCGCGGCTCGGTGCGACCGCCGCCACCGAACGTAGATCCGGATGGAAATCGTGCAGTGAGAACCTGGCCCGGAGTAGTTTCCATCCGGGGGTGGAGGTGTGGCGATCCACGGTCGGTCTCCCCATGTCGCTGATGGTATCAAGCAATTTAGAACATGTTCTAGTTTCTCGGCGAATCGCGCCGCGCCGGATCCGGGCCGCCGTACTTCCGGCGCGGTCGCGATGATCCTCCCACCGGTGCTCTCCCTCGGGGAGGGGAGCACCGGCCCGGCGCGCTATACCGGATCGGGCGCGGACTGCGTGGCCAGCAGTGTGGGCGCGGGGTTGGCGATCGGCAGGCCGAGGAACCGGCGCGCGTTGTCGCCCATGAAGTCGTAGGTCCGCTGCACGTCCATGTCCTCGGCGTACTTCCAGTAGCCGAGGGGCTCGGCGAGACCCTCCGGGTGCGGGTAGTCCGACCCGAAGAGCACCTTGTCCCACCCGACCGTGTCGACCACGTCGGCGACGCAGCCTTCCCAGAACGGGCTCACCCAGATATTGCGCCGGAACACCTCGTGCGGGTGCTCGGGGAAGTTCTGCGGCATCTTCTTGTAGAGGTCCTCGAAGTCGTGGAACAGCGGCTGGATCCACGAGCTGCCGTTTTCGACGCTGGCGATCCGGAGATTCGGGAACCGGGTCAGGGTTCCGTGGCAGATGAGGCTGGTGATCATGTCGGCGATCTCGCGATGCCCCAGGGTCATCCACCGGAACGAACTCTGCGCCATGAAGTTCGCCGTGTGCGGCGGTTCCCAGCGGGCGATGTAGCTGTCGAGCGGCGGGTAGCTCGCGTGCAGGACCACGGGCAGGCCGGCGGATTCCACATCGCGCCAGAAGGGGTCGAACTCCGGCAGGGCGGGCGAACGCCAGCCGTGTAGCCCGTTGACCGGTCCGGGCTTGATCAGCACGGCTTTGGCGCCGTGGTCGAGGACATAGGCGAGTTCCCGCTGTGCCGCATCGACTTCGGACAGGTTGATGATCGGCGTCGAGAACACGCGATTCTCGTAGTTGTAGGTCCAGTGTTCGGCCATCCACTGGTTGAGGGCGTGGATGATCGCCAGGGTCAGTGCGGGATCGTCGGCGGCCGAATGCTCGACGAGGCTGGCCAGCGTGGGGTAGTTCAGCGCTTCGACCACGCCCTGGCGATCGAGCTCGGCGATCCGGTCCGCCGGGTTCCGGGTCCCCGAAGGCGCGTCGATCGCGGGCCCCTGCATTTCACGCAGAGTGAGTCCCTCGGTGTTCTCTCCGGCGAAGAACTTCTCGTGTGCGCCGGGGGCGGCCACCCGCTCGAAGGTCGGGTTCGGGATGAAGTCGGTGACCTGGTTGTTGATCACGATCCGGGTCTGGCGGCCGATCTGGGCGAACTGCACCGCGCGCTCGTACCGGTCCGGCAGGTACCTCGTCAGCGCGTCGGGGTTCTCGTACATGTGCTGGTCGGCATCGAAAATCGGTGCGGCACGGAATTGTTCGTCGGTGCTGCTCACAGTCGCCCTCCTCGGGAGCTGGGTTGTCGCTCCGGGCCGCGCTGCGCGTGAGGCGAAGGCGGGACGGCCCGGTGGCCCTGGATCACCCCACGGGTAATTGTCTTATTTACGGTAAACCATACAGTAACGGATCAGGGACGGGATCGGGGAGTCGTGCCGACGGGGAATCGCAGCAGCGATTCCTGGGCGAAGGAGGCGATCAGGGTGCCGTCCTCGCCGAATATGTCGCCCTGGCCGTAGCAACGGCCGTGCCCGACGAGCGCCGGACGATGGCGCAGCAGCAGCCAGCCCTCGGTGGGCATCGGGTGGTGGAACCACAGCGTGTGGGAGGTGGTGGCGGAGGTGAAGTCCCGGCCGTTGCCGTGGTGGTCGATGCCGGGAAACGGTCGCAGCGCGGTCGCGATCACATGGAGGTCGCTCGTATAGGCCAACAGCGCCGCACGGGCGCCGGAGTCGTTGCCGGGCAGGCGCATCCACAGGTCGAAGTCGGCGCCGTCGGCGCCGTCGCCGGGTGCCGAGGTCGCTCGCGTGTCCCAGGGCAGGAGCTCGATCTCGACGCGGTGCTCGGCCCCGGGCACCGACAGGGCCGGGTGGTCCGGCTGATACGCGGGGCCGTGTTCGTCGCTGTGCAGGGAGATCGCGCAGGTGGCGATCGTTCGTTCGCCCTGCCGCGCCGAGACGGTCAGCGCGCCGAACGAGCGCCCGAGGTGGACGGGGTCGATGAGATAGGTGACCGGGTCGTCGGTGCGTCCTTCCCTGGTGAACAGGACATGCAGGGATTTGATCGACCGGTCCGGCGCGTGGACGTGTGCCGCGCGCACGAACTGGGCGAGGAGCTGGCCGCCGAACAGGCGCCGGTGGGGCAGTTGCTGATTGGCTCCGGTGAGCACCCGCGGTGCTGCGCTCGGCGCCGAGGGCGCGGTGCGGGCCGCGCGCGGATCGGGTTCGCGCAGATCCAGGCAGGTCATGAGGTCGTGCAGCACGTCGGTCACGAGCTGATGATACGTTCTACTGGAATAATTACAGTAGTTGATTCGACAAAGCATCGTGGAGGGTCGGATGACGGGGAATCGCGACTCGAAGTGGCTCGGCGCCGCCCGTGTCTGGGCGCTGCTCGTGGCCTGTCTCGCGGTCGGGCTCGTGATCGCGGGCATGGTCGCGCTCTACGGAGCCCTGCCGAGCATCGCCACCGCGACCGGCGCATCGCAGCAGCAATTGACCTGGATCACCGATTCCTACACCCTCGCACTGGCCTGCCTGGTGCTGCCGGGTGGTGCCCTCGGTGATCGGTACGGGCGCCGCCGGATGATGGTGGCGGGCTTGATCGTTCTGGCCGCCGGTTCGCTGATCCCGCTGGTCGTGTCGGGCACGGTCTGGCTTATCGCCGCGCGAGCGGTCACCGGTGCCGGTGCCGCGCTGGTCATGCCGTCGACCCTGTCGTTGCTGACCGCGGAGTTTCCCGCGTCGCGGCGTGGGCTGGCGGTCGGAATCTGGGCGGCGGCGGTGGCCTGCGGTGGCGCGATCGGACTGCTGGGTGCAGGCGCCCTGCTCATGTGGTGGTCGTGGACGGCCATTCTCGTGGCGATGGCCGGTGCCGGGCTGATCCTGGCCGTGGCCGCGTGCACGGTGGCCGAATCCGTCGAGGAGTCGCGACTCCGGTTCGACACGGCCGGTGCGGTGGTCGGGGCGGTGGCCGTCGGTTCGGTGGTGTTCGCGGCGTCGGAGGTGCCGTTGGTCGGGTGGAGCGATCCGCTCGTGCTCGTTCTCCTCACGGTCGGTCTCGGTGCCGCTGCGTTGTTCGTCGCGGTGGAGTTGCGGGCCGACGCGCCGATGCTGGATGTGCGGCTCTTCGCAGACCGGCGGTTCGGTTCGGGAGCGTTCACCATCACGGCCCAGTTCCTCGTGGTGTTCGGCGTTTTCATGCTGGTCGTGCAGTATCTGCAGCTGGTGCTCGGGTACGGCCCGCTGGGCGCGGCACTGGCGGTGGCGCCGATCATGGTTCCCCTCATGCTTGTCTCACCGGTCGCCCCGTGGCTGTCGGAGCGCGTCGGGTTGCGCGCCATGATGGCGTCCGGGCTGGCGGTGACCGCGGTGGGCATGTACGGCTTGGCCCGGCTGTCGGTAGGCAGTGGGTATCTGGACCTGCTGTGGTCGTTGGTCGTGATCGGCTTCGGCATCGCGCTGTCCGCGACACCGGCCACGGCGGCCATCGTCGGCGCGGTGCCGACGCACAAACACGGTGTCGCCGCGGCCGTCAACGATGCGACCCGTGAGGTGGGTGCGGCGATCGGGATCGCGGTCGTCGGGAGTCTGCTCGCCGCCGGGTATCGGGAGCGGATCGGCCCGGTGGTGGCGGCGCTGCCGCTGGAGTTGCGTGCGCCGGTGGCGGCCTCGCCTGCCGCGGCGCTGGAGGCGGCCGGGGTCTTCGGGCCCGCGGCGCGTCCGCTCGTCGAGCAGATCGAGGAGGCGTTCGTCCACGGGTCGGGCGCGGCGGCCACGGTGCTGGGGACCGGTGTGCTCGCCGCGGCTGTGGTCACCGTCTTCTGGGCGCCCGGCCGAGAGCGCTCCGCCGCCACCGATTCCGGGGTGGGCGAGCAGGCGTCCGAGTCCGCCCCGAACGACGCGCCGATCGTGGTCACCGGCAAAACGGCCGAGACGAACAGTTGACTGAATTATTTACTGTAATATCGACAGTAACTAGTTCACCCGAGAGGATGGTGCTCGATGGTCGAGCGCAACGGCGCCGGAACCGGCTCGCCTCGGTTTCCCGGTACGGATGACGACGAGCCCGTCCTCGGTGATCTGATCGGCACCACGACCCACGACCTGCTCGACTATTTCGAGAAGTGCCCGTCGTGCGGATACGCGGCGCAGGCGTCGGTCACCACGCGCGCCTTCTCCCGGGGTGTCGTGGAGCGCAGGCTCTTTCGCACTTGTGGCCTGCCCTGCGGTTGGCACGTCTCGACAGCCGAGGTCGTCGACGCGGTGCCGCTGACGCACTGCCGTGGGGTGGGCCGGCGAGCGGTGGCTACGTCGCAGCCCGGGTGAGGAACGTCCGGCGGACCACGCTGGCCGAGCCGGCGGCGAGGCCATCGCGCAGCGGTTCGTGGAGCAGCACGAGGTCGGCGGGGCCGCCCGGCTGGACGCGCCGGGGCCGGCCGCCGGGATCGTCCAGCGGCGCGAGGTAGGCATCGAGTGCCTGTGTGGGAGAGAGACATTCCTCCGGACCGAGGACCTCGCCCGCATCCGGGCGGCGATGGACGGCGGCCGCGATGACGGCCCAGGGATCCATCGGGCCGTATGGTGCGTCACTCGACAGCGCGACACCCACACCGGCGTCGAGCAGGGTGCGACAGCGGTACAGATCGGCCAGATCGTCGTCGGCGAGGTGGTCGCGGTAGTAGCTGCCACGCTGGGCGAGAAATCCGGGCTGGGTGACCACGCGCACGCCCCGGCTCGCGAGGGCGTCGATGATGTCGGCAGGCACGATTGCCGCGTGCTCGATACGGTCCCCGGGATACGGCCCGGCGACCTCGAGAGCGGCCATCAGCAGAACCAGCGCCTCGCGGGTCACGCAGTGGACCGCGACAGCGCGGCGATCCGCGTGCGCGGCGCGGACGCGCGCGACGAGGTCGTCGAACAACGGGAGCCCGGAATCGGCCAGCACGATCTTGTAAGGTCCGGCGCCGACGCGATCGGGATACTCCTGCGCGCTGCCGAGCGGGGCGCCCAGCAGCGAAACCCGTTGTGGTAGAACGCCGTCGGTCACAGCGGAGACTAGCGCCGCGTGCGACCGATCGGACAGGTCGGGCGTGGCGTCGGTGACCCCGGTGATCCCGAATCCCGTGAGGGTCGTACCCACCCCGTCGAGCCGCGGCGGCCCGGTGCGCGGCAGCCGGGTGCGCAGCCACGGGTCCGCCCGCCAGATCCGGCCCGTCGGGAGACCGTCGGTGCCGCATTCGACGCCCGGATGCGCGGGACCGCTGATTCCCGCGGCGGCGAGGGCGGCGGTGTTCAGGATCCACATCGCGCCGCTGCGATGCTGAATGCGGACGGGGCGTGCGGAATACAGCGCGTCCAGTGCCGCTGCGTCGAGATCGCCCGCGACGGTGTCGACGTAGCCTGTTCCGCGCACCCAGCCGTGTTCGTCACCGGGCGCGGCTGCCAACGCCGTCGCGAGGGCGGCGCGGTCTTGGACCGTGGGTGGTCCGCAACGCGTGGAGGTCGCGTCGGCGGCAATGGCGTGCAGATGCAGGTGATGGTCGTGGAGACCGGGGATCAGCGCACCACCGTGTGCGTCGATCACCTCGGCGGCATCTCGGGCGGACAGGTTCCGGCCGAGCTGATCCACGTGTCCGTCGCGGAGCCGCACATCCAGATCGGGGACGCCGTCGACCTCGGCGTGCCGGATCACGATGACGGTCACGGGACCGGAATCCGGAGGGAGCCGAGCACTCCGGCGGTGTCGGCGCCGGATTCCGGTGCGGGACCGGCCGGTGCTCGGGGAGTGGGGTCGGCCACCGGTATCGGGCCCGCCTCGGTGTCGGCGATCCACTGCTCACCGTGGCGCCGCAGGTGTACGGCCGGTTCGTCGGTCAGGGTCGCCGTGACGACGTCGGTCATAGAGAGGTCCCAGAGCACGCCGGATCCGTCGACAGGCGCCGAGGCCGCGAGCGCGGCGGCGGTGATCCCGGTCAGCGGGTCCGCGATCGCGTCACCGACGAACACCGGGGTGTTCGTGCCGATGTCGTGGGCGAGCAGACCCGCGGCCGCGGCGATGTCGTCGCCGAAACCCACCCGGTGCGAGGATCGGCCCGCCGCCGTGATCGACAGCCAGGAGGTCCCGCGCGCGACCGCGCGGGCGGCGTCGAGACCGAATCCGGCCAGCGCCCTGGGCCGGGAGGACTCGATGACGATATCGGCCGCGTCGACGAGCGCTGCCAGCGCGCGCCTGCCACCCGGTTCCTCGGGATCGAGCACCACGGATTCGTGGCCGTGGTGCAGCAGCGCGTAGAACTCGGGATTGCCCCGCCGCGCGCCGTCCGGGCGGTGGGGCGTTTCGACCTTGACGACGCGCGCACCGGCCAGCCCGAGTAGATGCGCGCAGAGCGGACCCGCCCACAGCGCGCTGAAATCCACGACGAGGAGTCCGGCGACCGGGCGAGCGGTCATTCCGGACGCCGTGCCGGGCCAGGGCGTCGCAGCGGGCGGGCGGAGGTCGGAGGTACCCGGCAGCCCCGGGACCGTGCTGTCGGCGCGGGTGCGGACGGGACCTGCCGCGAGACCGAGCAGTTCGGCGCGATGCCCCAGCTCGGTGCCGGGGTGCTCGCGGGCCCAGCGCGTCAGCGCGGGCCAGGGATCCGCGCCGTCGAGGTTCACGCCGACGAGCGCGCCGATCAGGTCGGGGTCGCCGGGCCGGGCACAGGACACCGCGGCCCAGCCGTCGGCGGTGCGCAGCAGTCGGCAATGGCGGCCCGCCGAGACCGCGCCACCGCGACGCAGCCCGGTGATCGCGGCGCGTTCGCCGAGCAGGCGCGCGCCGTCGAGCCCGATCGATGTCCCGGTAGCGGAAGCGAGGACGGAGATCAGCTCCCGAGCGTGCGTCGCGGCCCGCCCGGGCGGCATCAGCACGGGCCCGTCGGGCCGTCCGGTCAGCGCGACCACGCCACTGTCGGACCAGTCCACCACCGGTGAACCGGACTCGGACGAGCGGGGGAAAGACACAGCTCGATACTAGGGCGAAGGACGCGACAGCCGCCGTGCCACGATGAGCCGGTGAGCCGATATGTGAGCGACCCGGCGCTGGTGGACTTCGAACTCGATCTCGACGCGGACGGAACGCCGGTACAGCCACTGCTGGTCCTGGCGCTGGACGACTGGGCCGACGCGTCGCCCGCCCGGATCGCCGACACGGCGGCCCTGCTGTCGGGATCGCTCCGCGTCACCGTCGGTGTCCTGCGTGGCACGGCTCCGCCCGCGGTGACCCCGCTCCTGGACGCGCTGACCCTGACGCTGAGCGAAGGTCCGGAGGTATCCCACCAGGTCGTGACCCACCTCGATCCCGACGCGGCAGTACGGCAGCTCGAGGAAGCGACGCGACACAACCCGCGGGCGAGCGTGGCATTGGGCAGGCTCCTGCGCCAGACCGGTGTCGCGGACACCACCGTGGCACTGAGCAGCGAGGCCGCGGTGTACTCGATGCTGCTGGCGGGCAGCGAGTTCCGGACCTGGTTACGCGACCGGGGCGGTCCGCGTCCGGTGACCTTCCCGGACCGCCCACTGGTGCGATTCGACCGGTCCGGCGCGGAGCTCGCGCTCGTTCTCGATCACGCCGAACGTCGCAACGCCCTGAGCGCGCGCCTGCGCGAGGAACTCCTCGAGGTGCTGCGCCTGGCCGAACTCGACCCCGCGATCGAGCGGGTGCGGATAGCCGGGGCGGGCCCGGTGTTCTGCAGTGGCGGCGATCTCGACGAGTTCGGCACCGCCACCGACGTCGTCGCCGCCTACGAGGTCCGGCTCGAGCGCGCGCCGTGGCGCGTCATCGACCGGCTGCGCGATCGGACCATCGTGCATGTCCAGGGCGCGTGCATCGGCGCGGGCATCGAGATGGCGGCCTTCGCCGGACGGCTGGTCGCGGCGCCGGGCACCCGGTTCCGGTTGCCCGAGATCGCGATGGGACTGGTCCCCGGTGCCGGCGGCACGGTGAGCATCCCGCGGCGGATCGGGCGCTGGCGCGCGGCCTGGATGATGCTCACCGGCGATCCCGTCGACACCGCGACGGCGTTGCGCTGGAACCTGATCGACGACATCGGCACCGACTCGCGAGTCCACCTCTGACCGATCCGCTCCACCGCCTCACCTGATTCCGGTGGTTCGGGACGGCGATGTCACCGGCCGTCGACGAGCGCGGTCAACACACCGAAACTGTCGTGCGCTTCGACCGCCTCGACCGCGCGACGGACACCTTCCCGGGACACCTCCAGCGGCTGCATCCGCGCACCGGCCTCGGCGGTGCACACCGCGGCAAGGAACCAGTCGGTGGTCGCTGCCCGATACAGCGTCCACCACCGCGCACCGTCGACCGCGATTCCCGCGGCGGCGAGCCGGTCGACATACCGCTGGACCAGTGCTCGCTCGATCGTGCGCAGCAAGGCCGGATCCACCGACGCGGTCAGGAAATACGCGACATCGCGGATTCCCGCACCGGCGGACGCGATCTGCCAATCGAGGAACCCCGGCCCGTCGTCCTCGAAGAACAGGTTGCCCAGGTGTGGGTCGCCGTGCAGCAGGGTCTGTGGCAGGCTCGCCCAGAAGGTATCCATCTCGGCGCTGCGGAGATAGAAGATCCGGCAGGCCCGCGCGACCGCGTCCGGGATCATGTCGGCGGTGTGCCCCTTGATGTTTCGCAGGAGGAGCCGGCGGATCATCGTCCCCAGGTGCGTCTCTACCGCCGGGCGGTGGGCGAGGGGAGCGAGATCGCCCGCGAAACGGTCGCTGTTCCAGAACGCCGAGTGCAGGGCGGCCATCGCGTCGACGACCGCTTCGGCCTCGGCTCGGCTCACTGTGTCGACGACGGTCCGGAACCGTGCGGTCGCGGTGAGGTCCTCGAGCACCAGCGCGAAACGCGACCGCCGCGGATCCGATGCCGCCGCATGGCATCGCGGGATCCGCACCGGCGGATCCGCGCCCAGCGCCCGATAGGCGAGGACCTCCTTCTCGCCCAGCCCGAACAGATCGAGCAGGACATGCTGCGGATAGTCGCTCGGCGGCAGCTTCACGAACAGACGGTCGGGAATGCTGTCATCGTCGGCGGTGACGCCGAGGCGAGCTCGCGCCGCGGTGCCCGAATGGCTGTCGAGGACGGTGATGCCCCGGATCGACCCCTCGGGCTTGCCGAGTGCGGTGGCCAGCCACGCCGGTGTGATGTCGGCGAGCTGCGAGGGCACCCGCGAAGCGCCGGGGAACTTGCGGTTGCGGGCGGTGCGCGCCGCCCGGCGCGTGCCCTCGGCGAGGACACGCGCCGGGCGGGGTGTCCGCGGGTTCACCGACCGGCCCGGTCGGCCTGCTGCCGGGCGACGCGCTCGTCGTGGTGTCGTACGAGTTCGCGGAAGCCGATGCGCTCCCATCCGGGTTTCGGTTGCACACCCCACTCGTCGCGGGCGGTGGTCTGCCCGGCGCCCTCGGCCTGGCCGCCCAGCGGCGGCGCGTTGAACGCCGCGGGATATTCACAGGTCAGCGAGTCGTCGGAGTAGCGGACCTTGATCATCTCGTCACAGATCTCGTGCAGCGACAAGGTCGGCCAGCCGTACCAGAGGGCCAGCGCGGGCACGGTGAACGCGCCCTCGATGACGAGGGCGAACAGGCAGACGAAGATGCCGCGCTTGAGGAACTTGTGCATGCGGGCGAACGTCGGGGTGGTGCCGAGCGGAAGATCCTCTCCGGCACCGGTTGCTGAGTCGGTCATGAGTTGCTCCTGATAGCGGGGCCGGGTTCAGTCGGAGAAGATCTCGCGATTCACGGTGTGCAGGTAGGGGATCGCCAGGAAGGGCGTGATGTAGAAGATGTCGTAGAGCCACCAGCCGATGACCGGCAGCACGACACTGTCGAACCGGATGTCGGCGTACACGGTCATGTTGACGATGTAGCCGACCCAGATGACCACGCCGAACCAGCAGGTCACCGTCAGCCACTGGTGTCCCCACCGCTTCATCTGCAGGAACGCGATCGCGGCGGCGACGCGCATCGGGAACACGACGAGGATGCACGCGATCTCCCAGCCCTTCTCGCCCGGCGCGCCCGATCCGCCGATCCAGAGTTCGTTGTAGTGCCACCAGTAGCCGCCGTCGAAGAAGTTGCCCCAGGCGGTGAAGAACACGCGGGTGATGAGGGTGTGGCTGGCGCCGATGTCCAGGGCCCAGCCGACCGTGTTGAGGAAGGCGTCCAGGATGACGAGATAGCCGATCAGGGTGACGATCACGGGCCGCACGGAGAGCCCCGATCGCTGGGCCCTGCGCTGGAGCAAGACCCCGCGCAGGAACAGTGGCAGGCCGAAGATCCCGAGGACATAGGTGCCCATCAGCGCGGTGCCCGCGGTGAGCCAGCGATCGGCGCGCCGCTGCGCGAGCCTGCTGTCCTCGTGGTGCTGGTCGAAGGTGACGGTTGCGGTCATGGCGGTCCCTACCAGTCCCTGGTCATGCACATCTGCATCTGGATCAGGAACATCGTCAGCAGGAAGCCGTAGATGGCGATCTGGAAGACGATCAGCGCACGCTTGCGCCGGCGATCTTGTTCGTTCACGGGAACTCTCTTCTTCTAAGGTCCGCGCGGGCAAGGGGTTACCGCACGGTGCGGCGGAATGCGCCGGTGCTTCGTCAGAAGGTGCCGATGTTGTTCATGACCCAGTACCAGAAGGCGATGATCAGCAGCATCGCTCCCCAGGTCAGGATCAGTCGGACGATGTCGAGCAGCATGCTGGGCTCTCTCTGTCGGTCGGCGCGGCGGTGGTGTCCTCATCGGGGCTCCAGGCTGCGCAGTGTGGTGGTGAGGTAGCTGTCGAGTACGGACTGCCGTAGGGCTTTCGTGCCGGTGGTCGAGGTCAGCAGGCCGTAGAGGCCGAGCAGGAAGAACATCGCGCTGTGGTGCGGCTCGACCGCGTTCTGTACCTCGCCCCGCTCTCCGGCACGGGTGATCTCCTCGGTCAGCACGATGATCAGCGGATGCTCACGCCAGCTCTCGTCGACCGGCCGCGTCGGCGAGAAGTGCATGGCGAGAAGATCTCTGAACAGCAGGCTGCCCAGCTGTCGCTCCAGTTCGGTGACCAGTCGGACGGTCTTGACAAAGGTGTCGCGCAGATCGGGGGATCGGCGCCGGAACCGTTCCAGCGCGCGGGCGATGCGGAACTCTTCTCGCTGCTCGAGTTCGAGCAGCACATGCTCCTTGGTGGGGAAGTGGAAGTAGAAGGTGCCGCGTGCGACACCGGCGGACTCGGCGATGGCGTTGATATCGGCGTCGGCCACGCCGGTCTGCTTCAGTTCGGCGATGGCCGCGTCGAACACCCGCTGCCGTGTGTGCAGCCGCCGGGCCTGTCGGCCCTGGTGCTGCTCCGGGGTTGTACTCATGGCTGGGTTCTAGCCCGTGCCCTCGACCGCTGTCAACGTGTGGAGCGGTGTGCTGATGTTGACAGATGTCAGTGAAAAATGTCAACGAACTCGAACGTAAACCGCTGTGGCCAGCGGTATCTCGAGTGTTGCGGGGTGTCGGCGAGCGCGGTCTGTCGGGAATCGGGGTGACGGTGTCCCGGGGTGTGTTCGCGCAGCGTGCGGCCGTCGCCGGGCAAATGCCGAAGAACTCTTCACGTGACTTACTGGATGCTTTACAGTAACGGCGAATAGGAGGCCGGTGAGCCTGTCTGTCGGCCACGATATCGAGGTCGCGCCCCGGGGATCTCCTTGATGCGAGGCGGGTGCGGTATGGATCTGGGGTTGCGCGACGCGGCCACGGTCGTGGTCGGCGGTAGCCGGGGTATGGGGCTGGCGACCGCGCGATGTCTGGCGCAGGAGGGCGCGCGGGTCGCGGTGGTCGGACGCTCCGCCGCCGATGTCGAGGCGGCCGCCGCCGAGCTCGTCCGCTCGGGGAGTGCGGACGCGGTCGGTCTCGTCGCCGACGTGCGCGATGTCGAGCAGGTGGCGGCGGTGTTCGGGCGACTGGGGGAGCGCTGGGACGGCGAGCTCAACGCGCTGATCAACACGGTCGGACCGGATGTGCGCGGCACCGTGGAAGAGCTGACCGGCGAGCAATGGCACGAGGCGCTCGATCACGGAGTCCTGCCTGTGGTGCACTGCGTCAACGCGGCGCTACCGCTGCTGCGCCGGGCGTCGTGGGCGAGGATCGTGAACTTCTCCGCGCATTCGACCCAGCGTCAATCCGTCTCGCTGGCGGCCTACACGGCCGCCAAGGCCATGGTCACGAGTGTGTCGAAGAATCTGTCGCTGTTGCTCGCGCCGGAGGAGATCCTGGTCAATGTCGTCTCGCCCGGCACCTTCGTGACACCGGCCCTGCTCGGCTGGGCTCGGTCGGTCGGCATCGAGAGTGCGGACCCCTACCGGCTGATGGCGGCCATCGGCGAGCACTACGGGCATCCCGCGCAACTGCCGCGGGCCGGCCTGCCCGACGAGATCGGTCCGGTCGTCGCGTTTCTCGCCTCCCGGCGCAACTCCTATATGACCGGCGCCAACATCAATGTCGACGGCGGTTCGGACTTCGTCTGAAATGCTGTTGTGGATCCAACTGTAAGTGATACAGTATCGTCTTGTAGATCCTGGTGCGGCCCGGCTGGACGCGCAGCGGAGATCGTCGGCGCGCCAGTGGCCGGGCCGAAGTACACATCGATGGGCCGACGTCGACCGACGGCGGCCGACCTGCTGATCGAATTACTCGTATTTCCCGGGTGATTCGGCGTGTCCCCACGATTCGTCAGGAATTCCGGATGTCGAAATACTCCAATTCTGTCGGCGCACTCGGTGATTCCGAACCCGCCGCGCCGATGATGCCGGCCAGCCGGGCGGTCGGCTCCTGGTTCCGGGGATACCTCGACCGGCACCCCGGCGTCGCACTCGGCACTGTCGGTGGACAATTCGTCCTCGGGGTGCGCACCGTGCAGTTCCTGATCACCGATATCCTCACCGGCCGGTTCGCGGTCCGCGAAGCCGTGGATCAGGCGGCCTTCATGGCGTCGGCCGCGGTGCTGCCGACCATCTTCGTGGCCCTGCCCATCGGCGTCACGCTGTCCATCCAGTTCGGGTTGCTGGCAGGTCAGGTGGGTGCGACCTCGCTGGCAGGCGCCGCCAGCGGCTTGGCCGTCATCCGGCAAGGTGCGCCGATGGTGGCCGCGCTGCTGATGGCGGCGGCGGTCGGTTCCGCGATCTGCGCGGACCTCGGCTCCCGCAAGATCCGCGAGGAACTCGACGCTATGGAGATCATGGGTGTCTCGGTCATCCGGCGCATGGTCGTGCCGCGGTTCGCCGCCGCCGTCCTCATCGGTGTCTCACTCACGGGTGTGGTCTGTTTCGTCGGTTTCGTGGCCGGCTACGTCTTCAATGTCTTCGCGCAAGACGGCGCGCCGGGCAGTTTCGTGGCCACCTTCGCGTCGTTCGCCACCGTCGGCGACCTAGTCCTGACATTGATCAAAGCGGTGGTGTACGGCGCGATCGTCGCGATCGTCGCCTGCCACAAGGGGCTCACGACCGAGGGCGGATCAGCGGGCGTGGCGAATTCGGTGAATTCCACGGTGGTTTCGTCGATCCTGCTGCTGATGATCGTGAATGTTCTGTTCACACAGATATTCATGATGCTGTTCCCGCGGCAGGGGTTGTAATGGCGTCGACCTACTACCCGCCCGGTATACGGATGGCGGCCGTGCTCCTGAAGGAAATCGGCATCGTGTTCATGCGGCTCGGCCACATGCTCACCTTCTTCGTCCGGGCCGTGCTCGCCATTCCGGTGATGCTGCGCAACTATCGTGCGGAATTCCTGCGGACCCTGTCGGATATCGCCTGGGGGAACGGCTCGATCGTCGTCGGCGGCGGTACCGCGGGCGTGATCATCGTGCTCGGCGCCGCGGGTGGCGCGATCGTGGGGCTCGAGGGATACAACGCCTTGCACCTGCTGGGTATGGAACCGGCGATCGGGCTGGTCGCCTCGACGGCCTCGACCAGGGAACTGGCCCCGATCATGGCCTCGCTGGCCTTCGCCGCGCAGGCCGGGTGCCGGTTCACCGCGCAGCTGGGGGCGATGGGGATCTCCGAGGAGATCGACGCGATGGAATCCATGGCCATCCGGTCGATTCCCTACCTGGTGAGCACCAAACTGCTGGCCTCGGTCGTGGCGATCGTGCCGCTGTATCTGGTCTGTCTGGCGATGAACTACCTGGCCGTCGAATTCGTGGTCGGCGCGGCGGGCGGGCTGTCGCTCGGCACCTACCACCACTACTTCCAGCTCGTGCTCAGCGGACCCGACATCGTCTATTCGCTGGGCAAGGCCATCGTGTTCGTCCTGCTGACCACCACGATCCAGTGCTACTACGGCTACTACGCCGCCGGCGGCCCGCAGGGCGTCGGCATCGCGGCAGGCCGGGCCATGCGCGCCGCGATCTCGGTGATGATCGTCGTCAATCTGCTGCTGACCGTGGCCCTGTGGGGTATCGGCACCAGCGCCCGGCTGGGAGGGTGAGCTACCGGTGATGTTCGACAAGGACGGGCGTGGACCCTCCCTGTTCTGGCTGTTGGTCCGGGGCGTCGTGCTCGCTGGGCTCGTGGCGGGCGGGGTCACCGTGGTCGTGCTGAAGTCGTCGGGAACGTTCGACGAGAAGACCGAAGTCGTCGCGTTGCTCCAGCACGTCGGCGACGGCCTGCCACCGCGCTCCGACGTCAAGTTTCGCGGCGTCCTCATCGGGACTGTCGCCCAGGTGTCACCCGGATCCGAGGGTAGGCCCAGCCGGGCGCTGCTGGAACTCGATCCCGCGCTGATCGACGATGTCCCGAGTACGGTCACCGCGCGAGTGGTCCCGGGCAATGTCTTCGCCGTCTCCTCGGTCCAGCTGGTCGACAACGGGCCGGGCAGGCCGCTGCGGGCCGGTGACGCGATCGAGCAGGACGACAGCCTGTCGACCGTGCAATTGCAGACGGCGCTGACCAAACTGCGCGCCATCGTCGCCGCCTCCGCCCGGATCGGCACCAGTGACACCGTCGGCGTGCTGGCGGCGGTGGCCAAGGCCACCGACCGGCGCGGTGGCGACCTGGTCGCGGCGGGCGCTGCGCTCGAACGGATCACCGCCGGGCTGACCGCGCAGATCGCACCGCCGGGGGAGCCGTCGACGATCGCAGCGCTCACCGATTCGGTGCAGGGCCTGGCCGCCGCCGCCCCCGATCTACTGGATGCGCTGCATTATTCGGTGATTCCGATGCGGACGGTGGCGGCCCAGGAGGCGGCTCTGCGCGATGTCCTCACCGCGGGTGCCGCGACCTTGTCGACGGTCGGTGGCGGGCTCGGGGCCCACGTCGACGAGATGGTCACCGCGACCGATCAGTTGACGCCGGTCCTGGATGTCTTCGCCGCGGGCAGTTCCCATTTCGGCCCGATCGCGGGACGGATCAAGAAGCTGTCCGATGTGTGGTTCGCCGAGTTCTGGAACGAGCGGACCCAGACCGGGACCGGAAAGTTCCAGATCCGGCTGAGCGCCGACACGCCCTACACCCGTGCCGACTGCCCGCGCTACGGCGACCTGGCCGGACCCAGCTGCTCGACCGCACCGGAATCGGCCACCGCGCAACCACTACCCGCCTCGCTGGACCCGCGTTCCCTACCGAAACCGGTGCTGGCCCCGGAACTACAGGACCTGATCGGCCGCGTGCTCGGCGGTGACGCCAATGCCGCCGAACAGGTTCTCGCCCAACTGCTCACCACCGGAATCCCCGGAACAGGAGGTGTCCCGCGATGAAGTCCCGTCGCTCGGTCGTCGGACTCGGCATGTTTCTCGTCGTCGCGTTCGCGCTCATCTGGATGACATTCGTGACGCTGCACCGCGGCGTGGACGGCACGACCAGGTCGTACTCGGCGATCTTCACCGATGCCACCGGCCTGCGTTCCGGGGACGACGTCCGCATGGCGGGCGTGCGGGTGGGTCGGGTCGATGCCGTCGAACTCGACGGCACCCTGGCCCGGGTGCGCTTCCGGGTCGCGGTCGAGCAGCACCTGTACGCCGACACCACCGCCGCGATCACCTACCAGAACGTGATCGGGCAGCGCTATCTCGGCCTGTCCCGCCCGGCGACCGGGTCCGCCGCCGAATTGTCCGGCGGCGCGCAGATTCCGGTGGAACGCACCGAACCCTCGTTCGACCTGTCCGGCCTGCTCAACGGATTCGAGCCGTTGTTCAGCGGCCTGGACCCACAGCAGGTGGACAACGTCACCGCCGCGCTGGTGCGGGCCCTGCAGGGCGACGCGGGATCGTTGACCACGCTCATCGCCCAGATGTCCACGCTCGCACAGTCACTCGCGGGTCCCGATCAGGTACTGGGCTCGGTGATCGTCAACCTCGACCAGGTCGTGGCCCACCTCGACACCCGTCGCGCGGAATTCGGCACCCTGTTGAGCCGGACCCGCGCCATCGTCGACGGGCTGGCCCGCCACCGCGACGAGCTGATGACAACCCTGACCGAGGCGTCCGGGGTCGCCGACCGGATGGCGACCGTCGTCGAACAGGACCGGCCCGCCCTGGAACGGCTGCTGACCCGGGAGCCGGGCTTCACCCGGCACTTCGAGCAGAACAAGGACCAGTTCGCCTATCTGGGCTTCAACCTCCCGGTGCTGCTGAAGGGAATCGCCCGGGTGAGTCAGGAGGGCGCGAATATGAATGTCTACCTGTGCAATCTCGGCTTCACCGCTGTCCCCGCGCTGTCGGACCTCGTGCCCGCGATCGTCCGCTACGCGACCCCGTCCGGCACCGTCCAGCAATCGCCGATGTGTAGGTGAGCCACTCATGACGATCCCACCCTGGCTCCGGCGCCTCGTCGCGGTCGGCCGCCCACTCGAAGAACAACGTCCCCGGGTGCTCGGGGTCATCGCGCTGACCGTGCTCGCCGGGGTGCTCCTGGCCGCGCTGGGGGTATCCGCCGTCGGCGTCGGTGAACGCGGCTACGAAGCCGAATTCGCCCAGGCGGCCGGCCTGCGCGTCGGTGACGGCGTCACCGTGGCCGGAGTTCCGGTCGGCGAGGTCACCGGCCAGCGTCTGGCAGGCGACCGGGTCGTGGTCCGGATGCGTGTCGACGACCAGGTCACCCTGGGCACCGAGACCTCCGCCGCGATCAAGCTGACCACCCTGCTCGGCGCCCGCTACGTCGAGCTACGCCCCGCCGGTCCCGGCGAGCTGCCCGATCGCCGAATAGGGCTGTCGCGCACCGCTGTTCCCTACGATCTACAGCAATCGCTGGAGAACGCCACCACCACCTTCGAACAGATCGACGCCGAGCAGGTCGGCCGGTCGCTGGAACTGCTGGCCACCCAGCTCGACGGCGTCCCGGCCGTGCTGCCGGGGGTGCTCGGCGACATCCGGACCCTGGCGGGCATTCTCGCGAGCCGGCGCGGCGAGCTCGGTTCGCTGCTGGCCGGGGTGCGCAACCTCACCGCGACGGTGACCGCGCAGCAGTCCGACCTCACCGCGATCGCGACCTCGGGCCGGGACCTGCTGACCGACATCGCCGCGCGCAGGCAGGTGATCGAACTGCTGATGACGGCGACGACCCGGCTGGTCGAACAAATGCGCGCGATCGTCGTCGACGACCGGCCCCGCGTCGACGAGTTGATCGCCGGGCTGAACGGACTGCTCGGCTCCCTCGCCCGGCACGACGATCTGCTGCGCAACACCCTCGAGATCCTGCCGGTGTCGGTGCGCAACCTCGCCAACGCGGCGGGAAACGGGAACTCGGTCGACTTCAACGCCCCCGCCGGCGTCCTCGTCGACTCCTGGATGTGCGCGCTGAGCGGACAGGCCGCGCAGCAGAGCCTGCCGAAATACTTCGGGGAGTGCCGATGATGTCACCGACCACCGTGCTGCGCGCGCTGGCGCTGTTCTCGATCTGCGTCCTCGCCGGGTGCGCGGGCGGCCCGCTGCGCACCGAGCCCGACGACATCACCGTGGTGGCGCGATTCGACGACGCCGCGGGTCTGTATGTCGGCAACGCGGTCGCCGTGCTGGGGATGCCGATCGGCGAGGTCACCGCGATCACGCCCGCCGGAGCCTACGTCGAGGTGCGCATGCGGGTCGACGGCGCGACCCCGATCCCGGCCGACGCGACCGCGGTGACCGTGTCCACCTCGGTGCTGACCGACCGGCACGTGGAGTTCACTCCGGTCTACCGCGGCGGTCCGGTCCTGCGTGACGGCGCCGTGCTCGCACCGGACCACACCAGGACACCGGTCGGCATCGACCGGCTGCTCTCGATGGCCGACCGGATGTCCGGCGGACTTTCCGGTGCCCAGCCGGGAGACGGCCCGATCGCCCGGCTGCTCGCGGTCGCGTCTTCGGCGACCGCGGGCAACGGAGATCAACTGCGGGCCACCATGGACGAGCTGTCGCGTGCCCTGCGCTTGGGCGACGACGCGGGCGCGGAGACCCGCGACACGGTCACCCAGATCGTGAACGAGCTGGCGGCCCTGGTCGCGGCCGCGTCCCGCGGTGACCAGACCATCCGCGAATTCGGCGCGGCGTCGGTGCAACTCGGTGACATGCTGGCCCAGCTCGACATCGGGGCAGGCACCACCGGGGCTCAGGTCGTCGCCGTCATGCGCCAGGCCGACGCGCTGCTCGTCGAGAATCGTGACGCACTGCATTCGGCGGTCACCGATTCGGCGATCGTCATCAAAGCCCTGGCCGACTACCGCGATCAGCTCGCGGAGTTCCTCGACGTCACCCCGATGCTGATGGCCAACGGCTACAACACGGTCGACCAGCAGACCGGCGGCGCGCGCATCCACGCACTGACCGACAGCGTGGTGTTCGACGGGCAGATGGTCAAGGAAGTCTGCAACATCCTCGGCCTCCGCCAACTGGGCTGCAGCACAGGGACATTGCAGGACTTCGGCCCCGACTTCGGGGTCACCGACATGCTGGAAGCGATGAGCAGGTTGCCTCGATGAGTAGAGATTCCATTCTCGGGACCGCGGCCGGTGCCGCGGTAGTGCTCGTGCTGACCACCGGATGCGGTGTGGGACTAGGTGATCTGCCGCTGTCCGCGCGCGGATCCGGGGCGCCGGGTTACACGATCACCGCGAGTTTCACCAATGCGCTGAATCTGCCCGACAAGGCCAAGGTGCGGCTGGCCGGTGCCGATGTCGGCGAGGTGCGCGAGATGACGGTCGCCGATTACCGGGCGGTGGTGCACCTGACCATCCGGGCCGATGTCGCGCTGCCGGTCGGCACCCGTGCCCAGCTGCGCACCGCGACTCCGCTCGGCGATGTCTATGTGGCCCTGGACGCCCCGGCCGATTCCGGGCTCGCGACCGCGACCATGCGGGACGGCGACACCATCGATGTCGGGCAGACCTCGGCGGCGGCGACCGTCGAGGAACTGCTCACGACGGCGTCCCTGCTGGTCAACGGCGGCGCGATCCGCAATATGACCACCGTGGTCAACGGGTTCGGCCGGGCCGTTGGCGATCGCGGTGACCGGCTCGGCGACCTGATCGAGCAATCGCGCGAGCTGGTGACCGCGTTGTCGGCCAGATCCGACGACATCCGCCGCGCTCTCACCGAAACCGACCGGCTGGTGGGCGAACTCGCCAGAGATCGCCAGGTGATCGATGACTTCGTCGCCGCGGCGGGGCCTGCCTCGACCGTCGTCGGCGCCAACGCGCCCCAGATGCTCGATATGGTCCGCCGGATCGATGGTGTCACCGCCGAACTGGCGAAGTTCCCGGTGCTGCGTGGTGGCGAGATCGGCGGCCTCATCGGCAATCTCGACCGGATCTCGGCGGGCCTCAACGACGCCATCCTCGACCCGTCGACCAGCCTGGTCGCGATGAACAAGCTGCTGCCCTCGATCATCAAACTGAGCAGCGGCACCTCGGCCCACGGCAATGTGGACTTGCAGGACTTCGCGATCGGCGCGCTGGCTGATCCCGGGCATGAAGCTGATCCCGGCAGCCGGATCCCCGACGCGAGCGACTGGCAGGCAATGGTCGGATCCCTGACCTACACGCTGCTGCGGCTGCGCGAACGCGTGCTCGGACCCGGCCGGTGAGCCGGCGTCGCGCGGTGGTCGCCGCCGCGGACCTGCCTGCGCGCCTGCTGGTCGGTCTCGTCCGCGGTGGGAAGCGGTACCGGCACGCGGTGTCGGCGATCGCACTCGCCACGACCGCGGTGGTCGGCTCCACGTATCTGGTCTTCGGTGCCCTCGGCGTCGATCCGACCGCGGCGACGATCACGGTCCGAGTGCATCTCACCGAATCCGGTGGACTGCTCCCCGGGCAGGACGTCACGCTGCGGGGTGTGCCGATCGGCGAGGTCGCGGCCGTCGACTTCGCTCCCGGCGGGGTGGTGGCGCTGGCCCGCATCGATGCCGGCGTCGGGGTGCCCGACGACGGCACGGTCGAGGTGACGAGCCTGTCGACCGCCGGTGAGCAGTTCCTCGACTTCCGGCCGCGGCGATCGGCCGGGCCGTATCTGGACGACGGCGCGGTGATCACCCAGGACCGCACGTCGGTGCCGACACCGCTGTGGCGGATGCTGGGCACGCTGGACAGCACCCTGGCGCAGGTCGACCCCGCCCGGCTCACCGCCGTGCTCGACGAACTGGGCTCCGGCCCCGGCGGTCCACAGAAACTGGCCGATGTGCTCGACGGCGGCATCTTCCTGGTGTCGACACTGGATGCCGTGCTGCCGCAGACGGTGTCGCTCATCCGCGACAGCCGGACGGTGCTGTCGACGGTGGGCTCGGGATCGGTCGCGCTCGACCGATTCGCCGTCGACCTGGCCACCGCTGCGCGCGGTGTCGAGGCGAAGACCGGCGGCTACACCGAGCTCCTGCACACCACGCCGGGCACACTCGCCGCACTGGACACGATGGTGGCGGACAATTCCACGGCGGTGGTTTCGTTGCTGACGAACCTGTCGACCGTCGCGTCGATGACCACGACTCGCGTACCGGCTCTCCAGGAGTTCTTCTTCCCGACCCAACGCGCGGGCTCCACGCTCGACGCGCTGGTGACCGTGGTCCACGACGGTGGTTTCTGGGGGCTGGTGAGCCTGTATCCACGGCGCACCTGCACCTACGATCTGCCCCGCCAGGCGCCGTCCCTCAACAACTACGTCGAGCCCTACCTCTACACCTACTGCGCCGACACCGATCCGTCGCTGCTGGTCCGCGGCGCGCACAACGCACCGCGCCCGCCGGGCGAACGGGTCCCCGGCCCACCGCCGCCCGGCGAACCGGCCGACCGGACCGCCACCGTGACGCCCACCGGACCCTTCTCCCTGCCTATTCCATTGCCACTGGCCGATTCCGGCCAGGAGATACCCGCACCCCCCAAGTGAAGACAGCTCCCTCAGTACGTTGTGTAGAAGCGAGGACCCGTGATGACCGAGAACACCGACACAACCGCAGGCGCGATCACCGATTCCGATCCCGGTACCGACAAGCCCGCCGACTCCGGTGCCGCGGCCGCCGAATCTCCCACGGCCGCTACGCAGCCCGAGGCCGTGCTGCCGACGAAATGGCAGATCCGGCGCATGATCGCCCTGCTGATCTGGCGAAAGATCCGGATCCCCTTGCTGATCGCCGTCGCCGTCATCGCGGTCGTGCTCGCGGCGGTCTTCGGATGGAAACTCAAGCAGGACAGCGACACCGAGTCCGCGGCCGCGGCCGGGCTCGCCGCGGCGCGCGCCTACGCCGTCACCCTGACCAGTGTCGATTCCGGCAACCTGGACCACGACTTCACCGCGGTACTCGACGGGTCCACCGGCGAGTTCAAGGACATGTACACCCGCTCCAGCGGCCAGTTGCGTCAGCTGCTCGTCGAGAACAAGGCGGCGGGCAAGGGCACCGTGCTGGACGCGGCGGTGAAATCCGCGCAGCCGGACAAGGTCGAGGTACTGCTGTTCATCGACCAGACGGTGAGCAACGCGGCCGCGACCGATCCCCGGATCGACCGCAGCCGCGTACAGATGACCATGGAACTGGTGGACGGCCGGTGGCTCGCGAGCCGCGTGACCATCCCCTGATCGGCAGGTTTCTGGTTCGAGTCCAGAAGGGGGAGCGTAACCATCAGGTCAGGCACGGTCACCGTGCCTGACCTGTCTCAGTTTGCGGGCCGCGACCGAAATACGCCAAGAACTCCGATCCGAACCCACTGGCCGCTGCGACCCGTTCGCCTGGGGGTTTGGCCCATCGGTCTGTCGCTTCTGGTTCGTCGATTGAACGTCGCAGGTTCGTGCCCTCGGCAGGACACACAAAACATGGGCAACCGGAAAACGCCTGGTCATCGTCGGTCGTTACTTGACCTGAATCGAGTTGGCCTCCACCGGTCGCTTGCGGTTCTGCTTCTCATTGAGCTGGCCAGTTCTGGGTGCGTGGGCTGTGCGTCGTGACGCGGGTGCGGGCGTGCTGGGTGGTGGGCTGCGCCTGTCGGTGGGATGACAAACCGCTACTGGTGATGGCGAAACAAGTTTCCGTGCATGTTTTTCGCGTTCTGCCACTCTCGGTGCAGGATGGACGGGATTGTGTAGCGGTTCCGTGCTCATGGCGTTAAGGGGTATTCATGGAGATCGAGTTGGCGGATGCGGTCGCGGTGTTGCGCGATGAGTTGCTCGCGGCTGCGGCGAAGGGGGACGGTGCGGGCCTGAAGTTCGAAGTGGGGCAAGTCGAGTTGTCCTTCGAGGTAGAACTGCGCCGGGACGCGTCCGTTAAAGCCGGGTTCAAGGCGTGGGTGGTTACGGGTGACGCGGAAGCCAAAGCCGGGCATACCCGCAAACAGCGCGTCAGTCTGACCCTGACACCGAAAATGCCGAATGGTGAAGGTGTGCAGGTCAACAGTAACCAGCAGCAAAGGGTGCCCGACGCGGATGAAGATCGCTACGAGCCGTAGCCACAAGGCTTCGGGTCGTGGGCTGGCGGTATGAGAGGGGATGACGGCGGGTGCGGTGGGAGCAGTTGGTCGGTGTCACCGGTTCGGGTGCGGGGTCGGGTTACCTGATCGCCCCGCGCCTGGTTTTGACCTCGGCGCACGTTGTAGGCGAGGACACCACCGAGGTGACGGTGATACGACCGGGCCGATGCGGTGTATACGCCGCGAAGGTCGCATGGTGCGGACACGCGGGCGGCATCGATGATGCCGCTCTCGTCGAAGTCGACGACCCGGCGTGGATGCCACCACAGATGCGACCGGTTGTTTGGGGCCGGATCGTCACTCAGCAACCCGGAATCAATTGCCGGACCTGGGGTTTGCCGGACTTCGCCCAATGTGAAGGCACGGCCACCGACACTGAGCAGCCGACTGGGACCCTCAACCCCGGCGACAGCTACGGCCGCCAACACATCATCCATCTGATCGAGCATCCACCCACTGCGCTCGGCGAGTCGCCGTGGAAAGGGATCTCAGGGGCCGCTGTCTACTGCGAGAGTTTGTTGACCGGTGTGGTTGCCACCGACCCTGCTCACCGCGACCACGCCGCGCTCGGGGTCGTTCCCGCCTATGTCTTGCTCGCCCAACCGGGATTTCGGGAAGTGGTCGAACAGCATTGTGGGACAGTGGGGTTGCAGTGGGCGCCTGTGGAATTGCAGGAATTGGCCGATCACCAATCGCCGACCCGTGCCGCGACCACGCCGGGCACCCCGGCGACGTTGCTGACCGCGCGGCGAGCGGTGGTCGAGTTCCGTGGCCGCGACCATCTCCTGAACGAGTTGCGGGATTGGGTCGACGAGCCTGGGGTGGGTGCGTGGCTGATTCATGGTGCGGGTGGGCAGGGCAAGACCCGTCTGGCTCATCATCTTGGCACTCAACTCGCTGCACAACGCTGGTCGGTACTGTGGCTCGACCCCGCAATCGTCACTGCCGAACAGCTTCGGGTGCTCGGGCAGGTGGTGACACCACTGCTCGTGATCATCGACTACGCCGAGGCCCGGGTTCCTCAGACCGGAACGCTGTTCGCCGAACTCGTCACTCACGTCGGGGACCGCCCGGTCAAAGTGCTGCTACTGGCCCGCACCGTTGGAGAGTGGTGGACCCAATTGGGCGCTGTCAGCGACACGGTCGGCGACGTCACCGCTCGCGCCCGAGTCACTGCCCTACCCCCGCTCAATGACGGCCCCGAAGCCCGTGAAGCGACCTACCGCGACACCATCCGAGCCATGGCGGCAACTCTGCCTGTGCTCGGTGATCCCACTACGGTCCAATGGGAGGAGGCTGCCCACCGCGTGCTAACGCAGCCATATCGGGATCTCGGAGACAACACAACGGTCCTCGGGGTGCAGATGAACGCGCTTGCTGACCTACTCGACATCGGCCATGACAGCCCTCCAACGATAGGGCGACCAAGTCTCGAGGATCGGGTCCTTGAGCACGAACATCGCTACTGGACTGCGACGGCAACCCGCGACGGTCTTGACAGTCTGGGGATGACCACGCTCAAAGACGCCCTCGTCGCTACGATCGTCCTAGCCGCCACTACCAGCAAAGAGCTTGAGAAGGCGTTGGCGCGGATTCCTGACCTCGCCGACCAACCACGCCTTACTCGTACCAAGGTTCAAACCTGGTTGATGAGCCTCTATCCCGGCGATACCCACGGTATCTACGCCGGGCCGACACCCGATCGTCTGGCTGAACAACTTGTCGGGCGCTCCATGCTCGACCTGACCCGCGACAGTGTGGTCGAATCCTTGGCCGCCACCATTGATGAGGTCGAGGCCGAACACCTGTTGACAGTGTGCACTCGCGCCACCGCGCACCCCTCCCTGATGCCTGCGGCTGGCGAGAGCCTCACTGAAATCTGCGTTAATTATCCCGACATGCTTCTCCCAGCCGCTGTGCGGATCGCGCCCCAGGTCGAGAGCCCCGCGCCGCTGATTGCCGCGCTCGATCGAATTGGGGTCGACTCGCGAGTTGGCATCGATCTCCTCGACCAGCTTTTGGAAGCTATCCCACCCGATACGCAAGTCCTTGCAGCCCCGGCGATCACTATCGGCAACGCGCTCATCGCCCGCTTGAGAGACCTTGCAGGCACCGTGGCAGCCGACCGCGTCAAGCTCGCCACAGTTTTAGCCAAGACGGCGCAATGGCAGCGCCGAAAGGATTACCTGGATGACGCGCTCGCCTCAGCGACCGAAGCTGCTGCTATCAACAGAGAGCTAAATGGTGCTCAACAAGTAGATCAGATGGCGGGTCTCGCGAAGGCCCTCACAACCCAAGCCGCTGTTCTCGGGGATCTGCGTCGATATGACCAATCATTGCCGGCGGCCAGTGAAGCCGTCGAAATCTTTCGCGGCCTCTTCGGTCTTGATCCAGAGACCCATCTGGTCGACTTTGTCGCGGCTCTCTATGTCCTTACCCGCCAGATGAGGGAATCCGGTCAAGGTGCGGCGGCGCTCGACACCGCTAGCGAGGGGATCGTGATGGTTCGCAGTCTGGTGGAAGAACAGCGGTCAAGCACTGCTCGATCAAGGCTCGCAGCGTGCCTCATTGCCGTCGGGGCCGAACACTATGCCGCCGGACGGCACACCAACGCACTGGAGGCGGGTGCCGAAGCCTTGGATATCTACCGTGAACTCGCGGAAAGTAGGCCAGACGCGTATGCGGCCGAACATGCAATGGCACTTAACAATATGTCAATCTTTCTGAGCGCAGCGGGACGTCACGGCGATGCGATTCAATCGATAGAAGAGTCCATTGAAATTCACCGTGATCTCGCCACGAAGTACCCCGACGGCAATCTTTATTACCTGGGATCTAGCCTTCAAACCCTAGCGGTCAGGCACATCGAACAGGGTGAATTCGACAAGGCGTATGGTCCTGCAAGTGAGTCGCTCAACATATTACGTCAACTGGCAGCAGTAAATTTGGAGGCGTACGAACCTGTTCTTGGTTCATGTTCCCACAATTTCGCGTACATACTCATCGAGTTGGACCGGGCGTCGGAGGCTCGTGAATCGGCCGTGCAGGCTGTCGATATTCACCGCCGCCTTTGCGCGCAGAATCCAGTGAATGATCCTGGGGCGCTTGCTGCATGCTTGAACACCCTTGGGCGGATACAACATCGCACCGGGCAGCTGAGTTTTGCTCTGAGGTCAGTAACAGAAGCAGTTGAGCTGCAACGCAGCGTCGCAGAAGACAGCCAAATCTCGCGCTCGAACCTGGCCGCATTCCTCACCAATCTCGCCCGATACCGGGGAAAAGCTGGGGATCGGTCAGCAGGGCTCGATGCCATTGCTGAAGCCCTTACGATCTACGAAGGGCTCATCATCGAGAGCCCGGGCACCTACGACGCCTTACTGGACCAAGCGCGACGTGTTCGCGACAAGTTCGATCGATGACAACTGACGCTGTTTGGGTGGTCCGCCATCCGGAACGAAGCGCCCGAGCAGTCGTGCCGCTTTCTGGACTGCCAAAGAGTTCATCGGTGTGCAGGCGATCGAGGTCATCGCCAGCGGCGAGTACGTGAGTGCCGGTTGTGCCAATCCGGCTGAGTCTCAGTCAAGGCTTTTCAGAGCTGCCGCCCACGGCACCGGTTCGCCTTCGTTCACCCGGATGAAGCGCACGCCCCAGTCGGTGAGGTTGGACAGTGCGGCAGCGACTGGCGGGAACTGGAATTGAGCTGCTCGTCCGTGCGGAACCGCTACGACTGGTAGCCCGGCTCCGACCGTTTCGACCAGCAACGCCAGTGGCAACGTGTCGCCGATCCCTGCCGCCCATTTCGCCATGGAACTTGTCGTCAGCGGCGCGGCGATGACCGCGTCGGGTGGCGGGAGTAGGTCTTTGGTGCCCGGGACCTTGAACTCCGACCGAACGGGATACCCGGTCTGTGCCGCGAGTGCTTCGGCGTCGATGAATCGAGCGCCGTTGGGGGAGGCCAGAACACACACGTCCCAACCGTCTGCCTGCGCGAGGGACACCAGTTCACCGACGTCCCCTGCTCCACCGGCTCCTGTCACGATTGCGTACAGAACTCTAGTGCGCTCACCCATGTCCCCATCATGGCAGGCGATGGGTGATGCGTCTTCGCCTACAGCGCCACAGCACCGACCCGGGAAGCGAGTTTGCCGAGGTCACCGGTGACGAGGTCGCGTCCGGCCTTGATCATCATGTGGCCCACCAGTTCCTGCACCGTGTCCATGTTTCGGACCTGTTGAGGCGCGATGCGCTCCGCACGCAACAGCGCGTCCAGGGACATGGTGTGGTCGTCGCGGGCTGCGGCGGCACGCCCGACTTCTACGAAGTACTGTGCGGCGCGGCCGACGGTCGGCAACGATCGAGGGTCGAGGCGGTGGGCGAGATCGAGCACTCGTTCCGGGGAGCCTTCTTCCATGGCCACGGTCATATTCCACAATGCCACGTTGGCCGAGCCGAAGGAGACGTTGCCGACGATCGTGGTGGGATCGTCGATGGTCGCGCGGTCGAGTTGAGCCGCGTACTCGGTCGCCTGGGCGAGGTGATCGTGGGGCTGGCTCCCATTGTGGCGGTGACCAAAGAGGCTTGGAGGTGGAGCATTCCGACTGTTTGTATCTCGGGGGCGGTGGCTGCGTCGGGTCCGACCTGGGCGGCGGTGTGCACGGCGCAGTCCAGGGCAGCCTTGAGGGACTCGGGTCGGGCGAGGAGTACCTGGCTGCGCACGTAGGCGCCCGAGGCGATGCCTTGTCTGCTGTCGATCCGTTTGGCAGCGGATTCGGCTGCTTGCGCGGCTGACCAGGCGACGGCGAAATAGCCGCGTGCGCGCAGTGCCACCGAGGTCTCGGAAGCCACCTGGGCCAACGCATCCCACGCGGCGCGGCGGTCTCGGGGCTTTCCGCTGTGGGCTTGGCGGTACAGATCGGTGATCGCCGGTGCCAGCAAGGGGCCGAGTTTCGCGTATTCGCAGGCCATTTGGAGTTTGGTGATGCGTCGGGCGAGCGCGACGAGTTCGCCGATCTCGCGGACCGGCTGATCGGTTCCGATGTTGCCCGCTGCCCAGAGTGCTGTTTCGATGGCGGGCACCGAGGCGTCGAAGTCGTCGGTGGCCGGGCTGCTGCTGGGGAGGATGTCCTCGGTGGTGGCCGAGGCGACGGCCGCTGCCGCGAGGACGAGCAACTGGCGACGGTCGACCTCGGTTGCCGCGTTCGGTCGGGGGAGACGGAACCACAGCAGTTCCTCGGGGATGTGCAGAGCTGTTGCCCATTGGACCAGCTTGGACATCTTTTCGGGAGCTTCGCGGGACTCGATCCGGCTCAGGGTCGCCTGCGACATGTCGAGCCAGTTCGCGACGTCGAGTTGGGTGATCGGGGACTTGTGCATGGGGTGGGTGCGGAAGGCGAAGATCACCCGGCCCATGTGCCAGGAGGCCAAGGCGTCGCGCATGTGATCGCTGGCCCAGAACTCGGCGGGCATGACCGGTGCGCCGACAGCGGGTTCTTCTCGCGCGCAGCTACTGCACGCCGTGCCGGTGTTGAATCGGGACATCCGAGTCCCGCACATCGGGCATTCGCGCGTGATGTTGGTTGTTCGCATCATCCGCCCCGCTTCCGCGATCATGGCCGTCCCCAACGGTTTTTCCGACGGTACCACCGGGTCTACCCAGCCCATATGCACCTTCTGCATACACCGGAATTCCCGAGACTCGTTGTGTGTATAGCCAATTCGTGCTCGACGCGGCGATCGTCGGTGTGTCCGATATCAATCCTGCGGAAGGGGCGACATGGCGCTATCACTGTTGGTGCCGATCCTCGGGCCACCGGCGTCCGGAAAGACAACGCTCACGCTAGCGCTGGGCAAGAATCCCGACCGGCACGTGTTCAGATTGCGCGAACACGTGCCGCCCGAGGTGGTCAGGCAGACCGCCAGCCACGGCCCGCGAGACCTCGGCTGCATCGACGATGACGTCGTCAATCCGGCGGTGCGCCGGTACCTGAGCACCGTGGCTACCGACTCCCGGATCCACACGGTGCTCCTGGACAACTATCCCGGCACCGGCCAGCAGGTCGAGGCGCTGCTCGAGATAGCGCGGGAGCTCGCACCTGGTTGTGCCGTCGAGCCGATCGAGCTCGTGCTCGACGCGCCGGCCAGACGCAAGAGGGCGCGAGCACGTCGAGTCTGTCACCGATGTGAGCGCGATCCGGCCGCCGATCCGCGCTTGCCCGCCTCCGCATCGACGTTCGGCGGATGGACCTGCGGGAATTGTGGCTCACTGCTGCACCCGCGGCGAGGCGACGCTCCGTCACTGTTCGCCGCCCGCACCCGACGCCACGACGACACGGTCGAGGACGTGCGTACCGCGTTCTACGCTGCGGGCATCCCCACCAACTCCGTCGATGCCGCCGACGACGCCGCGACCCTCGCGCGAGTCGTCGAGCCCCTGCTCATCGTGAGGAGCACCACCGCATGACCAGCACGACCCCTCTGGGACTCCCGACTTTCCGGCCCGACACCTACGGCCATGCCCGGATGCCGCGCAACGCCGGGCAACGCCGGGCAACGCGAACCGCATCGTGTCGACAAGGTCTCCTATGGCCGGTTCCGCAACGTCTACCTCTACATCACCGAGGCGTGCCAGTTGCGGTGCGAGCACTGCTACATGGGCGAGCGGCTCGAGCGGGCGTTGAAGATGACCCCGCAGCAGATCGTCGACACCCTCACCACCTGGCGGCAGCTCGGCGGCGACAAGCTCACCATCCTCGGTGGCGAGCCGACCCTCCACCCCTGGTACATCGACGCCATCCGCGCGGCCAGGACCATCGGCTACGGCCACGTCATCACCACCACCAACGCCCAGGCCATCGCCCGCAAGAAGTTCGCCCAGCTCACCCCCGAGGACTTCGCCTACGTCCAGGTCAGCATGGACGGCGGCAGCGCGGCCACCCACGACACCGTCCGCGGCGAGGGCACCTTCGACCAGGCGATGCAGACCAGCGCCGAACTGTGCGAGCGCGGATTCGACACTCGCATCATCTGCACGGTCAACAAAGCCAACGAGGGTGATGTCCTGCGCCTGCTCGACATCGCCGACGACATCGGCGCGAGCCTGGTCAAGTTCCACGTGTTCTCCACCATCGGCACCGGCCACGGCAACGCCGACATGGCGATGAACCCCCTGGAGTGGGTGAACTTCTGCACGAGGCTCGAACTGGTTGCGCCGGAATACAAGTCACGGGTGTGGTTCCAGCCGACCTACGCGCGCCGCGACCAGATGGACCGCTACGCCGGAGAGGGCTACCAGGGCTGCATCGGCCGTACTCTCGACCGGATCTCGATCTTCCCCGACGGGCGCTGCTACGTGTGTAGCTACCTCTTCGACACCGACACCTACTACGCCACGATGCGCGACGGGCAGGTGCTGCTCAACCGCGACAGCGAGATCAACGAGTTCGATCTGTTCACCAAACCTCTCGTCGGCAGCGCCTGCGGCGGCTGCAAGGAATCGGCGTGCATGGGTGGCTGTCCGGCCGAGGAGCTGGTCATGGGTGCTTCGTCGTGCTCGGCCTACCCCGACATCGTGCCGGTCTGCCGACTGTGGAAGTCCAGCGCGAAACCCGAATAGGAGAGCCCAATGCACACCATGGAAACCGTCATCGAACCGCTGCGCTGCCTCGATTGGAACGACGTGGAGGCCGTCGAGTCGGCCACCCGAAAGTCCTTCGAACTGCTCGCCGCCCAGAAGTACCTGCTGCGCCGCGAATTGACCACGCTGCCCGACAACCCCGACCTCGCCGCACTGTGCGAGCACTACGACATTCTCGACAAGATCGTCCTGCACGACGACCTCGAATCCGGGATCCGGTTGCGCCTGCACATCTTCGGCCCCGGCTACCACGATCGCCCGCACAACCACCGCTGGACCTACGCCAGCCACATCCTGCGTGGCGAATACCGGCACCGGCTCTACGGCGACGTCGAACTCGATACCGAGATCGACGTGTCGAGCCTGCGCGCGGTGCACGTGCGCCAGGAACGAGTCGGGGCAAGTTACGCGCTGCACCACAGCGCTGTTCACGCCGTGGTCGCCGAACCCGGCACCGTGTCGCTGGTGCTGCGCGGCCCTGCCATCAAGGACCGGTTCCTGGTCATGGACGCCAAGAACGGCGAGTCCTGGTGGCAATACGGGGCCACGAAGGAATCCCTCGAAGACGCTGCGGAGAAACGTATGTCCCCGCAGCGCCTCAAGGAACTGATCGCCTCGCTCGATGAGTGGCAGCTCATCTGACGAGGTCTAGCGACGGTGGGGACCGGTGAGAGAGAGGTTACGGTCCCCACCGTCACCTGTCACCAGCCGAACAGTGACAGTGATTTGCCGGAAGAGATGTGGCCCAGTGCTTCCCGGCAGTAGGGGATCATGTCCGCTGGCAGCGCGTCGGCGGCGAACCATTCCAGCGCATCACACTTGTCGGGTTCCATGTTCGTCGGTTCGCCCTCCCACTGCCGAACCTGGAAGAAGAACGCGACGCGCCCGCCGGACGAGCTGTTGTGCATGATGTGCGCGAACTCGATGTCCTCGGGCGCGATGTGCACACCGATCTCCTCGGCGGCTTCACGCCGCAGCGCCTCGATCACCGACTCCTCGGCTTCGAGGTGGCCCGAGGGCGGGTGGAACGCGCCATCTGCGTACCCGGTACCCGCTCGCCGGCCGAACAGGATTCGACCCTGATCGTCGGTGAGCAACAGGTGCACATCACCGATGAGTGTGTGTCTTTCAGTGCTGGCCACAGCCATTTCTCGCCTCTCTCTCGATGCGCTCGACCTGAACGCGAGCACGACCATAAGCCATCGGCGGCCCATGCACTACCTGGTCGCCGTATCGGAATCGGAGACCTCATGTCGCACCGAACCACCCTCCATCGCAGCGAAGGCCAGCTCCTCGTTGTCCCAAGCCAGACACCCGAAAGCTTCCGCGCGATCATCACTTTCGGTGCGGCAGCCAGGCGCGGCCGTCGCGATGCCTGCCTCCCCGAATGTCAGCGAGTCGGCTACCACCGTCAGGACTTCGCGACGAACTCCGGTCGCCACCATGTGGAGGAGTGAGATGGACACCACCGACTCGCGGGACTGCGTCCACACCAATATCGGGTCATCGGAGCTCCCGACAAACCTCGAACTCAGCGCCGTGATCGCTGACCTCGCATCACGAAAACTGCTGGCCCGTGTAGACGAACCAGCGAAGGGGTCTGAGCAGGTAGGTTGTCCGGTCCAACGCTGTCGATGCGTGGAGGAATGCGTGAAGAAGTACGTGCGGAAATACGTGGGGTCATAAAGGGCCCCACCGCGCCTCTGTATCACGCCTGGTAGATGGCTACTTCCGTGGCTGGGTGTCATCCAGGATTGTCTTTACTCAATCGCTACGGATGTTGCTGGTGATCCGGGCCGCGTGGCTTCGGTTGAGACTGCTGGGTCAACGCCTTCGCCGGGCACCACTGCGTGACCGGTGCTCGGGCCTTCGTCAGGCTCTTGTAGTGGCGTCTATGAGCCCAGGCCGCCTGGGTAGGTTGCGGTGATGCTGGCGTATGTACGTGGCACCGTCGTGAAACGAGCTCCGTTGGTACCACACCGCACGTCGGAACCGGTGAGCGCGGAGCATGGTCAGGCCGAGTTATCCGCGGTTCGGAAGTCGTCCACAGGTTTGTTCATCTACCCAGGTCATTAGCACTTTCTGAATATGGCGGTGCATCAGGCTTAGCTAGTCTCACCGAACTAGCCGAAGGCGTGATGGAGCACCGATGACCACAACATTGATCCTGATTGCGGCTCTGACCTTGGCCATTGCGACGGCCGGCCGGACTGTGGCGATCGGGCTGGCGATGCATAAGGTGCCCGCGAGGTATCGCGCCGAGGTTCTGCGTGGGCTCGCAGAGTGCTTCCGGTTCTGGCGCAAGTGATGTCAGTCGCCGCGCATTTCGTCCCATAGCTGCCTGGACCATGCGGGTATCGGCACAGTCAAATCCGGTAGTCGCGCAGCACGCCCTTGGCGATGATGCGCTTCTGGATCTCGCTGGTGCCCTCACCGATCAGCATGAACGGCGCCTCGCGCATGAGGCGTTCGATCTCGTACTCGGTGGAGTATCCGTAGCCGCCGTGGATCCGGAACCCGGCCTGCGTCACCTCGTTGCAGAACTCACTGGCCAGATACTTGGCCATGCCCGCCGCGACGTCGTTACGCAGGCCGGAGTCCTTGAGCCGGGCCGCGTTGACCATCATCAGATGCGCCGCTTCCACTTTGGTCGCCATCTCGGCCAGCGCGAACTCGATCGCCTGGTGCTCGACGATGGGTTTGCCGAAGGTGCTGCGCTGCTGGGCGTAGCGGGCGCCGAGTTCGAAGGCGCGGATCGCGATCCCGCAGGCGCGGGCCGCGACATTGACGCGACCGACCTCGATGCCGTCCATCATCTGCTTGAACCCACGTCCGGTGGTGCTGCCCAGGACGGCCTCGGCGGGCACGGTGTGTCCGTCGAGCAGCATCTCGGTGGTGTCGATGCCCTTGTAGCCCATCTTGTGGAGCCGGCCCGGGATGGTCAGGCCCGGTGCGACTTCGCCCAGGCCGACGGGCTTTTCGAGGAGGAAGGTCGTGAGATTGTCGTGTGCGCGTGGTTGTCCCTCGTCGGTGCGGACCAGGGTGGCGACCAGGGTGGCGGTCGAGCCGTTGGTGAGCCACATCTTGCGGCCGTCGAGGGTGTATCCGCCGTCGGCGTTGCGGGTCGCCTTGGTGCGGATGGCGGCGACATCGGAGCCGAGTTCGGGTTCGGACATGGAGAACGCGCCCCGGATCTCCCCGGTCGCCAGGCGTGGCAGGAACCGTTGTTTCTGCTCGGGGGTGCCGTGCCTGGCGATCAGGTAGGCGACGATGAAATGGGTGTTGATGACACCGGAAACACTCATCCAGCCGCGCGCCAGCTCTTCGACGCACAGGGCATAGGTCAGCAGAGATTCGCCCAGGCCGCCGTACTCCTCATCGATCATGAGGCCGAACAGGCCCAGTTCGGCCATCCGGTCGACGATGTCCTGTGGGTAGGTGTCGGTGTGCTCGAGTTGCTGGGCGGTAGGGATGATCTCCTTGTCGACGAAAGTCCGTACAGCGGAGAGTATTTCGGTCTGCACGTCGGTGAGTCCGTGGGTGTGCGCGAGTTTCATCGGTGGATCCGTTCGTGGAAGGGACAGCGCCGCCGGCCGGGGCGGACCGGCGGCGAGGATCAGAGCATGATCGCGGTGAGGGTCTCGGCGACCAGCGCCGGTTTGCCGCCGTCCTCGTTCTCGACCGACCAGCTGACGGTGAGCAGGGCCCGCGAGCCCTCGGTGCTCAGGGCGAGCGGGATCGCCACCGCCCGCACGCGGGTTCCGGTGCGGACGGCGGCGGGAAAGCGGACCTTGTTGCTGCCGTAGTTGATCCGGGCTGCGCCGAACTCGAGGGTGTAGAGATCGCGGCCGAGGCGGGGCAGCAGGGACAGGGTGAGGTAGCCGTGGGCGATCGTGGTGCCGTAGGGCCCGCTCGCGGCGCGGTCGGGATCGACGTGGATCCACTGGTCGTCGCCCGTGCACGCAGCGAACGTGTCGACGCGTTCCTGGCCGATGGCGATCCACGGGCCGGGACCGATGGGTTCGCCGAGGGCTTCGGCGAGGTCGTCGACGGAGGTGAAGCGGCGCAGTGTCATGGTCAGTTCACCCGCTCGAACACCGCGGCCATGCCCTGCCCGCCGCCGATGCACATCGTTTCCAGACCGTAGCGCTGTTCGCGGCGGTGTAGTTCCCTGGTGAGGGTGGCCAGCATCCGGCCACCGGTGGCGCCGACGGGGTGCCCGAGCGAGATTCCGGATCCGTGCACATTGGTGCGTTCGGCATCACGTTCGCCGAATTTCCACTCCCGCATGACGGCCAGGGCCTGGGCGGCGAACGCCTCGTTCAACTCGATCAGGTCGATGTCGGCCAGTGTGAGTCCGGCCCGCTGCAACGCCGCCTCCGTCGCGGGGACCGGTCCGATACCCATGACATCGGGGCGCACCCCGGCCACGGCCCACGAGGTGAGCGAGACCAGTGGGGTCAGCCCCCATTCCTCGGCCTTGGCCCGGGTGGTCACCAGGCACATCGAAGCGGCGTCGTTCTGGCCGCTGGAGTTGCCCGCCGTGACAGTCGACTCCGGATCCAGCGTCGCCCGAACGGGTTTCAGTGCGGCCAGGGATTCGAGCGTGGTGTCCGCCCTGGGGTGTTCGTCGGTGTCGACGACCACCTCGCCCTTGCGTGAGCGCACCGCCACCGGGACGATCTGCGCGGCGAGTACTCCGCTGCGCGTGGCCTCGACCGCACGCTGGTGCGAGGTCAGCGCCAGCCGGTCCTGTTCCTCGCGGGTGATCTCGTAGGTGCGGCGGAGGTTCTCCGCGGTCTCGAGCATGCCGCCGGGGACGGGATGGAAACGGCCACCGGCGGTTTCGCGGCCACGAGCCAGCGCGTCGTGCACCCGGACACCGCCACGCGCACCACCCCAGCGCATCTCCGTGGAGTAGAACGGCGTGTTGGTCATGGATTCGACTCCGCCCGCCACGACGACATCGCAGGCGCCGCTGCCGACCTGCATCGCCGCCTGGACGACGGCTTGCAGGCCCGAGCCGCAGCGCCGGTCGACCTGCATGCCGCCGACAGTCACCGGCAGGCCCGCGTCGAGGGCAACGACCCGGCCGATCGCCGGTGCCTCGCTGCTCGGATAGCAGTGCCCGAGAACGACATCGTCGACGACGTCCGGGTCGATGCCGGTGCGGTCGAGCAGGCCCTTCAGGGCGATCACGCCCAGTTCGGTGGCGGTGAGCGAGGCGAACGCGCCGCCGTAGCGTCCGATCGGGGTGCGCAGGGGCTCGCAGATGACAGTTTCACGCATGGGCTGGGTCTCCGTCGACGGTGAAATCGGCGGTGAGCACGGTGTGCTCGACCGCCTGGCCGGGGGTGGGCTCGGTGTGGACGGCGAGAGCGAGGTTGCCATCGGTGGTCTCGCGCCGCCGGATCCGCGCGGGATCGCCACAGAACAGCGGGGCGATATTGCGGTGGCGCAGCCGGGCCGGGCGCCGGTCCGGTTGTTCGCAGCGCAGGGTCTCGGCCATGGCCAGGGTCATGAGCGGACCGTGCACGACCAGGCCTGGATATCCTTCGACCGCGGTCGCGTAGGACAGGTCGTAGTGGATGCGATGCGGATTGGCGGTCGCCGCGCTGAACCGCATCAGGACGGTCGGGTCGGTGTGCAGTTGCCAGTCCCATTCGGTGCTGCGCTGCAAGGGGGTTCGCGGGTGCTGGAATGCAGTGTCGGTCTCGATCGCAGGCGCGGCGGCCGCGGCGCCCCGATAGACGAGGTTCTGGTGTTCCATGACCGCGAGCGCGCCGGTCTCGGCGAACAACCGTATCTCGACCTCGACGACCGTCAGGGGACCGGAGCGGCCGTTCTTGGCGTTCACCGCGACCACCCGCGCCTCCCGGCGGATGGTGGATCCCACGTGCACGGTCCCGGGAAACGACACTGTGCCACCGGCGAACATGCGACGCGGCAGCTCCACCGGCGGCAGGAACGAGCCACGCGCCGGGTGCCCGTCCGCGCCGATGGCTGACGAAGCGGGCCAGCGGGCCAGCGCGGCCCAATGCCACAGCGGCGGTAGCGGATCGCCCACTCCGATCGCGGCCGCACCCGAGTCGAAGAGGGCATTCAGCGCGGCCACCGGGGCGGGATCGACGTAGTCGTGGGTGACCACGGTGTGCGCCTGCCATGTGGTCACATGAACCGCCCTCCGGTGACTTCGAGGGTGGTGCCGGTCATGTAGGACGACAGGTCCGAGGCCAGGAACAGCGCGACCGCCGCGACCTCTCCGGGTTCACCCGCCCTGGCCATCGGGATCTCCGCCATCTTCTGGTCCCAGACCTTCTCCGGCATGGCCGTGGTCATGGGGGAGCGGATCAGGCCGGGCGCAATCGCGTTCACCCGCACGCCGAACCGGGCGGTCTCCTTGGCCGCGGCCTTGGTAAGGCCGATGATGCCCGCCTTGGCGGCCGAATAGTTGGTCTGCCCGGCCATCCCGACTTTGCCCGAGAGCGAGGAGATGTTGACGATAGAACCCCGGCCCTGCTCACGCATGATCGCCGCGGCCTGGCGGGTGCCGTGCCAGGTGCCCTTGAGATGCACCGCGATCACCTGGTCGAAGTCCTCTTCGCGCATGGTGCGCATCGAGGCGTCCCGGGTGATCCCGGCATTGTTGACCATCACGTCCACCGCCCCGAATTCGGTCACCGCGGTGGCCAGCAGCGCCTCGACGTCGGCTGCGCTGGTGACGTCGCAGCGGGTGACGCGGACCCGGTCGGTGCCCAGGTCCGCCAGGGCGGTACCGGGATTCAGATCACCGAGGACGACCGAGGCCCCTTCGCGCAGGAACGCTGTGGCGATGGCCAGTCCGATGCCCTGGGCGCCGCCGGTGACAACCGCGACGCGTCCGTCCAGAAGTGACATTGGCGTGGATTCCTTTCCGTGTCAGTACTGCGTGGAGCCGAGATCGACCGCGATCTGCGCGGCGGTCACCGCCCGGGAATCGTCGGCGGCCAGCCAGCTGACCGCCGCGGCGATGTCCTCGGGCTGGGCGATCCAGTCGGGCAGGAACGGCGTGGCCATCTGTGCCAGTTGCGGATTGGAATCCAGTGCCCGTCCGAGGGCTGCCACCATGTCGCCCCCGCCCATCGGAGTGGCGACCGCGCCGGGATGCAGGCTGTTGACCCGGATGCGGTGCTTGCCGAGCTCGGCGGCCAGTGCTCGCGCCATCCCGGTCACCGCGTGCTTGCTGGCGGTGTAGTGCACCATGAAGGGCTGCATCTTCACCCCCGCCGCGGAACTGATCAGGATGATCGAGCCGCCACGCCCGCCGTCCACGAGATGACCCGCGGTGGCGGCCACCGTGTTCCAGGTGCCGGTGACATTGATGTCGAGCACGTCGCAGAACGACTCGGGGGTGATCTCGTTCCAGACCTGGGGGATGCAGATGCCCGCGTTGGCCACGACGATGTCGAGGCGGCCGAACGCCGCCACGCCGGCGTCGGCGGCCGCGCGTAACCCGTCCAGGTCACGGGTATCGACCCGGTGGGCGATGATCCTGCGCCCGGTCGCCTCGACCAGGCGCACGGTCTCGTCCAGGTCGGCCGGCGTCGCCGAGTCGTAGGGGACTGCCGCGGGCAGCGGGCCCGCGAGATCGACGGCGATGATGTCGGCGCCCTCGGTGGCCAGCCGGACCGCGTGGGCCCGGCCCTGTCCACGTGCGGCGCCGGTGATGAAAGCGACTTTGTCGGTGTGTCGGCCGGTCACCGAACCTCCTCTAGTCAGCCATATTGTAATGGCAACGGTATGGCTTGCGTACAGACTCTATTGTGGGGGTGGGCCGGGTGCAAGAAGGTGGTTTACAGTTGTCATTACTGGAGTAGCATCTGTACGCAGCGCGCCAGGTTCGCGCTGACGTCCGGCCGCGAGGATGCGGCCGATGAGGAGGCGCGAGATGTCGAAGGTTGTCGGGTTTGTCGGGGCGGGGCGCATGGGCGAACCGATGGTGGTCCGGCTGGTCGCCGCCGGATACCGGACCATCGTGTATGCCCGCCGCGACGACGTGCGCGAGCGGTTGCAGGCCGCGGGCGCGGAGATCGTCGACTCGACGGCGCCGATCGCCGATCGTGCCGAAGTGATCATCACCTGCCTCTACTCCGACCCGCAGCTGATCGCGGTGCTCGGCGGTCCGGCCGGTCTGCTGGCGACCGCCCGGCCCGACGCGGTGGTGGTCTCGCACACCACCGGCGCGGTCTCGACGGTCAAGGAACTAGCAGCCGGACACCCGGCGGGACCGGTTCTGCTCGACGGCCCGGTGAGCGGTTCCGCCGACGACATCGCGAACGGTCGGCTGACCGTGCTGCTCGGGGGTCCCGCCGATGCCGCCGAGGCCGTTCGCCCGGTGCTGGACGCCTATTCGAGCACGGTCATGGCCACCGGAGCGCTCGGCAGCGCGCTGGGAGTGAAGCTGATCAACAACGCCCTCTTCGCCGCGAATGCCCAGCTGGTCGGGGTCGCGGCCGGGGTCGGTCGCGAGCTCGGCGTCGACGAGCGTCAGCTCCTCGCCGCGCTGGCTGTGGCCAGCGGCAACAGCTTCGCGGCCGATTCGATCCGCAGGAGCGGCGGCTTCGCCGAATTCGGGAAGCTGGCGGGGCCGTTCCTGCGCAAGGACGTCGCGGCGTGCCTGAGCGCCACCGCCGACCTCGGTGTCGACCTCGCCGGCCTGGGTGCCGCGATCGCCGCCGGCCCGTTCGACCTGATCTGACGCCGCACCGGAGAGGCACCGCCCATGGACACCACGACCACCAGTACCGCAGGCGCCGGAGTCCACTCCGACCCGGCCGCGACGGACCCGGCGGAGCTGCCGGCGATGCTGGCTCGCCAGCGCACGGCGTTCCTGCGAGAGGGGCAGCCGTCGGCCGCTGTGCGGCGCGACCGGATCGACCGGTTGCTGGCCATGGTCCTTGATCACATCGACGACTACGCCGAGGCGATGTCGCAGGACTTCGGCACCCGGTCGCGCACCGGCACCCTGTTCGCCGAAATCCTCGGCATGCTCGCCGCTTTCGAGCACACCCGCTCACACGTAGCGCGGTGGATGCGCCCGGAGAAACCTAATCCGTTCTCGCGGGGCTTCGGCATCCGCACCGAGATCCATCCCAGCCCGCTCGGCGTGGTCGGCATCGTCGGCCCGTGGAACTTCCCGCTGCAACTGGTGGTCGTGCCCGCCGCCTCGGCCTTCGCGGGGGGCAACCGGGTGATGATCAAGATGTCGGAGATCACCTCGCGCACGGCCGAACTCACCCGCGTGCTCACTGCACGATACTTCGATCCCGACGAGCTCTCGATCGTCGTCGGCGGTCCGGAGGTCGGCGCGGCGTTTACCGCGCTTCCCTTCGACCATCTGTTCTTCACCGGGTCGACCGGGGTGGGCCGGAAGGTGATGCGCGCCGCCGCCGAGAACCTCGTCCCGGTGACCCTCGAACTCGGCGGCAAGAATCCGGTCGTGGTCGGCCCCGGCGCCGATCTGCGCCGCGCCGCGAACCGGATCGCTCGCGCGCGCATGGTCAACGGCGGCCAGGTCTGTGTGTGCCCGGACTACGTCTTCGTGCCCGAGGACGGCATGGCCCGCTTCACCGAGGCGCTGCGGTCCGAACTGCGCGGCATGTTCCCCACGATCGGCGACAACGACGACTACACCTCCTCGGTGGACGACGCGAACTACACCAGGATCGTCGAGCTGATCGAGGATGCCCGGGCTCGCGGCGCCCGGGTGGAATCGGTGGCGCCGGAAGGGGAATCGCTGCCCGATCCGCACCGGCGCAAGATCGCGCCGACGCTGATCCACGACGTCACCGACGACATGCGTATCGCCACCGAGGAGGTCTTCGGTCCGGTGCTGCTGCTGCGGCCGTACACCACGCTCGGCGAGGTCAGTGACCACATCAACGCCCACCCGTCGCCGCTGGTGGCCTACTGGTACGGCCCCGACCGCGCCGACTTCCGCGCGTTCGTCGCCCGCACCCGAAGCGGCGGGGTGGCCCGCAACGAGTTCGCGATCCACATGTTCTCCGAGAACGCGCCGTTCGGCGGCGTCGGCCACAGCGGCATGGGCGCCTATCACGGCAAGACCGGCTTCGACACCTTCAGTCATCGGCGCACCGTCGCCGGCACCGATCTGCCCTTCCCGATCACCGGAATCGCCGCGCCACCCTTCGGGCAGTGGACGGTCCGGATCGTCGACCTGGCCCTGCGAGCCGCCCGGTGGCGGACCGCCCGCCGGGTCGCGGGGCGGCTGCCGGTGCAGACCCGCACCGCTGATGCCTGATCGCCGCACACGCTCACTTCCCCCATCCGACGCGCCGTCGCCGACGGCCGACTTTCGAGGAGTCATGTTGTCCGCTGCCACCGCCGGGCCAGAACCGGCACAGTTCACCCTGGTGGGAGCCGCCGACGCTGCCGCGGCCGCGCTGCCGGACCGGGAGCTGGTCATCCAGGGCGAACACCGCCGCACCTATGCCCAGACCGCCGAGCGCTCCATCCGCCTGGCCGCCTATCTGCATCAGCGCGGGCTCGGCTGTCACACCGAGCGTTCGGCGCTGCGCGGTCACGAGGTCGGGCAGGATCTGCTCGGCATCTACGCGCACAACGGCCACGAGTACATCGAGAGCCTGGTCGGGGCGTTCCGCGCCCGGGTCGCGCCGTTCAACGTCAACTATCGCTACGTCAAGAGCGAACTCGGCCACCTGCTCGCCGATGCCGGAGCCACGGCCCTGATCTACCACGCGGCCTTCGCGCCGCGGGTGGCCGAGATCCGTGCCGAACTGCCCCGATTGCGGGTGCTGATCCAGATCGCCGACGACTCGGGCAACGAACTGCTCGACGGCGCGGTCGATTACGAGACCGTCCTGGCCGAGACCGACCCGGTGCCGCCGCCGGTGACCCCCTCGCCGGACGACCTCTACGTGCTCTACACGGGTGGCACCACCGGCATGCCCAAGGGCGTGCTGTGGCGCCAGCACGACATCTACATGGCCGCCTGCGGTGGCCGCGACGTCAACACCGGCGCCACCGTGGGCTCCTACGAGGAGATCGGTGCCAGGGCAGCGGCCAATCCCGGGGTGAAGCTGATGCTGCTGCCGCCGCTGATGCACGGTGCCGCCCAGTGGGCGGTGCTGACCGCGATGACCACCGGGCAGTCGGTCGTGTTCTCCCCGGTCGTCGACCGGATCGACGCGGACGAGACGCTGCGCGCGATCGAGCGGGAACGGGTGGCGATCGCCATCGTCGTCGGTGATGCCATGGCGCGGCCGCTGCTGGCCGCGGTGCGGTCCGGCGTTGCCGATGTGTCCTCGCTGGCCGCGATCGCCAACGGCGGCGCGGTGCTGAACCCCGTTCTCAAACAGGAGTGGATCGACGCGGTGCCGGGACTGGCCGTGCTCGACGGGGTGGGCTCGTCGGAGACCGGGACCCAATTGCACCACGTCTCGGCTGCCGGTTTCGTCTCCACCGGTACCTTTTCGGCGGGCCTGGACACCCGCGTGGTCGCCGAGGATCTCGCCTCGGTGCTCGAACCCGGCCACGACGGCCTGGGCTGGCTGGCCAAGCGGCTGTTCACCCCGCTGGGCTACAAGGGCGACGAAGCCAAGACCGCGGCGACGTTCCCGGTGATCGACGGAGTCCGGTACGTGCTGCCCGGTGACCGGGCGCGGCACCGCGCCGACGGCACCGTCGAACTGCTCGGCCGCGACGCGGTGACGATCAACTCCGGTGGCGAGAAGATCTTCGCCGAGGAGGTCGAGATGGCCCTCGCGTCCCATCCCGGCGTAGCCGACGTCCTGGTCGTGGGACGGCCCAGCGAGCGCTGGGGGCAGGAGGTCGTCGCGGTGGTGCAGCGCGCCGAGGGAACCACGGTGGGCGCCGACGAGCTGGTCGAGCACGCCGCGGGGTCACTGGCCCGGTACAAGTTGCCCAAGGCGGTCGTCTTCCGGCCGGCCATCAGCCGCAGCCCGGCGGGCAAGGCCGACTATCGCTGGGCGCGTGAACAGGTCGCCGGCGAGCAGTGAGCCCAGGACTTGGGTGGTGCGGATCGAGGTCGATCCGCACCACCCGGGTCCGTGTCATCTGCCGGTGGGTTCGGCCGCGCGCACCAGCGCGCCGCCGATGATGAGCCGCTGGATCTCACTTGTGCCCTCGTAGAGCCGCAGCAGGCGTACGTCCCGGTAGATCCGCTCCACCGCCACGCCCCGCATGTACCCGGTGCCGCCGTGCACCTGCACCGCGGAATCGGCGACGCGACCGGCCATTTCGGTGCAGTAGAGCTTGGCCACCGACGGCGCGAGGCGGCGGTCCTCGCCGGTGACCCAGGACTGCGCGGCCGCGCGCACCAGGGCCCGCCCGGCCATGACGCCGGTCTGCATGTCGGCCAGGTGCGCCTGCACCAGCTGGAAGCGCCCGATCGGGGTGCCGCCCTGGGTGGCCGTGGCGGCGTAGGCGACCGATTCGTCGAGCGCCCGCTGCGCGGTCCCGACGGCCAGCGCCGCGATGTGGACGCGGCCACGCGCCAGGGAACTCATGGCGGCCCGATAGCCGACGTCCTCCTGGCCGCCGACGAGGGCGTCCGCGCCGACCCGCACATCCCGGAAACTCACCTCGGCGGTCCACGCGCCCTCCTGGCCCATCTTGCGGTCCTTTGGCCCGACCGTGACGCCCGGTGTGCTCGCCGGCACCAGGAACACCGAGATCCCGGGCCCCGAACTGTCGGCCTGCCGGGTGCGGGCGAAGACGACGAACAGATCGGCCACCGGTGCGTTGGTGATGAATCGCTTCTCCCCGTTGATGATCCAGTCCCCGCCCGCGGCGGTCGCGGTGGTGCGCAGCGCCGCGGGATCGGATCCGGCGCCGGATTCGGTCAGCGCGAACGAAGCGACCACGGCGCCGGTGGCGATGGGCTCGAGCCAGCGGGCCTTCTGCTCCTCGGTGCCGAACCCCACCAGGACCTGCCCGGCGATGCCGTTGCTGGTGCCGAACAGCGACCGCAGGGCCAGGGTGGTGTAGCCGAGTTCCATGGCCAGCTCGACGTCCTGGGCCAGATGCAGGCCGAGCCCGCCCCACTGCTGCGGGATGGCGTATCCGTAGAGGCCCATCGCCTTGGCCTGCGCCACGATCTCGTCCGGGATCCGGTCCTGCGCGGCGATCTCGGACTCTCGCGGGACCGCGACGGTGCGGACGAACTCTTTTGTCTGGGTGAGGATCTGGTGAAAATCCTCGTCGGTGACCTGGTCGGTGGTCGTGCTGGTCATGGCGAAGCCTTCCTCGGGCACGGCAGTCGCCGTGGCTGGCCGAACGTTGTGTTCGTGTTTACTGTAATACTATCGGTAACCGGAATCGAGAAGAGGGAACGACGATGACAGCGATCGACGCGGGGGTACTCATCCTGCGGGTGTGCCTCGGGCTGACCATGGCCGCGCACGGCTACGGCAAGATCTTCACCGGCGGGCGGATCCCGGGCACGGCCCGCTGGTTCGACAGCATCGGGATGCGCCCCGGCGCGGTACACGCGCGCCTGGCCGCGGGAGCCGAGGTCGGAGCGGGACTCGCGCTGGCAATGGGCATCGCGACGCCGTTCGCGGCGGCCGGATTCGTCGCCCTGATGCTGGTGGCCGCGTGGACGGTCCATCGCGCGCACGGCTTCTTCATCGTCGGCAACGGCTGGGAGTACAACCTGGTGCTCGCGCTGGCCGCGATCGGCGTAGCGACGATCGGCCCGGGCCGGCTGAGCGTCGACGGTCTGCTGCTCGGCAGCGAAAATGTCGACGGCTGGGTGGGCTTCGGCATCGCCGCCGGGCTGGGCCTGGCGGCGGGCGCGGGTCAGCTCGCGCTGTTCTACCGGCCGCCCGTGCCGACGCCGTCCTGATCCGCTGCTCAGGTGGCCACGGGTACCTCCGCCAGGGTCGCCGCCGCGATCTCACGCAGGCCGTCGTGGATCGCGCCGTCACTGCTCAGCGGCGCGAGCACGCAGGCGTGCACGGCGTCGAGCTCGCCGATCCCGGCCGCGACGAGCCGCGCCGCCGCCACGAGGACCCGGGTCGATGGCGGCTCGAAATGGAAAGCGCCGTCGGCCTTGCGGATGGCGACCGCGCAGCCGACGAGTCGCCGGGCCACCGCCGGATCCACCGCGGTCTCGGCCACCAGCAGCTCGGCCTCGCGCTCCGGCGGCAGGTAGTCCATGGCGACGGTGACGAACCGTTGCCGGAACGAGGGTTTGAGTTCCTTGAGCGAACTGCGGTAGGCGGGGTTGTAGGAGCAGACGAGCATGAACGGATCGGGTGCTGCCACGACTTCGTCGGCGCGATCCAGGAACAGCGTGCGGCGGTGGTCGGTGAGCGCGTGGAGGACCGCGAGGGAATCGTGCCGGGCCTCGACCACCTCGTCCAGGTAGCAGATCGCCCCGGACTTCACGGCCCGGGTGAGCGGACCGTCGGTCCAGCGGACGTCACCGCCGGTGACCATGAACCGGCCGACCAGGTCCGAGCTGGTGAGGTCGTCGTGGCAGCTGATCGTCACGACCGGCCTGCCGAGCAGCCTGCCCATGTGTTCGACGAAACGGGTCTTGCCGCACCCGGTGGGCCCGGTGAGCATCACCGGCAGCCGCTGGCGATGCGCACCCTCGAACAGGGGCACCTCGATACCGGCGGCGAAGTAGGGGTCTGTGTTCATTCGGCTACCAACTCTCGATGGATCTGGGCGAGCGCTCTGGGCAATTCGTCGACCCGCCCGATGCGGTGGGATCGCTTCGGCCCGAAGACCTCCGGCAGCGGGTCGACCCGGGTCGGGCCGACCCCGAGGTAGAAGACCCGGACCCCGGCGTCCTCGGCTTCCTCCACGGCATGGGCGACATCGGCCCAGGCGTAGCGGCCTTCGTAGCCTTCGTCCGACATCAGTCCGTCGCCGATGATGATCAGCAGTCTGCGCTGGGACGGCTGATCGACCAGCCGGGCGGTCAGGTGGCGCAGGGGAGCGCCGAGCCGGGTGTAGCCGCCGGTAACCAACCCGAGGCTGCCCGGGTCGACGAAATGCGGGTCCTGGAAATCCTTGAGACAGTCCACCTGCACCCTGTGCCGGGTGTTGCCGGTGAACACGAAGATGCCGTGCCGTTCCCTGGCCATGGTCATCGCCCGCGACAGGGCGTCCGCGCAGTCGAGTTCGAGCCGGAAGACCTGCCCGCCGTGCACTCCGAGCGAGGAGCTGCCGTCCAGCAGCAGGGCGGTGCTGACATCGCGGGACAGGGGCGCCAGCTCCCGGAACACTCGCGGCTGCGGCGCCCGGCCGGTGCCCGCGTCGACGACATAGGCGACGTAGCGGTCGATGTCGATATCGGATCCGTCCTCGAGCCCGGAACGCATCGCGCGATGGGTGTGGTGTTCGAACCAGCGCCGCACATCGCCGGAGACGGCGGTGACCGGGGTGTTGCGGGTGGGCAGTTTGCGTTCCAGCACGGCGACATGGTCGGGCAGGAAGGCACCGGTCCAGCGGTTCCACTCCGGGTAGGGGATACCGGCGCGCTGGTCGGCCCTGACCTCGACGTCGTCGTCCTCCGGTCGGCTCGGCGGCGGCAGGTTCGCGTTGCGCGCTCCGCCGTCCCCGCCGACCGGGACCGTCAGCGGTCGGTAGGAGTCGCTGCGCGCCGAGGTCCACGGCATCCGGGCGTAGACCCGGCGCACGGCCGAGGCCAGGGCGCCGCGGCCGGCCGCACCCGACGGCAGCGCGCCGAGCAACGGGTACGTCGCGAGGACCCGCCTGGTCCTGGCCAGTGCGAGAGCCCGATCGAGCATCCGGCCACCGTCGAGATCGTCCTCGTGGAGCTCGAGATCGGGCAGCGCCCTGCGCAATTCGGGGAGCAGACCCGGCAGGCGGGCACCGACCCAGGCGGCGGCCACACCACCTTCGATCAAAGACAGCGCCGCCCGCTGCCGCGGCGACAGCTCGTGCAGCGCGTACTCGGCGATGCGGTCCTTGGACGGCGAACACTGCAGTGCGACACCACAGGTCAGGGTCGTGCGAGTCCAGTCCGCGTCGATCGGCGGGTACGGGACGTGCACGATGCGACGTCCCGTGCTCAGACCGAATCCCCGGTGTTCGCCGGTCATCAGACGCGCGTCGGTGCGCCGGCGTTCGGAGAAGGCCACCGCGGTCACCGCGCAGCTGCGTTCGATCGCGGATGCCCGTGCGGTATCCATCGGTCAGTCGCTCGCGACGGCGGTGCGGTCGGTGGCGAAATCTACGGTCGCGAAGTTGACGGTGGCCAATGCCGCGAGGCTGTCGTCGGCCCCGCCGTACACCTCGACCTGCACGACGACCGAGCGCTTACCCGCGTGCACGACGGTGCACCGCGTGCGCGCCGCGCCGTCGGTGACCGCACGGAAATAGCGCACGTTCAGGTCCGAGGTGACCACGCCTGCGTTCGGCGGCCGGTGCTCGAGCGCGACCGTGCCCGCGGCGATGTCGACCAGGGTGGCGATCAGGCCGCCCTGCAGGCCGCCGGAGGTGTTGACGACATGGGGCGCGACCGGCAATTCCCAGTTCGGTATGCCCTGGCTGTCGGTGCTCTTGCGGAAGCCGATGTGGTCGAGCAGTCCGCTGATGTGTCGAAGGGTTGTCATCATGGCGTTCACTCCTGGCGGGTGCCGGTGCCGGCGAAATGCGCGCGGACCGCGGACAGATCCGGCTTGCCCGACGGGGTACAGGGGATGGCATCGACCAGCGCGATATCGGTGGGAATCTCGTAGCGGGCCAACCTGGTTCGCAGATGGTCGAGCAGGTCGGTGATCTCCGTCCGGCGATCGGGGCGCAATTCGACCATCGCGACCGGGGTCTCGCCGAGGCGGTGGTCGGGCCGGGCGACGACCGCCGCGCCGCGCACCGCTGGATGCGCCTCGATGGCCGCGCGCACCTCGTCGGGCATGATCTTGAATCCGCCGCGGATGATGGCCTGATCGGCACGTCCCAGGATCCACAGGAAGCCGTCGGCGTCGATGCGGGCGAGGTCGGTGGTGCGGATCCAGTCCGTCCCCGGCCCCAGCTGGCCGGGTATCACCTCGAGCAGCCCTTGGCGGTCCGTGCCGAGTTCGGTGCCGTCGTCGGCGACTACACGCAGGAGGGCGCCACCGCTGGCCCGTCCGACGCTGCCGCGTTTGGCCTGCCAGAACTGCCGATGGTCGGCCAGTGTCCAGCCCGCGACCCCGCCGCCGAATTCGGTGGCGGCATACGAGGTCAGGACCGGGATGCCGAACTTCTCCTGGAAGGCGTCGGCGTCGGCGGCCGACAGGGGAGCGGTGCCGGAGGTGACTGCCCGGACACCGGCGAGATCATCGGCGGTGAGATCGGAGTGCAGCACCATGCGCAACGCGGCGGGCACCAGCGACACCGCGCCGGGCCGGTGTTCGCGCACGACGGCGGCCCAGCGGTCCAGCTCGAAACGCGGCAGGAAGACGAACGGCCGTGCGGTGAGCACGCATTGCAGGATCCGGAACACGCCGCCGATGTGCACCAGCGGGGCATTGACGATCGCGACACCGGTGCGCGGCGTGGTGGGTACCGGATGGCGATCGGGGTCGGCCCCCAGCACGCTGCGCCACAACATGTCGTAGGTCAGGTCGACGCGCTTGGGCGGGCCGGTGGTGCCGCTGGTCAGCATGCGGACCGCGGTCACCGGGTTCGTCGCCGACGCAACGGATTTCGCCCGCTCTCGCCCCGGCTGTCCGTCCAAGCCGTCCACGGCCAGCGTCGTGGCGCCGGGGTCGACCAGGGTGGTGAGATCGTCGGTGTTGCCGACCACCAGCGGCAGGTCCAAGGCGGTGATGTCGTCGCGGATCCGGTCGTCACCGCGGGCGGGGTTGATCACGACCACCGTGCCTCCCGCGAGCAGGACACCGAGGAACGCGGCCACGTGTTCGGGGCGGTTGCGCAGCAGGATGCCCACCGGCTGTGCCCGCGGTACGTGGCCCGCGGTGCGGTGTGCCGCGGCGGCGAGCCGGTTCCAGGTGAACCAGGTTCCGTCGAACTCGATCGCCCTGGCCTCGGGTGCGAGGTCGAGGATCTGCCGGATCCGGGTGCTCAGCGGGTGGTCGGGCGGCTGGGTCATCAGCGGATCCTCGGTTCGATCGGGGTGGCGGGGCCGCCATCGCGGGCGGCCGCCAGTTCCGCCTTGGCGATCGGATTGCCGAGGCGGGTGTAGACGAGTCCGTGCTCCATCGCGGCCCGGTAGGGCTTGTCCAGGGATTCCCAGATCGCGCGCACTGTGCCCTGGGTGGCGGTCGGCGGTTTGGCCGCGATGCCCGCGGCGATCGCGTGTGCGCGGTCCCAGAGCTGTTCGCGAGCGACGACTTCCGATACCAGACCGATCCGCAGCGCGGTGTCGGCGCAGATCCGCTCGTCGTTGCCCATCAGGGCGATGCGCAGCGTCTCGCCGAGGCCGACGCGGCGCATCAGCCCGATCGGCTCCAGCGCGCACACCAGGCCTGCCGAGACGTGGGAGTCGAAGAAGGTGGCATCCTCGGAGCAGATCACCACATCGGCTTCGTTGACGAAGTAGAACGCGCCCGCCGTGCACATCCCCTGCACGGCGCACACCACCGGCTTCCACATCTTCTGCCATTTCGGGCTCAGCGCCTCGCCGGGGTCCTCGTGGTGCCAGATTCCGTTCGGCTGGCCGTAGGGCGTCTTGATGTCGAGGCCGGCGGAGAAGGCGCGCGTCCCCGCCGCGCGCAACACGACGGCGTTCACCGAGTCGTCCATGCGGATCCGCCGCCAGACCTCGCGCATCTCCTCGCACATGGTGCGGTCGAAGGCGTTGAGCCGGTCCGGGCGGTTGAGCGTGACCGTCGCGACTCGGTCGCGCTCGTCGACCTCGAACAGCACGGTGGAATAGGGGGTGCTCATCGGCACTGCCAGATCGGGTCGCGCTTCTCGACGAAGGCCTGCGGTCCCTCGAGAGCGTCCTCGGTGCGGGTGACCCGCTCCCGGAAGGATTCCGCGAGCATCTCGGCCTCGTGCAGCGGCACGTCCAGGCCCTTGACGATGGCCAATCGCGTGCCTCGAACGGCAAGGGGCGCATTGGAATTGACGATCTCGGCGATCTCGCGCGCGCGTTCGAGCAGGCGGTCGTGCTCGACCACCTCGGTGATCATGCCGAGTTCGCAGGCCCGCTGGGCGCTCATCCGTTCGTGTTTGCCCATCAGCGCCATCCGCAGCGCGACGGTGCGGGGCAGCACCCTGGCCAGGCGGACCACCTCGCGCCCGGCGACCAGCCCGATACTGACGTGCGGATCGAAGAAGGTCGCCCGATCCGAGGCGATGACGATGTCGCCCGTGGTCACCCAGTCCAGCCCGGCCCCGCAGCACAATCCGTTGACCGCGACGATGATCGGCTTGGTCATGGTGCGAAACGGCGGCGTGCCCTCCTGCGGCGCCTCCCACTGCTCGTAGGTCGACAGGTAGGGCCGCTCGCTGACCACCTTGCCGTCGCCCGGGATCTCGGTGACATCGGCGCCCGTGCAGAACGCGCGGCCGGTCCCGGTGACGATCAGCAGCCACACCTTGTCGTCGTGCTCGGCCTCGTCGTAGGCGTCCCGCAGCTCGGTGATCATGTGCGGGCTCAGCGCGTTGAGGGCGTGCGGGCGGTCGAGCGTGATGGTGGCCGTGTGCCCGTCGACCTCGTAGCCGATGGTGTCGAACGGCATGCTTGCCTCCTGGAGACGGGGGTAGTGAAACATACTGTTGCATGTACAGTAGACAATACCGTCGACCCTCCGCCAGAGTGGTCGCGATGCCCCGAGAAGAAAAGAGCTGCGATGGCCGAGCCCGCCACCGTGCCACCGGACACGACGCGCACCGACAGCGCGCCGACGGGCCGCTTCGGTGCCGAACCCCTGGCCCAGACCGTCGCCGCCGCGGCGGCCGTGCGCCGCGTCGTCGGCCTGCTGCTCGCGCTCGAGCATCCGCACCCGGCCGTCGACGCGATGCTGTCCGAGCTGGCGGGCTGGGAACGCGAACTCGCCGCCGCCGTGCCGCCCGACCCGGCGCCGCGATTCGCCGGCGACCCCACGGACCGACGGGTGTACCTGAGCCACGCCTTCGACATCGGCGCGTTCAATCCCTGCTTCCCCGAGTACGTCTTCGACCACCTCGACACCGCGACAGCGCGGGGCCGCATCACCTTTCCCCTCGTCCACGAGGGGCCGCCGGGTCTCGTGCACGGCGGCTTCCTCGGTGTGTTCTTCGACGCCGTGGTCCAGCATCACAGCTGCGCGTCCGGGGTGGCCGGCAAGACCCGATCGATGGAGGTCACCTATCGCAGGCCGACCCCGATCCTCACCGAACTCGACTTCGACATCACGCGTGTGCTGAGCGACCGCGAGATCGAATCGACCGCCCGCCTCCTGCGCGACGGGCAGCTGCTGTGCTCGGCGGTCGTGCGCACCGTCGCCGTGCCCATCGACGGCTTGCCCACGGCGCGATTCGGGCCCCGAACCAGCCGCCCCTGAGGGCCGCTGCCGACTACCGAAAGACAAGGAAGAGATAGCCGATGACCGTGTCCCCTGCCACCGACGGCCGTGTGCTCTACGAGCTCGATCCGGACCGCCGGATCGCCACTATCACCCTGAACAACCCGGCCCAGCGCAACTCCTACGACGCCGCGATGCGTGACGACATCGCCCGCTGCCTGGACCGGGTGGCCGACGACGACGACATCACCGTGGTGCTGCTGCGCGGCGCGGAGCAGGTGTTCAGCACCGGCGCCGATATGAACAACGCGTACGGCTGGTACGGCGAGCGCGCCGCCACGAACGGTGAGCGCACGGCATCGCGCAGGCCCAGTCAGCGCAGGCGGCTGACCGTGGACCGCAAATCCTTCGGCTTCTACCACGAGTTCCTCGGCTTTCCGAAGGTGACCGTCGGCGAGATCAGCGGGTACGCGCTCGGCGGCGGGTTCGAGATGGCTCTGATGACCGATATCTCGGTGATCGCCCGCGACACCCGGATCGGCATGCCGGCGGCCCGGTTCCTCGGCCCGGCGCTGGGCAGCCTGCACATGTTCTTCCATCGGCTCGGCCCGGTGCTGGCCCGCCGGCTGCTGTTGACCGGGGACATCGTCGAGGCGGCGAGTGTGGAGCATCTCGGGGTGTTCACCGAGACCTGTGAACCCGCCGCGGTGACCGCGCGGGCACGCTACTGGGCGGAAAAGGCGGCGAAGATGCCCGCCGACGGCGTCGTCATCGCCAAGGAGGCGTTCCGGATGGTCGAGCAGAGCCAGGCGTATCAGGGGGAGGAGGTCGCTAGCTACTTCTTCCACGCCTTCGGTACCAACCTGCAGTTCGCTCCTGGCGAGTTCAACTTCGTCAAGACCCGCGCCGAGCACGGCACGAAAGAAGCATTCCGCTTGCGCGACGCGCACTTCCACGTCCCCGAACCCGATCTCGGGTAGTCGCGGTACCGACGACGAGGCCGGTGCCGGAACTCCGCCGGCACCGGCCTCTGTCGGTTTCGATGTCACATGACCAGGCCGCCGTCGACCGCCAGGATCTGGCCGGTGACGAACGAGGCGGCGTCGGAGGCCAGGAAGACGAAAGCGCCCGCCACCTCCTGTGGTTCGGCCCAGCGCCGCATCGGAATGCGGCTGAGCATCTGCTCGGCGAACCGGGGATCGGTGCGAATCGTCTCGGTCATCGGCGTCGCCGCGGCCGGGGCCAGCGCGTTGACGGTGATCTGCTTGCGCGCGAGCTCCTTCGCCAGCGACTTGGTCATGCCGACGATGCCGGATTTGGCGGCCGAGTAGTTCACCTGCCCGAGCGTGCCGACCAGACCCGCCGACGACGTCACGTTGATGATGCGCCCCGTCCCGTCGGCCGGGAGATACGGCAGCGCCGCCTGGGTGCAGCGGAACGCGCCGAGCAGGTGGATGTCGAGCATCCGCAGCACCGACTCCTCGGTGGTGGCACCGAACATCGCGGGCTCGGTGATCCCGGCGTTGTTCACCACGATGTTGAGCGTGCCGCCACCGGCCTGTGCCGTGAGTGCGGCGGCGGCGTCGGCGGCGGCCCGGTCGCGGACATCCAGCGCGGTCGCGGTGGCCCGGCCGCCGTCGGCGACGATCTTCTCGGCCGTGGCTTCGGCTGCGCCACCGTCGATATCGGTGACGACGACGGTCGCGCCCTGCGCGGCCAGCGCGCCGGCGACGGCGGCACCGATACCGCCGCCCGCTCCGGTGACGAGTGCCGTGCGGCCGGTCAGATCGAACAGGGTACTGGTGTTCACAGGGCTCCTCGAACTCGGAAACGGTGGTGGAGTCGCGGATCAGGCGACATCGAAGCGCACCGGAAGTGCGGTCGGCGAGCGGAAGGGCTGGCCGAAGATGTGCGGATCACCGTCGGGCAGCAGGGTGATCCCGGTCAGCCTGCGCAGCAGCGCCTCCATCGCGACCCGGGTTTCCATGCGCGCCAGGTGCAGTCCGAGGCAGGTGTGGGCGCCTGCGGTGAAGCTGATGTGCGGCAGGCGGGGCCGGAAGATGTCGAACTCCTCCGACCGCTCCCAGCGGGATTCGTCGCGGTTGGCCGATCCGAGGCACAGGTCGAGCACCGCGCCCGCCGGGATGGCGACACCGTCGAGTTCGGTGTCCTCGGTGACATAGCGCTGCACCAGCGTCAGCGGTGTCTCGAACCGCAGTCCCTCCTCGATCGCCTGCGGGAGCAGACCGTGGTTGTGCTGGATCGCCGCGAACTGGTCGGGGTGGGTCAGCAGCTGGAAGAGCAGATTGCCCGAGGACCGGTAGGTGGTCTCGAGCCCGGCGGGCAGCAGCAGCCGCAGGAAGGAGTAGATCGCGCGATCGGACAGCTTCTCGCCGTCGATCTCCGCGGTGACCAGATTGCTGATGATGTCGTCGGCGGGCGCGGTCCGCCGGAGCTCGATGTGTTCGAGAAAGTACTCCTTCAGGTCCTTGGAGGCCTGCAATGCGCGGGGCACGTTGCCCGCGTAGCTGATGATCGCCACCGCGGCTTCCCGGAAGAACGGCAGGTCTTCCTCCGGCAGGCCGAGCAGCCGGGCGATGACCCGGGTGGGGAACTCGAAGGTGAAGTCGCGCACCAGATCCGCGCGGCCTTCCGCGATGAACTCGTCGATCAGCTTGTCGCAGATCGGGCGCACGATCTCGGGCTCCCACGTCACCAGCGATTGCGGTTTGAACGCGGCCGAGACCAGGTTGCGGTGCGCCTTGTGGGTCAGCCCGTTCATCGCCAGGATCGTCGGCCCCATGAACACCCCGATGGTGGCGTCGTAGAGCTGGGTGCTGAACACCGATCCGTTGCGCAGCGCCTGGTTCACCGCCGACCAGGACACGGCGGCGAAGGTGTCGGTGGGGCGCAGTTCCGCGGGGGTTCGGGAGTAGTCCATCACCGTCCCGTGGAACACGCCGCCCGCGCGCCTGCGTGCCGCGAAGAACGGGTAGGGGTCGTGGGGATCGGGCACCTCTGCGACCGTCGCTGCTGGGTCCTCGACGGGACTGTTCACGGATCACCTCTGACTTCGTCACGCCGAACGGCGCAGTGGACATAGATACTGTAAGGCATACAGTATATGAGTCGACACCGGTCCGGGCAATGTGACCGGGACCGGTGTCGGTGTCCTGGGATCAGAGCTGGACGGCCGGTCCGACCGTCATCGGCGCGACGAAACCGCCGTCGACGTGCACGTCCTGGCCGTTGATCCACCGCGAGCCGGGGCCGGTGAGGAAGTCGATCACCGGCACGATGTCGGCGACCGTGGCGTGCCGCCCGATCGTGGCCTTCACGGCGTCGAGGACTTCCTTGCCCATCGACGCCTCGAAGTCGGTCAGGATCGGGGTGTCGGTCGGGCCTGGGCTGACGGTGTTGACCCGTACGCCGTACTTCTGCCACGCCGACGGTGCCAGGCGCTTGGCGAAGATGATCGCGGCCTGCTTGGACGTGCTGTAGACGGGGTAGGCCGGGTCCTGGGTCCGCTGCCAATCCCGCACGGCCGCGATGTCGGTGGCGGTGAGGAGTCCGGCGAGGTCGTCGATGCGCTGTTGCCAGCCGAGCGCGGCCACCGAGGCGACGGTGGCGATCGCGCCGCCCTGGCGCAGCAGGGGCAGCATGCCGGTGGTGAACAGCCGCATGCCGAGATAGTTCACCGCCAGGACGTCGTCGGCGGGTGCGGTGCCGGGAACGCCGGCGACGAAAGCCAGGGCGTCCCAGTCGCCGCCGATCCGGCCGAGCAGGTCGGTGATGGCCGCCGCGTCGCGCAGATCGCAGGTCTCCTGTCGTGCCGCCGGGGTGTCGCCGGGGCGCAGGTCGACCGCGAGGACGTGGTCGCCACGTTCGTGGAAGTGGGTCGCGGCGGCGGCCCCGATGCCCGATCCGGCACCGACCACGACGATCCTGCGCTGCTGGGAACTCATCAACTCTACCCCTTCGTAGATGCGACGGACGTATTTACCGAATGCTTGACAGTAAGCCCAACTATAAATCACTGTTGTGTCCTGGACAACGCGCTCACCGGCGCCGGGTGACGCCACCCGGGCCGGGCGGGCGAGCCGAGAATCCGAAAGGGTGCTGATGAGCATGCCGGTCGTCGACGAAGCCGCGAACGTCCTCGCGGATCCCACGGTCTACACCGATGAGAAGAGGCTGCACACCGCGCTGTCGGCGCTGCGGGCGGGCAATCCGGTGGCGCGTGTGGAGGTGCCCGGCTACAAGCCGTTCTGGGCGCTCACCAAGCACGCCGACATCATGGCGGTCGAACGCGCCGACAAGCGGTTCACGAACTGGCCTCGCCCGGTGCTGATGACCGCGCAGTCGGACGAGATGCAGGCCGCGGTCGGCATCAAGACCCTGATTCACATGGACGATCCACAGCACCGGGTCGTGCGCGCGATCGCCGCGGACTGGTTCGCGCCCAAGGCGATGCGCGCGATGAAGCTGCGGATCGAGGAACTCGCGGTGCGCTACGTCGACCGGATGCGCGACACCGGCGGCGAGTGCGACTTCGTCGGCGAGGTCGCGGTGAACTTCCCGCTGTACGTGATCATGTCGCTGCTCGGGGTACCCGAATCGGATTTCCCGCTCATGCTGAAGCTGACCCAGGAGCTCATGGGTAACGACGACGCCGAGCTGACGCGGTCGACCCCGGCGGACGAGACCATGAACGCGCTCATCGAGATGTTCGCCTACTTCCAGAAGCTCACCGAATCGCGTCGCGCGCAGCCGACCGACGACCTGGCCTCCACCATCGCGAACGCGACGATCGACGGCGAGCCGCTCTCGGACGTGGACATCGTGTCGTACTACGCGATCATCGCGACCGCGGGACACGACACCACCAGCAGCAGCATCTCCGGCGGCCTGCGCGCGCTCATCGAGCACCCCGATCAGCTCGACCGCCTCCGGGGTGACCTCGGGCTCATGCCCCGGGCCACCGAGGAGATCATCCGCTGGGTGACCCCGGTCAAGGCCTTCATGCGCACCGCGGCCGAGGATTCGGTGATCAACGGGGTCACGATTCGGGCGGGTGATTCGCTGCTGCTGTCGTATGTGTCGGCCAACCGGGACGAGGAAGTGTTCGACGACCCGTTCCGGTTCGATGTCGGCCGCGAACCCAACAAGCACGTCGCCTTCGGGTACGGGGTGCACTTCTGTCTGGGTGCGGCGCTCGCGCGGATGGAGATCAGCAGCTTCTTCAACGAATTGCTGCCGAGGCTGACATCGGTGGAACTCGCGGGTGAACCCGAGCTGACCGCAACGACATTCGTCGGCGGCCTCAAGCGCCTGCCGATCCGTTTCACCCTGGATTGACCAGCCTCCGGCCGATCCGTTCCCTGCCCCGCGTGCCGGCTGCGGCACGCACATCACAGAAGACAGGCCAGAAATGAACCATGCCGATACCTGGGACGAGACCCTCGACGATCTCGAGCGGCGCCGCACCCGTGTGCTCGAGATGGGTGGCCCCGAGCGCGTCGCCAAACATCGCGGCCGCGGCAAACTCGACGCACGGGCCCGGATCGAGTACCTGCTCGACCCGGGCACTTTCCAGGAATTCGGCACCCTGGTGGGCGGCGCGGTCGCCGCCGACGCGATCGTGGCGGGTTCGGGGCTGATCAACGGCGTCCCGGTGATGGTCGGCGCCGAGGACTTCACCACTCTCGCGGGCACCATCGCCCCCGGCAGCAACGCCAAGCGCTACCGGCTGGCCGAACTCGCGGTGCGCGACCGGGTTCCGCTGGTGATGCTGCTGGAAGGCGCGGGATTCCGGCCCACCGGCGACCACTACGGTCGCACCCCGACCGACCTGCTGGCCCAAGCCCAGTGTTCGGGCAAGGTGCCGGTGGTCACCGCGGTCCTCGGCCCCTCGGCAGGCCACGGCGCGCTGATCGCGCCCGTGGCCGACTTCGCGATCATGAGCAAGCAGGGCGCGATCTTCACCGCGGGACCGCCGGTGGTGAAGATGTCGACCGGTGAGGACGTCTCGAAGGAGGATCTGGGCGGCCCGGACGTCGCGATTCCCAGCGGGGTCGTCCACAACGTCGGCGAGACCGACGAGGACGTCCTCGACGAGATCCGCCGCTACCTGTCGTACTTCCCGCCGAGCGCGTGGTCCTACCCGCCGGTCTACCTGGCCGACGCGTCGACGGAACCCCGTGCGACACCGGAACTCCTCGGCATCGTCTCCCGGGACAACCGCAACTCCTACGACATGCGGGCCGTGCTCGACGTGGTGTTCGACGACACCGACTGGTTCGAGGTCCAGCCCGGCCACGGCACCGCCGTCATCTGCGCGCTGGCGCACCTGGGCGGCCATCCGGTCGCCGTGGTCGCCAATCAGCCGCAGGTGCTGGCCGGGTCGATCGATGCCGACGCCGCGGACAAGGCGGCGCATTTCATCATGGTCGCCGACTCCTTCCATCTGCCGATCATCTTCCTCGCCGACAACCCCGGCATGTTGCCCGGCAGCGAGTCCGAACGGGAAGGCGTGCTGCGCAGCGGCGCGAGGATGTTCGTCGCGCAGACCGCGGCGACCACGCTGAAACTGCACGTGACGTTGCGCAAGGCCTACGGGTTCGGCTCCATGGTGATGTCGCTGATCGGATTCGACGGCCAGGCGGGCACTTTCGCCTATCCCGGCGCGACGATGGGAGCGATGAGTGCGGCCGCGCTGAGCAACGCCTCGCACGCGGAGGAGGAGCTCGCCGCCGAACTGCGCGAGATGGAGTTGACCGCGTCGTATCACTCGGCCGAGCACATGGGCTTCGACGAGCTCATCCGGCCGGAGGAGACGCGCAACACCTTGCTGCGGTCGCTGCAACGAGGCATCTACGCCCGGCAGGCGGCGGCGCAGCCGGTCGGGCGCACGGTCATCCTGCCCTGAACCAGGTGACGACGAAGGGGTCGGGCGGCTGCCCGACCCCTTCGTCGATGGTTCAGTGATCGGACTCGGTGAACCGGATGATTCCGCGCAGTCCGGGGGTGCGGTGGATCTCCCCGTACGCCTCGTTGATCTGGTCGAGCCGGTACTCCTTGGTGCCCGCCGCGTCGAGGTCCAGGTCGCCGAGTTTGTGCAGCGCGAGCACCTCGAGGATGTCCTCGTGCGGGTTGCCGCCGCCGAACAGGGTGGCCTGGATGTTCTTCTGCAGCAGGGCGCGCATCGACAACGTGAGCGCGGCCTCGCCGGCCATGGTGGGACCCATGGCAGTGAGGACACAGGTACCCGTTCGGGCGGTCAGGTTCAGCCACGCCTCCAGATCGTGTCCGTCGCGGCGGCTCATCGACGCGATCACCTTGTGGCACATGCGTCCCGCGGTCGCGTCGGCGATCGCCGGGGTGGCGGTCGCGAGATCCGGGAAGACCGCGGTGGCGCCGAGCTTCTCGGCCTGCGCGCGCTTCCAGGCGACCGGATCGACGACGAACACCCGGCCCGCGCCCGACAGCACCGCACCTTGCAGCGTGGACGCCCCCGCCCCCGCCAAGCCGACGATGGCGACATCGTCACCGGGCTGGATCCGTGCGGTGTGCACGGCCGATCCGTAGCCGGTGGTGATGCCGCAGCCGACGAGACCGGCGATCTCGAAGGGAATCGAGGGGTCGATCTTGACCACCGAGGCGCGATGCACGACAGCATAGGGCGCGAACGCGCCCACCAGGGCCATCGGATAGACATCGCGACCACCGGCGGTGACCCGGAAGCTGCCGTCGGCGACGGCAGCACCGCCGAGCAAGCCCGCGCCGAGGTCGCACAGATTGCACAGTCCGGCCCGGCACGGAGGGCAGACGCCGCAGGAGGGCACGAACGACATCGCCACGTGGTCGCCCACCCGCAGATCGTGGACGCCGTCGCCGACCTCCACGACGACGCCCGCGCCTTCGTGGCCGCCCAGGACGGGGAACCCGGCCAGGTCGAGGTCGCCGGTCGCCAGATGGTGGTCGGCGTCGCACAATCCGGCCGTCTCCATCCGGATCTTGACCTCACCGGCCCGCGGGTCGCCGATCTCGATGTCCTCGATCGACCACGCCTCGTGCCGGTCGCGGATCAGTGCGCCTTTGGTTTTCATCGGACCTTCTTCGTTGTGTCGGGCGGGGACGTGGGGATCGGCCGGGTCAGCGGCCCTGGAAGTCCGGGGCGCGGCGCTGCCGGAACGCGGCCAGACCTTCCTTGAAATCCGCGGTACGGCAAGCGAGTTCGAGCGCGTAGAGCTCGTTGTTCATGGCCTCGGCGAGCCCGGTGCCGAGGTTGCGGTGGACGGCCTGCTTGGCCAGGCCCAGCGCGACCGTCGGCGCGTTCGCCAGCCGGTCGAGCAACTCGGCGGTGGCGGTGTCGAGGTCGGCCGGTGCGGCGGTGGCGTGGATCAGTCCCCAGTCCGCGGCCTCGGCGGCGGACACCTTCTCCCCGAGCAGCAGCATGCGTTTCGCCCGGGCGAGCCCGACGAGCCGGGGCAACAGCCAGGTGGCGCCCGAATCGGGGCTGAACCCGCGCGGCAGGAAGGGTTCCCAGAACACCGCGTCGGTGTCGGCGAGGGTGAAGTCGGCGGCGAGGGCCAGATTACACCCGAGCCCGGCCGCCCATCCCCGCACGGTGCACACCACGGGCAGGTGGCAGGCGTGCAGGAGTTCGATCACCCGGTGGGCGGTGTGGGGGATGCGGCGGACCAGATCGCCGGCCGGTGGCCTCCGTCCGGCGTCGTTGGTCGAGACCCAGTCGACACCGGCGCAGAAGTGCTCGCCCGCTCCGGCGAGGTGGACGACGCGCAACTGCTCGTCGGTGGCGGCGTCGGTCAGCGCCGCGGTCAAGGTATCGATCATGTCGGGGGACAGGGCATTACGCCGGGTGCGTCGACGCAGCGTCAGGCGCAGCACCGGCCCGTCGCGGGTGACCTCGACCCTGCCCGTGGTGTCCTCGTCTTCGCCTGCCACCGGCGTACCGCCTTCCGATCATCGACGTCACAAATACTGTCGTCGATACTGTAAACGATACCGTTCCTGCTGGATGGTGTTCGGTATTGCGACCGAATTCCTTGCTTTCATCCCTACTGTTACGTATACAGTAGTCATATCTATTCGAGCTGCGGTACGTCGTGCGGCCACCGGGACGCGGTGGATCGACACCGGTGGCCACATGTCGAAGCGACCCCGTGACACGAGAGGATGTTGATGACCGCGCTCAGCTGTTCGGCGATCGACGTCGGCAACCAGTACTACGAGCCGCTCGCCGCCCTCACCTCCGACGGGCGATCGCCCGGAGCTGTGCCGGACGGCACCGCCGTATCCGGTGACGCCGACAGCGGAGTGCCGCGGTGAGCGAGTGGACGATCAGCGCGGTCTTCGACGAGATCGCCGCGGCGGTACCCGACCGCACAGCCACGGTCTGCGGTGAACGGCGCCGTAGCTTCGGCGACACGGCGCTGCGTACCCGCCGATTCGCGAACTTCCTCGCGGGCCGGGGATTCGGCGTGCACACCGAACGGACCGAGCTCGACCGGTGGGAATGCGGTCAGGACCGCATCGCACTCGTCCTGCGCAACGACCAGTACCTCGACGTGATGCTGGGCTGCCTGAAAGCCCGTGTGGTGCCGGTCAATATCAACCACCACTACACCGTCCACGAGATCCGCGACCTGCTGGCATACCTGCGGCCCCGCGGCATCGTCTATCACCGCTCCTTCGGGCCCGTCGTCGCCGAGGCGATGCCCGAAGGGGTGGACCTGCTGATCTCGGTCGAGGACGGCAGCCGGGTCCCGGAGATCGCCGGCGCGACCGGATACGAGAACGCGGTGACCGTCGGCCGCCCGGAACCGGTGATCGAGACCTCGCCCGACGACCTGGTCATGCTGTGCACCGGCGGTACCACGGGCAGGCCCAAGGGTGTGCTCTGGCGACAGGGCGACATGTACGTCTCGTCCATGAACGGCGCCGATCACGACTCACCGGACGGACTGCGCGAACTGGCGCGGATGACCGGGCACGTGTGGTTCGCGGTGTCACCGCTGTCGCACGCGGCCGGCATCTGGACCTCGTTCGCGGGCCTGCTGGCCGGGCAGACCGTGGTGCTCTACGACGATCGCGAGCGCTTCGACGCCGCGAACGCCCTGCGGATCGCCGAGGCCGAGCGGGCCGCGCTCATGACCATCGTCGGCGACGCCTACGCCGGGCCGCTGGTGCGCGCGTTGCGCGCCGGCGACTACGACCTGTCGGCGCTGCTGGCGATCGGCACCGGCGGCGCGGCGACGAACCCGGTGCACCGGCACGACCTGCTCGAGCTGCTGCCGCACGCCTACATCGTCGAAGGCTACGGATCCTCCGAAACCGGGGGAATGGGCTTCGGCCGCAGCACCCGCGGCAACGAGGTCGACACCTTCGCCCCGATGCCCGGTGGCACCGCGGTATCGCACGACCGCACCCGTTTCCTGACGCCGGGGGAGACCGAGGTCGGCTGGGCGGCCCGGACCGGCCGGGTGCCGCTGGGCTACTTCCAGGACCGCGAGGCCACCGAACGCACCTTCCCCGAGATCGCCGGCGTGCGCACCGCGGTGCCCGGCGACCGGGCCACCGTCGACGCCGACGGAACCCTGCGACTGCTCGGGCGCGACGCGCTGGTCGTGAACACCGGTGGCGAGAAGGTGTTCGTCGAGGAGGTCGAGGAGGTTCTGCGCGCCCACCCGGACATCCGCGACGCGCTGGTCGTCGGACGACCCAGTGCCACCTGGGGAAACGAAGTGGTCGCGCTGGCGTGCACGGACGCCCCGGGCGGCGACATCGCGGCGGCGTTGCGCGAGCTGTGCCGCTCGCGCCTGGCCGGATTCAAGGTCCCCAAAGCGGTGATCTTCGTCGAGGAGATCCGGCGGCTCGGCAACGGAAAGCCGGACTACCGGTGGGCCATGCAGCGGGCGGTCGAGGAAACCGCGGAAGGAATCGGAGCATGAGCGAACGCAAGGTCAACGACTGCCTGGTCAATGTGCACTTCGGCGAACGGGCGCAACCGCCCTGGATGCTCAAGGTCCGCGACGACTACTTCAAGGGCGGCAGCTCGATGTACGCCCAGGTCGATCTCGACGCCCTGCTCGGTGAGATGGACGAACAAGGCGTCGAGAAGGCGGTGCTGATGTACTCGATGGTCAAGCCGTCGACGACCGCGCTGAAATTCGTCGAACAGCGACCGGACCGGTTCTCCCTGGCGGTCAACGGGGTCGACCTGCTGCACCCGGTCCCGTCGCTACGGGAACTGTCGGCACTCGTGCGCGATCTGCCCGTCAGCTATACGACCACCGGCGCCAGCTTCTGGGGCGACGGCCGATATCCGCCCACCGACGCCGTGTACTACCCGCTCTACTACAAATGCGCGGAAATGAGTCTGCCGCTGTGCATGAACACCGGCCTGCCGGGCCCGCCGATCCCTGGTGAAGTGCAGAACCCGATCTATCTCGATCGCGTCTGCTACCAGTTTCCGGAATTGCGGCTGTGCATGATCCACGGCGCCGATCCCTGGTGGGACACCGCCATCCGGCTGCTCATCAAGTACGAGAATCTGCGCTTGATGACCTCGGCGTGGTCACCGAAACGCCTGCCGGACAGCCTGATCCACTTCATGCGGACCCGGGGCAAGAACAAGGTGATCTTCGGCTCGGACTGGCCGGTCCTGGCCATGCGCCGGGTGGTGCCCGAGGCGCTGGCGCTGGATCTGCCCGAGGACGTGGTGGACAACTACCTCTACAACAACGCCGAGGAATTCTTCTTCGGCGACCGGCCCGTCAGCAGCTGACGCCGGCGAAATCAGGAGCAAACCACAATGGACCGTTACGAATTGCGCAGGCAGGACTATTCCCTGTCGGCCGACCAGACCGAACTCCAAGCCGTCTACGCGAAGTTCTTCCGCTCGCGGAGTCCGATCGACACCGTCCGGGCCGCCGAGGAAACCGGCTTCGACAAGGACCTGTGGGAACAGCTGTGCGCCACCGGCGCCACCACGATGGCACTGCCCGAAGCCGCCGGTGGTGACGGCGCGACGCTGGTCGACCTGTCGCTGGTCGCCGAGGAGCTCGGCCGTGCGCTCGCTCCGGTGCCCTGGATCGACCACGTCTGCGCCGCCCGGCTGCTCGCCCGCCTCGGCGCGCTGACCGGCGCGGCAGGGAGCGCCGTCGTCGAGGGCGAGCGCCTGGTCGCGCTCGACACGCGCGTCGATTCCGCGACGGGGCGGCGACTCGTCGGCGCCGCCGCCGCGGCCGACCGGATCATCGTGCGCGACGGCGAGGAGATCGTCGAGCTCGGCTTCGACACCCGCCCGGCGCCGGTCGCCAATATCGGCAAACTGCCGATGGCGTGGGTGGATCCCGCCACGGCCGACCACCGGACCGTGCTGGCCACGGGGGCAGCGGCCCTGGCCGAATACGATCGCGCGCTGGACGAATGGCGGGTACTCACCGCGGCCGCCCTCGTCGGGCTCGTCGAGGAGACCCTGCGGATCGCCGCGGAGTTCGCGACCACCCGCTACACGATGGGCGTGCCGATCTCGACCCTGCAGGGCATCTCGCACCCGCTGGCCGATATCGCGATCACCGTCCACGCCGCCCGCAACCTGACCCGGCGCGCGGCCTGGTTCCTCGAACACGAACCCACCGTGCAGCCGGGTCTGCCCGCCGCGGCCTTCGTCTACATCGCCGAAGCGGCGCCGAAAGCGGCGACCACGGCGACCCACGTCCAGGGCGGTCTCGGCGTGTCCGAGGAATCGGCGGCCGCGTCCTACCTCCTCCGGGCCAGGGGCTGGCCGTTGGCCGCCGGTGACCTCGGAGCCAGCGCGGTGCAGGTCGCCGAACTCTTCGCCGCGGCGACCGCCTAGAAACGGAGTACGAACATGGATTTCTCACGCGTCGAACTGTCCAGTGAGGATCAGGAATTCCTCGACGGGGCACGGGAATTCCTCGCCACCCACGTCACCGACGAGGTGCGGCGCCGGGACCGCGAGACCGGCGACAACTTCGACGAGGGCGTCCATCTGGCTCTCGGTGCGGCCGGCTGGCTGAGCGCCGAACTCGCCGACGAGAGCGACGGGGGACTGGGCAGGCTGCGCAGGCGCCTGTGGGATCTGGAGAAGCGGCGGGTGCACATTCCCTGGGTCACCTGGGGCACCACCGCCATCGTGGCGACCTCTGTGCGCTCGCACGGTTCGGCGGAACTGCAGGCCGAAGTGCTGCCGGGGCTCGAGCGCGGCGAGATCCGGCTGTGCCTGGGCTATACCGAACCCGAAGGCGGATCCGATGTCGCGATGTGCAAGACCAGGGCGGTGCGCGACGGCGACCAGTGGGTGATCAACGGCTCGAAGATGTTCACCACCGGCGCGCACAACTGCCAGTACGTCTTCCTCATCACCAACACCGACCCCGAGGCGCGTAAACACAAGAGCCTCACCATGTTCCTGGTGCCGCTGGACAGTCCGGGCATCGAGATCCAGGGCATCAAGACGGTCGACGGCGACCGCACGAACATCGTGTACTACAGCGATGTCCGGGTCGACGACAGGTACCGCCTCGGCGCCGTCAACGAGGGCTGGTCGGTCCTGATGGGTCCGCTCAGTACCGAACACGGCGTGGTCGACGCCGAAGCCGACGGACTGCAGGACGTGTCGATCCTCGTGCACCAGGGCACCATGATGGCGACCTCGGTCGACCGGGTCACCGCGATCGCGGCGGCGCCGGGGCCCGGCGGGCAGCGGCTGCTCGACGACCGCTCGGTGGCGCTGCGGCTGGGCCGCAGCATCGCCCGGATGGAAGCGGCCCTGTCCGCGCCGCACATGTTCGGCCGGGTGGCCATCGCCCAGACCATGCGCGACATCTCCCCGGACCTGATGGACATCCTCGGGCCCGCCGCCGCGCTGCCGATCGACACCGAGGGCGCGGCCGACGACGGCGGCATGGAGTACATCTTCCGATGGGCGCCGCTGTGCGGCATCTACGGCGGCACCCTCGAGGTGTTCCGCAACATGATCGCCCAGCACATCCTCGGACTCGGCAGGCCCACTTACGCACCGCTCGCCACGCCGAAGGCCACGGCGAGCTGACCGGCTCGGAGGGAGTACCCGTGGCCGAGGACACCCAGCGGCTGCCACCGCCGACGACGCCGGAGACCGAATTCTATTGGGCCTCCGGCGCCGACGGCCTGCTGCGCTTCCGGCAGTGCCGGTCGTGCGCCGCGCTCGTGCATCCACCGCGGCCGGTGTGCCGGTACTGCCGGGGCGAGGACTTCGACATCCAGGCGGTCTCGGGGTACGCCACGCTGATCGGATTCACCGTCAACCACCGCTTCGCGGTGCCCGGTCTGCCCGCACCCTACGTCGTCGCCCAGGTCGCGATCGCCGAGGACGACCGGGTCCGGCTGACCACCAACGTGATCGGCGCCGACCCGGCCGATCTCGTACTGGGACAGCGGATGATCGTGGAATTCCAGCAGGCGGGCCGGAGCTGGCTGCCACTGTTCCGGCCGGCGGATCCAGCGTCGGCGGAACCACTTTCGGCGCTGCCCACGGATCCGGTGGAACCGGCACGGCTGCGCGAGCGGATTCGCGGGCCGGTGACCACGGCCAAGTTCGAGGACCGGGTCGCGATCACCGGCATCGGCCGGTCCAGGATCGGCCGTCGGCTCCTGTCCGACCCGATGTCGCTGACGGTACAGGCGTGCCGGGCGGCGGTGCAGGACGCGGGACTGTCCTTCGACGACATCGATGGACTGTCGACCTACCCCGGATCCGGCGACTTCGGGCCGTTCGGCGAAGGCGGCGTCACCGCCGTGGAATCGGCACTCGGCCTGTACCCGACCTGGCACAACGGTGGCGCGGAGACCTTCGGGCCCGGCGGATCGGTGATCGCGGCCATGCTCGCCGTCGCCGGCGGGCTGGCTCGGCACGTCCTGTGCTTCCGCACGGTCTGGGAGTCGAGCTACGGCGAACTCGTGCGGACCGGGCGGATCATCCCGTCGGGTGGCATCACCGATCCCTGGCTGGTGCCCTTCGGCGCCGTGTCGGCTGCGCACCTGCTGGCGCAGACCGCGCAACGGCATTTCCACCGCTACGGCACCGACCGGGAGACCCTGGGCTGGATCGCGCTCAACCAGCGCGCCAACGCGGCGCTGGACCCGAGCGCGATCTACCGGGATCCGCTGACCATGGACGACTACCTGTCCGCGCGCACGATCACCACCCCGTTCGGTCTCTACGACTGCGACGTCCCCTGCGACGGCGCCGTGGCCGTGGTCGTCTCCGCGCGCGAAACCGCGGCCGATCTGGCCCAGCCCGCCGTCCTGGTGGAAGCGGTCGGAACGCAGATCGCCGAGCGCCTGGAATGGGATCAGAGCACCCTCACCCATGAACCGCAGGTGCTCGGCCAGGCCGCCCACCTGTGGTCACGCACCGACCTGCGCCCCGACGACGTGGATGTCGCCCAGCTGTACGACGGCTTCACCTTCAACTGCCTGTCCTGGATCGAAGCCCTCGGCTTCTGCGGCATCGGCGAGGCGAAGGACTTCCTGGCCGGCGGCGTCAACATCGCCCGCGACGGCGCTCTGCCGCTCAACACCCACGGCGGTCAGCTCTCGCACGGGCGCACCCACGGCATGGGCCTGATCCACGAAGCAGTCACCCAGTTGCGCGGGCAGGCGGGACAGAGACAGATACCGGACGCCCGCGTAGCGGTCGTCAGCAGCGGGGGACTGACCCCCAGCGGAGTGATGTTGTTGCGGAGGGACGCATGAGTAACGAGAACGGTCCGGCCACCACCGGTCCGGTGACCACCCGCACGGTCGACGTGGCAGGCATGAGGTTCTCGGCGCTGTGCGCCGAGGTCGCCGACCCACGCGCGGTGGTGGTCGCCCTGCACGGCGGCGCCACCACCGCACAGTACTTCGATCTGCCGAACCGGCCGTGGTTGTCGCTGCTCGGGCTCGGCGCGCGGCTGGGATTCACCGTGCTGGCGCTCGACCGCCCCGGCTACGGCGAATCCGCGCCGTGGGATCGCTCTTTCGACTCACCCCAGCAGCGGGTCGACGCCACCTTCGCCGCGATCGACGCACTGCTCGGTACCGATCCGCGCGGCGCGGGCGTGTTCGTGCTCGGCCACTCGGCCGGTTGCGATCTGGCGGCCCGGATGGCCGCCGACACCCGCGGACACGACCTGCTCGGCCTCGAGCTGGCAGGCACCGGCGTGCACAAGCAACCCGCCGCGATCCGGGCCATCGAGGAAATCCACCGCACCCGGCGCCCCGGCGGCATCCGGGATCTGCTGTGGAGCCCGCCGGACGGCTACCCACCCGAGGTGTTCGGCGGCCGGTCCCTGTCCTCGGCCACCCCGGTCTACGAGAACGTGGTCGTGCGGGAGTGGCCGACGGACTTCCCGGTGCTCGCCGAGCAGGTGCGGATCCCGGTGCGGCTGACCCACGCCGAGCACGAACGGGTGTGGCGCACCGATCCCGGCGCGGTGCGCGAGCTGGCCGCGATGTTCACCGCGGCGCCCCGGGTCGTGAACCACGAACAGGCCGGATGTGGCCACAACATGAGCGTCGGCTTCGGCGCCGCGGGCTATCACCTCGGGCTGCTGGCCTTCGTCGAGGAATGCGCGGTGCGAGCCGGAGACCTGGTGACCAATTCGACGAAGAGGAACGACTGATGCAGAGAATGATCGCCCCCGAGATATCCACCTGGCCGGAGCCGGACTTCCAGCTGATCGCCGGATCGTGCGGCGACTGCGGCGCTTCGGTATTCCCGGTCCAGGACCTGTGCCCGCGCTGTAGCAAGCCCGCGATCGAGCCGATCACGTTGCCGCGCACGGGCACCCTCGTCGCCTGGACCACGCAGGGATTCCTGCCCGGCGCACCGTATCTCGGCGACGAGACCGCGGCGACCTTCGTGCCGTTCGGCGTCGGGCTGGTCCAGCTCGGCGACATCATCCGGATCGAGGGGCGGCTGACCGAGAACGATCCGGCGACTTTGACATTCGGGATGAGTGTCGTGCTGACCAGCATCCCGCTCGGTACCGACGCCGAAGGCAACGAGGTATTCACCTTCGCCTTCCAGCCCGCCTGACGGACAGGAACTTCTGAGATGACCAACGAGGTCGCGATCATCGGTGTGGGTATGCATCCGTTCGGTCGCTTTCCCGGCAAGACCGCCATGCAGATGGGGACCGACGCGATCCGGGCGGCCCTGGCCGACGCCGGCCTGGAGTGGCGGGACATCCAATTCGCCGTCGGCGGCAGCTGGGAGGTCGCCAACCCCGATGCCATCGTGTCGCTGATGGGCCTGACCGGGATCCCGTTCACCAACGTGTTCAACGCGTGCGCCACCTCGGCGTCGGCCACCGAGGCCTGTGCGGACGCGATCCGGCTCGGCAAATACGACATCGGCATCGCGATCGGCATGGACAAGCATCCACGCGGTGCGTTCACCGTCGACCCCACCCTGGTCGGGATGCCGAAATGGTACGGCGAGAACGGTCAATACCTGACCACCCAGTTCTTCGGGATGAAAGCCAACCGCTACCTGCACGACCACGGCATCTCGGTGGACACCCTCGCCAAGGTCGCCGCCAAGAACTACCGCAACGGCGTGCTCAATCCGAATGCCTTCCGCCGCAAGCCGGTCGCCGAGGCCGACATCCTCGCCGCGCCCATGCTGAACTATCCACTGACCCACTACATGTTCTGTGCGCCGGACGAAGGCGCCGCCGCGGTGATCATGTGCCGCGCCGATATCGCGCACCGGTTCACCAGTACGCCGATCTACGTCCGGGCGGTGGAGGTACGCACCCGCACTTACGGTGCCTACGAGGTGAATACCACCTACGCGCCCGTGGAGGAGGTCGCGTCGCCGTCGGTGTTCGCCGCCCGCGCGGCATTCGAGAGCGCGGGCATCGCCCCGGCCGACATCGACGTGGTCCAGTTGCAGGACACCGACGCCGGCGCGGAGGTCATCCACATGGCCGAGGCGGGCTTCTGCGCCGACGGCGAGCAGGAACGGCTGATCGCCGAAGGGGCGACCGAGATCTCCGGGACACTGCCGGTGAACACCGACGGGGGGCTCATCGCGAACGGAGAACCGATCGGCGCTTCGGGCATGCGCCAATTGCACGAGCTGGTGCTGCAACTGCGCGGCACCGCCGGTGAGCGCCAGGTCGCCGGCGGCCCGAAGGCCGGATTCGCCCTGCTCTACGGTGCGCCCGGCACCGCGGGCGCGACCATCGTGACGACCTGATCGGGAACAGGCTATGCGATCCCGTACATGTCCGAGTACCCCATCCGGCACAGGAGGTGCCCTGTGAAAGTCCCGTTCACCTGGAAAGTCACCGGCTGGTTCATGGTCGGTTGGTCCGCGGAATTCCCGCAGGGGGAGACCAAGCCGCTGCACTACTTCGGTGAGGATCTCGTCGCCTATCGGGACGACGCCGGGGAACTGCACATCCTCACCGGGCACTGCAAACATCTGGGCGCGCACCTCGGCCACGGCGGCAAGGTGGTCGGCGACTGTGTCGAGTGCCCGTTCCACGGCTGGCGGTGGGGCCCCGACGGCAGGAATCGGCACATCCCCGGCGAAGACCGGGTCAACCGCGGCCTGCGGCTGCAGGTCTATCCGGTGAACGAGCAGAACGGGTGTGTCTTCCTGTGGCATCACCCCGAAGGCAACCCGCCGTCGTGGGAGATGCCCGACATCCTGCGCATGTTCCCGGAACTGGGCTCCGATCCCGTCGACTACTACCGGCCGTATCCGGAGTTCTCGAGCAAGACCGAGCGCGAGCCGGTGCATCCGCAGGTCGTGCTCGAGAACGGTCCGGACAGTCTGCATTTCGAGTACGTCCACGGTGCGACCGTCACTCCGCAGATGCTCGACTACAGCGCCGTCGATCACACCTGGTCGTTCTTGACCGGCTGGCCCGACGCGCGCAGCGACGACCCGGACAAGATGGCGCTGAAGATCCACGCGCAGATGTTCGGTCTCGGTGGTTCGATCAGCGCGTTCGAGGGCTCGTCCCGGCATCGGCTGATCTTCGCCACCACCCCGGTCGACGACGAATCCTCGGACCTGTTCTATTCGATCTGGTGGCCGCGCAATCCCGGTGACGAATCCGATGTTCCGCCACCGGAAGTCCGGGCTCGGGTGGAGAAACAGTTCCTGGTCACCGTCTGGGAGGACCTGAGCATCTGGCGGTACCAGAAATACGTGGAACACCCGCCCCTCTCGCCCAAGGACGCCAAACCGTATCTCTCCCTGCGCAAGTGGGCGAAGCAGTTCTACGATGTGCCGCCGGTGGACGCGCCGGTGGCTCCATGATCACGCCGTGCCGGCGGGCTCCGGCATGACGCGCAGGTCGCTGGCCGAGCTCGCGGCGCCCGGCCACACGGCCATCGTCACCCAGGAACTCCAGGGTGCGGTGGTCGGCGCGTCGGCCGGGCTGCGCGCGCTGGCCGAGGAGGCCCGCGATACCGCGTTGCCCGCGATCGGCGCCCTGCTCCCCGCGGCCAGGGCGGCCGGGGTGCGGGTGGTGCACTGCCTGGTCTGGCGTCGGCCCGACGGCCTCGGTTCCAACCACAACGCGAAGCTTTTCGCCCTCGGCGCGCGCGGCGTTCCGCTGGAGCCCGATACCGAGGCCACCGCTCTGCTGCCCGAATTCGGGCCCGAGCCAAGTGATTTGGTGCTGCGGCGCAGGCACGGGCTCGGTCCCATGGGTGGCACCGATCTCGACGCGGTGCTGCGCAACCTCGGGGTGACGACAGTGGTCGCGGTGGGCGTCTCGCTGAACGTGGCCATCCCGAATCTGGTGATGGACGCGGTCAACGCCGCCTACGACGTGGTGGTGCCCCGGGACGCCGTGGCAGGCATCCCCCGCGCGTACGGGGCGGCGATGATCGAGAACACGCTGTCGATGATCGCCACGATCACCACAACCGAAGAACTGCTGGCCGCCTGGCGCTGACCCGGTCGGCACCACGAAACACCAACGGCGCTCCTGCCTTTCGCGCAGGAGCGCCGTCGGTGTTCGTGCTGGTCAGTCGCTGGACGGAAGTTGCTTGGCTTCCTTGAGATCCAGGGGCACCGCATCGACGTCGAGGGTGCCGACGCCCGCCCGGGTCACCAGGATCTCGGCGCCGGTGGCGTGGACGTACCGCTTGCCCACGGCGGTCCCGTCGGCGAAATCCGGGTCGATGACCGCGCGTGTGTCCTTGGCCGCGCCGAGGTTCACCATGGGGGCACCACCACAGCGCAAGCCCGCGATGGCGTCGGTGGCTTTGATGACGATGACCTGGGTGTCGCAGACCTGGCTTTCGAGGCGGGTTCCGCTGGTGATCACGATGCTCCTCGGGTGGTGGTCGCGGCGGAGAGCTCGTCGACGAGATCGCGCCGCAGGATCTTGCCTGTGGGGTTGGTCGGGAGATCTGTCCGGAAGACGACCCGGTCCGGAGTACGAGAACCGCGCAGGTTCGCGCGGACGTGTTCGCGCAGCCGTTCCGGGTCCGGGGCCGCACCGGGGACCGGCACGACAACGGCGACCAGGATCTGGCCCCACTGCTGGTCCGGTAGGCCGACGACGGCCACCTGGGCCACCTCGGGATGCTCGACCAGGACATCCTCGAGCTCGGCCGGGGCGATGTTCTCGCCGCCGCGGATGATGGTGTCGTCGGAGCGCCCACCGATGAACAGATAGCCGTCCGCGTCCAGCGCGGCCAGGTCCCTGGTCGGGAACCATCCGTCGGCGTCGAGCACCGAGCCGAGACCACGATAGACCCCGGACACCTGGGGGCCCCGGACGAAGAGCTCGCCGATCTCGCCGGGCGCCAGGACGGTTCCGTCCTCGGCCCGGATCTCCAGTTCGATGCCCGGCACCGCCCGACCGACCGAACCGAGCCTGCGGGCGATCGCGGGATCGGTCGCCGCGAAGGCGACCCGGTGGTCCTCCGGTGTCGACACCGCGATGGTCGAGCTGGTCTCGGTGAGCCCGTAGGCGTTGACGAGGCCGACCTCCGGCAGCAGTTCGAGGGTCGCGCGTACCAGTGGGAGCGGCGCCCGGGAACCGCCGTAGGCGAGCGTGCGCAAGCTCGGCAGCCCGGTCCCGGGCGCCGCGCGCAGGGCCGTGACGATCCGGTCGAGCATCGTCGGCACCACCGTCGCGTTGGTGACGGCTTCCTCGCGGACCAGCGTGATCCAGCGCTGCGCGTCGAACTGCCGCAGATACACCGTGGTTCGGCCGGCATAGAGGTTCGACAGGGCGGCACCGACACCGGCGATGTGGTACGGCGGGACGCAGACCAGGGCCGAGTCCGTCGGTGCGGCAGAACCGAATTCGACGGTGCCCATGACATAGCTCGTCAGATTGGCGTGGCTGAGCTCCACGGCCTTGGGCTGGGCGGTCGTGCCCGAGGTGAACAGCAGGACCGCGGTGTCCTCGGGCGCGGGTTCGGTGATGGTGGTGTCGCCGGACGCGGTGCGGACCGCCGCGCAGAACAGCGCGGAGCCGATGACCTGCTTGCCGGTCCCCGCGACGATGTCGGCGTACTCGTCGTCGGCGACCACGAGCGGGGTGGGGAGCCGCTCGATGAGCTCCCGCAGCGCGGCCGCGCCGAGCCGGTAGTTCAGCGGAGTGAACGCGCGGCCCGCCCGCGCGGACCCGAACAGCAGCAGCGGCAGCATGATTCCGCCGGTGCCGACGTAGGCGACATGGCCCACGCCCGCCGAGTCGATCAGGCCCGCCGCGCGGTCGGCCAGGCCGCTCAGCTCGGCCACGGTGGTCGTGGTGCCGTCGGCGACGACGGCGTTGTGGTCGGGCCGGGTGGCCGCGGCCATCTCGAGGAGCACGGAAATGCTCAAGATCTCACCTCATCGGTTCACAGCGGAGGCGGCCACCCCGCATGTGTTCCGGGGTGGCGCGCGGTCGTACCGGTCAGCTCGCGGTGTGCGCGGTGGCGGCCTTGATCTGGGCCTGGAAGGCGGCCAGCTTGTCCTCGGCCGCCGAGGTGGTCCGCTGGCTGCGGGACCGGATACTGACGTCGTGGTCGGCCGCGGCGGCACGCAGCGCGCCGACGGTGGCCTGCTCCCTGGGGATGTGCTGGAACGGGTCGAAGGAGTACCAGCGCATCGCGTTCAGGTGCGTGATCTTGTCGATCTCGTCGTCGGGCACCTGCTCCTGCTCGAGCAGCGCGAACAACACCTCGGGAGCGTCGGGCCACATGGAGTCGCTGTGCGGGTAGTCCATCTCCCAGGAGATGTTGTCGACGCCGATCTCGTGCCGGAGACGGACACCGACCGGATCGCTGATGAAGCAGGTGAGGAAGTGATCGCGGAACACCTCCGAGGGCAGCTTGCCGCCGAAGTTCTGCAACGTCCAGGTCGAATGCATCTCGAAGGTGCGGTCCACCCGTTCCAGGAAATACGGGATCCAGCCCGTGCCGCCCTCGGACAGCGCGATTTTCAGGTCGGGGTAGTCCTTGACGGGCCGGGACCAGAGCAGATCGGCCGCCGCTTGCACGATGTTGAGGGGTTGCAGCGTGATCATCACGTCCGGCGGGGAGTCCACCGCGGGAATGGACAGCCGCCCCGACGACCCGATGTGCACACTCAGCACGGTGTCGGTATCGACGAGTGCCTTCCACAGCGGATTCCAGTACGGGTCATGGAAACTGGGGTATCCCAGCGCCGCCGGATTCTCACTGAAGGTCAGCGAATGGACGCCCTTGGCCGCGACCCGGCGGACCTCGGCGGCGCACAGCTCGGCGTCCCAGATCACCGGCAGCGCCATCGGGATGAAGCGGCCGGGGTAGGCGCCGCACCACTCATCGATGTGCCAGTCGTTGTAGGCCCGGACGAGCGCCAGCGAGAAGTCCGAATCCTCGGTCGCGAACAGCCTGCCCGCGAAGCCGGGGAAGGAGGGGAAGTTCATCGACGCCAGGATGCCGCCGGCGTTCATGTCCTTGATGCGCTCGTGCACGTCGAAACAGCCCGGCCGGATCTCGTCGAGGCCGTCGGGCTCGAGGCCGTATTCCTCCTTCGGCCGCCCCGCCACGGCATTGAGGGCGACATTCGGGATGACGGTGTCGCGGAACTTCCAGACATCGGCACCGTCGGGGGTGTGTACCAGGCGCGGAGCGTCGGCGGCGTACTTCTTCGGCAGGTGTTCGGCGAACATGTCCGGCGGTTCGATGATGTGGTCATCGACGCTGATCAGGATCATATCGTTCTTGTCCACGAGCACTCTCCTAACTTAGATACTGTAAGTATTACTATAGAGATTTCCGCAAGGCTAGTGGGCCAGGAAGAGGATTTGGTCCCTGGTATAGCTGTGGTCGGGATGGCGCTCGGTGAGGTGCTGCCGAGCTCGCTCGACGAGGTCGTCTTCGTCGGCGCCGGTCGGCCACTCGCCGCACGGGCAGCTGAGGTACCGCTTCTGCGTCTCGGTCACAGGATTGCCCCGCTGTCCTTGGCGGCGACGATGTCGTCCCAGCTCAGGCCGATCTCGAGCAGGATCGTCTCGGTGTGTTCGCCGTACTCGGGTGCGCGGCTGGCCGGTGCCGGGGTCTCGTCGAACTGGACCGGGGCGGCCACCGTGCGGTACTCGGTGCCGCCGCTGTCGGTCATGGTCATGAGGTAGCCGTTGGCGGTGACCTGGGGGTCGGTCAGCACTTCCCGGGGGCTGGCGATGGTGGCCCACACGCCCGGCTCGTCCGCGAGGGCCTTCTGCCAGTGGGCGAGGTCCTCCTCGGCGAAGGTCTTGCGCAGCTCGGCGGTGGCGGCTTCCTGGTTGACGACCAGATTGGCGAGTGGAGTGAACCGTGGGTCGGTGCCCAGATCGGGGCGGCCGATGCGCTCACAGAAGCCGGCCCAGAACCGATCGGCCTGCAGCAGCACCAGTTGCACCCAGCGGTTGTCCCGAGTGCGGTAGCGGTTGACGGCGGGGTTGAGGGCGGTGCCTGCCTCGCCGGCCGGAATCCGGTCGATGGCGTAGTAGTCGGCGGCGGCGATGTCGGGCGCGACCGACCACATGCCCTGGGCGAGCAGCGAACTGTCGACGATCGGCGCGTGGCCGGTGCGCTCGCGATGGAACAGCGCGGCGGTGACGCCACCCGCCAGCGTGATGCCGCCCTGGAGATCGCCGAAGGCGGGGCCCTGCGCCATCGGGAACTCGGCGTCGGTCGGGGACAGGGCGTAGGCCACGCCCGCCCGGGCGAGGTAGCTGGCCGCGTCGAAGCCGCCACGGTCCTTCTCCGGACCGCGGCTGCCGTGGCCGCTGCCGCGGGCGATGATCACCGACGGGTTGAACTCCCGGATCTGCGGCACCGTCAGGCCCGCGCGCTGGAGGGGGGCGGGCAGCCAGTTGGTCAGGAAGACATCGGCCTCGGCGATCAGCCGGCCCAGGATCTGCCTGCCCTGTTCGGTTTTGATGTCGACGCCGATGCTGCGCTTGCCGTGATTGCCGAGTTCCATCATGAAATTGGCCTGGACCGCGGTGCCGGTGCCGTCGAGGCCGCCGATGGTCAGGTTGCGGCAGGGATCTCCGCCCCGGGTGTCCTCGACCTTGATGACGTTCGCGCCCCAGTCGGCCAGTGCCGCGCCGGCGCTCGGCACATAGGTCCACGACGCCAGCTCGACAACCGTGACGCCACTGAGCAATCCGGACATCGGTGCTCCTTTCCCGCGATTGATACGTGTCCCGAAGTACTATACGGTAATCATTACAGTTAATCATCCAGGATGGTCATCGGGAGGCAATGTGAGCGAGGTCGTCGGCGAGCGGACCGCACTGAGTACGGAGCTGGGGCTGGTGGCCGCCGCGCAGGCCGAGTCGCGCATGCTCATCGACGGTGAGCTGACTGGCGCGCTGTCGGGCGCGATGTTCGACAACCACAGCCCGGCCACCGGGTCGGTGCTCGGCGTCACCGCCGCCGCGGGGGAGGCGGACATGACGCGGGCGATCGCCGCCGCGCGCCGGGCGTTCGACCACAGCTCTTGGCCGGTCGACCGGGCGCTGCGCCGCCGCTGCCTCGAGCAATTGCAGAGCGCGCTGGAAGCCGAGAAGGAACTGCTGCGCACCGAGCTGGTCGCCGAGGTCGGCTGCCCGGTCATGACGACCCACAACGCCCAGCTGGACTGGCCACTGGCCGAGGCGCTGCGCTATCCAGCCGGGCTCATCGACGAATTCGCCTGGGAGCGGGTGCTCGCGGGCGGCGGACTCTTCGGTGACCGGAACAAACGCACCGTGGTGCAGGAACCGGTCGGTGTCGTCGCGGCGATCTGCCCGTCGAACTTCCCTGTCGAGGTCGTGTTCAACAAGCTCGGCCCCGCCCTGGCCGCGGGCAATACCGTTGTCCTGAAACCGGATCCGCACACGCCGTGGAACGCCACCCGGCTCGGCAGGCTGATCGCCGAGCACACCGATTTCCCGCCGGGTGTGGTGAATATCGTGACCACGCCGTCGAACGACGTGGCCGGATTGCTGTCCACCGATCCGCGCGTGGATCTGGTGTCGTTCACCGGGTCGACCGAGGTGGGGCGCCTGCTCTTGCGTCAGGGCTCGGCGTCGATGAAGCGGACGTTCCTCGAGCTCGGCGGGAAATCCGCGCTGATCGTGCTCGACGACGCGAAACCGGAGCTCGCTCTGCGCAGCGCCATCGGGGTCTGCGTGCACGCGGGTCAGGCCTGCGCGGCGACGAGCCGGATGCTGGTGCACCGCTCTCTCTACGACGACATGGTCGAGGCCGTCGCGGCGGCTTTCGCCGCGGTCCCGGTCGGCGATCCGGCACTGCCGGAAACCCTCGTCGGCCCGTTGATCAGTGCCGCACAGCAAGATCGGGTCCGCGCCGCGTGCGCACGGGCGCAGCGCGACGGCGCGCGCCTGGTCACCGGCGGCGCGATACCCGCCGATCTGCCCGCACACCTGGCCGGTGGGCACTTCTTCTCGCCGACCGTCTTCGCCACCGAGGACCCCGGACTGGCGATCGCCCAGGAGGAGGTGTTCGGGCCCGTGCTCGTCGTCATCCCGTTCGCCGACGACGACGAGGCGGTCCGCATCGCCGACAGCACCGCGTTCGGTCTGGCCGGCGCCGTGCTCTCGCGCAGCGACGACCGCGGGATGGCGATCGCGCGTCGCCTGCGCACCGGCGCGGTCGGCGTCAACGGCGGCATGTTCTACGGCGCGGACGCGCCGTTCGGCGGCTACAAGAACAGCGGAGTCGGCCGCCAGTGCGGCATCGAGGGCTTCCAGCAGTACCTCGAGACCAAGACCATCGGCTCCCGGCTCCCGCGACAGCACTGAGCCCGCGAGCACCCCCGACCACCGTAGAAGTACTGAAAGGTTGCCATCAGTGGGAAGTTTGGACGACAAGGTCGCCGTCATCTCGGGCGCGGCCCGCGGACAGGGACGCTCGCACGCGGTCAACCTGGCCGCCGCGGGCGCCGACATCATCGCCCTCGACATCTGCGCGGACCTCGAGGGGAACACCTACCCCCTGGCCCGGCCCGAGGATCTCGAGGAGACCGCCCGGCTGGTCGAGAAGGAGGGCAGGCGCTGTCACCCGGCGATCGTCGACGTGCGCGACCGCACCGCGGTCTGGGCCGCGGTTGCCGCAGGCGCGGAAGCGCTGGGCCGCCTCGACATCGTGGTCGCCAACGCGGGCATCGCGCCGCTGGGCAGCGGGCAGAGCATGCGATCGTGGTCGGACACCATCGACACCGATCTGGTCGGGGTGTTCAACGTGGTACAGGCCAGTCTGCCGCACCTGGGCGCGGGCGCCTCGATCATCGCGACCGGTTCGCTGGCCGCGCAGCTGGGCAGCTCCACCAAGCAGGGGCCCGGCGGCTCGGCCTACAGCTTCGCCAAGCAGGTCGTCGCGCACTACGTCAACGATCTGTCGATCCAGCTGGCCAAGCAATCGATCCGGGTCAACGCGGTCCACCCGACCAACGTGGACACCGACATGCTGCACAACGACGGCATGTACAAGATCTTCCGCCCCGACAAGGACGCCCCGACCCGCGCCGACGCGGAGCAGGCGTTCCCGGCCATGCAGGCCATGCCCGTGCCCTACATCCAGCCGCAGGACGTCTCGAACATGGTCGTGTTCCTGGCCTCCGACGCCGCCCGGTTCGTGACGGGCAGCCAGATCCGCGTGGACGCAGGCGGATTCGTCAAGGCCGTGCCCTGGGGGAAGTGAACCATGACCGAAACGACCACGGCCAGTAAGCTCTTCCGCTGCGTCATCTGCGGCTGGGAGTACGACGAGGAACTGGGCTGGCCCGACGACGGCATCGCCCCCGGCACCCGGTGGGACGACATCCCCGACGACTGGACCTGCCCGGACTGCGGTGCGGAGAAGTCCGACTTCGAGATGATCGAGGTCGCGCGGTGACGGTTCCGCGCCGCGGGCAGATCGTGATCGTCGGCTCCGGTATCGCCGGAGTCGGCGCCGCCAAAACCCTGCGCAGGGAGGGGTTCACGGGGTCGATCGTGCTGGCCGGTGCCGAACGGGCGCAGCCCTACCGGCGGCCGATGGTGTCCAAGGAACTGCTGTCCGGCACGGCCGGCGCGGAGCGGGCCCGGCTCGAACAGCCGGCCTTCTGGGCGGACATGAGCATCGAGCTGCGCACTGCCACGATCGCCACCCGCCTCGATACCGATGCCGCCCGTGTCGAATTCGGGGACGGATCCGACCTGGCGTACGACGCTGTGGTGCTGGCCACCGGAGGCCGCGCGAAACGGCTGGACCACCTCGTCCCCGAGGCGTACACGGTGCGGCAGCTGGCCGACCTCGATGCGCTACGACCAATGCTCGGCGCGGCCGGAAAGGTCGGCGAGACACTGTCGGTGCTGGTCATCGGCGGCGGGTTGATCGGGATGGAGGTGGCCGCGGCCGTGCGCGGCAGCGGGGCCGAGGTCACCGTGCTGGAGGCTGCCGACCAGGTGCTCGAGCGTGTGCTGCCCAGCGCGATCTCGGCGAGTTACGAACGCCTGCACCGTGATCGCGGGGTCGGCGTGCACACCGGAGTGCGGCTCGTCGCGGCGGAGACCAGGGACTCGGTGACTACGGTGTCCGCCGAGGACGGCCGGTCCTGGCGCGGCGATGTCGTGATCGTCGCGGTGGGGATGACACCGGAGACCGGCCTGGCCGAGGCCGCCGGGCTCACGGTCGCCGACGGCGTGCTCGTCGACGAGTACTGCGCGGCCTCTTCGCCCGCGGTGTTCGCCGCCGGCGATGTCGCCCGGTTCCCCAACGAGATCCTGGGCGGGACCGAACGGGTCGAGCACTGGAACCACGCCCAGGCGCACGGCAGTGCCGCGGCACGCAGCGTGCTCGGTCACGGATCGCCCTACCGCGACGTCCCGTGGTGCTGGACCAGCCAATTCGGCCGCACCCTGCAGATCGCCGGATGGCCCACTCGCGGTGACGAACTCGTCGTCCTCGGCGACCTCGACGGCGGCGCCTTCCTCGCGCTGTCCCTGGCGCAGGACCGGCTGATCGGTGCTCTCGGAGTCGGCAGGCCCAAAGACGTCCGCGCCGCACAGGAGCTGATCGGGGACGGTGCCCCGCTTCCGCGCGACCTGCTCGGCGCCGACGACCTCGATCTGGTGGCGGCAGCGGCGACGCTCCGTTCCACCGGCGCACCGGCGGCGTCGTGATGCCCCGCAACCCCACTGCTGTCACCGAACAGATCAACGCCGCACCGCCCGGTGCGGCCCAGAGAGACGAAGGTTGAGAGATATGGCCAAACCGGTCATCGTCAGCGCGGTACGGACCGCGATCGGGCGGTCCTTCAAGGGCGCGCTCGTCAATGTGGCATCGGAGACCCTCGCCACGGAGATCCTCACCGAGGCGGTCCGCCGCTCCGGTATCGACCCCGCCGAGGTGGACGATGTCATCCTCGCCGAATTGAACTACGGTGGCGGCGATCTCGCCCGGCACGCCGCGGTGGCCGCCGGGATGACCGGCGTTCCCGGCCAGGCCGTGAACCGGCACTGCGCGGGCAGCCTGACCTCGATCGCCAACGCGGCCGCGCACATCAGCGCGGGTGTGGAACGCGTCATCGTCGCCGGTGGTGTGCAGTCGCTGTCCACGGCACCGCTCATGAAGTGGCGGGTACCCGGCGTCGGCCCCGATCTCGAGTTCCGCGAGCCCTGGATCCCGCCATCGCATCCGGAGACCCCCGACGCCCCGGCGACCGACATGTCGATCACGGTCGGCTGGAACACCGCCAAGAAGGTCGGCATCAGCCGCCAGGAGATGGACGAGTGGGCGCTGCGTTCCCACCAGCGCGCGATCGCCGCGATCGATGAGGGCCGGTTCGCCGAGGAGATTCTGCCGTTGAAGGTGGCCCAGGCCGACGGCTCGGTGCTCGATTTCGCGGTCGACGAGCATCCCCGCCGCGACACGACCCTCGAGCGGCTGGCCTCGCTGCCGGTGCTGCACCCCGGGATCGAGGGCTTCTCCATCACCGCGGGCAACAGCAGCGGCATCAACGACGCCGCCGCCGCGGTCACCGTCACCGCCGACGACTATGCCGCAGGTGCCGGCCTCGAGGTGCTGGCCACGGTCCGGACCTGGGCCAATGTCGCGGTGACACCGGCGGACAACGGGCTCGCCGCGGTCGAGGTGGTCGGCAAGGTGCTCGATCGCGCCGGGCTGAGCGTCGCCGATGTGGCGCTGTGGGAGATCAACGAGGCCTTCGCTTCGGTCCCGATCGCCGCCTGCCGCAAGCACAGCATCGACGAGTCGACGGTGAACTTCTCCGGCAGCGGTTGCAGCCTCGGCCACCCGATCTCGGCCTCCGGCGCCCGCCAGGTGGCGACGCTGATCTACGAGCTGCGCCGTCGCGGCGGCGGGATCGGTGTCAGCGCCATGTGCGCCGGTGGCGGTATGGGCGGCGCCCTGGTCATCGAAGTCTGAGCACCCGGCAATCAGCGAAGGAACAAGGAGGTCCCTGTGTCGGATGAAGTACAGGTCGAACGACGCGGCCGGACACTGGTCGTCACGATCAATCGGCCGCAGGCACGCAATGCGGTGAATCTCGCGGTCAGTCAGGGGCTGGCCGACGCCATGGACGAACTCGACGGCGACGCTGGACTGTCGGTCGCGGTGCTGACCGGCAGTGGCGGAAACTTCAGTGCCGGAATGGATCTGAAGGCGTTCGCGGCGGGGGAGTACCCCTACGTCGCCGGTCGGGGTCTCGGCTTCACCGAGAAGCCGCCGCGGAAGCCGATCATCGCCGCGGTCGAGGGGTACGCCCTGGCCGGCGGCACCGAACTGGTGCTGGCGACCGACCTGGTCGTGGCCTCGCGTACCGCGCAGTTCGGTGTCCCCGAGGTCAAGCGCGGCCTGGTCGCCGGTGGCGGCGCACTGCTGCGGCTGCCCCGGCGGATCCCGTACCAGAAGGCGCTGGAACTGTCCCTGACCGGCGACACCTTCACCGCCGCGGACGCCGCGTCGTGGGGTCTGGTCAACGAGCTGGCCGAGCCGGGCGAAGCCCTGGACCGGGCACTGGCCCTGGCCGAGCGGATCACCGCCAACGGGCCGGTCGCCGTCGCGGTGACCAAGCAGGTCATCGTCGAGGCGGCCGCGTGGCACCCCGACGAGATGTGGCAGAAGCAGATGGCGCTCATCGGGCCGGTCTTCGCCACCGCGGACGCGCAGGAAGGCGCGAAAGCCTTCGCCGAGAAGCGAACCCCCCAGTGGACGGGCAAGTGAGGCCGCACGGCCTCCGTGCCCGCCGTCGAACCGAGAAGTGAGGAGAAACAATGTCGTTCGAAGGTGAAGTGGTGTTGGTGACCGGCGGTGCCGGTGGCCTCGGTGCCGCGACGGTGCGCAAGGTGCACGCCGAGGGTGCGGCCGTGGTGATCGCCGACCTGAATGACGAGAAGGGCAACGCCCTGGCGACCGAGCTGGGCAACAAGGCCGTCTACGTGCGGACCGACGTGCTCGACGAGGACTCGGTGGAGAACGCGATCGCCGCGGCCGCCGAACTGGGCACGCTGCGCTACGCGGTGATCGCCCATGGTGGCTTCGGCGTGCTGGAGAAGGTGGTCAACCGGGACGGATCCCCGCACACCCTGAAGGGTTTCACCGACACGATCGCGCTCTACCTGACTGGCACCTACAACGTGCTGCGACTCGCGGCGGCCGCGATGGCCAAGCTCGAGCCCAAGGCCAACGGTGAACGCGGTTCCGTGGTGATGACGAGCTCGATCGCCGGCTACGAGGGCCAGATCGGCCAGTCCGCCTACGCGGCGGCCAAGGGCGGCGTGATCGGCCTGACGCTGGTCGCCGCTCGCGATCTGAGCGCGGTGGGGATCCGGGTCAACAGCATCGCGCCGGGCACCATGCACACCCCGATCATGGATTTCCTCGGTGAGGAGAAGCTCGCGCAGTTCGCCGCGTCCGTGCCGTTCCCGAAGCGGCTGGGCGCACCGGCGGAATACGCGTTGCTGGCCCAGCACCTGCTCGAGAACCCGTACATCAATGGGGAAGTGGTGCGGATCGACGGCGGTCAGCGCTTCCAGCCGAAGTGAGTCGTGCCGTCACCACGGCCACCCGAAACCGCCACCGCCGCTCCGTGATCCGGAGCGGCGGTGGCGCTTTCAGGACTGCTGTGGTGCGCAGGCCGCAGCGAGCAGGGCGGCCCGGGTGGCCAGTTTGACGCGCGGCCTGCCTGCGGCGGCGCCCGCGGCCAGTTCGGCGCGATCGATGGCCGCCCAGCCGTCCCGGCCGACGCGGTCGGGCTGCCTGCGGTCGAGCAACTCGGTGAGTGCGGCCCGGTCGCCGCTCGGGGACGACAGGCGCCCCGCGGCGAAGTCGGACAGGATGGCCTCGACCGTCTCCTGCGCGTCGACCCGGTTGGTCCCGATGACGCCCTGCGGGCCTCGCTTGATCCAGCCGGTCACATAGACCCGGTCCACCGGTGCGCCGTCCGATCCGACGACCCGGCCGTGCTCGTTGGGGATCACCCCACGCGCGGGATCGAAGGGCAGTCCGGGTTGCGCAGTGCCCCGATAGCCGACCGCGCGCAGTACCAGCCCGGCCATGAGGGTTTCGGTGCGGTCGGTGGGCTCGGCATGGAGGCTACCGTCCCGCGCGGTGAGTTCGTTGTGGACCAGCTCGACGGACTCGACCTTGCCGTCACCGGTCAGTGCGGTCGGCGAGGCGAGATAGCGGAAGACGATGCGGCGGTGTCCCGGTGTGCCCGCCGACGTCGAATACTGCTGTGCCACCGAATACTTCAGTCGCAGTGATGGTTCGGCGGCGGGATCGTCGAGCAGGGCGCGGCTCCCGGGGTCCAGGTCGAGGTCGGTCGACTCGACGACGACGTCGACACCATCGAGATGGCCCAGCGCGAGGAACTCCGGACCGGTGTAGGCCGCCTGTAGCGGACCGCGCCGCCCGATCAGGACGACCTCGGTGATACGGCTCGCCCGCAGAGCCGTGAGTGCGTGCTCGGCGATATCGGTCCGGCCCTCGAGCACATCCGGTGGCATCGTCAGGACCCGGGCCACATCCAGGGCGACATTGCCGTTGCCGATGATCACCGCGCGCGGGCCCGACAGGTCGAACACCCGGTCGGCATAGTCGGGGTGACCGTTGTACCAGGCGACGAACTCCGTGGCGGAGTGCGAGCCGGGCAGGTCCTCGCCCGGGATATCCAGGGCGCGGTCACCGGAAGCGCCGACCGCGTACAGCACCGCGTGGTGGTCGGTGAGCAGCTCGTCGTGCGAGATATGCACGCCCACTTCGACATTCAAGTGGAGTCCGACGGCCTCGCGGTCGAGGACCGGCTCGAATCGGGTGGTCATCGCCTTGGTGCTCCGATGATCCGGCGCGACTCCGGAACGGAGCAGGCCCCACGGGGTGGGGAGGCGGTCGAAGATCTCGATCTCGGCGGCGCTGCGCCGCAGCAGTTCCTCGGCGGCGTAGCAGGCCGCGGGGCCGGCGCCGACGATAGCCACCCGCAGCGGGCCGAGGTTCTTCGGTAACCGCAGGGGTGCGACGGGGTCGGGCGCGGGCAGCAGCGGATGCTGCCGGAAGTACGCGGCGTTGATGTCGGCGAATCCGGTCAGCACGTCGGGCAGGTCGTCCTCGGCGAAGACGGCGTCCACCGGGCACGCGTCGACGCAGGCGCCGCAATCGATACAGGTGTCGGGATCGATGTAGAGCATCTCGGCGGACGCGAACCCGGGTTCGTCCGGACGGGGCCGGATGCAGTCGACGGGGCAGTCGGCGACGCAACTCGCATCGTTGCAGCAGCGCTGGGTGATGACGTAGGCCATGGTGTTCCGCTCCTCGGGGGCAGGGTGGTGGTGAGCCGTCGTCGACGGGCGAGCGCGCGGGCCGGAATCGGCCAGAGAATACTGTCCGTATTACAGTAAGTGACATTGGACGTTAGCTCCAGAGGTATGTACTGTAATAACAACAGTATGATTACCCGCCGGCCTTGCCGTCGGGTCGAGCGGATCGGAGACCGGTCGAATGCCCGACGGTGACAGAGCCCTCGCGGGGCGAACGATGATCATGTCCGGCGGCAGCCGGGGGATCGGACTCGAGATCGCCCGGCGGGCGGCCGCGGACGGCGCCAACATCACCCTGATCGCCAAAACCGATCGCCCGCACCCGAGTTTGCCCGGCACCATCCACACCGCCGCCGAGGAGCTCGAGCTGGCGGGTGGCACTGTGCTGAAGGTGATCGGCGACGTCCGCCGGGACGAGGTCGTCGCGGCGGCGGTCGAGCAGACCGCCGAGCGGTTCGGCGGGATCGACATCGTGGTCAACAACGCGTCCGCGATCGACCTCTCGCGCACCGAGGACCTGTCGATGAAGGCCTACGACCTGATGCAGGACATCAACTGTCGTGGCAGTTTCCTGCTCGCCAAGACGGCGCTGCCGTTCCTGCGGAAATCGGCTGAGACGGGCCGTAATCCGCACATCCTGACGATGTCGCCACCGCTGAACCTCGAACCGCGCTGGGCCGGAGCTCATCTCGGTTACACCATCGCCAAGTACGGTATGTCGCTGGTCACGCTGGGGCTCGCCGAGGAACTGCGCGGCAGCGGCATCAAGGTCGACTCCCTGTGGCCGCGCACGACGATCGCGACCGCGGCGATCCGCAACCGGCCCGGTGGTGCGCAGCGCGTGGCCACCGCGCGGATCCCGCAGATCTGCGCCGACGCCGCCTATCTGGTGTTCACCTCGCCGGGCGAGGTCTCGGGCCGGTTCCTCGTCGACGAGGATGTGCTGGCTGCGCACGGCGTCACCGACTTCGGCCGATACCGGGCGGTGCCAGGATTGGCTCCGCTCGACACCGACCTGTTTCTGTCATCGCGCACCGGGTGACGCCGGCAGAACGGAAGGACCCGATCCCCGTGACCGACATTCTGCGCCGTGAGCGCAACGACCGCGTTGTGACGCTCACGCTCAATCGGCCCAGCCGCAAGAACGCGATCACCCTCGAACTGTGGGACGCGCTGCGCGGTGCGCTGGACGCGATCGCCCACGAACCCGGCGTGGGTGCCGTCGTCGTCACCGGGGCGGGCGGTGCCTTCTGCTCGGGCGCGGACGTCGTCGACAGCGATCCCTATGCCGCGCCGTTCCGGAAGCTGCGGGCGATCGCCGATGTCGCCCAATTCCTGCACGATCTGCCGGTACCTACCGTCGCGAAGGTACGCGGGGTCGCGGTCGGCGCAGGCTGGAACCTGGCTCTGGGCTGCGACCTGGTCGTCGCCACACCGGACGCGACGTTCTCCCAGGTGTTCACCCGGCGTGGGCTCTCGATCGACTGCGGTGGCTCGTGGCTGTTGCCCAAGCTCGTCGGCGTCCAGCAGGCCAAGCGGCTCGCGCTGCTCGCGGAGACGATCGACGCGGCCGAAGCGCGCGAACTCGGCCTGCTCACCTGGATCAAGCCCGAGGCGGAGATCGACGAGTTCGTCGACGGGATCGCGCAGCGGCTCGCCGCGGGCCCGCCGATCGCGATCTCGCAGACCAAGGCGTTGCTCAACGAGGGCGTGGACCGATCCCTGCGTGAGGCCCTGGCCGGCGAGTCGCGCGCGCAGGCGGTCAATTTCGCCGTCGAGGATCTGCCCGAGGCCTACGCGGCGTTCGCGCAGAAACGGGAGACGGCCTTCACCGGCCGATGGAATGTCCGTCGGCTCGACGAGCTGGCGTAGCGGTCGGGTGGCTACTCGGTGCCCGCCGCCGCGCGGGTACGGCGAGGGGCGGCCGTCTTCCGGGCCGTCGTGGTCTTCTTCGCCGCGGTGGCCTTCGCGGCGGGTTGCGCGGCCGCCTTCTTTGCCGGGGTCTTCTTCGCTGCGGCTTTCTTGGCCGCGGCCTTCTTCGGGGGCGCGCCGATCAGGCGCACCGCTCGTTCGAGAATGCAGTCGAGCCCGTATTCGAAGTTGTGATCGTCCGGAGCACCGCTGTGGTGGCCCCTGGCGCTCGCTTCGGCCAGCAGCGGGGTGGTGTCCGGTGCGATCTGCAGGTGTTCGTAGTACGCACCCGGTTCGTCGCCGGACTCCTTGTTCTTGTCGTAGAGCCGCTGCAGAACCACCGAGCCGCGCGTGTGCAGCTGGACCGCGGAATAGGTGTCCACCGCGTCATCGACCGACATCCCCGCGTCGACCAGGCTGGCGACGACCTTCTCGGTCATCACGGCGCCGACCTGTGCCGCACGAGGACTCAGCGCGCCACGGATGAGGATCAGATCGCACAGGATCGGGTTGCTCAGGAACGTCTTGCGCATGGTGCGCGCGTGGTTGCGCAGGGTGTCTTGCCAGTCGTCGGTCTCGATGAACGGCGCGGCATTCTCGTACTGCTGCAACGCTCGGTCGGTCATCGCGTTGAGGAGTTCGTCCTTCTTGCGGAAGTACCAGTAGATGCTGGTGACACCGACGCCGAGGTGCTTGCCGAGCAGCGGCATGCTCAGGTTGTCCAGCGAGATCTCCTCGGCGAGCTCGAAAGCGCGGTCGAGGATGTCCTCGGGGTTCAGGGAACCCCGCTCGCGCCGGGGGCGCCTGTCCGTGGTTGCTCGTTTCGTCATCTGTGGCCACCTTCGTGGAGTCTTTGGTGTGGGGGCTATATCGGTGCGCGGCCTTTGTTATTTACCACAGTAACCATTACCGATGGAGTTTCCGCTGCCCGGCACGCGGGCGCGTGACCCGCGCAGGTGATCACCAGAAACAAATACAGTAACATTCACGGGATGATATTCAGTGGAGCGCGCGGCGCAGGTGCCGACCTCGGACGGAGATCGTGGTTGTTCGCTCCCGCCGACAGCGAGCGGAAGACGACGAAAGCCGCTGCGAGCGCGGCCGACATCGTGATCCTCGACCTCGAGGACGCGGTGGCCCAGGATCGCAAAGCCCACGCTCGCGCCCTGTGCGCGGAATTCCTGGCCGACTGCCCCTCTGCGGACCGGCGTCGGCTGTGGGTCCGGGTGAACCCCTTCGACAGCCCGCACACCCTGACCGACCTGGCGGCGGTGCTGCCCGCCCGGCCCGGCGGCATCATGCTGCCCAAAGCCCGCGGCGGCCAGGACCTGCGGACGCTGGACAACTATCTCTCCGCTCTGGAAGTGGCGGGTGGAACACCGGCCGGACACACCGCGGTCATCGCGCTGGCCCCGGAGACCGCCGAATCGGTGCACACCATGGGGACCTATCGAGATGCGCCCCGGTTGGCCGCAGTCACCTGGGGTGTCGCCGATCTCGCGGCCGAGATCGGCGCGGCGGCGGTGAGCGGCGCCGACGGACGGTTCGGTCCGGTCCTCGAGACGGCGCGCAGCCTGTGCATGTTCGGCGCCGCTGCCGCCGGCGCGGTCGCCGTCGACACCATCCACGCCGACTACCGCGACTCCGCCGGGCTGCGGGCGCGCTGCCTCCGTGCGAGGCAGGACGGTTTCGGGGGCATGCTGGCCATCCATCCGGACCAGGTCGAGATCATCAACGACGCGTTCGCGCCGACCGAGGCCGAACTGGCCGCCGCCCAGGAGATCGTGGATCTGTTCGCCGCCGACCCCGCGACCGGGGCGATCGGCCATCGCGGTGCCCTGCTCGACCGGCCGCACCTCGCCCGGGCCCAGGCGCTGCTCTCGCGGCGACGCCTGAGCTGACCGGGTCGTCGGCTCGGGCGCGCGGATCAGATATCGGCCGCCGCCTTCCGCGATTCCGTGATGGACGGGGTGGAGAGCCCGATCAGGTCGAGCAGGACCGCGGTGGTGTGCTGACCCAGCGCCGGAGCGATCCGGGCGGGCAGGTGCGTCCCGTTGATCGACACCGGTGCGCCGGGCGCGAGATAGGTGCCGATGCCGGGCTGATCCAGGGGCGAGAACAGGGGATTGGCAGTGACTTTCGGGTCGGCGGCGACTTCACCGAAGGTCCGGTAACGCTCCCACAGCACGGATGTCCCCGCCAGTCCGGCGGCGATCTGCGCGCCGGTGTGGGTACGGAACCACGGGGTGAAGAGACCGGTGAGTGCTTCGCGATGACGGTAGCGATCTCCTTCGTCGGCGAAGTTGGCCGCGAGCGCGTCGGCGAGCGCGTCGACGACGTGGCCGGTTCCGGTGAGCTCGGTGAGATCCCGGAAGTGCCGGGCGGTCAGAGCCACCACCATGAAGGTCGCGCCGTCGGCTCCGGTGAAATGCCCGCCGAACTGGCCGTAGACGGCATTGCCGAGCCGGGGACGGGTGCGCTCGCACACCATGGCCTCGGTGAGGAACCCGAGGTTGCCCGCGGTGGCCAGCGCGACGTCCTCCAGTGGCAGCGAGATCCGGCTGCCCTCCCCGGTGGCGTCGCGGTGCCGGACCGCGGCGGTGATCGCGAGCGCCGCGTACAGGCCGCAGAGCAGGTCCCACACGGGCACCACATGATTCACCGGTTCGGCGTGGTCGGCCGGTCCGGTGACGAGGGGGAAGCCGGTGGCCGCGTTCACGGTGTAGTCGACGGCGGTCGACCCGTCCGCACGGCCGAGGATTTCGAGATGGATCAGATCCGGCCGCAGGGCGGACAGAGCGGCATGGCTGTGCCAGTCGCGGCCGGACACATTGGTCAGCAGGATTCCGCCCGCGGGGCCACCGGCCGTGATCAGCCGACTGATCAGCTGCTGTCCCTCCGGCGATCGGAGATCTGCGGTGACCGACTGTTTGCCCTTGTTCAGGCCCGTCCAGTAGATGCTGGCGCCGTCATCGGTCAACGGCCACCGGTGGACATCGGCGGCACCGCCGAGCGGGTCGACCCGGATGACCTCGGCGCCGAGCTGACTCAGGGTCATCCCGGCCAGCGGTGCGGCCACGAAGCTGGAGATCTCGACGACCCGGACCCCGGCCAAGGGCTGTGTCGCGGACTGCTGATCCTCGCTCACCGACCAGCTCCTTCCGGCTGGGGGGACTGCAGCAGGGTGCGCAGACCACGGATGTCGACCTTGCCGGTCGCGCCGCGCGGTATCCGCTCGGGCGAATCCGTCAGCACCCACACCGTGGGTATCTTGAAGGCGCTCAACGACTCCCGGACCTGGGCGCGCAGCCCGTCCGGCGTGGCCGAGCTGTCGCAGACCACGAGCGCGCCCACGCGTGCGCCCTGTTCGCCCGCGACATCGGTCACGCACGCATCGATGACGCCGTCGAGACCGCGCAGCGCCCGCTCCACCTCGCTGGGATACACCGTCGCGCCGCTGACCTTGAACATGTCGTCGGCACGGCCGTGATAGAAGAGGAAGCCCCGGTCGTCGACACGGCCGAGGTCACCGGTGCGGTAGAAGCCGTCCGGTGTCATGAACGCGGTGCGCTCGCGCAGGCACATCCCGCGCAGCAGGTGAGGTCCGCGCAGTTCGATGACCCCCACGTCGCCGGTGGGCACCGCGGATCCGGTGTCCTGGTCGGTGATCCGGAGCTGCGTCCCGGCGAACGGCTGACCGCAGCTGCCCCAGGCCGACGCCGGCATGTCGGTGTGCGCGGGATACCCGCTGTACGGGCCGAACGATTCGGTCATGCCGAACAGGTTGGCGCGTGCACCGGGTCTGGGCCGTAGCTCGGTGGGCAGCAACGCGTCCAGGCTGCCGGGCAGCAGTGTCGGCACGGCGACACTGTCGGTCGTGGCCACCCGGGCAAGGGCCTCGGCCTGCTCGGGCCAGCCACGGAACAGCGTCACCCGTTCCCTGCGCAACAGCTCGAGGGTAGCCGGCGGGTGGGGGACGGCTTCGGTGACGAGCGTGGCACCGGCGAGCAGTGTCGAGAGCACTCCGCCGCCGAGGCCACCGACCCAGAAGAACGGCATCGGCAGGTAGAGGCGAGTGTTCGCGTCGATGGCGCGGGCGGACAAGCCGGCCCGGACAGCGCCGAAAGCACTGCCGTGGGAGTGCAGGACTCCCTTGGGCATGCCTCGGCTTCCCGACGTGAAAAGGACGGCGAAGGTGTCGGCAGCCGACACGGATTCGGCCAGGGCTGTGGAGATTCGGACCGCCCGGCTGGTCGGCTTCGCGGTCAGGAGCCGATCCGCGGTCCAGATCTGCCTGAGCGCCGGGAGCGACGAATCGGCTGCGACCGTGCCGTCCGGGTCAGCGGGTGGGAGATCCACGAGATAGTTCCGGCCGCGGAACTCCGGCACCGTCACCACGATCCGGACCGCGGCGACTCGCAGCTGGGCACGCAACTCCGGCGGACGCAGCAGCGTGCTCAACGGGACCAGGGTCGCACCGATCCTGGTGAGCGCCACAGCGATCCGTACCCAGTCGATGCCGTTGGGCAGCAGCAGCCCCACCCTGGTTCCCTTGCCGACACCGGAATCGACGAGCACGGCGGCGAGTTCCCTTGTCGCCGAGTCGAGCTCGCCGTAGGTGAGCCGGCCAACGGGTTCGATCACCGCCGGAACACCGCCGAACCTCTCGGCCCGATCGCGGACGAGCCGGTCCATGGTCGTGGCGGGATGCTCGCCCGGGTGCGCCCGCGGTGACGGCTCGATACCGCGACCCACCGGGTGGATCACGCCGTCATCGTCGCGATGGACGAGTTCGCCTGTGTGGAACCACTGGTCGGGATCGAAGCACTCCTCACGGCTTCGCCGATGGTAGTTCTGCATGACGAACGGTCCGCGGAAACAGAACTCGCCGACCACTCCTGGAGCGACCTCGGCGCCGGTCTCGGGGTCGAAGACCGCTGTCTCGAAGCCCGGCATCGGCATTCCGCCGGCTCGGCGCTCGTCCCTGTGCCACAGAACCGAACCGCCCGCTTCGATCAAGCCCGGCCCCTCGGAGCGGCGGGCAGTGGCCTGCATGTCGTCGCGGCCTTGCAGCGTCGCCCCGGCGAGCACGGCGGGTAGCAACCCGGACAGGATTCCGGTGGGGGAGGGGAGCGGGTGATCGGAACGCAACACGGCCTGCGCGGTCAGCCCACGCGTCCGGTTGCGCACGCGATGACCATCGAGCAGCGAGCCGTGGGTATGCACGGCACCGGTGAGCGAGTCGGTGGAAGACGGATAGAGCAGGCACAGCGGATCCGCGGCATGGACATCGTCTTCGAGCGCGGCCAGGTGTTCGCCGTCGACGGCGTCGGCCCATCGGTGGACGTCCGGGGCGTACCGCGCCGGTGTCGTGCTGTCGGTGATCACGTGGCGCAACTGTGGTGCCGCCGTGCAATACCACCTCCCCTCGGCGTCGAATTCCGCGCCGCGCAGGGCCTCCGAGACCACCCTGGCCGCACTCGGCAGGTGATCCTCCCGCGCCCGCAGGAGGATCCGGGCATCACTGTGGGCCAGCAGATTCCGGATCTCGACGGGGCCCGCGGAGGCGGGCAGCGGGACGGCGACGGCTCCGATGCGCGCGGCGGCGAGCAGCGCGACAACGAATTCCGCCCCGTCGGGGTACAGCAGCCCGATATGCACGCCCTTGCCGGCGCCGAGTCCGGCGAGACCGCGGGCGAGCAGCGCCGAACGATGCTCGGCGGCACCGAAGGTCAGCTGTTCGCCTCCCCGATCGAGCAGCGGCCGGTCCGGGAACGCTCGCGCGTGCGCGCGCAGCACCCCGCCCAGGGTCGTGGGTTCTGCGCCGGGTGCGCGCCGTGTCGGCTCCACCTCGGTACCGCCTTCCATCCGGGTTCTCCTGTCACGCATGGCCATCCGCGGCTAAGGGCTGCTGCGCATCGCGATGGCCTGCTGGGCGCGGTCGAGCACCGAGGCCAGACCCCACTCGAAGTTGTGGTCGTCGGGTGCGCCGGAGCGGCGCCCTTCCGCCATGGCCGCGGCGAGCAGCGGTGTCGTTTCGGGCTCGATCCGGATCACGTCGTAGTACGCGGCGGCCTCGCTGCCCAGCTCCTGGTTCTTGTCGTGCAGGCGCTGGAGCACCACCGATCCCTGCACGTGCAGGTTGACCGCCGAATAGACGGTGAACGCGTCGTCGAGCGACAACCCGGCGCTGACCAGGTTCGCCACGGTCCGCTCCACCTGTTCGGCGCCGAGTCGCGCCGCGTGCTGGCTCAGCGCCGAGCGGATCAGGACCAGGTCGCACAGGATCGGGTTGTCGAGGAAGGTGCGGCGCATGATCCGCGCGTGCCGGGCCAGCGAATCCCGCCAATTGTGCGGCTCGACCGAGGGAAAGGGCACCGCGTACAGGTAGCGGCGCAGCGCGCGGTCGGTCATCGCGTTGAGCAGATCGTCCTTCTTGCGGAAGTACCAGTAGATGCTGGTCACCCCGACGTCGAGGTGTTTGCCCAGCAGCGGCATGCTCAGGCCGTCGACGGTGACCTGCTCGGCCAGTTCGAACGCGCCGTCGATGATGTCCTCCGGATTGAGGGAGCCACGTTCGCGCCTGCGTCGCGGTGCGCTTCCCTGACGGCCGCTCACGCGGTGACTTCCGGGGCGCGGGTGTAGCGCGGTTCGCGCTTCTCCGCGTAGGCGGCGAAGGCCTCGAGCACGTCCGGTCCCGCGAGATTGGCGCTCGCCGCCGACGCTTCGGCGTCGAGGGCTTCCATGAGGGTTCGACCGGTACCCGTGTTGAGCAGGTCCTTGGTCTGCCGGAGCGCCAACGGCGGACCGGAGGCGAGGCGCTGGGCAAGCTCGGTCGCGACGCCGTCGATCGTGTCGGCGGTGTGCAGCCAGGTGACCAAGCCCAGTTCGAGGGCTTGCGTTCCGTCGATCATCTCCGCCAGCAAGGCGAGGCGTTTGGCCTGCTGGAGGCCGACCAGTCGAGGCAGCAGCCAGGAGCCACCGCAGTCCAGCGACAGCGCCCGGCGGGCGAAGATCTGGCAGAACCGCGTCTCCGGTGTCGCGATCACGAGATCGCAGGCCAGCGCGAGGTTCCAGCCGGCGCCGACGGCGACGCCGCGAACCTTGGCCAGGGTCGGCACCGGCAGTTCGTGCAGCAGGCGCACGGTGTCGTTGATGGTCGCGAGTTCCGTGCGGGGATCGGGGAATTCGTCCATGCCCTCGGCATCGGCGATATCGGCACCGGCACAGAATGTTTCGCCGGAGCCGGTGAGGACCACGGCGCGGACCGTCTCGTCTCCGGCGATGTCGCTCAGTGCTGCCCGCAGCGCGTGCCACAGCGGGAAGCTGATCGCGTTCTTGCGGTGCGGGCGGTTCAGCGTCAGAGTGCACACCCCGTCGGTCTGTTCGATGAGCAAGGTGGGTTCTGCGGTCACTGGATCGTCCTTTCGTCGTTGTTCCCGGCGGGCCCGAGCGCGCCCCGGCGGCGGAACTCCTCGATCTCGTCCGGCGTGAAACCCGCTCTTACCAGCACGGATTCGGTGTGCTCACCCAGTGCGGGTACCGCGCCCATCGGCGGCTCGAAGCCGGTGATGACCGGTGGTGGCAGCAGTGCGGTCACCGGACCCGCCGGGGTCGGGATGGCGCGCCAGCGTCGGCGTGCGGCCAGGTGCGGATGCGTGAGGACCTCGCCGGGCGTTCGGAACCGGGAATTGCCGATACCGGCCGCATCCGCCTGCTCCTGCACGGCGTCGGCCTCGTGGCGGCCGCACCAGCGGGCGATCTCCCGGTCGAGTTCGTCGCGCAGCCGCACCCGGTCGGCATTGGTGGCGTACCGGGGGTCGGCGGCGAGGTCCGGACGGTCGATCAGGTCGCGGGACAGGCGCTGCCATTCGCGGTCGTTGGTGGTGCCGAGGACGACTGTCGCGCCGTCGGCGGTGCAGTACGCGCCGTAGGGGGCGACCGCGGGCGAACTCATGCCCAACGGCTGCTGGTCGACCCCGGTGTGGCGGGTGTAGGTGAGGTGGTAGCCCATCAGCTCGGCCGCGGTGTCGAACAGGCTCACCGACGCGCTGGCGGGCACGGCGGATCGTCCGGCGGGAGCACGTTTGGCGCAGAGGAGCGCCAGGATCGTCAGCGCCGCGTACAGGCCGGAACTCACATCGGCGATGGGTGGTCCGGGCTTCGCCGGCGCGTCCGCTGTGCCGGTGACCGCGCAGGTGCCCGACTCGGCCTGGATGAGCAGGTCGTAGGCCCGTTTGTGCGACAGCGGGCCGCCCGCGCCGTAGCCGTCGATCTCCATCACCACGAGTTCCGGGAACTCCGCCGTCAGCTGCTCGGCCGACAACCCGAGGGCGGCCGCCGCGCCCGGCGCCAGGTTGGACACGAAGACATCGGCGGTCCCGAGGATCCGCCGCAGGATCGCGCGGCCGTCGGGATCCTTGAGATCCAGCGCGACGGATTCCTTGCCCCGATTCGCCCAGACGAAGTGCGCGGCGAGGCCGTGGACGACATCGTCGTAGTGCCGGGCGAAGTCGCCGCCGGCCGGATTCTCGATCTTGATCACCTGGGCGCCGAAGTCGGCGAGGACGCGCGTGCACATCGGCGCCGACACCGCCTGTTCCAGCGCGACCACGGTGAGCCCGGACAGCGGTCCTTGCGGTCCTGCCTCGTCGGAAATCTGCACAGCTGACCTCGTTTGCGTCGATGGGCCGGTGACATCGGCCGCGAAGGTGTCTACTGTAATATATACAGTAGAAGGAACTGCACAGGCTACAGTCTGTCTGGTAGCCGTCACGGCGGCGCGAGGATCGGTGAGGCAGAAGTTGTCAGTGATGAAATATGTTCTGGAGTACCCCGGTGAGCGTCCCGGCGCCGCGGAGGAATTTCTGCATCCCGCGGTGATTCGCGAACTCGCGGTCGCGGCCGAGGAATGCGGATTCGCCGCGGTGGCGATGAGCGAGCACCCCGCGCCGTCACTGAAATGGCGGCACAGCGGTGGGCACAACACGCTGGACCCGATCGCGGCGCTGAGCTACATCGCCGGCGTGACCTCGCGGATCCGGCTGCTCACCAACCTGTACGTGCTCCCTTTCCGCAACCCGTATCTCGCGGCCAAGGCGCTGGGAAGCCTGGACATCGTCTCGGGCGGCCGGCTGATCGCCGGTGTCGGAGCCGGATACCTGCGCGCGGAGTTCGCCGCGCTCGGCATTGATCACGCACAGCGGGGCCGCCTGCTCGACGAGTCGCTCGAGGCGATGTGCCGGATCTGGTCCGACCCCGGATCTCCGGTCGCCGGAGAAGGTTTCGGCGCGCCGGGACCGGTGTGGCTCCAGCGTCCGGTCCAGCGGCCCCATCCACCACTGTGGATCGGGGGCAACGGGGTCGCCGCCCGGCGCAGGGTCATCCGGCACGGTGCCGGGTGGATGCCCATCATCGCGGATCGAGGGATGGCCGCGGCGATGCGCACGACCGCGATCGAGAATGCCGAGGAGTTCAGCGAGGGCGTCGACGGTGTGCGTCGCGAACTGGCCGCCGCCGGACGTGATCCGGACTCCGTCGACATCCAGATCGTCTGCCCGGTGATCGATTTCGCCGACGGCTCCTCGGTGCGGACCGCGATAGACGTCCTGGAGGACCTCGGGAAGCGCGGCGCCACCTGGGCCGTCGTGCATGCCGACAGCACGAGTCCCGATGCCGCGGCCCGGTCGATCCGGGCGTTCGCGGACTCGGTGATCGCGCGCTAGACGCGCCATGGAAATCGTCACAGCGAACCGAAGATGGAGTGTGTCATGACCGCACAGGTGCCAGCCGATCTCGCGGACCTTCTCCGGCGGCCGATCGTCGGTGTTCTCGGAACGGTCGCGCCGCACGGTGCTCCGGATCTGTCGCCGATGCGGTTCAAATGGGACGGTGCGCATCTGCGGATGAGCCACACCATTCCGCGTCGTAAGTTCACCAGCCTGCAAGCGAATCCGAACTACTCGTTCCTGATCACGGATCCGGATGCTCCGTCGCGATGCCTGGAAACCCGGGGGTGGCTGGTCACGGTGCTCGGGGACGAGAAGGGCGAGTTCTACCAGGAGCTGAACGAACTCTACGGTGACGCCGGCGGCGGACTGCCCGACGACGTCTACGACCGTGTCGTGCTGATTCTCGACGTCACCAGGTTCGTGGCCAAATAGCACGGCCGCCCGTCCCAGCACTGTCGTTGCGGTGCTGGGACGGGCGGCGCCGATGCGGTGGGTCCGCTGGGTCAGTCCAGCGTGACTTTCGCGCCGATCAGCTCGAGAGCGTTGTCCCGCATCACCTTTCGGGTGTCCTCATAGGAGGACTCCGGGAACTGCGGGATGTCGGCGGTGAAGGTGGTCGGATCGGCGAGACCCTCGCCGTGCGGCCAGTCGGAGCCGAACAGGATCTTGTCGACGCCGATCGTCTCGGCCAGCAGCTTCACGTCGTCCTCGTAGTAGGGGGCGATCCAGACATGGTTCTTCAGCTGCTCGACCGGGTCCTCCGTGAAGTGGTACGGCGCGGTGTTCGCCGCCTTCTTGAGGCGCTTGATCAGGCGATGGACGAAATACGAGCCGTTCTCGATGCTCGCGACCTTCAGCTTCGGGTGCCGGGTGAAGACCTGGTGGACGATCATCGAGGCGATGGTGTCGTGGATGGCCCGGTCGTCCAGGAGGATCTGATCCAGCGGATCCTTCTTGCCGAACCCCTCGAATTGGGCCTTGCCACCCCACAGCGCGTTGATCGCGAGGTACCCACTGTCGGACAGATGGAAGCCGACAGGCACCCCGGCCTCGGCCAAGCGGGCCCACACCGCGTCGTGCAGCGGGTCGCCCAGCGATCGGGGGTGCGTGACGCCGGGCACCGGTGCCGGGCGGACCAGGACCATCTTGGCACCCCGGCTCAGCACGAACTCGACCTCTTCGACCGCGGCTACCGGATCGGCGAGCGAAATGATCGGCGCGGCGATGATCCGATGGTCGGGCCGGTCGAATCCCCAGTCCTCGTCGAGCCACAGATTGAAGGCGTGCAGGGAGGCCATCGTCGCGGGGATGTCGTGCTTGAGGGCTTCCTCGACCCCGCAGGCGAAGGTGGGCAGCATGAAAACGGTTTCGAGCTTCTGCCTGTCCAGAACCGGTACACGCGCGTCGCGCTGCTGGTATTCCGGGTGGTCGGCCAGGCGATCGACTTTCATCAACGAGGCGGGATCGACGCCGTCCGGGATCTCACCGCGGAACAGCAGATCGAGGCAGCCGGGTTCGATGATGGGGTCGAACGTCGGGTTGGGGACGAAGTGATTGACCTTCCCGCCCATGATCGCGAGGGTGCGCTTGCCGTCCTGGACCATCTGCACTCCGCGCTGCCGGAATTCCTTGGGCAGGTGGCGGGTGAACGCGTCCAATGATTCGTAGTAGTGGTTGTCGACGTCGATGGCCAGATAGTCCAGCGTTGTCATTCCCTGTCCCTTCGTTGCGGATACCGCCGTCGAGGCCTCGTGGCAGACCGTCGGAGACGCTGCGGTGGGTCATACTGTATCGCTTCCAGTATTGCATTTAGAACATCGGATGACGAGGTTTCCGGTCCAGGCCGGGCGGGCGGTGATCGCTACTCGTGGTGATCCGGGGTCGCGTGGCGGTGGTTCGGCGGCGGCGTGAGATCGTCGACCACCACCAGATTCCCGCCGGATCGTTTGGCCCGGTACATCGCCGCGTCAGCGGATTGCAGCAGTCGGTCCGGAGTCGGGCTCGGGCACTGTGCGCACAGCGTCGCGTCGAAGACGGCCACGCCGACGCTCGCGGTGACCACCACACCGGCCGCCGGCGGTTCGGCGACCACTCGGCACAACCGCTCGGCCTCGATTCGAGCGGCCGCTGCGGCGATCGGGGCGGCCACTACGAATTCCTCTCCGCCGGTGCGTGCCACCACCGCCAGCGCACCGGCGGCGTCGCGCAAGCGGCGCGCGGTTCGTTCCAGGACGGTGTCGCCGATGCCGTGTCCCCAGGTGTCGTTGACGTTCTTGAACCGGTCGAGGTCGAAACAGATGACACAGATCGCGGGATTGCGGTCCATCAGTTGCGGCAGCCGGTTCTCCAGACCTCGGCGGTTGAGCAGTTCGGTCAGTGGGTCCGACAGCGACTCGGAGCGTAGTAGCCAGTAGAGGAGCTGGTATGCGGGCATCGCGCCGGCCACCGACGCGAGGAGGAGTGCGACCGCGACCGCCAGGTGGACATCGCCGCCGCCGGTGGCGATGCGCACCGACAACACCAGTACCGACAGCACCGACCAGGCCGAGTGCACGGCCAGTGCCCGCGCACTGTGGAAGAAGCTCAGGTAGCTGCCGGTGACCAGGAGCAGAACCGTGCCCATCGCCCCGAACAGCCGATCCTGCAACTGCAGGAATTCGACCGTGAACAGCACGTCGGCACAGGCCATCAACAACAGCGACTCGGTCCGGTTCGGCCACGGCAGCAGCCACCAGCGCACCGCCCACAGCGTCCCGGACAGCACGCCGATCGTCGAGGCGATACCGGGATCGCCGGGCGGACCTACCGGGGTTCCCGCGATCACCGCGCCCATCACCGCGATTGCCGCTCCAGCCCCGCCGATCAGCACTTTGAGCGGCCCCAGAGCCGAGCGGGCCGCCAGGGTGCAGACCAGCCATCGGTAGTCGACCGGGTCCTTCCACCAGGCGCGCAGCATGTCGCCGCCCGTCATCGCCCCACCCTCGGTCCCCGCCGCGTTGCCGACTGTCGCTCGCGCCGTCTGGGAGAAGCCCGGAAATCCCACCAGCTCATCGGCAGTAGTCTAGGCCGCACCCGTTCATGCCCGACCCATGCGTGTGTGTCGTGGCCCACTGTCGACGTCTTCACTGCGTGCCCAGCCGATGGCGCAGCCTCACTAGGCGACTGTGAATCCTGCCGAGCGGGGCCGATCGGCCTAGTTGGGTGGCTCTGGAAGATCGTCGAGTGCACAGAGCGCCCGACGCGCGGCGGTACTCACCCGGGGCGTCGAGTCCTCGATCAAACGACGCAGAACTGGCTTTGCTTCAGTGAGGCCGTGCTTACCGATCACCTTGGCCACCCATTCGCGAACCCGCCACTGCTCGTCTTCTGCGGCCTCGGCCAAGTACGGAAATGCCTCGTCTCCCCATACCCAGAACAAGCCACGGCCGGCCCAGACACGTAGCCAGTACCGTTGGTGGGCCGGCATGCCGCGGTCGATCAAGTCCTGCCCCAGGGGACCGCCAAGTGCGACAACGAGACCGATGTCGGAGTCGTCGCCGTCCAGCATCCGGCTGCAGCCCTCGACGAAGGCGGGTCGCCCACGGCGCCGGCACTCGCGCTCGATGCTTTGTCGAGGGGTCGACTGCCATATCCGGGTCGGCATCGACTCAGTATCACCGGCGCCGCCGCGCATCGCCACCGCGCTTTGCGGCAGCCCGATGACGTGGTCGCCCTGCGCTGCTGCCAGGCGGATATCGCAGGCCGGCGCGAAGACGCAGCCGACAGGAACCTGGGCGTGAGCTGCCCCTGGTTGATGCTGCTGCTCAAGCCGCACGCTTCACTCAAAAATAGAAGTGGGGTGCGGCGGTCGCCGGGTTCGATGGCGATGGCGGCGGTGAGGATGGATTCGACCTCGTCGAGGACGGCGAGGACATGCTGCGGGCTGGCGCGCCTGTCGTCGAATTCATCGGCTCGAAACACCGCGGGTTGTTCGGGGAAACAGCGCTTCTCGATGCTGTGCCGGAATCCTGTCGGACAAGAGGTACGAATGTGAATTCGGGAGATACCGCGTGGGTGCTGGCCTGCGCCGCGCTGGTCATGTTGATGACACCGGGACTGGCGTTCTTCTACGGGGGCATGGTGGGCAGCAAGAGTGTGCTCAACATGTTGATGATGAACTTCGTCTGTCTGGGCGTGGTGTCGACACTCTGGGTGCTCTACGGCTATAGCGAAACATTCGGTGACGACGTCTATTACGGGCTCGTGGGGGACATGTCGCACGCGCTGCTGCGCACGACCCACGGGACGTTGTCCGGGCCGGTGGGGCACCAGATCCCGACCATGGCGTTCGTCATGTTCCAGTTGATGTTCGCGGTCATCACCACGGCGTTGATCACCGGTGCGATCGCCGGGCGGACACGTTTCTGGTCGTGGATAGTGTTCGCGGCACTGTGGGTCACCGTCGTCTATTTCCCGGTCGCGCATTGGGTTTTCCACGTCACCGGTTTCACCGACACCGATTCCTCCGGCGCCTCCGCCGATGTCGGCGGATGGATCGCGAACCAGCTTCGCGCGTTCGATTTCGCGGGTGGCACCGCGGTGCACATCAACGCGGGCGCGGCGGCGCTGGCGTTGGCGCTGGTGCTCGGCAAACGCCACGGGTGGCCGCGCAGCATCGCCCGGCCACACAATGTGCCGTTCACCTTGCTCGGCGCGTCGCTGCTGTGGTTCGGCTGGTACGGCTTCAATGCCGGATCCGCGCTGACCGCAGGCGATCTCGCCGCCCTGGCGTTCACCAACACCACCATCGCGGCAGGCGCCGCGTCGTTCGCGTGGATCGTCGTCGAACAACTCCGGGACGGGAGACCCACCACCATCGGGGCGTCCTCGGGCGCGGTCGCGGGGCTGGTCGCTGTCACCCCGGCGTGCGGTTTCGTCGGCGTCGTCGGCGCCTTGTGTATCGGTGTGGCCGCGGGTATCTGTTGCGCGCTCGCCGTGAGCCTGAAATACACCTTCGGCTACGACGATTCGCTCGACGTGGTCGGAGTTCACCTGGTCGGTGGAGTGGTCGGCACCCTGTTGGTCGGCGTGTTCGCCGACGTCTCGGTCAACCCCGCGGGTGGCAACGGCCTGCTCTACGGTGGCGGGTTCGTCCAGTTGCAGCGCCAGGCCATCGCTTCGGTGGCCGTCATGGCCTATTCCTTCCTGGCGACGTTGCTGCTGGCGTGGATCGTCGACCGGCTCATCGGCCTGCGAGTGGGCTCCGAATCCGAGGCCGAGGGCATCGACGAATCCGAACATGCCGAGTCCGCCTACAGCCTGAACCTTCCGCCCGCGGGCCCGGCGCCTGCTCTGCTGCCGTCTCGGCCGCAGGGCCGGCCCCAACGTCTTCCTCCGCCTCGCCCAGCCCCGCGGCCCAACGACCACCGCTGGTGAGACAGTAGGGTCGCATCGGCTCCGGCGTGCTGATGCCTGCTCAGCGGGGTGAGCCGGCCCTGTCACCCTTCGGCGCCGTCTTGCTGGTGACCAGGCCGATGCCGAAGCCGAACACCGTGATCGCGAAGAAGCACAGCAGCAACCCGCCGATCTTCGCCTCGGCGTCGGTGTCGGGACTGCGCGCGGAGCCGGAGGATCCGGCGACCACCGCGGCGGGATCGACGATCGCCTGGATTCCGGTGATCAGCAGAACTATCGCACCGAGGATCAGCGCGATACCGCCGAGCACGCGCTTGGCGGTACGGCGCGGCGGGGCAGGGGTTTCGGTGGATTCGGGTATGTCGGAGGCTGACATGCACGCAACCTATCACCGGGATTCCCGCCGTCGCGCCGACCCCGCCGCGGCCACGCTCGTGCGCCGCCACGCGGCGCGAAATGCGCTCGCAACACCGCCGCTGTCCGCCTAACGGCATCGAAACATCGCCGTCGCCGCTGCGACACGCCCGGGGATGTTAATGAATGCATCATCCATTCCTAGCAATCGCTGGAGGTCACTATGCGCAACGGGTCGAAGTGGGGAGTGTGGCGGAGGGTGCGGACGCCGCTCCTCGCGGGCATCACCGCGGCGGTACTGGTCTCCGGCTGCGCGGCAGGGGGAACCACGGGCACGCGGGCCGACGGGGTCGACTTGAGCGCGTTCGTGCCGAGCGCGGGGGCCGAGATTCCCACCGTGCCGGTGAAATTCGGGATGAAGCCGTTCCCGAACTCGACGCTCTACAGCATCGGGCTCAAGAACGGGTACTTCAAGGATGTCGGAATCGACATCCAGCCCCAGCCCTACGGCACCGCCGTCACCCCCGACAACGTGGTATCGCTGCTGCGCAACGGCTCGATCGACATCGCCACGATGTATGGGCCCGCGGCGATCCAGGTGCTCTCGCAGGTTCCGGACCTGCGCATGTTCGGCTTCTCCGACACCTACGAAGCCACCTACCTGCTCGCTTCGCCGAAGTCGGGGATCACGTCGGCCTCGGAACGCATTGCGGCAGGACAGGAACCGGCGGCGGCGATCCGCGAGGCGATGCAATCGGTGCGTGGCCGTGAGGTCGCGATCAACAGCAGCGGTTCCCAGCGGGTGTTCCTCAACTCGGTGTTCACCGCCGGCGGGATGACCTTCGACGATGTGCGGCTCAACGTCACCGACGACGCCAAGATCGTCGCGCTGGCCACCGGCGGCAAGATCGACTTCGCCACCCCGGACGGTGCGGGGCAGAACGTCCAGCTGCTCGAAAACGGTTGGTATCCGCTGGTTTCGGTGAACGACCTGGCGAAGGTGGCGGGCAATGAGGCGGTCGTGGCCGCCTCGCTCGGCCATGAGGGCCCGGCCGCGCTGGACGGCTACCTGGAGCAGAACCCCGAGACGGCGATGCGGTTCCTGTCGGTGATGTTCCGCATCATCGACGACATCCTCGGCAAGCCCGACGCTTCCCTGGCGGCGCAGCTGCCCTACCTCAACGAACGCAGCGGCCTGAATCTGCAGGTCGCGGGGTTGCAGAAGATCTATGACGTGATCGACCCGGTCGTGCCGTTCGAAGGCCAGTCGAAGTTCTGGGACGAGGGCAGCCGCGATCCGAAGAACTACCAGGTCGTCTACACCGAGCAGGTCGCGGCGGCGAAGAAGGGCGGCATTCTGCCCGAGCAGGCCTTCGAACTGGCCCAGCACTTCGTCGGTGGCAAGTTCTATGAAGTCCTGATGACGCTCAAGGCCGACTACGACAAGCTCGTCGGCCAGGCCGCGACGCTGACCGGCAAGCCCGCCGAACTGGCGGCCCAGGCCGCGCAGCAGTACCAATGGCGAAACTACCTCGACGCCTACCGGATCCTGAAGACGGCGCTGGCGCCATGATCACCGTCCGCAGAATCGCTGCGGCTTCCGGCCCGACGTTCTACGTCGGGCTGGGGGTGGTGGCGACAGTGACCGTGTGGTGGCTGCTCTCCCGACAGCTCGACCCGGTGCAGCTTCCCGCACCCGGTGCGGTGTGGACGGCGTTGCGCGACGGCTGGTCCGGGATCGCGGCGCTCGAATACGTCGGCGTGCAGACCGGTGGCTTCTCGGCGGCGTTGCTGCATACCGCGGGCATCGTCTTCGTCGGCGCGGGTGTGGGTTCGGTGCTCGGGGTGCTCGTCGGTGCCGCGATCGGCGCTTCCCGCACCGCGTCCGCGGTGCTCGGGCCGCCGCTGGTGGTGATCGGCGCGACGCCGGTGCTGATCGTGGTGCCGTTCGTGCTGATCTGGTTCGGCACCAGCGGATGGGCGCAGCCGGTACTGGTCGTCTTGTTCACCTTCGTCACCGTCGCCGCGGCAACGCAACTGGCCGTGGCCGGAGTCAGCAGGCACTACCTCGATTTCGGGGCGTGTCTGGGCGCGAGCAGGCCCCGGTTGTTCTGGAGTGTGTCGCTACCCGCCGCCGCGCCGGCCGTGCTGGGTGCGGTCCGGGTGTCGTTCGCGCTCGGCTGGAGTTTCGCGACCGTCTCCGAACTTCTCGGCAGTCAGGAAGGCACCGGCAAACTGCTGCAGGCGATGTCGCAGCTGCAGCGGACTGCCGACGTCGTGGCCGCGGTCCTCGCGCTCGCGGTCCTGGCCTTGCTGGTCGATCTCGTCATCGCCCGCGCCGGCGCGTACGCCGTGCGGTGGAAGGAATGAACATGAACACCTCGACTCAGGCGCTGGACACCACCGTGCCCGCAGGTCGTGAGCGGCCTGCCGTCGAACTGCGCAATGTCACCAAGCAGTTCCAGCTGGCGTCGGGACGGACCGTCACCGCGGTCAACGATCTTTCGCTGACCATCCCGCAGGGCCAATTCGTCTGTCTCGTCGGTCCTTCCGGCCACGGGAAGTCGACCCTGCTGAACATGCTGGCCGGGTTCACCCCGCTCAGCCAGGGACAGATCCTGGCCAACGGCAAGCAGGTCACCGGGCCGGGTCCGGACCGGGGCGTGGTGTTCCAGCGCGACACCCTGTTCCTGTGGCGGCGGGTCGCCGACAATGTCGGGTTCGGCCTGGCAGCGCGGGGCGTCCCCGCCGCCGAACGCAAGCGCGTCGTCGATCGCTACCTGCGGCTGACCGGTCTGGAGCGCTACGGCCGGGCCTGGCCCAAGCAGCTCTCGGGTGGCATGCGCCGTCGCGTCGCCATCGCGACCGTGTTCGCCAACGAACCCGGCATCCTGCTGATGGACGAACCGTTCGTCGGTCTCGACTACGCGCGTCGCGCCGACCTCTACGAGGTGCTGGGAACCCTGCGGGCGCAATCGAACTGCACGGTGCTGTTCATCACCCACGAGATCGACGAGGCGCTGGTGCTCGGGGACCGGATGCTGGTCATGGTCGGTGGCGAGATCGCCTTGGACGAACCGATCGATCTGCCGCGCCCGCGGACGGGCCGGGAGATCACCTCACCGCGCGCCCAGGAGCTCAAGGCCGCGGTCATCGCCCGCTTGGACGCGGCCCAGATCCAGGACGAAGCGTGACCGCGCCCGGAACAGGGCGCCGGTCGACGCGGTGGGCGGCCGCCGCCGTGCTGGCGGCCGTCGTCGGCGGCTGGATGATCGCGCATGTCGCCGCGGGCACCAATGCGGCGGGGGAGTCGATGGTGCCCGGCATCGCCGATATCTACCACGCCACCAAGGGTTTCGCGTCGGAGTGGCCGGGCGGCTGGGGGATCGGGCGCACCGACGAAGGCACCGAACCGACGTGGACAGCGGCCTTGCTGGCCATCGGTTATCACTCCGCGATCACCGGTGCCCGGATGCTGTCGGGATTCGTCGCCGGTGCGCTCGCGGGCATCGTGCTCGCCGCCGCGGTGTCGTGGAGTCGCCGGGTGCGGCAGGTCGTGTATGTGCCCGCGCACATCTCGCGGATGCTGCCGCTGCTCGGGCTGGTTCCCCTGTTCGGGCTGTGGTTCGGGAACTCCGCCACCGGGGTGGTGGTGTTCGTCGCGTTCACCGTGTTCGTGCAGGTGTTCGCCTTCGGCATCAACGCCGTCGCCGCGGTCCCGGAATACTACGAACACGCCGCGCGGTCACTGGGTGCGGGCCGGATCCGCACCTACGTGGCCGTGGTCCTGCCCGCGGCGACTCCCGCGCTCGGTGCCGGGCTGTCCATCTCGCTGGCCCTGGGCTGGAGCGCGGCGATCTCGGCCGAGTTCAACGGCCAGGTCGACGGATTGGGCCAGGTCGCCTACATGGCCCAGTACTTCACCCGCACCTCCACGCTCGCCGTGGTCGCGATCGTCGTCGGTGTGCTCTCGGCAGGCAGCTTCGTCGCGGCTCGCGCCGGCGTCGCCTGGCTGACCCGATGGTCGGAATGACCGGCCGCACACCACAATCTGCCCGTACACCCGCAAGGAGAACCCGTGCACACCACGGCCCCACCGTCCGAGGTCCGCATCCGCTCGGCGCGCACGCGCTCCGGCGACCTCGTCGACCTCACCGTCACCGGCGACCGAATCACCGGACGCCACCGGGCCGGTGAGGCGCCGGCGACGACCGGCACCGAACTCGACGCGGGGGGCGGGCTGGTCCTGCCCTCGTTCGTCAACACCCACCTCCACCTGGACAAGACCCGCCTCGGCGACCAGCTCCCCGCCGACATCACCGGCACCATCCAGGAGGGGCTGGCCGCGACCTGGCCGCTCAAGCGCAACTATTCCGTCGCCGACATCACCCGCCGCGCGAGCGAAGTGCTCGACAATGCTGTCGTCCACGGCGCCGGCTTCATCCGTGCCATGACCGACGTCGATTCACTCGGCGGGTCGGCCGGCGTCGAAGCCCTCCTCGGACTGCGCAAGACCTACAGTGATCGCGTCCGCATCCAGGTCACCGGCTTCACCCAGGAAGGCATCTTCGGCGCGCGGGGTTCGCTGAGCCTGCTCCAGGACGCCGTGGCCGCCGGAATCGACGTGGTCGCCGGCTGTCCACAGATGGAGAAGGACGAGGCGCTGAGCCGCAAACATGTCGAGACCTGCTACCAGCTGGCCATCGACAACGACCTCGACGTCCACTTCCTCGCCGACGACACCGACGACCCGAGCGCGCGCAGCCTCGAACAGATCGCCACGATCGCCGGCGAGACCGGATGGGGGCCCCGGGTCATCGTCGGCCATGTGGGCGCGCTCGGCGCCTACGACCACACCTACGCGCGCAAGGTGATCGCACTGTGCGCCGACGCCGGGCTGACCATCTGCACCAACCCGCACATCAGCCTCGTTCTGCAGGGCCGGGAGGATCGCGGGCTGGTCCGGCGCGGAGCCACCCGGGTCGGCGAGCTCCTCGCCGCGGGCGTGCGGGTCATCGCCGCCCAGGACGACGTGGACGACCCCTACTATCCCTTCGGGATACCCAGCCAGCTCGAAGTCGCCAAGTATGTCGCCCACGTCGCCCACCTGTCCCACCCCGCGGGCATCGCCAGGACCCTGGACATGGTCACCACCGACGCCGCGGCCGCGGTCCGGCTCGACGGCTACGGTCTCGAGGTCGGTGACCGCGCGGACCTGGTCGTGCTGCCCACCGCGACCGCGGCGGAATCGTTGCGCCTGACCCCGGCTCCACGATGGGTCCTGCACGGCGGCCGCGTCGTGGCGACCACCCGGGTCGAGTCGTGGCTGGCGCCGGCGTGACCCGCCTCGGCGTCGGACAGGCGAGGTCGTTCGGCGCGCGAATACGCTGACAGGAGATACCTACTCGAACCGGTAATGTTCGGCCGGTGCGTGCCCGCACCGGCCGAACCCGCCGGGCACCGACACAGAGACCGGAGGGGTTGATCACGAATGCGTGGTCTGGAAGATGTCACACCGAGAACCGCGCAAGAAGCTGTCGCGGAAAGATTGCGCAGGGATATCTTGTCGGGCCGATGCGAGCCCGGCAGCCGGCTGGCGCAATCCGAGATCGCCGCGGCGATGAAGGTGAGCATCACTCCGGTGCGCGAGGCATTGCGAGAACTGGCCACCGAGGGGCTCGTCGATGTCGACAGGTTTCGCGGCGCGATCGTGCACACCCCGACCGCCGAGGAACTCCGCGAGGTCTTCGCGATCCGGCAACGGCTCATTCCGATGGCTACGGAGCTGGGGGTGCGGTCGATCACCGCGCGCGAACTCAGCGCCTGCGAACTGATCCTGAACCAGATGGAGGCCACCGCCGACGACTCCGAATGGAGTCTGCTCAATCGCAGCTTCCATCGCGCGCTCGACGGCGCCAGCCGCACTCAGCACCTGACCGGCATCCTGCACCGACTCGACGACATCGCGATGCTCTACATCCGGCTCTCGCTCGGTGAGCAGGTCGCCCGCCGACCGGAAGCCGAAGCCGAACATCGCGCGCTGCTGCACGCCTACCTCGACCGCGATGCCGACACCGCGATCCAGCTCTACCTCGAGCACTTCAAGGGCACCCTCCGCACCGCGGGCGACCTCCTCGGCGAGTAAAGCGCTCAGTCGATTTCGACCACCACTTTCCCGAGTGCGCGGCCCGCGCCGACGTAGGCCAAGGCGAGCGGCGCCTCCTCGAGCGGGAAGGTGCGGTCGAGGTGGATGTCGATCTTGCCCGCGACGCACATGCGCGCCAGCGGCTCGAAATGCGCAGGCCCCTCCTTGACGACGAGTACGCCGAGCGAACGTCCGGTGACCAGGCCGAGGAGCGCGCCCGCGGTCGCGGTGCGCAGCACAGCCCGGGTGGTCCCGCCGACGCAGCGGTACCTACCGCCGCGCGCCAGCGCACGCCGGTAGGCGAAGACCGATCGGAGGGCGACGAGGTCGAGTATCCGGTCGTAGGGGCCGGTGCGGGTGAAGTCCGTGACGCGGTAGTCGAGGACCTCGTCGGCGCCGAGCGCGCGCAGGAAATCGAGTTTGCCGGCGTTGTCGACGCCGGTCACCCGGGCGCCCGCTCGCCTGGCCAGCTGGATCGCGAACGCGCCCGTCCCGCCGCCCGCGCCGTTGATCAGCACCGACATCCCCGAGGTGATGCCCGCGGTGCCCTGGAGCGCGATCGCCCCTGACTGCGGCAGTGCGGCGGCCTCGGCGAAACCCAGTTCCGGCGGCTTGTGGGCCACCGTGGACGCGGGCGCGACGGCGTATTCGGCGAATCCGCCCTTGTGCACGAGATTGTCGCTGTACACCGCGTCACCCGGCGCGAACCCGGCCACCGACGACCCGACGGCCTCGATCACGCCCGCGATATCGGAGCCGAGAATGCCTCGGCGCGGTGCCCGCAAGCCGCCGATCCGCGAATAGAACGGCGTCCCACGCAGACTCTCCCAGTCCGAGAGGTTCAGCGCGGTCGCGCGCACGCGGATGAGTACCTGGTCCGCGGCGGGCTCGGGTACGGGAACGTCGGTGAGAGACAGCACTTCCGGACCGCCGTAGCGGTCGTAGACGACGGCTTTCACGAGGTCTCCGAGGGCATCCGGTGACAGCCTGACACGCCACGAATTCTAGTCGAAGCACTGCACCGCGCTCGGATCACCAGTAGTGCGGTGTCAATCCCCAGAAGTCGAATTCGGCGGTGAGGAGGGCCCGCAGCGCGTGGCGGGTCGGGAAGCGGTCGGGGTCGGCGCCGGTGACGGCGAGGGTCACGGTGCGGCCGTCGGTGGAGAAGGAGAGGTTCACGCCGACCTCCACTCGGCGGAACATGGCGGGATCGTTGGTGCACACGACCGGGCGCATGAGGACGGCGGCGGCCCGGTGACCGGCGAAGTCGGCGACACCCTGGGCGGTCTCGCCGAGATTGGTGCACAGGCACTCCGGTGCGGTGGCGGTCCGGGCGAAGTGACGCAGGACGAAGCGGGGCAGGATCATCTGGAGCGGTTGCAGATGCTGGAGGGCGGGGGTGGTGGCCGGGTCGCGGTAGGCGGTCGCGGCTCGCTTGACCGCCGTCCTGACCGCGCCGAGGTCGATGCGGTCGGTGGCACGGTAGCGGACCGAGATCGGCAGGCCGGTGGTGGCATTCGCGCGCGGGTCGTCGGCGGTGCGCATCGAATGGGGGATGTCGACGCGGATGTCGGCGGCGTCGCCGACGCGCCCGCTGCGGCCGAGCAGGCCCGCGCCGAGGGCGATCAGGAGTCCGTTGGTGGTGCCGGAATGCGTGGCGGCGATGGAGTTCCACTGGTCAAGGGACAGCTGCACGACGGCATCGGCGGGCGACCAGCGATCCGGCAGCGGCAGCTCGGGGTCCGCCGGTCGGGGAGTACGGCCGGGCTCGGTGACGGCGCGCGCCGCGAGAGCGGCCCGGATTCCCCGCGCGACGGCCCGGAGCTGGAACACGGCGTCGGAGATGTTCGCGCCGACCGTATTCCGGGGTGCCCGGCCTACGAGGCTCCCGGAGCTCACGGTCCGATCGGGCTCTTCGGCCAGGCGGGCCAGCGCGTCACCGACGGCGAACAGCACCGCGCCGCCGTCGGAGGCCACATGCGAGGTCACCAGCGACACCAAGGTGCCGCCCGTGGTGGTCGGCGCGGCGGACAACCGCCACACCGACCCGGCCGTGGGGTCGAAATCGACTCGGCTCTGGGCGAAGTACCAGTCCAGGACCTCGTCTTCGGTGACCGGCACCGTGTCCCAGCCGAGCGGGATCGAGGCGGCGGCAGGCATCCAGTACGGGCGGGCGAAGGGCACCCGGGTGCCCTGGACCCGGCGGGCCAGGAAGCCGTGGGCGAGCTGGGCGTGGAAGCGCTCGAGCAGCTCCCGGCTCAGCGGTTCGTCGAATCGCCAGGCGAGCTGGTTGACCAGCGCGTTGCCGTAGAGGCTGTGCAGTTTCAGGAACAGGTCGTCGTCGGCGGTGAGCCGGTTGACGGCGGCCGCGGGGGTGATCGCGGGGGCGGTGAGTGTCATGGTGGCTCCTCTCAGCGGGCGCGCAGTGTGCGGACGGTCAGGGGCGCGAACACGGCGACGACGACGAGCGAGGCCACCACCGACCAGCAGGCGTCGGCGCCGATCGCGCCGTCCTCGGCGAGCGTGCGCACCGCCGACACCAGATACGACACGGGGTTGTAGTCGGAGACGTAGGCGAGCCAGGTGGGCATCGACTCCTCCGGCACCAAGGCGTTGGAGGCGAAACTCAGGAACGTCAGCACCAGCATCGACATGCCCTGCACGGCGGCGGGCCGCGACACGGTGACCCCGATGAACGCGAACAGCCAGCTGATCGCCGTGGTCGCCAGCACGACCAGCACCGCGCCGGCGAGGAATCCGAGCGGATGCGCGGGCCGGTAGCCCATGGCGAAGCCGACGATCACCACCGTGGTCGCGGCGATCACATACCGGGTCGCGCCGGCGAGCAACGCACCGGCGACGGGGGCCGACCTGGCGATCGGCATGGCGACGAACCGGTCGAACACCCCCGACCTGATGTCCTCGGACAGCTGCACGCCGGTGGCGACCGAGGAGGTGAGCACGATCTGCACCAGCACGCCCGGGATCAGAATCGGCAGGTAGGCCTCCATGCTGCCCGCGATGGCGGTGCCGAAGATGCTGCCGAACAGCAGCGGTCCGACGATCGGCAGCAGCAGGGCGTCGTAGAGCAGCTGGGGGCTGTGCCGGAAGGTGAGCAGGCCACGCCAGGCCATCAGCAGGGACTGGAACAGCGCGGCGCGCAGGCTCACGTGGGTGACCCGGGGGCGGCGATCGATCGTCGCGGGGGCGGCGATCTCGGCGATGGTGACGGTCATGGTGGTCTCCGTGATCAGGCGGCGGCGCGGGCCGTGCCGGTGAGAGCGAGGAACACCTCGTTCAGGTCGGGTCGGTCGACGGCGAAGCCGCGCAGCGCGATGCCAGCGGCCCGGCAGGCGGCGACGATGTCGGCGGCAGTGCCCGCGTCCGCGAGCGCGACGGTGAGGATCCCGGCCGAGGATCCCTCCGGCACCTCGCCCGTGAGGTCGGCGACGATGGCCTCCGCGTGCGCGGACTGAGCCACATCGGCGAGTTCCAGGCGCAGCACCTGATCGCCGATGGAGGCTTTGAGTTCGGCGGCGGTGCCCTCGGCGACGATGGCGCCCCGATCGATGACGGCGATCCGGTCGGCCAGCGCGTCGGCTTCCTCGAGGTACTGGGTGGTGAGCAGCACGGTCGCGCCGCGTGCCACGAGCTTGCGGATGATGCCCCACATGCGGTCGCGGGTGTGCGGGTCCAGGCCGGTGGTCGGTTCGTCGAGGAAGATCAGCGGGGGATCGGTGATCAGGGTGGCGGCCAGGTCGAGGCGCCGCCGCATCCCGCCGGAGAACTGGCCGACCGGACGATCGGTGACCGCGCTCAGCTCGAACTCCTCGAGCAGTTCGGCGCTGCGGGCGGCGGCCTCGCGACGCGAGAGCCCCAGCAAGCGCCCGAACAGCCGCAGATTCTCACCGGCGGTGAGGGTTTCGTCGACGGAGGCGTACTGGCCGGTGAGCCCGATCATCGAGCGCACCGCGGTGGCCTCGCGCACGATGTCGTAGCCGAAGATCTCGGCGCTGCCGCGATCGGGGCGCACCAGGGTCGCGAGCATTCGCACGGTGGTGGTCTTGCCCGCGCCGTTGGGGCCGAGCAGGGCGAAGACCGTGCCCGCGGTGACGGTGAGGTCGACGGCACCGACGGCGGTGAAGTCGCCGTAGGACTTGCCGAGTCCGGTGATCCGGATGGCGATCTCGGGGTTCATGGCAGTCTCCCTGCGGCGTGGACGAATTCGGAGGTGAGCGGGGCGAGCGCCTCGACGGTGTCGGCGGCGCGCGCGACCCCGTCGGTGGTGAACGTCGCGGCGTAATCGGTGACCCCGCGACGGACGTCGGGGGTCGAGATCCGGTCGAGCAGTGCGCCGAGGCGCGCGGCGGTGAGCGTGCGCGCGGGCGCGGTCGCCGCCAGACCGAGTCGCTGGAGTGCCTGCCCCCAGTAGGGCTGGTCGGCCTGGACGGAGCAGATGACCTGCGGCACACCGGCTCTCAACGCGGCCGCGGTGGTGCCCGCGCCGCCGTGGTGCACGGCCGCCACGCACTGCGGCAGCACCTCGGCGTGGTCGACCTGATCGACGACGGCCACCTGGGCATCGAGGGAGGGCGTGATCGCGGCCCACCCCGAGGCCAGCAACAGCCGCCGGCCCCGCCGCGCGCAGACCGCACGCAGCATGGCGACGAACGCGACGGGATCCCCGACATCCATCGAGCCGAAGCCCACATAGATCGGTGCGGGGCCAGCCGCCAGCCACCGGCGAACCGCGATCGTGGTGTCGGAGGGGGAATCACCGGCAGCCCTGAGGGTTTCGTTCGACGGGAACGAACCCTCCGCCGAACCGCGAGGCCCGTCGATCCGGAGGCCGTCGCAGCGGTGATCGGCTGTCGGCGGTGTGGTGAGCACACCGTCGACGTCGACCGGAAAGCCGGTGAACGGTCCGGGCAGTTCGTCGCGCAGACCGGGGAACAGCGCGGGATCGTAGGCCTGGATACGCACCCGGGCCGGCGGTTCGCCCGCGGGCAGCACCGGCGCCAGCGCGGCGGCCCTGGCGCGGGCGAGCACCGACCAGCCCCAGCGGTGCACGACACCCGGAATCCGCTCCGCCCACCGCGCCGGAACCACCGGGACGACGGTTGTGGCCTGGATCGGGAAGAAGTGCATCGCCGCGAACGGCAGCCCGGCCTCGCGCGCCACCACGGCGGCGGCCTCCTCACCCGCCATGCCCGCCACCACCACGTCGTGACCCGGCACCAGCTCGCGCAGGTCGGTGAGCATCTCCGGCACGCCACGTCGCTGCAGGTCGAGCACCGCCCGCACCCGTGCCCACGGATTCCGGGCGCCGAATCGGGGGTCGGTGCGCTGGGCACGCAAGAGCGCGGCGCTGTCGCAGCCGAACCCGACGGCGGGGACCCCGTGCTCGGTCGCGAACCCGACGAGGTTGGGGGCGAGCGCGAGGGTCACCTCGTGGCCCCGGGCGATCAGCGCGCGCGCCAGCAGGATGCCGGGCTGGGCGTCGCCCCGGCTGCCGGTGAAGGCCAGCAGTGCCCGCATCGGCTCACACCGCCTGCGCGACGACCGGCGCCGCGGCGGGCGCGGGCGCGTCGAGGTGGACCGCAGCGGTGACCTCCGCGAGCGCCGCGCCGAACGCGGTGAGGAACTCGTCCATCACCTCGGCGGGCAGGCCCGCCGGATACCGGGTGGATACGTAGAGGCCGTCGGCGGCCCGCACGACCCACAGGAATACCTCGTCGGTGGAGTACGACTCCGCCCGCAGGGTCCGGCCACGCAGGTCGGCGACGAGCTCGTAGCCGGGCAGCACCCGGATATCGAGGAAGGAGATGCCGAACCGGGGCGTCTCCGCGACCCCGAGGACCTCCAGTACCCGGGACCAGGACGCGTCGTTCGCGGTCCGCGACCGGCGCAGCGCCGTGCGCGCGGTCTCCAGGGCGGCGGCCATCCCCGCCTCGGGCTCCACCCGGATGTCGACCGGGACGACATTGACGAACCAGCCCATCGACTCCAGCCAGCGCAGATCGGGCCGGGTCGCGATCGGCATGATGGTGCGCATCCGCTCCGCGCCGAACCGGCGCTGATGGGCCACCGCCAGCGCGGCGAACACCGCCACCGACATCCGGTGCCGCACCTGGTCGAGGACCGCCTCGACCCGTTCGAGCTGGTCGAGCTCGAGCACCCGGCGCGACACACTCGGCTGCGCCAGGTCGGCCGGTGCCGGCCGGTGCGCGTGCGGGGCGAACCGCGGCATGGTGCCGTCGCCACCGGCGAGGAACTCCCGCCAGGTCGTTACCGCGGGCGAGTCGGCGTCGAGCTCGGCGGCGGCCGCTCGCTCGACCACCGCGAAGTCGGCGGCACTACCGAAGGTGGCCGACTCGCGGGCCTGCTCGCCCGCCAGCACCTCGCGGTACAGGGTGCGCAGCTCGAGAATGAGAATGGCCTGGGAGTAGGCGTCCATGACCGAGTGATCGGCGGCCACCAGCACGGTGAAGTCCGCGGTCGCGGCATGCTCGACCGTCGCGGCGAGCAGATGCGGCCAGACCAGCGGGGACAGGCGCAGTTCCAGTGCGCCGCACAGGAATTCGTTGATTCGGGTGCCGTCGGTGAGTCCGTCCACCCGGTGCTCGGCGATGCCGACCGCCGTGGCGGGGGCGAGCAGTCTGCGCGGTTCGCCCACGGCGTCGACGCGCACCGTGGTGCGCAACCCCTCGTGTCGGGCATGCCAGCGACGCAGCGTCTCGCGCCAGGCGGCGGGCTCGAGGCGCGCGTCCATCTCGAAGACGGTGCCGATCCAGCGCCCACGGCCCGGTCGCGGATCGGCGGGGTCGACCCCGGCGCAGTAGCCGGCGTGCACGCTGGTCAGCGGACGGTCGTCGGGCTGCCAGGCGGCCGGGGGGAGTTCGGGCGTCCAGATCGACAACGTGCCGGGACGGATCTGGAATTCGGACAGGTGGGTGTATTCCATGACCGGGTTCACCTCGCGACGAATACATGCCGAAGCGGCGGAAGACGGATTCGAAAAAGGGGCACGTCGATGTGTCACCACTGGTGCTCTGGAACTTCGACGGCGGATATTCCCGGGAAGCCTCGGCGGATCTGATGGTATAGCCGGAACGGCGGAATTCATTCCTGTGACGGCGATCACGATTTCGCTGAACAAAACTCGTCGGTCAGCACTTTGTGCCGAGCGGTCGGCGGATTACGGCTGGCGCACAGAATATTTCGGAATGGAATTACCTGCGCACAGTGGTGTCCGCCGATGCTTTTGTTCACCCGGGCCGGTCGACGGTGTCGGCGTCATCACAGCCCGGGGCGTCCGTTGTCCGGTGCTGTTTCCCCGTCGTTCACCTGACGCATGATGGCAGTGGGTGTAAACCCGGAACCGGTGACGGCGTTCAGCGCGGTGCCGCGGCGTCGCCGCGAATGGCCAAGTCGCGCAGCCGGAGCCAATCGATCGTGGGTGGGGCCGGCGGCGTTCCCGGCCGGTGGCGCGGTACCCATACGCGCAGCGCGCCCGGTTCGATGACGCAGCGCACCGGGGTGTCGAGCTGGCGGGACTCGCCGTCGACACCGACCGGGATCTGTGGCGCGTCGGTGTCGACGGCGACTTCCGGGGTGGTGTGCTGGGTCAGGCCGCGGCTGCGTGTGCGGCGGATCAGCCCGACCGCGTCGCGGGTGTTGGCGACCGAGACGGTGACCGCGCCGAGCGTGCCGCGATCGAGGCGTTCGCGGCGGCTCAGCCCGGCGAGGTCGCTGGTGCCGTAGGGATTGTTGCTCACCAGGATCGCTTGCGGGCCGTCGACCGTCGTGCCGTCGATGCGGGCGACGAGCCGGTTGCCGGTGTGCCCGGCGAGCAGGTCGGGCAGCAGGCGCAGCACCGTCGCGGTCTTGTCGTCGCGATAGGCGGGACTGCGCACGATCTCGGCGTAGACGCCGAACGAGGCGTTGTTGACGAACGGCAGGCCGTTGATCCGGCCCAGGTCCACCCGCAGCTCCACACCGTCGCGGAGGGCATCGAGCCCGGCGGCGGGATCGGCGCGATCCAGGCCGAGGTCCATCGCGAAGTGATTGCGGGTCCCCGCACTGATCACCAGGAACGGCAGGTCGTGCTCGGCCGCGATGCCCGCCACCAGCGCCTGGGTCCCGTCGCCGCCCGCTACCCCGAGCAGATCCGCGCCCCGGGCGACGGCGTCTCTGGCCAGCGTCTCGACGTCGACATCGCCTTCGAGCAGGGCGACTTCCGCGCCGAGTTCCTCGGCACGGCGGCGCAGATCGAACTTCTCCACCTTCCCGCCCCCGGAGCGCGGGTTCATGATGAGGAACGGGCGCTGGGCCACCGGGGCGGGCCGGTCGGGCGCTGGCGCGTGATGGGTCCTGGTGCGCAGCGCGACGCGCGCGCACAGCAGCGCCAGCAGGGCCACCGCCACGGTGAGCAGCACCACCCACAGCAGCCGGGCCCGCACGAAGGCCACGACGACGATGATCGGCGAGAGCACCGCGATCGCCAGCGACACCCAGCGCAGCAGTCCGTACCTGGTCAGGAACCAGTACAGGGCGGCCAACGTGACGACCACGCCGCCGGTGCCCACGATCAGCACGCCGAGAGTCCCCACCACTCCCGCGAACAGCACCGGGATCACCGCGGTCAGCGCGGCCAGAAGAAGGGCGGCCCGGGCCGACCAGATCCGGATCCGCGCACCGGAGTCGGCGCTCATCGCCCGGCCCGCCGCATGTCGGGCCGGGGCGATGTCGGTAGCGCCGGCGGAGTCAGTGCTGTGGTCTCCAGGTGGAGATCGCCCAGACGATCACCAGGCTGAGCCCGATGATGATGAACGACCAGGCCGGATAGTAGGGCAGGGACAGGAAGTTCGCGACGATCACCAGCGCGGCGACGGCGAGCGCGCTGTACCGTCCCCAGGTGGCGCCGAGGACCAGACCGACGCCGACGATCAGCGCCAGCACCCCGAGCACGACATGAATCCATCCCCAGGTCGTCGTGTCGAACTTGTACACGTATTCGACTCCGGCGACATATATTTCGTCGTCCAGCAGCGCGGCAATGCCCTGCAGGATCGAGACCGCCGCCAAGATGAGCAGCATGCACGCGGCCGTGATGGAAATACCCTCCGCGATGGCCTGCGTCTGGAAGGGTTCTTCCTCGGGTGGCGCGCGGTGCGCCGACGAGGTATTGCTGGTCATGCTCGACTCCTCGGGATGCTGAGGGAAAGAAAGTGCCCGTCGAGAAATGGATCGCCGAGAATTGCGCCGACGGTCCGAGAGCGAAGTCGGCGAGCAGTGTGTATTCGGTGCGCGAACGCACTGATTTTACCGAAATAGTGTCCTCCGAACAAGGAATCGGGTGGTCACGGGATCAGCCCGCCGACGGGGGCGCCGCCTCGACGCGGTCGAGTTCTTCGTCGAGAGCGAGCGCGGCGGTGATCAGGGCCAGATGCGTGAACGCCTGCGGGAAATTGCCCAGTTGTTCGCCGGAGGGCCCGATCTCCTCGGCGAACAGCCCGACGTGATTGGCGTAGGTCAGCATCTTGTCGAAGGCGTAGCGGGCCTGCTGCAAGCGGCCGGTCCGGGCCAGGGCCTCCACGTACAGGAAGCTGCACAGGTTGAAGGTGCCCTCGGTCCCGCGCAGACCGTCGGGGGAGGCCTCGGGGTCGTAGCGGTAGACCAGGCTGTCGCTGACCAGTTCGTGGTCCATCGCGTCGAGGGTGCTCAGCCACATGGGGTCGTTCGGTGACAGGAATCCCATGCGGGGCATGAGCAGCAGCGACGCGTCGAGAACATCGGTGGCGTAGTGCTGGACGAAGGCCTGGCGCCGCTCGCTCCAGCCGCGCTCGATGATCTGCCGGAAGACCGCGTCGCGTTCGGCCGTCCAGCGGGCCAGGTCCGCGGGTCGGGCGTGCTCGGTCGCCAGCCGGATACTGCGATCGAAGGCCACCCAGGTCATCAGCCGGCTGTAGGTGAAATCCTGACGTCCACCGCGGGTTTCCCAGATTCCCTCGTCGGGCCGGTCCCAGTGGTCGGCGAGCCAGTCGATCAGGCCGGTGAAGGTGCGCCAGCCGGCGATCGCGGCCATGTCGGTGGCCTGGGCCAGGGCGTCGGCGGCCTCGCCGTAGATGTCGAGCTGGATCTGGTCGGCCGCGCCGTTGCCCACCCGCACCGGCGCCGACTTCTCGTAACCCTCCAGGTGGGGCAGGATCAGCTCCTCGAGCTTCGGATCGCCGTCCACGCGGTACATGATCTGCAGGGGCTCGCCGGAGGCGGTGCCGCCCGCGTCTACCCGTTCCCGTAGCCAGCGCCGGAAAGCGAGGCCCTCCGCGGTGAATCCGAGGTCCATCAGCGCGCGGACCGAGAGGGAGGCGTCCCGGATCCAGGTGTAGCGGTAGTCCCAGTTGCGCTCGCCGCCGATCTGCTCGGGGAGTCCCATGGTGGCCGCGGCGATGGGGGCGCCGGTCGGCGCGTAGGTGAGCAGCTTGAGGGTGATCGCCGAGCGGTTGACCATGTTGCGCCAGCGGCCGCGATAGGTCGACGAGCGCAACCAGGTCTGCCAGAAGTGGCGGCAGTGGTCGAATTCGGTGGCGATGGCGGCCCATTCGGGTGCCGCCGAGGCGGCCGCGCCCGGGGCGGTGGTGGTCAGCACGACCGCCGCGCGTTCCCCCGCGGACAGGGTGAAGCGCGCGGTGACGTCCGCGCCGTCGGGGTCGAGCACGATTGGTTCGGTGGCCTGCAGGTGCAGATCGGCGGCGGGCGAACGGAAGACGGCGGTGCGATCGTCGACCTGCTCGAGGGTGTGGGTGGCGCGGGCGTAGTCGAAGCGTGGCCGGCACTCGAGGGTGAAGGTCAGGCTGCCGCGCACCACCCGCACGACGCGGACGAGCCGATGCCGATCGGTGGGCGCGGTGCCGGGGATCGGGACCATGAAATCGGCGACCTCACCGACGCCGTCGGGTCCGGAGAACCGGGTGACCAGGATGGCGGTGTCGGAGAGGTACAACTGCCGGACCGTGCCCGCGCTGGCCGGGTCGACCGCGATCGAGCAGTGTCCGCCGCGCGCGCTGTCCAGCAGCGAGGCGAACACGCTCGGCGAGTCGAAGCGGGGCGCGCACCACCAGTCGATGGTTCCGGCGGACGACACCAGCGCCGCGGTCTGCAGGTCGCCGACGATGCCGTGCTCGTCGATGGGTGGGTACGCGTTCACGAGCGCTCCTCGCCTCGGGCCCTGCGGTCGGCTGTCTGTCAGCCAACCAGCCGCCCGCGGCGCGGTCCTCACCCGGAACGGGTGATTCCCGTGACGGGACGGCGGGGCAGCAGGCCGGTGCCGAACAGCGCCAGGATCGCCAGCAGCGCGGTCACCGCGAACGCCACCTGCAGTGCTTCGAGGCGGGCATCGGTGTTGACGGCCAGGATGGCCTCGGCGGTGGCGTCGTCGATCCCGGCGGTGTCGAGCGCGTCCGACAGCTGGCGGTCCGACAGGAAGGGCACGCCCGACGACAGCTCGGTGGTGGCCTGTTGCTGCACGGAGGCGGGTACGGCCGGGTTCTGCTGGATGCCCGAGATCACCGACGAGGTGAGCGTCGCGATCAGGATCGACCCGATCAGCGCGGTCCCCAGGGACGCGCCGAGCTGGGTGGCGGTGTTCTGGATGCCGCCGACCTCGGAGCTGCGCGAATCGGGCACGGCCGAGACCGTGACCGCGCCCAGCTGCGAGGCCAGCGCGCCCAGGCCCAGCCCCATCAGCAGCATCGGGATCGACACCACGGCCGCGTCGGCGCCGGGATCCATGCCCGCGGCGAGCATCAGCACGCCGACGATGATCACGCCCAGGCCGAGCCGGACGACCCGGCGTGGATCGGCCTGCGGCCGGAAGCGGGGGATCCCGATCGCGGCCAGCACCAGCGCGACCGACAGCGGCAGGATGCGCACCCCGGTCTCGACCGCGCTGAGCTCGAGCACCACCGACAGGAACAGCGGCACGGTGAAGAACACCCCGGCCTGCACGGCGAACTGCGCGAAGAACATGCTCGACCCGCCGACGAGCTGCCGGTTGCGCAGCAGGGCCGGATCGACGAGCGGGTCGCGGCCCCGGTCGACGAGGTAGGTCTGCCTGCGCAGGAACAGATACATGGTGAACAGGCCGCCGAGTATCAGCCAGATGACCGCCGACAACCCGAACAGCGCGGGCGCGCCGGAGGTCGGTCGCACCCACCCCCATTCACTCGACCGCAGCACGCCGAACACGATCGCGCCCAGGCCGAGGACCGACAGCACGGACCCGACCAGATCGAGCCGGACCTGCTCGGCGGGCGCGTCCTCGACGCGGCGCAGCACCAGCAGGATCGCCACCACGATGACCACCTCGCCGAAGAAGACGTAGCGCCACGACGCGAACGTCGTCACCGCGCCACCCAGCAGCGGTCCGACGGCGACGGCGACCGCGCCCGCCGCCGCCACCATCCCGTAGGCCGCCGAGCGGCGCGCGGGCGGGAAGTTGCCCGCGACCAGGGCGACGATCGCGGGCATGATCAGGGCCGCGCCGATCCCCTCCAGCAGCGACCAGCCCAGCAGCAGGATCGTCAGATTCGGCGCCAGGCCGGTGACGAACGAGCCGATGCCGTAGATGACCAGGCCGATCCCGAACACCCGGCGCCTGCCGACGATGGCGCCCACCTTGCCGCCGGTGATCATCAGCGAAGCCATCACCAGCGTGTAGAGCGTGATGGCGGTCTGGATCCCGGTGATCGTGGTGTCGAGGTCCTGGGCGACGGTGGCCATCGACACGTTCATCACCGAACTGTCGAGTGTCATCAGGAACTGGCCGGCGGCCAGCACGAGCAGGACGAGCGAACTCGACTTCACCGGTGGCACCGACACGTGGTCCTCCTCGCGGTCAGTGGGTCAGGACGACTTTGACCGCGACCACCGTGGTGGCCGCGCAGCCCAGCGCCACCGCCCCGATCAGCGTCGATCGGTCCGGGCGCCGGCCTTGCAGCCGCCGGATGACGAAGACGATGCCGGCGATCCGCACCAGCATCACTACCTCGGCCAGCACCTGCGCGGTGCGCGGCTGCAGCCACCCGAAGGCCGCGGCCGCGAGCACGACGCAGGGCACCACCGCCGAGCTGAGGATGGGCAGCGAATCACGTAGGTCGGCCAAGCGATCCGCCGCGGTTTGCGGCGCGCCCTCGCGCACCGATCGGCCGACGCTCTCGGCGAAGGAATGCGCGATGAACGTCGACACGGCGGTCCCGAGCACAACCAGGATGCCGACGTTCTCGGCGGACGGCGAGACCGGGATCAGGGCGGCCAGGATCAGCACGTTCCCGTAGATGTAGGCGCTGATGCGGCTGGCCGCGTTGCCCTGGTCGAGGGGGACACGGGAGAACAGGGGCCTGTGCAGGAGCTCGTGACTGATGCTGTCCATCCGTCCTCACCGTGTTCGTCGGGCGCTACCGGTCTCACGTCGGAAAGGTGTGCTTCCCCAGTACTGTATTCGCGGTTCGCGACGGCCGCGAGGAGGTGCGACGCCTGTCGTCGTCGGGACCCGGTGCCGATCGCCCGCTGTCTCGATCTCGGGCGAATATCTGTCCGGCGGGGAATTCACCGCACCGGACGAACTGTCCGGCAATTGTGCGCCGCACGGCATTCGAGCGCCGCGCGATTTCACATCGGCAACGCTCTCACCTGCTGAAACATCGATTTCGTTGTCGACGAGACGAATGCGCGCGGGTGCTCACTGGTAATGCTCCAGTGCGCCGAGATCGTGTCGTGATCGGCGGTGGCGAGTTGCTATGGTGGGCAAGCGAATCGTTCGTCCGAATGTTAGGAAAACTTGATGGGAAGCACTGCTCTCGACGTCATTGCCCTGCTGGTCAACCGGGCCGCCGGATTCTGGAACTGGATGGCGACCGGCTCGGCGGGATTCCCGCCGCTGTGACGGTGTGATCTGTGCGCGCGAAACCCCGGAAGGCCAACGGCCCTCCGGGGTTTCGCCGTTTCCGGTGCCGGGATCCGTAGGGTGGGCCCATGACGACCGTGGAGACCGGGACCGTGCCACCGACTCGGCGCTGGGTGTCGGCGATGCGCGCGTCGACGGTGCTGGCGGTCGGCGCGACCGTCGCGCTGCTGCTCGACGACGCCACCGCCTTCGACCTGCTGATCACGATCGCCGCGGTGCTCGCGCTGCTGGTCGCCGGTGTGGTCTGGCTGGTGTGCGCGCCGATCGGGTGCGCGCGCTACCGGCGCTACGGCACCGTGCTGGTCGCGCCGCTGGTGGTCCTGGCCGGGATCGGCGCCGTCGCGGCGGGGATTCCGGACCGGGTGGCCTGGTGGCTGTCGGAGTCGGCGCTGACCGAGGTGGCGCGGGGGCGGTGCGCCGAGTCCGACGCCGGCTGGATCGGGGTGATCCGGGTGTCCTCGGTCGCCGATCGCGACGGCGGCTGCCTGTTCGGGATCGGTGACTCACTCGGCGGGCTGGCCTACTTCCCCGCCGGTGCCCGGCCGCCGGTGCACGTCCCCACCGCCTATCAGCCCGTCTACACCCCGTTCGACGGGAACTGGTACCGGTACTCGGTCGACGTGCACGACGGGCACTGAGACGCTCGTCCGGTTCTGTCGTACCCCGGCGTTACCGTTGGCGCACAGCCCATGTCGAGGAGGGTGACGATGACCGACAGTGTCGACGGTGTGCGGGAACGAGCGCGGCGTCCGGAGGATCTGAGCCGGCTGGTGGTCGAACGGCTGAACGCCGGTGACGTGGACGGCCTGGTCGAGTTGTACGAATCCGAGGCGGTCCTGGCCCTGCCGGACGGCGTGGTGGCGACCGGCATCGCGGAGATCAGAGCCGCCTACGCGCGCCTGGTCGCGGACCGGCCGGTGTTCCAGCTCGGCGCGCAGGCGCCCGCGCTGCGGGCGGGCGATCTGGCGCTCACGTCGTCGCGGCTGCCCGGCGGCACGGGGGCGACCGTCGAGGTCGCGCGCAGGCAGCCGGACGGTAGCTGGCGCTGGATTCTGGACCAGCCGAACGTGCTCGGCTGAGCGGTGGCGGTGTCCAGAATGTTGGACATCGCGGGGAACGCCTGCTCCGTAGCGTGGTGCTCAGGTCGGGACCAGCACATCGAGGAGGCCTGTACATGACGAGGTCGCATTCCGTCCTCGCCCGGGCGTCGGGCTCCGACGGCGCGTGGCGCACGACGATGCCGCTCGCCGAGCACGGAGACGACGCGGGCCGGGTACGGCACCTGGTCGCCGCGTTCACCGAGACCGAGGACGCGGTGGGCGCCGCCGAGATCGAGGACGTCGTCGCGGCGTGGGTGCGCCAGGGCGTCTCGTTGGAGACGGTGCTGCGCTACGCGGTGCTGCGCGAACACCACAGTGCGGTGCACCTGATCACGGCGGCGCTGCTCGACGGGAGCGCGACCGCGACGATGGCCCGGCGGTGCGGGGTCGAGATCGCGTCGCACTACTGGGTGCTCGCGGTGGCCGTCACCGATCCGCCCGCGTCCGGCGCCCGGGTGCGTCCCGATCGGGCACAGGCCCGTCGTCGGCTCGAGCAGGTGCGCGCCGAGTTGTTCCGCTGGTCGGACGGCACGGCGCTGTCCCTGCTGACCGGCGACGGCGGCACCGCGCTGCTTCCCGGCGATGTCGACGCCGACGAACTCGAGCCGCTCTTCGCCGCGCTCACCGACGCCGCGGGCGTGCCGATCACCGTGGCGGTCGCGCACTGCGCCGGCGACGCGCTGCCGACCTGGGCGGACCGGACCCACAGCCTGCTCGACATGGTGCAGCGGCTCGGCGTCGACGGCAGGCTGCACCACTTCGCCGACCTGGCGCTGGAATACCAGCTCACCCGACCCGGCCCCGGGCGGGATTTCCTTGCGGCGCTGCTGGATCCGCTCGACGAGCACCCCGAACTGTTCGCCACCCTGCAGTGCCACATCGCGCACGACGTGAACCGGCAGCGCACCGCGCGTGCCCTGCATGTGCACCCCAACACCGTCGACTTCCGGCTCAAGCGGATCGCCCGCCTGACCGGCTGCGACGCGACCCGCAGCCACGGCCTGTGGCGCCTGCGGTCGGCGTTGGTCGCGCGCAGTTATCGCAGCGCGGAACCGGTGTAGCGCAGCGGCTCGAGCCGATCGATCAGTTCTGGTTCAAGCCGGTCGACAGGACGACGACGACCTTGTCCTGGGTGACCTCGCTGACCCGGACATCCATCCCGTTGGCCGCCTGCGACTGGCCGACCGGCACCGTCACCTGCTGGCCGCCGATGCTCAGTGTCACCATGTCGCCGTTCACCGCGACCAGCTCGGCGTCGATGCCGAGCACCGATGCCTTGGCGCTCACCCCGCGCTCGAAGGTGACCGTGCACCCGCTCACGTTGCACTCGGTGGTGGTGCCGGGGCCCGTCATGGTGCAGGCGGAGGCGGCGAAGGGCAGCAGGAGGGCGAACGCGCACAGCGTGATCAGCCGACGAACAGGCATGCCGGTCAGTGTAGTGCGAGCCGCCGGGCCGGGGCCGAAAGCGATGAGTCGGGAGCGAAGGTACAACGGAACGGTCTCGCCGTGTTGCGGGTCCGCCACGCCGGGTAATACCGTCGCTGACAGGTAACTGGCGTCGCAGAGGGGTTGCCGATCGTGTCCGGTACGTCGGGGTGAACCGGCCGAATCTGTCGTTCGTGAGCAGATCCGCCGGTCGACCGGGTGGTCGCTGGACGCGAGCGGTCGAGTCGGGAGGTGGGTCGATGAGCGCGAGCGAGATGACGGTTGCCAGCCGCTGGTGGTGGCGGCCGGGGTGGACACCGGGACGGTCCTTCTACGACTGGCAGGTCACGCCGACCCAGCCGGTCGCCGACAAGCTGGTGGAGATCTTCGGCCCAACGCTGACCAGGCTGCCCGGCTTCGAACCGGTCGACGCGGGCCGGCTGCGGATCGGGGTCCAGGGCATCGGCTTCGTCGACGGCGTCAAGGGAGTGCATCTCGCGGCGCTGGTCGCCGGCTCGCGCACCGTCCTCGCCGAGCGCGCCCCGTTCCAGATCGGCTTCGGCGCGCCCGTGGTCGCCGCCGATTCGATCCGGCTGCCGATCGCCTTGCCCGCCGATCTGGTCGAGGTCCGCGACGACCTCACCCGCGCGCTGACCGACGTGTGGATCCGCGAACGGATCCCCGAGTTCGGCGAGCCGCTGCGGCCGTACCTGGCCCTGGCCTACGCCACCCGGCCGACCCCGGTCGAGCACGTCCGGACGGTGCTCGCCGAGGACGGCTTCGCCGATTTCGGCCTCGACGACACGGTGTCGTCGGTGTCGCTGGTCGAATTGCAGTGCGAGAACCAGCGATACGACTGGTCCGAGGTGAGCACCGCCGATCTGCTCCGGGTGCCCGATCCGGTCGTCGAACCCACCGTCTACGACGATCCGCTCTTCGGCGCGTTGCGACGACCGGCGGACTTGCTCAGGGGGTGAGCCGCGGCGGCGGGGTGCCGTGCGGCAGGCGCGGGCCGACCGCCACCCGGGCGCCCGCGGTCCGGCCGTTGCCCCAGCCGAGCTTCTCCCGGTACCGGCCGATGTGCTCGGTCGGCAGCGTGGCCTCGCGGGGGAGCGCGGTGGACTCCGGGGACACGTAGAGCGCGTCGGTGGGGCAGTACGCCTCGCACATGAAGCACGTCTGGCAGTCCGATTGCCTGGCGATGACCGGAATGCCGTCCTCGGTGCGGTCGAACACGTTGGTGGGGCAGGCGAGCACGCATTTGTCGCAGCCGATGCAATCCTGCGCGCGCAGCAATTCGATCACGACGCCACCGCCAGTCCGGAGTTGCGGGCATCGGCGGTGCCGGTCCACGGCGCGTCGAGGCCACCGGAGACGACGTGGTGATGCTGGGCCGGATCGATGGTGGGATGATCGGCCCGTTTGCTCATGCCCCTGGTCTCGGTGCGCGACAACGTCGATCGGTACATCAACCTGCCGACCGCGGTGATCGCCGCGGCCTGCCTGGCCCTGATCCGGTCGTCGCCGCTCGTGCCCGCCAGCCCGTCGGCGGCGGCGTTCCACAGCTCGTCGAGGCGGGCGAGCGCGGGCCGCAGCCGGTCGCCGTGGCGCAGGTAGTTCTTCTCGAACGGGATCAGTTCCGCCTGGGCGGCCGCGACCACCTCGGCGGCGGCGAGAGTGCCGGAACCGGTGGGGCGCAGGCCGACCCGGCCCGCGCCCTCGACCTCGCCGCCGGTGCGCGCCGTGCGGGCGTAGCGCGCGGCGCCCGCGCCTGCCCAGCTGCCCGACGACATCGCCCAGGCCGCGTTGTGGCTGCCTCCGCCGGTGAAGCCGCCGCAGATCCGCTCCCTGGTGGCGGCGTCGCCCGCGGCGAAGAGCCCGGGGATCGTGGTGGCGCAGTCGTCGTCGACCACATCGATGCCGCCGGTGCCGCGCACGGTGCCCTCGGCGAGCAGGTCGATCTCGAAGCGCTGGGTGAACGGGTCGATCCCGCGGCGGTCGAACTGCAGGAAGAAGTTCGGCTGCCCCAGCCGCATCTGCGCCTGCACGGTCGCGTCGGCCCGGTCGAGCTGAGCGAAGACCTTCTCCCGCGACAGGGTGCGCGCGATCACCGAGCGGCCCCTGGTGGACCCGGCGTCCTCGAGCACCCGGCCGTCCTCGCCGAAGAAGGTGGCGTAGCCGTAGTAGGCGGTCTTGGTGATGGTCGAGCCCTTGGGCACGATGGCGTAGGCGTTGGAGAACTCCATGCCGGAGAACCGCGCACCCACCTCGGCCGCCATCAGCGCGCCGTCACCGGTGTCGACATTGGTGCCCAGCGCCCCGGACAGGAAGGCGCAACCGCCGGAGGCCAGCACCACCGCACCCGCGGTGATCCGGTAGTCCCGGTCGAGCTGGCGCTGATGACCCGCCGCGCCGCGCACCGCGCCGGTGTCGTCGACGAGCAGTTCCAGCGCGGGTGAGTGGTCGTGGATCCGCACACCGATCCGCTGGAGCCAGGCGCGCATCCGGCGCATGTACTCGGGACCCTGCACGCCGGTGCGCAGCGGTTCGCCGGTGGCCGGGTCGACCGGGAAGGGGTAGCGGCCCTCGGCGGCGAGCCGGTTCATGTTCGTATAGGTCTGGTCCAGGACGCGGTCCATCCAGTAGTGGTCGGCGAGGTGGCCGCCCAGTGCCTCGCGCGACGCCTTCGCGTTCGCGCGGGCGGTGGCCTCGGGCGCGACGTACCAGACCCCGGTGCCCGACGGCGCGGTGGCGCCGCTGGTGCCGCAGTAGCCCTTGTCGACCAGGATCACCTCGGCGCCCGCCTCCCTGGCGTGGATCGCCGCCCAGGACGCGGCGGGGCCGCCGCCGATCACCAGGACGTCGGTGCTGGTGTGCCAGGTTTCGCTCATGGATCGTGCTCCTGTCGAGAAGAAGCCGGTGCCCGGCCGGGGACGGCCGGGCACCGGAGGGGAAATCAGGCGCCGGTGAACTTCTCGCCGGCCACCGAGCTGGACGCCGTGCCGTCGACACCGACCGGGACCTCGCCCTCGAGGGTGGTGCGGTAGAGCACCCGGGTGACGTCGAGGTGGTCGAGATCGCTCGGGGCCAGGTGGGCGGTGGCCCGGTTGTCCCAGAACGCGATGCTGCCCTTCGCCCACCGGAACCGGACGGTGTAGGCGGGGTGGGCGATCTCGTCGAAGAGCAGCTGCAGCAGGGCGTCGCTCTGCGGCGGGGTCAGGCCGATGATCCGGGTGGTGAAGCCCGGGTTCACGAACAGCACCCGCTCACCGGTCACCGGGTGCACCCGCACCACCGGGTGCTCGGTGACCAGCGGCGCGGCCGCGATCTTGCGGGCGTAGTCGCTGTCGGCCTCCCACGGCGGGATCCGGCCACCGAAGCGGTGCTCGGCGCGCAGGCCGTCGAGGAAGGTGCGCAGCGACTCCGGCAGCCCGGCGTAGGCGGCGGCCAGATTGGTCCACTGGGTGTCGCCGCCGCGCTCGGGGGCGATCTCGGCGCGCAGGATCGACGCCGCGGGCGGGTTGATCAGCGGTGAGACATCGGTGTGCCACTGGTTGGTGTAGCTGAACTTCTTGCGGCCGAACCGCTTCTCGTAGAGGCGGCTGTCGACGGCCAGGATCTCCGGGTGCTCGGTGGGCGCGTCGTCGTCGTAGGGGTGCGACGGGGTGACGGCGCCGAACCGGCGGGAGAAGGCGATCTGCTCGGCGTGGCCGATCTCCTGATCGCGGAAGAACAGCACCTTGTGCCGGTGCAGGGCGGCGGTGAGCTCCGCGACCTGGGCGTCGGTGAGCTCGGTGCGCAGGTCGACGCCGCCGACCTCGGCGCCGATGTGCCCGGCGACCGGGGTGATCTCCAGTGCGGTGGCGGTGCGGGGTGTTTCGATGGTGGTCATGTTCTCGGTCCTTCGGGGATGCCGGGCTGGGGCAGTGGGGTGCTCAGCGGCCCGGACAGGAACTGCTCACCACCCGCATCAGGTCGATGTCGAGACGTCGGGTCCGCATCAGGCGCTGACCCGCGAATCCCGCTCGGCGAACCGGCTTTCCACCGGGTCCAGGCCGTAGTGGCCACGCAGCGTGGTGGATTCGTAGTCGGCGCGGAACAGGCCGCGCTCCTGCAGGATCGGCACCACCCGGTCGACGAAGTCGGCCAGCCCGCCGGGCAGGTACGGCGGCATGATGTTGAAGCCGTCGGCGGCTCCCGCCTCGAACCAGGTCTGCAGCTCGTCGGCCACCTGCTCGGGCGTGCCGGCGAAGGTCCGGTGCCCGCGGCCGCCGCCCAGCTTGCCGATGAGCTGGCGCACGGTGAGCTCCTCGGTCTCGGCCAGCTCCTTGACCAGCGTGAACCGGCTCTTGCCGCCCTCGATCTCGCTCTCGGCGGGCAGCGGGGGCAGCGGCGCGTCCAGCGCGTGCGCGGTGAGGTCGACACCGAGCATGGACGAGAGCTGACGCAGCGCGTAGTCCGGCGAGATCAGGTCGGTGAACTCCTGCTCGAGCGCCTTCGCCTCCTCGACGGTGTCGGCGATGAACGGCACCAGGCCGGGCAGCACCTTCAGCTCGTGTTCGGCGCGACCGTATTTCGCCAGCCTGCTCTTGAGATCGCGGTAGAACCGCACGCCCTCCTCGACGGTGCGCTGCGCGGTGAACACCGCCTCGGCCCGGTGCGCCGCGAACTCCTTGCCCGACTCCGAGGAACCCGCCTGCACCAGCAGCGGCCTGCCCTGCGGGCCACGCGGCGAGTTGAGCGGGCCGCGCACCCGGAACCGCTCGCCGGCGTAGTCGAGGGTGTGTACCCGGGTCGGGTCGGCGAACACGCCCGCCTCGGTGTCGAGCACGATCGCCTCGGACTCCCAGCTGTCCCACAGCGCGAGCGCCACGTCGACGAACTCCTCGGCGCGTTCGTAGCGGCGGGCGTGCTCGGGGATCGCGTCGAGGCCGAAGTTGTAGGCCTCGTCGACACTGCCCGAGGTGACGATGTTCCACCCGGCCCGCCCCGCGCTGATGTGGTCGAGCGAGGCGAACTTGCGGGCCAGGTTGAACGGCTCGTTGTAGCTGGTCGAGGCGGTGGCGATGAGGCCGATCCGCTCGGTGGCGGTCGCGATCGCCGACAGCAGCGTCACCGGTTCGAACACCGCGAGGGTGTTGCGTTCGATGCGCGGGCCGACGGCGAGGGTGTCGGCGAAGAACACCGAGTCGAGCTTGCCGCGCTCGGCGATGCGGGCCAGCTCCTGGAAGTGCCGCACGTCGAGCACCCGGTGCGCGTCGGTCCGCGGGTGGCGCCAGGCCGCCTCGTGGTGGCCGACGCCCATCAGGAAGGCGTTGAGGTGAAAGGTCTTGCGGGACATGGAAGAGATCTCCTGGTCAGGCGTCGGTCGGCGAGGTGCGCCAGCGGGAGAGGCGGCGTTCCAGCGCGACGAGGGCGAAGTTGAAACCGAGGCCGATCAGCGAGATGGCCACGATGCCCGCGTACATCTGCGGGATCTGGAAGTTCTGCTGCGCGGCGGTGATCAGATAGCCGAGACCGGCCCTGGCACCGACCATCTCGGCGGCGATGAGAACCAGGATCGAGCCCGCCGCCGCCATCCTGATGCCGGTGAAGATCGACGGGATGGCCGCGGGCAGGATCACCTTCTGGAACAGCCGCAGCGGCGAGAAGCCGAGCGACACCGCCGATTTCACCAGCAGCGGATCGACGGTGCGCACCCCGGTGATGGTGTTGAGCAGGATCGGGAAGAAGGTCGCGTAGCCGATCAGCGCGATCTTCGACGTCTCGCCGATGCCGAGGATCAGCACGAACACCGGCAGCAGCGCCAGGGCGGCGGTGTTGCGGAACAGCTCGAGCACCGGATTGAGGAAGTCCGAGACCGGCTTGTACCAGGCGATCGCGATCCCGACCGGCACCGCGATCACCAGGGCGATCGAGAAGCCGGTGATCGACCGGGTGAGGCTGGCCGAGACGTGTTCGCCCAGTTGCCCGTTGGCGGCGAGCTCGGCGAAGGCCTGCACCACCACCGAGAACGGCGGCAGGAACACCTCGTCGACCAGGCCGAACCGGGGCGCGAGTTCCCAGGCGCCGAGCAGCAGCGCGAAGGCGAGCAGGGGCTTGGTGATCCGGATCAGTGTCGCGGCGGTCGTGCGGGCGGCGCGGGTCAGCCCGGCGGGCACGGCGGGCCGGGGGACCGGAATCGCCAAGGGGACCGCCGGTTCCGCGGCGACTTCGGCGGGGCGGACGAGGACGGGGACGGCGCTAGACATGGGCGGGGCTCCTGTCGGTGGACGCGACCGCCGCCGCGGCGCGGTCGTCGGTGGCGAGCTCGAGCCGCTGTGCGCGGCTCACCTCGCTCTGCAGTTCGGTCCAGATGCGGTGGCGGTAGTCGCGGAACTGTTCGCTGGAGCGGACGTCGATGTCGCCGGTGCGGTCGATATCGATGTCGATCACGGCCTTGATCCGGCCGGGCCGGGAGGTGAGCACGGCGACGCGCTGGCCCAGGTACACGGCCTCGTCGATTCCGTGGGTGATGAACAGGATGGTCTTGCCCGTGGTGCGCCAGATCCGCAGCAGTTCGTCCTGCAGCGACTCCCTGGTCTGCGCGTCGAGGGCGGCGAACGGTTCGTCCATCAGCAGCACCTCCGGGTCGAAGGCCAGGCTGCGGGCGATGGCGACCCGCTGCTTCATGCCGCCGGAGAGTTCGTGCGGGTAGCGGTCGCCGAAGCCGGCCAGGCCGACCAGTTCCAGGTAGTGCTCGGCGATCGCCCTGCGCTCCTTGCGCGCCACGCCCTTGGCCTCGAGGCCGAACTGGATGTTGGCGCGGGCGGTGCGCCACGGCAGCAGCGCGTACTGCTGGAACACCACGCCGCGGTCGAGCCCGGGGCCGGTGATCGGGGCACCGTCGAGCAGGATCTGGCCCGCGCTGGGGGTGCTCAGGCCGCCGAGCAGGTCCAGCAGGGTGGACTTGCCGGAACCGCTGGGGCCGACCAGGACCAGGAACTCCCCGGCGCCGACGTCGATGCTGATGTCGTCGATGGCGGTGAACTTCTCGGCCGCGCCGCGCACGGCGAACTGCTTACCGACGCCCCGCAGGGCGAGTTTGGCTGTGGTGGTACTCATTTCGCGGCCACCGCCTCGCCGGTCGGGCCGCTGGCGGGCTGGTAGGTGCCGTTGGCGTAGGGGTTGTCCTGGTTGGTGAACAGGTCCTTGGCGGCGATCTTGCCCTTGGGTAGTTCACCGTTGCGCTCGAGCCAGTCGATCCAGATCTGGATCTCGCGGTCGGCGATCACCGCACCCGCGACCGGGATGCCGGAGCTGCGCCAGTAGTCGAGCAGCTTGAGGTTCTCGTTGCGGCCACGCTTGGTGATGATCTCGGTGAACTTGGCCACCACCTCGTCGCGCGGGGTGATCTGCAGCCAGCGGGTCGCCCGCGCGGTGCCCTGCACGAAGTCCTTGACCGCGGCACCGTTCTGGGCGATGTAGTCCTTGCGGAAAACATAGGTGCCGTAGTCGAATTCGCCGAAGATGTCCTTGTCGGTGAACAGCGGGTGCAGGCCGCCGCGCGGCACCGCGGTCTCGCGGTACACGCCGCCGAGCGCGGCCACATCGATCTGGCCGCTGCGCAGCGCTTCCTCGGTGTTGACCGGCGGCACCACGATCAGCTGGACCTGCTTGATCTCGGCCTCGCTGAGACCCTGCTGGTGCAGCCATTCCCGGGTGACGAACTCGTGGTGCGCGCCGAGGGTGTTGACGCCGACCTTCTTGCCGATCAGGTCACGGGCGCTGGTGATGCCGGAGTCGTCGCGGACGAAGTAGCCGGTGAACGACTTGGCGTCGGAGCCGTAGGAACTCAGCACAGCCTGCACCGGTGCGCCACCGGCGGCGAGCTTGACCACCGCGCCGTTGAACGCGCTGCCGAATTCGATCTGCTTGGTGGCGGCGGCCTGGATATTGGCCGGGCCGCTGGTGGTGTCGCCCTCCCACTGCAAGCTGATCGTGCTGAAGTAGCCGAGGCTGTCGGCGAGTTCGAAGGCCGTGACCAGGCCGGTCTGGCCCTGGTAGCGCAGGACGGTCTTGCCGTCGGCGGTCGTCGGCGCGTCGGTGGCGCCGCACGCGGTGACCACCGCGAGGGCGGCGGGAACGACGAGTGCGGCGGCGAGCGCCCGCAGCGGACGTCGTCGGAAGAGGGTGGAGAACATGTTTCGGGGTGCTTTCGACGGCACGCGTGACCGCGCGGCGGGCCACACGGGCGCACGCCGCGACGATCCGCGCGAACGGATTACCGGGAAGGAGAGGGGAGAATCGGCGGACCTGGAGCCGCCGCGGCGTCAGCGGCGACAGAATCCGGGCGACAGGCGCATCAGGTCCACCGTACGGCGGCGGACGAGCGCGGGGGATTCGATCATGACGGGACTTTCGGTGACGAGTGCGGCGAGGGCTGCGCCGCAACGGATTCCATAGTGCGCCCGGCGGTATCCGGGCGGCAATGCCGTTTTCGCATCGTGGAAATCACGGTGCGCCGAATCCCGTACCAGCGGCGCCCGCGTGGAAATACGGTCCGATGCGCACGGCGATCTGGTGCATCGCGGGCACGACGGCTCGCACGAGATCCCGGTCGAGGCGGACCGAACGCGCCTGCACACCCAGCGCGCCCCAGACCTGGCGGTCGGGTCCGAGCACCGGGACGGCGATCGCGCGGATCGGCTCGTCGCTGTCGATCTCCTCGACCGCGAACCCGCGCCTGCGCACCGTGTCGAACAATTCGCCGGTGGTGGCGTCGCCCCTGGCCGGGGTGTGCGCGAGCAGCGCGTGGCCGACCGCGCTGCTGGACAGCGGGCTGCGCTCCCGCGGAATCTGGTTGTGGCAGAAGTACACCGGTGGCCGCGCCTGGAAGACGGTCAGCGCCTCCTCCGCGTCGGGCACGCTCAGACTGACGGTGATCTTGATCCCGGCGGCGAGCGCGTACAAATGGGGCGCGGCGGCGTCGAGACCGAGCCGGGAGAGCGCGGGGCGCGCCAGGCAGGCCAGCCCGTGCCCGATCCGGTAGCGATCGGTGGCCGGGTCCTGTTCGAGCAGCCTGCCCCGGACGAGGGCCTGGGCCAGCCGGAAGGTGGTGCTGACGGGCAGTCCCGCCCGCTGCGCGAGTTCGCTGAGCGACAGTTCGGGATCGCTGCCCTGGAAGCAGTTCAGCACGTGCACCGCGCGGTCGACTGCTTGCGCGCCGGAGCGCGGCGGTTCGGTGGCGGTCATGGCGGCTCCCTCTCGACGAAGTGCCGTGAACTATCGCCAACGCCGTGATCAGGCGCAATCCTTCCGCGCACCGATAGCGGAATTCGAGCGGTGCGGGGCGGCCTCAGTCGCCGTCGGCCCGCGCCGGGGCGGCGGGCGGGGAGAGCCGGATGACGCCCGCGTCGAGGTCGACGTCGAGCCGGGGTTCGCGCTCCTGGCCGTTGCTGTCGCCGCTGCCTTCGTTCTGCAGCTTCTTGCCCGGAAACAGCTCGCCCATGATGCCCACGGCTCCACGATAGCCGCGGGCATCGGCGCGGCCTCACCAGAAGCGCGGTGTCAGTCCCCAGTCGCCGAACTCGGCGGCGAGCAGGTCCTGCAGCGCCGCGCGGGTCGGGAAGCGGTCGGGGTCACCGCCGGTGACCACCAGGGTGACGGTGTCGTCGTCGCAGGAGAACGCCAGGTTGACGCCCACTTCCACCTGCCGGAACAACTCGACCGGGCCGGGATTGACCACGGGGCGCATGATCACGTCGCGCGCCCGGTGCTCGCCGAGCACGGCGATGTTCTGGGCGGTGCGCCCCATGTTCGTGCACAGGCACTCGGGCGCCTTGGCGGTCCGCGCGAACTTGTGCAGCACCACCTTCGGCAGCAGCATCTGGACCGGCTGCAGATGCTGGATCGGTGGAATGGTCGCGGGATCGCGGTAGGCCAGGCCCGCGGCCTTGAGCGCGGCGCGGACCGCGGGCAGATCGGCCCGCGCACCGGCGCGGTAGGTGACGCTGATCGGCAGCCCGGTGGTGGCGTTGGCCCGCGGATCGTCGGCGACCCGCATCGAATGCGGAATGTCCACGCGGACGTCGGCGCCGTCGGCGATCCGGCCGCTGCGCCCGAGCAGACCGACGGCGACACCGATCAGCAGGCCGTTGGTGGTGCCGCCGTTGGCCGCGGCGACGGCGTCCCAGTCGGCGAGGTCGACCTGGACGATCGTCTCGGCGGCCTGCCAGGTCTCCGCGTGCGGCAGGCGGGGTTCGGCCGGGCGCGGATTGCGGGCGGGCTCGCTGACCCCGCGGGCGCGGCGCGCCAGGCGCACCCCGCGCGCGACCGCGCGCACCTGTCCCGCCGCGTCGGCGATGTCGGCGGCGAAGCGGCGGGGGCCGGCGACCGGGCCGACCAGATGGCCCGCGCTCGCGGCCCGGTCGGGGGTCTCGCCGCGATTGAGCCGGTCCAGCGAGTCGACGATCGCGTGCATCATCCCGCCGCCGTCGCAGGCGACATGCGAGGCGACCAGGGTGACGACGGTGCCGCCGGACTCCGTGTGCGCGCCCGCCAGCTGCCACACCAGGCCGCGCTCGGGGTCGAACTCCACCGCGGCCTGCTCGAGGAACCACTCCAGCACCCGGTCGTCGGGCAGCGGCGTGGGCGACCAGATCAGCGGCAGCGACTCCGTGGCCGGCTCCCAGTGCGCCCGCGCGATCGGGAACCGGGTGGTGCGGACCTTGCGGGCGATGAATCCGGTGGCCAGGTGCGCGTGCCAGCGCCGCAGCAGGTCGGGGTCGAGCCGCTCGTCGAAGCGGTAGGCCAGCTGATTGACCAGCGCGTTCGGGTAGAGGCTGTGCAACTTGAAGAACAGGTCGTCGTCGGCGGTGATCCGGTTCAGGCCGACCGGTCCGGTGGCGACGGCCGCGACGGCGGGGGAGGTGACGGTCATCGGGAACTCCTCATCGGGAACGGAGAGTGCGCACGGTCAGCGGCGCGAAGACGGCGACGACGACCACCGAGGCCACCAGCGACCAGCACGCGTCGGCACCGACGGTGCCCGCGGCAGCCAGCTCGCGCACGGCGGAGACCAGGTAGGACACCGGATTGACGTCCGAGACGTGCTGCATCCAGGTGGGCATGGATTCCTCGGGCACCAGGGCGTTGGAGGCGAAGCCGAGGAAGGTCAGGACCAGCATGCACATGCCCTGCACGGCGGCGGGCCGGGCGACGGTCGCGCCGATGAAGGCGAACAGCCAGCTGATCGCGGTCGTCGCGAAGACGACCAGCACGGCACCGGCGAGGAACCCGGCGGTGTGCTCGGGCCGGTAGCCCATACAGAATCCGACGATCACCACCGTCGTCGCGGCGATCAGGTACCGCACCGTGCCCGCCAGCAACGCACCGGCAACCGGGGCGGAGCGGGCGATCGGCATGGCGACGAAGCGGTCGAAGACCCCGGAATGGATGTCCTCGGACAGCTGCACGCCGGTGGCGACCGAGGAGGTGAGCACGATCTGCACCAGCACGCCCGGAATCATGATCGGCAGGTAGGCCTCCATGCTGCCCGCGATGGCGGTGCCGAAGATGCTGCCGAACAGCACCGGGCCCACGATCGGCAGCAGAATGGCGTCGTAGAGCAGCTGCGGGCTGTGCCGGAAGGTGAGCAGGCCACGCCACGCCATCATCAGCGCGTGCTGTACCGCCGCGAGCGCGCCGACCCGGGTGATCCGCGGCGCGCGCACGACCTGCGGCGGTGTCGTGCCGGTCGGGGTGGTGAGAGTCATTGCGGTGCTCGACCTTTCACGGAGGGCGGTCATGCCGCGTCGAAGGTGTCGGCGGTGCGGGGGTGGCCGGTCAGCGACAGGAACACCTCGTTGAGGTCGGGCCGGTCGACCGCGAAACCCCGCAGGGTGATGCCCGCGGCGCGGCAGGCGGCGACGATGTCGGCGCCGAGCGCGACATCGGGCAGCGCGACCGTCAGCGTGCCGGTGGAGGAGCCCTCGGGGACCTCGCCGGTGAGTTCCTGGATCAGCGACTCGGCGCGGCGCAGGTCCGCGGTGTCGGGGATGTCCAGGCGCAGCACCTGTTCGCCGATGGAGGCCTTGAGCTCGGCGGCGGTGCCCTCGGCGACGAGGGTGCCGCGATCGATCACCGCGATCCGGTCGGCCAGCGCGTCGGCTTCCTCGAGGTACTGGGTGGTGAGCAGCACGGTCGCGCCGCGTTCGACCAGTCCGCGCACGATGCCCCACATGCGGTCGCGGGTGTGCGGGTCCAGGCCGGTGGTCGGTTCGTCGAGGAAGATCAACGGGGGCACGGTGATCAGCGTCGCGGCCAGATCCAGGCGACGGCGCATGCCGCCGGAGAACGCGGAGACGCTGCGGCGCGCGACGGCCGAGAGCTCGAACTCCTCGAGCAGTTCGTCGCTGCGCGCGGCGGCGTCCCGGCGGGACAGGCCGAGCAGCCTGCCGAACAGGCGCAGATTCTCACCGGCGGTGAGGGTTTCGTCGACGGAGGCGTATTGCCCGGTGAGCCCGATCATCGAGCGCACGGCGGTCGCCTCGCGCACCACGTCGAAGCCGAACACCTCGGCGCTGCCACGATCGGGGCGCAGCAGCGTCGCGAGCATCCGGACCGTGGTGGTCTTGCCCGCACCGTTGGGGCCGAGCATCGCGAAGACCGAACCGGCCGGGATGCTGAGATCAATACCGCCGACGGCGGTGAAGTCGCCGTAGGATTTGCCGAGTCCGCTGGTGCGGACGGCGATGTCGGTGGTCACAGGGGCCTCCCGGCATGGTCGAGTTCGGGGGTCGGGAAGGTCAGGGGGACAAGGGTTTCCACCTCGTCGGCGGCCAGGGCGACACCCCGCTGGGGGAAGGTGTCCGCATAGGCGGTGGCGCGCGCGATCACGTCCGGGTCGGCGACGCGGTCCAGCAGGGCGGTGAGCCGGTCGGCGGTGAGCTCCGCGGCGCGCAGGGTGCCGGCCAGGCCCAGCCGGGCCAGCGCCCGGCCCCAGTACGGCTGATCGGCCTGGATCGAGCAGATCACCTGCGGCACCCCGGCACGCAGCGCGGCGGCGGTGGTGCCGGCCCCGCCGTGGTGCACCGCGGCGACACAGCGCCCGAACACCGCGGCGTGGTCGACCTGCTCGACGATCGCGACCTCGGGGGACAGCTCCGGCTCCAGGCCCGCCCAGCCCGCGGCCAGCAGCAGCCGCCTGCCCCGCCGCGCGCAGACCGTGCGCAGCATCGCCACCAACGCCGCCGGATCGTCGACGGCCATCGAGCCGAAGCCGACATAGATCGGCGCGGGGCCCGCGTCGAGCCACGCGGTGAGCGCGGGATCGGCGGGGCCGCCGAGGAATCCGTCGGCGTCGACGGCGAAACCGGTGATCGGATGCCGATCGGGCAGTTCGGCCGCCAGCCCGGGGAACAGGTCGATGTCGTAGGCCTGGATCGAGACCCGGCCCGGCAGGGGATGTTCCACGATGCCGAACTCGGCGAGCGGCTCGGCCAGCGCGGCATCGCGCGCCCATCGCAGGCCGGACCAGATCCGCCGGTTGAGCGCGCCGGGAATCCGGGCGCCCCACGCGGTGGGGACGACCGGCACCGAGCGATTCGGGTGGATGGGAAAGAAGTGCACCGCGGCCAGCGGCAGGCCGACCCGCCGGGCGGCCTTCTCGGCCGCCTCCTCGCCCGCCATCCCCGTCACCAGCACGTCGTGGCCCGGCGCGAGCGCGAGCAGGTCGCGCACCGCCTCGGCCACGCCACGCCGCTGCAGATCCAGCACGGCCCGCAGCCGCTGGCGCGGGCTGAGGCTGCGGAACCGCCGGTCGTCGTGCTGGGTGCGCAGCAGCTCGGCGCTGTCGCGACCGAAGCCGACGGCGGGAATGCCGTGCGCGGTGGCGAAGTCGACGAGATTGGGGGAGAGGGCGAGCGTCACCGAGTGCCCGCGAGCCAGCAGCTCGCGGGCCAGCAGGATGCCGGGTTGGGCATCGCCACGGCTGCCGGTGAAGGCCAGCAGTGCACGCATCGTCAGCCCGCGCTCAGCGCTGCCGACGCGGTGTCGGCGACCGGGGCGCTCGCCACGGGCGCCGCGAGGGTGGTGACCGCGTAGATGGCCCTGGCGAATTCGGTGAGGAAGCGATCCATCACCTCGGCGGCGAGTCCGGCCGGGTAGCGGGTGGACACGTAGAGGCCCTCGGGGCCGCGTACGACCCAGAAGTACACCTCGTCGGTGGAGTACGACACCGCGCGCAGGGTGCGTCCGCGCAGGTCGGCGACCAGTTCGTAGTCCGGCAGCATCCGGATGTCGAGGAACGAGGCGCCGAAGGTCGGGCCTTCGAGCGCGCCCGCCATCGCCAGCGACCGGCCCCAGGAGGCGTCGTTGCAGATGTGGGCGCGCTTGAGGGCGGCCCGGGTGACGTCGAGCGCGGCGCCCATGTCGGCGCCCGCGGGCAGGGTGATGTCGACCGGCACCACGTTGACGAACCAGCCCATCGACTCGAGCCAGGTCAGGTCGGGGCGGGTCGCGATCGGCATGATGGTGCGGAACCGGTCGTCGCCGAACACCTCTCGCGAGGCGGCCGCCAGCGCGGCGAACACGGTGACCGAGAGCCGGTGCTTGAGCCGGCCGAGCGCCTCCTCGACCTCTTCGAGCTGGTCGAGGGTCAGCAGCGTGCGCGAGACACTGGGCTGGGCGTGCTCCCCGTCGAGCGCGGCCACCATGCCCTCGGCGAAGCGGGGCATCGGCGAGCCGGGCGTGCCGACGAAGTCGCGCCACACCCCGACGGCGGGGGAGTCGGGGGTGAGTTCCTCGGCGGCGGCGCGTTCGACGGCGGCGAAGTCGGCGGCGCTGCCGAAGGTGGCCGAATCGCGGATCTCCCCGCCGTCGCGCACCGCGGTGTAGAGGGTGCGCAGTTCGAGGATCAGCACGGCCTGGGAGTAGGCGTCGAGCACCGAGTGGTCGGCGGCGACCAGGACGGTGAAGTCGTCGGTGTCGTGGGCGACGGTGGCCACCAGCAGATGCGGCCAGATCAGCGGCGACAGTCGCAGTTCCAGTGCCTCGCACAGGAATTCGTTGATCAGGTCACCGTCGGTGAGTTCGGGGACCGGCGCCGAGGCGACCCGCACGGTGCCGGGGGCGGTGGTGATCCGGTGGTAGTCGCCGTCGCCGGTGGGGGCGACGGTGGTGCGGAAGCCCTCGTGGCGGTCGTGCCACAGCTCCAGGGTCCTGGCCCACACCCGCGCGTCCAGCGGCGCGTCCATCTCGAAGATGGTGCCGATCCAGCGGCCGCGACCGGGGGTGGGGTCCTCGGGATCGAGGAAGCCGAGGTACTGGGAGTGCACGCTGGCGAGCGGGCGTTCGTCGTCGTACCACGAGCCGGCGTCGGCCAGCTCCGGGGTCCAGATGGACAGGGCGCCGGAGCGGATCGTGAATTCGGACAGATGGGTGTATTCCATGCGGGGTCACCTCGAGGTGCAGTGCATGCCGAAGACGGCGCGAACGGGGATGTCGGTGACCGCGGTCGCGTCACCGGATGTTGCTCTGGATCCCGCACCGGATGTAGCTGGCGAACCCTGGGCTATCCCGAGTCTATAACTCTGAGAGTTTTCTGAAATATGCGTTAGTCACAACTGGCCTATGTGAAGAAGCTCACTTTCAATTTGTCTCGGAACGCCAGCGTAACCCGGTGCCCCTGAAGTAAGGGGGTTTCAGTTCAGAAAGTCCGGGACCGAATCAGTGGATGGGCGCTGACCTGTGGTTATGTCGTGGCAGTCGGCCCGAACTCGGCGAGCACGGTGCCGTGGCGGACCACGCCGGAGAGCCCGGGGAGCTCCGCCGGGGGCGTCCAGGACCGGAATCCGTCGTAGCTGTCGCTGTAGACATAGCGGCCGTCGGTGTAGGCGTCGAGGTAGATCCGGTGCCCGCCATCGGGCAGGCGGACCACCGACTGACCCTCACACGGGCCGCCCCAGCCGGCCCAGTCGCCGGTGGCCACGAAGGAATAGGGGCCGATCGGGCGGTCGGCCACGGCCAGTTCGATCAGCTTGCTGTCCTCGTTCTTGACGAACGCGAACAGCCGGCCCGCCAGCCGGACCAGGGTGGTGTCGATATAGCCGAGGGACCCCGGTCCGCCGGGGCCGAGGCCGAGCAGCGGCACCGGCGGCGCCCAGGTCGTCAGGCCGGGGTCGAGGGGGATCAGCAGGTGCGGGGTGAAGCCGTGACCCCAGGTGAGCGAGACGATGATGCCGACGCGGCCCGCGGCGTCGGCGTACCACTCCGGCGCCCACGCGCCGTCGAGCCTGCCCGCGACCAGCATGGGCACCGGGGCCATGGCGGTCCAGGTGATCCGGTCGAGGCTGTGCGCCAGGCCGATCGCGGTGGCGTCACCGGCGATCGTGTAGGTGAGGTAGTAGCGGCCGTCGGTGTGCCGCAGGATGCTCGGATCGCGGACCAGGCCCGTGGGCGGGGTGTAGGCGTCCTCGTCGACGGGGGTGAACGCCGTGCCGTCGGCCGACTCGTACACCGCCAGCGTGGTGTCGCTGTCGGTGCGGAAGGCGGTCATCGTGTAGCGGGTGGGCGTGCGGTCGGGGTCGACCCCGACGCCGGGACCCAGGGCGGATTGCGCCCGTGCGGTCCCCGCGGCCAGCAGGGGGAGCCCGGCCAGGAGTGCGAGTGCGGATCGTCGGCCCACCGTCATCGCCATGACCGGGGATTATCCGATCGCGAACGGGTCGGGCGGCGCAGGCGCGCCGCGACAGGGTCAGCCGCGCGCCGCGACGGTCTCGGTCTCGGGCGCCGTGGGCGCCGCGGTGATCGGCAGCTTCGCGTCGAGCGCGAGCCCGAGCAGGCCGATCGAGAGGCAGACCGCCGAGACGACGACCGCGATCGGATCGGTGTGGCCCGCCAGGGAGCCGGCCAGGACGACCGTCGAGATGGTGCCCGGCGCCGAGCCGACGAGGGTGGCCGCCAGATAGGGCAGCACCCGCACCGAGGACAGGCCACAGCAGTAGTTGACGATCGAGAACGGCGCGAGCGGGATCATCCGCAGCGCGGCCACCGCGAGCCAGCCGCGCTGGGCCAGGCGATCATCGATCGCGCGCACCGCCGGGTGGTGCAGATGCCCGGCGACCCGGTCCCGGCCGAGCGCGCGGACACCCAGCAGCGCCAGTGTCGCGCTGATCCCGGTCGCGCCAAGCGCGACGATCGAACCGAGCACCGGGCCGAACAGGACACCACTGGTCACGGTCAGCACGGTGCGCGGCACCGGCGCCACCGCGACCAGCGCGTAGAAGAGGAAGAACAGCAGCGGCAGCAGCGGACCGGCGCCGCCCGCCCACTCCCTGATCTGCTGCGGCCCGGGCAGCGGCACCATCATCGCCACCACGAACAGCACGGCGACCCCGGCCAGAGCCATGAGCAGGCGCGGGGAGCGGATCAGTCGGGACACCGGGTAAGCGTACCGGCCGGTAGGGGATGGCCGGAGAGAGTGGACAGGGTGTCACAGTTAGCATCATGTAAGAACCGGACACATCCTGGTTCGCCGCAGTATTCCGCTGCTGGGCTGATGCTGCCGGATCGGCAGTACACCGGGATGCGGTCGTCGAATGGAAGAGAGAACAGCAGCTATGCCGATTGGTTCAGAGTCCGGGGCGGGACTCGCGCCGGATCCGGTGCCCGAGTACGCCGCGTGGCGCAAGGGCGTGGCGGGCGTGCTGGCGAAGGCGCGACGGGTCGAGGTCGCCGAGCTCCCGGCGGAGCCCGAGCATCTGCTCGACGAGACCACCTATGACGGGTTGACCATCGCCCCGCTCTACACCCGCCGCGACGAGCTGCCCGAGCAGCCGCTGCCCGGCGCGTTCCCGTTCGTGCGCGGTGGCAGCGCCACCCGCGACCCGCAGCGCGGCTGGTTCGTCGCCGCGTTCGCCGGCTCGGCGGATGCCGCGGCGACCAACCGGACGATTCTCGGCTGGCTGGAGAACGGCGTCAGCGCCGTGTCGCTCGGGATCGGCGCCGAGGGCGTCGCACCCGCCGACATCCCCACCGCGCTGACCGGCCTGCTCTTCGAGCTGGCCCCGCTGACCCTGGTCGCGGGCGCCGACGTCGAGGCCGCCGCCGCGCAGGTCTTCACGGTGCTCGACGGCTACCAGCTCGCCGAGCGCGCGCAGATCCAGGTCGGCCTGGGTGCCGCGCCGCTGACCAGCGCTTTCGCCGGCGCCGCCGACATCGACACCGAGCAGGCCGTCGCCCTGGCGGCGCGCGCGATCGCCCGCCCGGAGACCGTCCGCGCGATCACCGTGGACGGCACCGCCTTCCACAACGCCGGCGCCGCCGACGCGCAGGAGCTGGGCGCGTCCGTCGCGGCCGGTCTCGCGTACCTGCGCGCGCTGACCGCCGCCGGTGTCGACATCGCCGACGCGTTCGGCCAGCTGGAGTTCCGCTTCGCGGCCACCGACGACCAGTTCGCCACCGTCGCGAAATTCCGTGCGGCCCGGCGCCTCTGGGCGCGCGTCGCGCAGGTGTGCGGTGCGCCCGCCTTCGGCGCGGCCCCGCAGCACGCGGTCACCTCGGCCGCCATGATGACCCAGCGCGACCCGTGGGTGAACCTGCTGCGCACGACCCTGGCCGCCTTCGGCGCCGGTGTCGGTGGCGCCGACTCGGTCACCGTGCTGCCGTTCGACTCCGCGCTGCCCGCGGGCGAACTCGGTGTCTCGCAGTCGTTCTCGGAGCGCATGGCCCGCAATATCCAGCTGCTGCTGCTGGAGGAATCCCGCCTCGGACATGTCCAGGACCCGGCCGCCGGCTCCTGGTACGTCGACTCCCTGACCGACGACCTGGCCGCCAAGGCCTGGGAGTTCATGCAGGAGATCGAGGCTGCGGGCGGTTACCCCGCCGCGCTCGCCGCTGGCCTGGTCGCCGACCGCATCGCCGAGACCGCCGCCACCCGTGCCGCCGACATCGCGCACCGCAAGACCGCGGTCACCGGTGTCAACGAGTTCCCCAACCTGGGCGAGACCCCGCTCTCGGAGCAGGCCCGCGCCGGGGATTCGGTCGCGCGCTACGGCGCCGCGTTCGAGTCGCTGCGCAACCGCTCCGACGCGTTCCTCGCGGCCACCGGCGCCCGCCCCAAGGCGCTGATCGTGCCGCTGGGCCCGGTCGCCGAACACAACGCGCGCACGATCTTCACCGCGAACGTGCTGGCCTCCGGCGGGATCGAGTCGGTCAACCCCGGCCCGCTCACCGTCGACGGGATCGCCGCGGCCGCCACCGAATCCGGCGCCCCCATCGCGGTGCTGTGCGGTGCGGACAAGCGCTACGGCGAGGAAGCGGGCGCCGCGGTCGAGGCCCTGCGCGCCGCGGGCATCGACACGGTCCTGCTGGCCGGACCGGAGAAGTCGGTCGCGCAGTACAGCGGTACACAGCGTCCCGACGGGTACCTGACCCTGCGCATCGACGCGGTCGCGGTCCTGTCGCAGCTGCTGGAGAAGGTGGGAGCCTGATGACGACATCCGATATCGAGCACCTGATCGGTAGTTTCGCCGAGGTGCCGCTCACCGAGCACGCGCCGACGGCCGCCGAGGTCGACGACGCGCAGGTGAAGGAGTTCGTGGCCGAGGCCGCCGCGGCCAACCACACCACCGCCGATCAGCTCACCTGGGCCACGCCCGAGGGCATCGACGTGCCGCCGGTGTTCACCAAGGCCGACCGCGACGCCGTTGTCGCGCAGGGCTATCCGCTGGACACGGTGCCCGGTGTGGCGCCGTTCCTGCGCGGTCCCTACCCGACCATGTACGTCAACCAGCCGTGGACCATCCGCCAGTACGCGGGCTTCTCCACCGCCGCCGACTCCAACGCCTTCTACCGCCGCAACCTGCAGGCCGGTCAAAAGGGGCTGTCGGTCGCCTTCGACCTGGCGACGCACCGTGGCTACGACTCCGACCACCCGCGCGTGCAGGGTGACGTCGGCATGGCCGGTGTCGCGATCGACTCGATCCTGGACATGCGCCAGCTGTTCGACCAGATCCCGCTGGACCAGGTGTCGGTGTCGATGACCATGAACGGCGCGGTGCTGCCGATCCTGGCGCTCTACGTCGTCGCCGCCGAGGAGCAAGGCGTCACGCCCGCGCAGCTGGCCGGAACCATTCAGAACGACATTCTGAAAGAGTTCATGGTCCGCAACACCTACATCTACCCGCCCAAGCCCTCGATGCGGATCATCTCCGACATCTTCGCCTTCACCAGCGCCGAGATGCCGAAGTTCAACTCGATCTCCATCTCCGGCTACCACATCCAGGAAGCCGGTGCCACGGCCGATCTGGAGCTGGCCTACACCCTCGCCGACGGCGTGGAGTACATCCGGGCCGGTATCGCGGCGGGCATGGACGTCGACAAGTTCGCCCCGCGCCTGTCGTTCTTCTGGGCCATCGGCATGAACTTCTTCATGGAGGTCGCCAAGCTGCGCGCGGGCCGGCTGCTGTGGAGCGAACTGGTCTCGAAGTTCGAGCCCAAGAGCGCGAAATCGCTGTCGCTGCGTACCCATTCGCAGACCTCGGGCTGGTCGCTGACCGCGCAGGACGCCTACAACAACGTGGCGCGCACCTGCATCGAGGCGATGGCCGCGACCCAGGGCCACACCCAGTCGCTGCACACCAACGCCCTCGACGAGGCGCTCGCCCTGCCGACGGACTTCTCCGCCCGCATCGCCCGCAACACCCAGCTGCTGATCCAGCAGGAGTCCAACACCACGCGCCCGATCGACCCGTGGGGTGGCTCGTACTACGTGGAGTGGCTCACCCACCAGCTCGCCGAGCGCGCCCGCGCGCACATCGCCGAGGTGGAGGCGCACGGCGGGATGGCGCAGGCGATCTCGGAGGGCATTCCGAAGCTGCGCATCGAAGAGGCGGCCGCGCGCACCCAGGCGCGCATCGACACCGGCCAGCAGCCGGTGATCGGCGTCAACAAGTACCAGGTCGAAGAGGACCAGCAGGTCGAGGTCCTCAAGGTCGAGAACTCGCGCGTGCGTGCCGAGCAGATCGAGAAGCTGGAACGCCTGCGCGCCGAACGTGATTCGGCCGCCGTCGAGGCCGCACTGGCCAACCTGACCCGCGCCGCCGCCTCGTCCGAGGGCGGGATGGAGAACAACCTGCTCGCGCTGGCCATCGACGCCGCCCGCGCCAAGGCCACCGTCGGTGAGATCTCCGACGCACTGGAGAAGGTCTACGGCCGCCATCAGGCCGAAATCCGTACGCTCTCCGGTGTGTACCGTGACGAAGCAGGCAAGGCTTCCAACATCGGCGCGGCCATCGCGCTCGTCGAGGAGTTCGCCGAGGCCGAGGGCAGGCGCCCGCGCATCCTGGTCGCCAAGATGGGCCAGGACGGCCACGACCGCGGCCAGAAGGTGATCGCCACCGCGTTCGCCGACCTGGGCATGGACGTCGACGTGGGCCCGCTGTTCCAGACCCCCGAAGAGGTGGCGCGCCAAGCGGCCGACAACGACGTGCACATCGTCGGTGTCTCCTCGCTGGCCGCGGGTCACCTCACGCTGGTGCCCGCCCTGCGGCAGGCGCTGGCCGAGGTCGGTCGCCCCGACATCATGGTCATCGTCGGCGGTGTCATCCCGCCCGGCGACTTCGACGAGCTGTACGAGGCGGGCGCCGCGGCGATCTTCCCGCCCGGCACGGTGATCGCCGACGCGGCCATCGACCTGCTGAAGAAGCTGGGTGCCTCGCTCGGACACGAGATCGGCGGCGGCGCGCAGGCATGACCGGTGAGCGCCCGGAGGCGGTAGCCGGCGTCACGACGAAGGGTGCCCGAGCATGCCGTTGGGGAACACGATGAGCGAGCCCGCACAGGGAGGCGGGGGTGCCGTGGCGCACCCCCGGCTCGGCACCACCGCGGGTGTCGGGGCCCCGCGCAACGAAGGCAGGACCGTCGCCCGTGCCGCGCGCACGATCGATATCGGTGAACTCGCCGACGGGATCCGCGCGGGTCAGCGTGCTCCGCTGGCCCGGGCGATCACGCTGGTCGAATCGACCCGCGCCGATCACCGGGAGCTGGCCCAGCAGTTGCTGCTGCGGCTGGGGACCGAGCCGGGCACGGTCGTGTCGAACCGAGTCGGCATCACCGGTGTGCCGGGTGTGGGCAAGTCGACCTTCATCGACGCGCTCGGGATGTACCTGCTCGGCAAGGGGCATCGGGTGGCGGTGCTGGCCGTTGACCCGTCCTCGACCCGTACCGGTGGTTCGATCCTCGGCGACAAGACCCGGATGGCGCGGCTGTCGCTGGAGGCCGACGCGTTCATCCGGCCCTCGCCGACCGCGGGCACGCTCGGCGGCGTCGCCAAGGCGACCCGCGAGACCATCGTGCTGCTCGAGGCCGCGGGCTACGACGTGATCCTGGTGGAGACCGTCGGCGTCGGCCAATCCGAGGTGACCGTCGCCAATATGGTCGACGTGTTCTGTTTCCTCACCCTGGCCCGCACCGGTGACCAGTTGCAGGGCATCAAGAAGGGTGTGCTGGAGCTGGCCGAGCTGGTCGCGGTGAACAAGGCCGACGGCAAGCACGAGATCGAGGCCAAGGCCGCCGCGCGCGAGCTGGCGGGCGCCCTGCGCCTGATCCACCCGCACGATGCCCTCTGGCGGCCGCCGGTGCTCACCATGAGCGGCCTCGAAGGTGTCGGCCTCGACAAGTTCTGGGACACCGTCCTGGAACACCGCCGCGTCCTCACCGACGCGGGCGAGTTCGCCGAGAAGCGCCGCCGCCAGCAGGTCGACTGGACCTGGACCATGGTGCACGACCAGATCCTGCGTCGCCTCGCCGACAATCCGGCCGTGCGATCCGCACGCGCCCAGATCGAATCGGCCGTCCGCGACGGCACTCTCACCCCGGCGCTGGCCGCCGAGGAAATCCTGCGCGCTTTCGACGCCTGACAACTTTTCGCGACCCAGGGGTTGCGCGAAGTCCTGTCGGTGTGAATACTTAGGTATGTGCCTAAGTATTCGGGTGGTGAGTCGGACGGGGGACTGGACAGTGTCTTCCGGGCGCTGGCCGATCCGACGCGGCGGGCGATCGTCGAGCGGCTCGCTCGGGGTCCGGCCTCGGTGTCGGATCTCGCGGCGCCGTTCGAGGTCGCGCTGCCGACGATCGTGCAGCACCTGAAGGCGCTGGAGGCCGGGCGGATCGTCAGCTCGGCCAAGATCGGGCGCGTGCGGACCTATCAGCTGGCGCCGGGGGCCTTCGGGTCCGCGATCGACTGGCTGCGGCAGCAGCGACCACCGGCCGAGCGTCAGCTGGACCGGCTCACGGCACTACTCGTGGAATCAGCGAACAACGCAGAGGGAGAACAACAATGAACGACACCGCTACCCGCTCCATCAACCACGCCCAGTTCACCATCGAGCGCGAGGTGCCCGTGGCGCCCGCGGTCGCGTTCCAGGCGTTCGCCGACCCCGCCATCAAGAGCAAGTGGTTCGGCGGCGAGGAGGGCTGGGAGCTCACCGAGGCCTCCGTCGATTTCCGGGTCGGTGGCATCGAGGTCAACGAGGGCGTCTTCCAGGAGACGGTGACCTCGCGCTTCGTCGCCACCTACACCGACATCGTCGCCGACGAACGCCTCGTCTACACCTACGACATGTGGCTCGACGGTGCCCACATCTCCACCTCGGTCGCCACCTGGGAGTTCGAGCCGACGAGCACCGGCACCAAGCTCACCCTCGTCGAGTTCGGCGCCCACCTCGACGGCCACGACACCGGCGCCCAGCGCGAAGAGGGCACCCGCGAACTGGTCGCCGCCCTCGCGAAGTACCTCGAATCCGTCGCCTGATCACCCGTGCCCCATGTCCATCCGCATCGGGGCGGGCCGCTGCCCCGGCGCGAGGACCAGGAACTGGCCCATCATGCCCTGGTCCTCGTGATGCAGCAGGTGGCAGTGGTACATGTAGGGGAAGGTCGGGTCGGTGTGATCGGCGAAGTGCATGGCCAGGGTGTACGTGGCGCCCGGTGCCGTGTACACCGTGTCCTTCCAGCCGGAAAGCGCTGGGGGCGGCGGATTTCCGTCGATCGCGAGGATCTGGAACTGGACATCGTGGATGTGGAAGTTGTGCGGCCAGTTGTCCTCGTTGCGGACCGACCAGACCTCGGTGGTGTCGACCGGGATGGTCAGATCGATGCGGTTCATGTCCATCCGGCGGTTGTTGATCATGAACCACCGCAAGGCGAAGGTCCGGGTCGGCGGTGTGTTCGCCGCGGTGAGCGGCCGGATCGGCACGAGCGCGGCGGGCACGGCCGCCGTGGGGCGCAGGGTGTCGGCGCCCCGGAGGGCCAGGATGTCGAAGGTGTCGTCGAAACCGAACTCGGCCGCCCGATCGATCCCCGCGCGATCCTCGATCGGGAGCGACCGTAACGTGACGGTTTCACCCGCGCGGACGGTGACCACGATCTCCGACCTTTCCCCGGGACTGAGCTGGATTCGGGACAGCGCAACGGGTTCCGGGAGCAGGCCACCGTCGGTGGCGATCAGCTGAAATGTTCGGCCGTCGCCGAACGCCAGGTGGTACAGGCGGCCCGACGATCCGTTGAGGACACGCAGCCGCACCCGCTCGGTGGTGACGTCGAGATGGGCACCGACGATGCCGTTGGTGACGATGGTGTCGCCCAGCAGGCCGACATCGGTCGCGTCGGATTCGTCGATGCCGCCGTCGGCGGTGAACCGGCGGTCCTGGATCACCAGCGGGATATCGTCCACCCCATAGGTTTTCGGCAGGTCCAGCGCATCGGCCGGATCGTCGTCGAGCAGGAAGAAGCCGGCTAGTCCGCGGTGGACGTGCTTCTCGGTCGCGCCGTGCGGATGCGGGTGATACCAGAGCGTGGCCGCCTGCTGGGCCACCGTCCAGCTCGGCGTCCACACCGCCCCTGGCGCGATCATCTGATGCGGTCCGCCGTCGACCGCGGCGGGCACGTGCATCCCGTGCCAGTGCACCGACGTCGGTTCGGGCAGGTCGTTGGTCACCGTGACGCCGACCCGCTCCCCGCGGCGGGCCCGCAGCGTCGGGCCGAGGACCGACCCGCTGTACCCCCAGGTCGCGGTGCGGGTGCCGGGCAGCATCTCGGTGCTTCCGGCCTGGGCCCGGAGCGTGAACCGGCGCACGCCATCGGCACCGACGGTCGACGGCGCCTGCGGCGGGATCGGCAGCGGACGCGTGCCCGCCGGTGCCGCGGGGGAGGCCGTGCGGACCGAGCATCCGACGGCATAGGCGAGCGGGGTGAGGGCGAGCCCGGTGAGGAAGCCTCGGCGGGAGACCACGTGTCGTACTCCTTGTCTGTGCGGGTGCCTCCAGCTTCGATCGGGCCGGGCCCCGGCGACTCCGCCCCGGAGCCGGATCGCGGGCGGTCGATTCCGGCCGCGCGGCTGTTGCGGACGCGCCGATCGCGTGCTACTCCCGACGCGTCGCCTACCGTGGGTGCGTGATCGACACCAGCGCACGCCGCACCCGGCGGCCGATCCTGCGGTGGCTGCCGCTGGCGCTGATCCCGGTCCTTCTGCTGGCCAGCACCTATCCGGGCCAGTACCGGGTGCCGCCGCACTACTGGCTGCTCGCGATGACGGCCGGCGTGGTGTTCCTCGCCGGAACGCGATGGCCGCTGGCGGTGTCGCTGATCCTGTCGGCGCTGGCCGTGCCGATGCTGCGGACACCGGCCTGGGGCGTGTCCGGCCTGGTGCCGTACCTCGGCGCGGTCGCGCTGGTCGACGTGATCGCGCGCACGCATCGGCGCTCGACGGTGTGGATGGCGACCGCGGGTTGGGCCGCCGCGGTGGTCCTCGGGCGCGTCGGCCTGCACGACACCTCGATCGGGCGGGCCTCGACCGTGGTCGAGGCGGTCGCCTATGTCGGCCTGCCGCTGTTGCTCGGGCTGTACCTGCGCGGCCAGCGCGATCTCGCGGACAACCTCCGGATACGCGCGGCCGAGGCCGAGGCCCGCACCCGCCTCGACGAGCGCGCGGCCATGGCCAGGGAACTGCACGATGTGGTCGCCCACCACATGGCCTCGATCGTCCTGCGCGTCGCCGTCGCGGGCCGGGTGGTGCGTGACGCCGATCCGCGGGTGGTCGCCGTCCTCGACGACGTGCGCGCCACCGCCGCCGACGCGCTCGCCGACATCCGCCGCTTCCTCGCCGCCCTCCGCGATCCCGCCCTCGGCACCGTGGCCCTGGTCGAGCCGGACGCGGTCGGCGCCGAGATCACCGCCGCGCTGGCCCGCGCGCGGGCCGCCGGATTCACCATCGACGCCGACATCGCCACCGACCTGGGCGCACTCGACGCGATGCGCAGGCTGACCTTGCTGCGGGTCGTGCAGGAATCGCTGACCAACATCATGAAACACGCGGATCGCGCGGTGCCCGTGCGGTTCCGGATCGACCGGCGCGCGGACGGCATCGACCTCGAGGTGATCAGCGGCCGTGCCGGGGGCACCGCGCCGCCCGGCCACGGCCTGGTCGGAATGCGGGAGCGCGCCGCACTGGCGGGCGGCACCCTTACCGCCGCGGCCGACGCCCGGCACTGGATCGTGCGGGCCTGGCTGCCCGACGTCGCGAAGGGAACCGAACCGGCATGATCTCGGTACTGCTGGCGGACGATCAGCGCCTGGTGCGCGCGGGGCTGCGCATGCTCATCGAGGACACCACCGACCTCGCCGTCGTCGGCGAGGCGGCCGACGGCACGGCGGCCGTGCGCCTGTACGCCGAACTCGCGCCCGATCTGGTGGTGATGGACCTGCGCATGCCCGGCCTGGACGGCGTCGCGGCCACCCGGCAGATCATGGCCTCGTCGCCGGGCGCGAAAGTGCTGGTGCTCACCACCTTCGACGACGACGAGCACCTGTTCCCGGCGCTGGCCGCCGGTGCCGCCGGTTACTTCGTCAAGGACACCGACCCCGAGGTCCTGCTCGACGCCATCCGGCGCACGGTCGACGGTGACCTGGTGTTCTCGCCCGCGCTCCTGCGCCGCCTGGTCGACCGGGCACTCACCGCCGCGCCCGCGGTCGCCGTGCCGGAGCTGAGTCCGCGGGAGCGCGAGGTGTTGCGTCTGGTCGGTGCCGGGTACGGCAATCAGGAGATCGCCGAGCGGCTGCACCTCGGCGTGAGCACTGTCAAGACCCACCTCGCGAATCTGTTCGAGAAGACAGGCACCGACAATCGCGTCCGCTTGGCCGTCTACGCCGCCAAGCTCCCGGAGTATCTCAATGGTGAGATACATCATGATTAACTAACTCAATATTGAGATATATTCGTCCTGTCAGGCAGTCGGGTTGTCGCACAGGAGGATTGACCATGCGGATCGCGGTGTTCGGAGCCGGTGGCGCTGTCGGGAGCCGGGTCGTGGCCGAGGCCCTCGCTCGCGGACACGAGGTGACCGCGGTGGCCCGGCGGGCGGTGCCGATGCCCGCGGGGGTGCGGCTCCTGCTCGGCGACGCGTCCAGTGCCGAGCAGGTCGAGCGGCTCGCGGCCGGGCAGGATCTCGTCGTCGCCGCGACACGGCCCGCGCCGGGCTCCGAGGCGGAGTTGCCGGTGGTCGCGGCGGCGATGCTGGCCGGGGTGGCGCGCGCCGGGGCGCGGCTGCTGGTCGTGGGTGGTGCGGCGACGCTGATCGTCCCCGGCGCCGGGCTGCCGTTGCATGAAACCGCCGATTTCCCGGCGGAACTGGCGGCGATCGCCCAGGCCTGCGCCGAGCAGCTCGCGATCTGCCGCGCGGACGCCGTGGCGGACTGGACGTATCTGAGTCCGCCCGCGGACCTGGCGCCCGGCACGCGCACCGGTGTCTACCGGATCGGCGCCGATGAGCTGCTCGTGGACGCGGACGGCCCGTCGGCGATCTCGATGGAGGATTTCGCCGTCGCGCTGCTGGACGAAGCCGAGCGCCCGGCGCATCGGCGGGCCCGGTTCACCGTTGCTGCTTCATAATTCACCCCGGGTTCCGTTGTCTCTGGTGACGAATCGGTAAGAAGCCGGTAACGGCGCTGTGATCTTCCCCGATACTGAGTCGGACCGCACTGAGTGGTCGGTTTTCAGTAGGAGGTTCGATCGATGAGGTGCCGCAGCGCGCTCTCGGCGTTGGCGGCGGTGTTCCTCGCCGTCGGTGCGACGGTCGCCGGTGGCGCGACGGCCACCGCGCAGGGCCCGGAATCCGGTGTCGCGGTGGCCCATCGGGCGGTGACGATCGACGGCTCCCGCGCCGAGGTGACCGCGGTCGACGGACGGCAGGTGACGGTCCGGATCTACTCGGCGGCGATGGCCCGCGAGGTGTCGGTGAAGGTGCAGCGCCCCGCCGACACCTCGGTGCCACGGCCCGCGCTGTATCTGGTGAACGGCGCCGGTGGCGGCGAGGACACCGCGACCTGGGAACAGAACACCGACGTGGTGGACTTCCTGGCGGGCAAGGACGTCAATGTCGTGATGCCGGTGGGTGGCGCGTGGAGCTACTACACCGACTGGCGCAGTACGGATCCGCGTCTCGGCGTGAACAAGTGGCGCACCTTCTTCCTCGACGAACTGCCCGCCCTCGTCGACACGATGTTCGAGACGACCGGCCGCAATGCCATCGCCGCGAACTCGATGACGGTCACCTCCGTGCTGCAACTCGCCATCGCGAAACCGGGGCTGTTCCGCTCGGTCGCGGCCTACAGCGGTTGCGCGCAGATCAGCGATCCGGTCGGCAGGCAGTTCGTCAATGTCGTCGTCGGCACCGGGGGCGGGGACGCCTCGAACATGTACGGGCCGCCCGGGGATCCGGAATGGGTCGCCAACGACCCGGTCGTCAACGCCGAGGGGCTGCGCGGCACCAAGCTCTACATCTCCAACGGCAACGGCCTGCCCGGCGAACACGACAAGCTCGGCGACCCGCACCTGATCACCTGGGGCCCGGTCGGGCTGGCCAATCAGATCGTCGTCGGTGGCGTGATCGAGGCCGCGACCAGCTGGTGCACCGAGAACCTGCGGGAACGGCTGGCGGAGCTCGACATTCCCGCCACCTTCGACGTGGACACCCAGGGCACCCACTCGTGGGGCTACTGGCAGAAGGCGTTCAAGAACTCCTGGCCGCTGCTGGCCGAGGGGATGGAGATCCCCGCCTGATCAGTCCAGCTCGAACAGCGCGACCGCGTTGTCGTGGCAGACCTTGCGCAGCCACTCCGGGCCCAGGTCGAGGCGCTCCAGCGCCTGGACGGCCTCGGCGTACGGGTACGGGATATTGGGGAAGTCGCTGCCGAACAGGATCCGATCACCGAAGCGGCGCAGGCGTTCCCGCTCGGCGGGCGGGAACGGGGCGTCGCTCTCGCTGAAATCGGTCCACACCATGGTGGTGTCGAGGTACAGGCGCGGGTACCGCTCGGCCAGATCGAGGAACTCGCTGTACTCGGGGGTGCCCATGTGCGCGATGATCAGGCGCAGGTCCGGGAATCGCCGCAGCAGTTCGGCGATGGGCGCCGGCCCGGTGAATTCGCCGGGCGCCGGACCGGATCCGCAGTGGATGAGCACGGGCACGCCCGCCTCGGCGAGGATCGCCCACACCGGGTCCAGCAGCGGATCGAGCGGGGAGAACGCGCCGACCTGGATGTGCACCTTGAAGACCCGCGCGCCACGGTCGATCGCCCCGCGGACGTAGTCGGGGGCCGAGGGCTCCGGATAGAACGTCGCGGTGTGCAGGCAGTCGGGCGTGCGGGCCGCGAAATCGGCGGTCCAGTCGTTGAGCCAGGCCGCCATCTGCGGCTTGTGCGGGTACACCAGCGAGGTGAACGCGCGGACGCCGAAGTCGCGCAGGGTCTTCAGCCGCACCTGCTCGTCGTCGCGGTAGGTGATCGGCCACGTCCGCCCGGTCAGCGGGCCCGCCTGGTCGAAGTACGCCCACACCTTGCGCATCACCTGATCGGGCATGAAATGGGTGTGCACGTCGACGATCGCGGGCAGCCCGAGGCGGGCCCGGAAGTCGGCGAGGTAGGCGGCGGTATCGACGGTCACGAGGGCGGCTCCGGGTACAGGCGACGGGCCAGCGCGCCGACGCGGGTGACGAGACGTTCGAAGAAGACGGCGGGATCGGCGCCGATCACGATGTCGGCGTTGGGCTCCCGGCCCCACATGCCCGCCCAGTCGGCGACGGTCGTGGCGCGGGTCAGCGTGCCGGTCAGCTCGACATCGACGGTCGCGGGCCTGGTCGTCGCCAGGGCGGGGTCCAGCGCCACCGCGGCGGCGAAGGGATCGTGCATGTGCGCGAGGTAGCCCAGGTCGTAGCCGTCGTGGAAGTCGAAGTAGAAGCGCACCGCGTCGACCAGATAGCGGATCACCGGATTGCTTGCCGCCGACCGCCATTCGGCGGCGTCGCCCGCCGCGACCCGCTCCAGCGGCGTGCTGTGCGCGGCCTCGGCCAAGCGCACCAGATGCTCGGGCCACATCTCGATCGACTCCGTGATGTCGAGCGCGCACACGAGGGGCCGGCGGTCCGGCGGGGCGGCCGAGAACGCGTCGAAGACCTCTTTGGCGGCCTCGGGGTCGACGTGGATGTTCCACTCGTTGGTCGGCGTCGTGTTCCCGGGGTGGTTGAACGCGCCGCCCATGATGACCAGGCGGTCCAGGAGCCGGGGCAGCTCGGGCTCCATGCGCAGGGCCAGCGCCAGGTTGGTCAGCGGGCCGGTGCACAGGCCGATCGCGGTGCCGGGGTGCGCGCGGGCCAGCTCCACCCACATCCGCGCGGCGGAGCGGTCCGAGAGCGGCCGCGGCGAGGCGGGGAGTTCGGCGTAGCCAAGGCCCTGCGGGCCGTGGGTGTCCTCGGTGGTGCGCAGCGGCACGACCAGCGGTCCGTCCGCGCCCGCCGCGACCTCGACGGTGCCGGCGCGGGCGAGATCGAGCAGCGCCAGGGTGTTCGCGGCGACCTGGGCGGTCGGCACGTTCCCCGCGGTCGCGGCGATCCCGAGGAGTTCGGCCTCGGGGGAGGCCAGCAGATACAGCAGCGCCAGCGAATCGTCGATTCCGGTATCGACATCGAGGATGATCTTGCGCGCCACAGGTCGAGGGTAACCGCGGGCGTTTCGCGTTCCGTCGCCGCCCGTGCCGTTCGCCGCTGGTCATGGCGGTTTCGCCCGGTGGAAGGACGCGTCCGGCTCCCCGAATATGACGTCGGCGGGGGCGAAAGAGCTGTGACGGCGGCGGTTTCGGTTAGTCTCGCTGGGAGATTGCGGACCGATAGCTCATAAAACCGGCGAGGGTAGGTGCATCTTGAAGGCGACGACCGCTGCGAAATTGGCAGAGTTGCGGAAGAATCTGGCAGCCGCGCAGGAGCCTGCGGGGGACGTGGGGGTCGCCAAACGGGCCGCCAAGGGGATACCCAGTCCGCGCGAGCGGATCGGCATGCTGCTGGACGCGGGCAGTTTCGTCGAGATCGGGGCGCTGGTGAAGCAGCCCGGCGTGGCGAACAGCCTCTACGGCGACGGCGTGGTGACCGGGCACGGCACGGTCGACGGTCGCCCGGTGGTGGTGATCGCCCACGATCAATCGGTGTTCGGCGGTTCGGTCGGGGAGATGTTCGGCCGCAAGGTCGCCAAGGCGATGGACCTCGCGGCCGAGATCGGCTGCCCGTTCGTGGCGATCAACGACTCCGGCGGGGCGCGCGTGCAGGACGCGGTCACCTCGCTGGCCTGGTACGCGGCCATGAGCAGGCGGCAGCTGAACCTGTCGGGCGTGGTGCCGCAGGTGTCGATCATGCTGGGCAAGTGCGCGGCGGGCGCGGTCTACGCCCCGATCAACACCGACGTGGTGATCGCGACCGAGAACGCCTACATGTTCGTCACCGGACCGGAGATCATCCGCGAGACCACCGGCGAGGAGGTGACCCTCGAGGAACTCGGCGGCGCCTACAACCAGGCGCAGAACGGGACCATCCACCATGTCGCGGTCGACGAGCGGGCCGCGTTCGACTGGGCCCGAGCCTATCTGGGCTTCATGCCGTCGAACTGCTTCGAGCGCGCCCCGGTGGTCAACCCGGCGCTCGAGCCGGAGATCACCGACACCGACCGGGAACTCGACACTCTGATCCCCGACTCCGACCGCGCCGGCTACGACATGTACGACGTGCTGCTGCGGATCTTCGACGACGGCGAGTTCCACGAGGTCGGGGCCAGTGCCGCGCGCAATATGATCACCGGCTTCGCCCGGGTCGACGGGCGCAGCGTCGGTGTCGTGGCCAACCAGCCGCAGGTGTTCAGCGGGGCGATCGATGCCCGATGCTCGGACAAGGCGGCGCATTTCATCCGGCTCTGCGACGCGTTCGGGCTGCCGCTGATCTTCGTCGTCGACACGCCCGGGGTGCTGCCCGGCGTCGAGGAGGAGAAGATCGGCGTCATCAAGCGGGGCGGCCGGTTCTTCTACGCGGTGGTCGAGGCGACCGTGCCGATCGTCACCGTGGTCGTGCGCAAGGCCTACGGCGGCGGCTATGCGGTGATGGGGTGCAAGCAGCTCGGCGCCGACGTGAATCTGGCCTGGCCGACCGCGCGGATCGCGGTCATGGGCGCCGAGGCCGCGATCGGGCTCACCCAGCGACGGCAGCTCGCCGCCGTGCCCGAGGCCGAGCGCGACGGCGTCCGGCAGCAGATGGTCGACTTCTACAACACCGCGGTCGCCACACCCTGGATCGCGGCCGAACGCGGCTACATCGACGCGGTGATCGAGCCGTCGACCACCCGGCTGGAGATCCGCAAGGCCCTGCACCTGCTGCGGGACAAGCACGTCGAGCAGCGACCGCGCAAGCATCTGCTGATTCCGCTGTGAGCCCGGCGCCCGCGTCGCCGCGCGGCCGGGCGGCGCGGATCAGTAGGTCGGCAGGGCGAACTCCTCGGTGTGGCCGAAGAAGATCTTCTTGGTGATCGGCCGCATCGGACGCGACATCATGATCCGCACATTGGTCTTGGCCAGGCGCGTCATCAGCGGGGTCTTGGGGAGCATCATGGCGATGCCGCCGCCGGGGATCTCCTTGGCCTTGGCCAGGAACGGCGTGATCTTGTCCTGGTAGCGCTGCTGCGCGCCGGCCGGATCGTCCGGGGTGGCGGCGATCTCGGCGGCGAGCACGTAGGCGCCGACGATGGCCATGGCGGTGCCCATGCCGGTCATGGGGGAGCCGCAGTAGCCGGCGTCGCCGACGAGGGTGACCCGGCCGACGGACAGCTCGGGCACGTCCACCCGGGCGAGCTCGTCGAAGTAGAAGTCGGTCGTGGTCTCCATCGCCGCGAGCACCGCGGGGGCGTGCCAGCCCGCGTCACCGATCATCCGGCGGATGAGCGCGCGCTGGGCGTCAGCGTCGCGGCGCAGGGTCGGGTCGACCTCGGTGCGCAGGGTGATGATCGCCTTCGCGGTGGCCGGGTCGCCGTCGGGCCGGATGCCGAGCATGGCGCCGGGCACCAGGCGCATGCCGAACCAGCCGGGCTCCACATCGGCCGGTGACGGCATGGTGAAGAACGCGCCGTAGCCGCCGAGGTTGGTGCTGAACTGCTCCTCCGGGCCGAAGATCAGCCGCCGGGTCGCCGAGTGCACGCCGTCGGCGCCGATCACCAGGTCGAAGCGCTCGGTGGTGCCGGAGGCGAAGGTGACCGTGGCGCCGGTGTCGTCCTGGTCGATCTGTTCGATCCACTCGCCGTAGCGGTAGTCCAGCTCGCCGGTGTCGACGGTGGCGATGGCCTCGAGCAGGACAGTGTTCAGGTCGCCGCGGGTGATCTCGATTTCGGCGACGGCGCCCTGACCGTCGAAGTCCTCCATCGCCATCCTGGCGTAGATCTTGCCGTCGCCGTCGATGTAGGACATGCCGCGCTCGTCGAGCTGGTACTTCGCGATGCCCGCCATCAGGCCCATCTTCTCGGCGGCTTCCTTGCTCGGTCCGCGCAGGTCGACCGCCTGGCCGCCGGGGCGGGGGACCGCGGCCCGCTCGACCACCGTCGTGCGAATGCCGTTGCGCAGCAACTGGAGTGCGACCGCGTTGCCCGCGATACCGCCGCCGGAGACCAGAACGTGCAGGGGGCTGGTGGTGGTCATGGTGTTTCCCGTCTGGAGAAGAACGAATGTCTTAGACATATGTCTAACACAGGCCTGGCACGAATGTCTAGCACAAATGTCTAAGACGATCCGGTACGCTCGTGAGCATGGGAAACAGGGAAGACCTACTGGCGGGTGCGCGGAAGGTGATCTTGGAGCGCGGCGTGGCGAAGGCGACCGCCCGCGATATCGCCACGGCGGCGGGGGTGAGCCTGGCCGCGATCGGCTACCACTTCGGGTCCAAGGACCGCCTCGTCACCGAGGCGCTGGCCGAGGCGCTGGGCAACGCGATCGGCGACGCGATGGAGGCGCTGATCGCCGACGGCGCGGGTTCGGCACCGCTGGCCGGGTTCGCGGGGCTGTGGAACGCGATGCCGGGGGTGTTCGCGGACAACCACGAGGCGATGCTGGCCAGCCTGGAGAACATCGTGCGCATCGTGCGCTCCGACGAGGCGCGCGCGCAGCTCGGTGACCAGCTGACCCGCGCGGTCACCGACATCGCGGACAACGTGCGGACCGCGCATCCCGAACTAGACGCGGCCCAGGCCGACGCCATCGGGCGCCTGTATTTCGCCCTGGTGCAGGGGCTGGGCGTGCTGTGGCTGCTGAAGCCGGGCGAGGCGGTCGCCGACGGCGACCAGCTGGCGACCGCGATCCGGGCGCTGGCGGGGAAATGAGTGTCGTCGGTCAGTCGCGGCGCAGGCGGTCCGGCGTGTCGAGCCAGAACGGCTGGGCCGAGCCGTACGGCGGTGCGGGCCAGCGGTAGTCGTCGTAGTCGGCGAAAGCCGGTGCGGCCGTGACGATATCGCCGTGCAAGGTGGTCGCGGCGGGATCGGGCGGTGCCGGTTCGGGGTGGTCCGGGCTGCGGTCGCCTGCCTGGAGCCAGGCCGCGGTGCGGGCCAGCGAGACCCGCACCGTGCGGCCCACGCCGTCGGTGGTGCGGGCCCGCAGCGCGTCCATGACGCCCGCGGCGAGGAGGTAGCCCGAGCCGTGGTCGAGTGCCTGGGCGGGCAGCGCGCCGGGGCGATCCGGACCGCCCTCGAGCAGGGAGATGCCCGACGCCGCCTGGACGATGCTGTCGAAGCCGCGTCGCCCGCCCCACGGTCCGGTCGTGCCCCACGCCGAGACGGACGCCTCGATCAGACCGGGCCGGGCCGCCGCGCGCACACCGGCGGCGACCAGCGCTCCCGGCCGGTAGCCGGTCACCAGGACATCGGCGGCGGCCAGCAGTTCGGAGAAGGTCGTGAGGTCGGTGCGCAGGTCGAGCAGCGTCGAGCGTTTGCCCTGGCAGGTGTCGGCGAACTGCCAGTCGATCTCGGGTAGGTGCGGTGGGTCGACGCGGAGGACGTCGGCGCCGAGCAGGGCCAGGGTCCTGGTGGCGACCGGGCCCGCGAGGACCCGGGTGAGATCGAGGACGCGGACATCGGCCAGCGGTCGTTCGACGGTCGGGGCGGCGGGGCGTGGCGGGTCCGCGGGCACGCGGTCGCCCCGCGGGTCGACGGCGACCAGCGGGCCGGTCGCGGCGGCCCGGCCCATCGGGCTGGTCGACCACTCGGCCTCGGTGCGGACCCGCACCGCGATGGCGCCCACCGTGGCGGCGGCGTCCTCGATCTCGGCGCCCTTCAGTGTGGCGAATCCGGCCGTGAGCCGGGTGAGGTCGGTGTCGGCGGGCAGCTCGAGCGCCTGGAGCAGCCGTGCGCGATGGTGCGGGTAGTTGGCGTGGGTGCGGACCCAGCCGTCGGCGCTGCGGAAGAACCCCGACAGCTCGGCGAAGATCGACGGCGCCGCCCCGGCCCGGCGGAACAGCCGTTCGCTCGCGAAAGCCGCGGCGATGCGGTCCGGGTCGAGCCGCGTCGGCCGGGTGGCCAGGCCCAGCGCCGCGCGGTACCGATTCGCCGATCCGGCCGCCGCGGCCACCGATCCCGCGGCCAGCGCCCACACCGGTAGCGTGGCTGCCAGCCGGGCACCGGGCGCCGGCTCGCCGTCGAGTGCCGACGGCTCGAGTCCGAGCCCGGTCTCATAGGCGTGCACGAGGTGCTGCGCGGTGGTCACACCGCTCAGCCTAGCGACGAGGATGTCAGGTGAGGAGCGTGATGTGGGCGTGAATACAGCGGCGACGGAATGGATTCGGGTGCTGCGGGCCGATCCGGTGGCCCGGCGGCGGCTGGTCTGCTTCCCGCCCGGTGGGGGATCGGCCACCGCGTACCGTGCGCTGGCCCAGCACATCGGACCCGGCGCCGAGGTGACGGCCGTGCAGTACCCCGGCCGCCAGGATCGGCTCGGCGACGCGGTGATCACCGAGCTGCACGCGCTCGCCGACCGCATCACCGAGGACGTCACCCGCCGCCCCGGTCCGCCGCGGGTGCTGTTCGGGCACAGCATGGGCGCGACGGTCGCCTACGAGACCGCGCGCAGGCTGGCCGCCGCGGGCGAACCACCGGCGGCGCTGATCGTGTCCGGCCGTCCCGCACCGGATGTCGTCGAGACCGGGCGACTGCACCGCGGCTCCGACGCGGCCCTGATCGACGACCTCGAGCGCCTCGCCGCCGACCCGGCCCCGGTGCGGCTGCTGCGCACCGAACCCGGCCTGGCCGAGCTGGTGCTGCCCGCGGTGCGCGCCGACTACCAGGCGGTCGAGACCTATCGCCACGCGCCGGGCCCCGCATTGGCCTGCCCGGTCGTCGCGCTGGTCAGCACCGAGGACCCGACCACCACGGTCGAGCAGGCCGAGCGGTGGCGCACGGTCACCGAGGGGTCGTTCGCGCTGCGGACCTTCCCCGGCGGGCACTTCTACCTCGACGACCAGCCCGCCGCGGTGGCGCAGGAGATCACACGGCACCTGAGCTGAGGCCGCGGTGGCGCAGTTGGAGACGCACATAACCCGCCCACGACACCAGCACCGCCACCGCGGCCGCCAGCCGCACCAGCCCGAGCGCGCTGTCGGGGTAGATCACGCCGGTCAGGTAGTGGTCGATGAACCCGGCCTGCGGCAGCCGAGCCACCCCGGCCTGGGTGCGCGCCCAGTTCTCGGCGTAGGTCAGCGGGCAGTCGAAGCCGATCAGAATGGTGCCGAACCCCCACGACGCCGCCAGCAGATGCAGCCCGATGGTGCGCGGCCATCGCCACGCGAGGAAACCGCCGGCGACCACGTACGCGATGAACGCGACGTGGGTGACGGCGATCAGATCGGCCAACACCCGGAACGGCACATATTCAGATTAGGCGGCCGTCCGCCGATCGGAATCATGATCAACATTCCGGTTCGGCATCGCTTGGTTCGTGTTACCAGGGGGACGGTTGGTAATCCTTGAGGAAGCAGCCGTAGAGGTCGACGCCGTTCTCGCCCTGCACGATCGGGTCGTACACGCGGGCGGCGCCGTCGACCAGGTCCAGCGGTGCGTGGAAGCCCTCCTCGGCCAGCCGCACCTTGGTGTAGTGCGGGCGCTCGTCGGTGATCCAGCCGGTGTCGACCGCGGTCATCAGGATCGAGTCGGCCTCGAACATCTCCAGCGCGCTGGTGCGGGTCAGCATGTTCAGCGCGGCCTTGGCCATGTTCGTGTGCGGATGGCCGGGGCCCTTGTAGCCGCGGCTGAACTGGCCCTCCATCGCCGAGACGTTGACGACGTACTTGCGCCGCCCCGCCGCCGCGGCCATCACCGGACGCAACCGCGACACCAGGATGAACGGCGCGACGGAGTTGCACAGCTGCACCTCGAGCAGCTCGGTGGCGTCCACCTCGGCGACCGTCTGCACCCAGCTGTTGGTGTGTGCGAGGTCGGGCACCAGCCCACCGGCATCGATCGCCACGCCCGCCGCGATCCGCTCCGGCGTCGCCGAGCCGGCGACCAGCGCCAGCTCGGCGACATCGGCGGCCGACAGCGACGGCGTCAGCGAGGCGGTGAGCGCGGTCGGGTGCGCCTGCATGGTCTTGCCGAAGGTGACCATCTCCGGCAGTACGCCCGCGGGCAGCGGCGCGGTCTCGGCGTCGACCAGGGCGCTGTAGGCGCCCACCGAACGGCGCACGGTCTGCGCGGCGTTGTTGATCAAGATGTCGAGCGGACCCTGCGCGGCGACGTCGTCGGCCAGCGCGACGACCTGGGCCGGGTCACGCAGGTCGATGCCGACGATGCGCAGCCGGTGCAGCCAGTCGGCGCTGTCCTCCATGGCGGCGAAGCGGCGGATGGCGTCGTTGGGGAACCGGGTGGTGATGGTGGTGTGCGCGCCGTCGCGCAGCAGCCGCAGCGCGATGTACATGCCGATCTTGGCCCGGCCGCCGGTGAGCAGGGCGCGCTTGCCGGTCAGGTCGGTGCGGGCGTCGCGCTTGGCGTGGCTCGCCGCGGCGCAGTCGGGGCAGAGCTGGTGGTAGAACGCGTCGACCTGGGTGTAGCGCTGTTTGCAGATGTAGCAGGGCCGCGGCTTGAGCAGCGTGCCCGCGCTCGCGCCGGTGGTGGCCGAACTGATCTGGATGCCCGCGGTCTCGTCGTCGATGCGCTGCGGCGAGCCGGTGGCGGTGGCCGCGATGACCGCGCGATCGGCCGAGGCGACCTGCTCCCTGGCCTCGATGCGCCGACGCTGCTTGAGCTTCTTGAACATGTGCCCCACCGCGCGCTGGACAGCGATCGAATCGGGATGTTCCTTTTCCAGCTGCCCGGCCTGTTCCAGCACCCGCAGACAGGTCGCCAACTCGTCCGGATCGATCATGTTCGCGGTCATCGGGGAGTGCGGCATTCCTTCGTGCGGGAGCGGGGGACGACACTCATTGTCGCATTGGCCGCTCGACGGACCCGCTGGGTATCGTGGTGCACCGTCACCGCAACAGCGCGGCGACCCTCGAACCCGACGGAGCAGCCCGATTTCCCCGCTCGACACCGATACCGCAGACGCGCCGCGCAGGCGCAGGCTCGAACCCGACGAGCGACGCGCGCAGATCCTGGCCTGTGCCATCGACATGTTCGGCGAGCGGCCCTACGCGGCGGTGTCCACCGCGGAACTCGCGCAACGCGCCGGTGTCGCCCGCGGGCTGATCAACCACTACTTCGGCAACAAACGTGACCTGTACCTGGCCGTCGTGCGCCGCATGGTGACCTTGCCGCGGCTGGAGAAGGTGTCCATTCCCGATGGCACCCAGGTCGAGCGGGTCGCCGCGATCGTCAGCTGGCTGCTCGACACCATCGCCGAGCACGGCACGACCTGGGTGAAGGTCACCAGTCACGAGGGCGTCGGTGACGACCCCGAGGTGCAGCAGATCCTCGACCAGGCCGACGACGCGGCCGCCGAGCGGATGCTGGTGATGATGGGCCGTTCCGATCTGGCAGGCAGTGCGACCTCGCGCGCACTGGTGCTCGCCTACGCCGGACTGGTGAAGGTGGCGGGCCGGGAGTGGATCACCCGTGGCACGCTCACCCGCGACCAGGTGCACCGGCTGCTCGTCGACACCCTGCTCACGGTGATCACCCAGACCATCCCGAGCGTCGAACCGCGACCGGGCGTGCCCGGCTAGGACGTCAGCCTGCGCTGGCCGGGGTTCGGCAGCGGGATGTCGCGGGCGCTGTAGCGCTGCGGGCCCACATGACCCGGCGCGTGCCCGCTGCGTCCGTAAGCGAGTTCGATCTGCTGTTCCCTGCGGTGTTCGAACATCAGGGCCCCCAGGCCGCCGACGAGGAATATCGCCGTGGCCACCCCGGCGACCACCGCCCACCCGTAGTGCTCCGTCCCGGCTGCCACCAGTGTGCAGGCCAGGCCGACGACGCCGATCGCGCACGCGATGATGCCGGGAACGTTGTAATCGTCGGCGAGCAGATCGCCGGCCTGGGCATGCCAGGGCTGCTTGTCTGCCGGAGTGGTGCTGCCGGGCATTGGGTCCTCCTCGCGGGCCGATGCTGCGCGCTGTGGTTCACCTCATGACCAGCATGGACCCGTCGATGGTGGGGAGGCAAAGGTGTTTGCCGGTTCGTTACCCGTGTCCATGCCCCTGGATTCGGGGGCGAACCGCAGGTACACGCATTTGTCGTTTGCGCTGACCGACCGCCCCGGAGTCCTTATTCTCGTCGCGTAACCCGGCGCCGCAAGTGGTTCGATTCCGCGCCGGGGGGATCGAGAGGGACCCGGGGTTGATGGCACGGTACGACGAATGGGACGACGACCCCGAGGAGGAAGCCGACGATCGGCGCTGGAACGGCCAGCGCTGGCCGCACGCGACCCAGGAAGAGGGTATGGCGGGCGGGGCACGCGCCGACCAACCGCGGGTGAACCCGTACGCGATGGTCGCGCTCGCCGCCGCGCTGGTGCTGCTGTTCCCGATCGCGATCGTGTTCGGTCTGCTCGCGTTCGGGCATCCGCGGGGGCGGGGGATCGCGGTGTTCGCGCTGCTGCTCGGCATCGCCGAGGTGGCCGCCCTGGCCACGGTGGGACTGGTGATGTTCGGCGGGCTGGACGTCGAGGTGCCGACGCTGGCCAAGGAGACGACGGTGACCTCGGTCTCGACCACGGTGCCGTCGCAGGGCGCGCCGACGGCCACCGCGACCGGGACGGTCCCGGTGCTGGGCACCGTCGTCGAGAAGGGCACGCCGTGCTCGGCGGACCGGGCCGGGCTGCTCGGCGTCGCGGCTGACGGCGCGACCCTGCTGTGCCTGCGCGCCGACGGCGCCTACACCTGGTCGGGCCCGTTCCGGGTGTCCGGGTCGTACTACACCGAGGGCACGCGCTGCGATCCCACGGTCGACAAGTCGGGGCGCACCTCCGACAACCACGCCCTGGTGTGCGAGGGCAAGGCGGGGGCGGGCACCTGGGTGCCCTGGACCGAATAGGTCCTCAGTCGGCCTTCTTGGCCCGGCTCGGCTGCACCCGCGGTGGCTCGTTCGGCATCTTCGGGTACTGCGGCGGCCACGGCGCGTCCATCAGGCCGGCCGCCATATCGCGCTCCGACATGGCCAGCAGCGGTTCGATCGACTGGGGCGCGCGGTCGGCCCACGGGTCGCCGAACTCGGCCAGCCGGGCGGGAACGGTGGCGAGGGTGAGCTCGTCGGGGACGACGGTGTCGAGATCGGCCCAGGCGATCGGTGTCGACACCTGACCGCCCACCTTCGGCCGCACCGACCACGCGCCGAACACGGTCTTGTGCGGTGCGTTCTGGTTGAAGTCGACGAACACCCGCGACCCGCGCTCCTCCTTCCACCAGTGCGCGGTGATCTCCTCGGGATGGCGGCGCTCCAGCTCCCTGGCCAGCGCGACGGCGGCCGCGCGCACCTCGTAGCCGTCCCACCGGGGTTCGAGCACGGCGTAGATGTGCAGTCCCCGTGAGCCGGAGGTCTTGATCCAGCTCTCGATGCCCAGTTCGGTCAGCAGGTCCCTGGTGCGCACCGCGGCCCGGCGCAGATCGTCGAAACCGATCCCGGGCGAGGGATCGAGGTCGATCCGCAGTTCGTCGGCGATCCGCAGATCGGGCACGTGATTGGGCCAGACGTGGAAGCCGAGGCAGCCCTGGTTCACCGCCCACAGGACGTGGGCGAGGTCGTGGGCGACGAGGGCGTCGCTGGTGGTGCCGTTCGGGGTCGACACCTCGACGGTCCGCAACCAGTCCGGCGCCGACTTCGGCACCCGCTTCTGGAACCACGACTTACCGGACGCGCCGTCGGGATAGCGCTCGAGCAGCAGCGGCCTGCCGCCGATGACGCCCAGTAGCGGCTCGGCCACGGCCTGGTAGTAGTGCACCAGGTCGAGCTTGGTGTCGCCGCGTTTGCTGAAGTAGACCTTGTCCGGATTGCTGATCGACAGCGCGCGCCCGTCGACCTCGAGCTCCACGGCGGCGCTCATCGCGCGCCGCCGAAGATCGCGTCGAGCTCGGCCGGGGCGACCTCGTCGAGCTGGGCGTAGGTGCACGAGTCCGGGGTCCGGTCGGCGCGGAAGCGGACCAGCCGTCCGCCGTGCCGGAACCGTCCCGACTGCACGTGCTCGTAGCGGACCTCGGCGACCAGTTCCGGCCGCAGCGGTTCCCAGGACAGATCCTTGCCGCCGGTCCATCGGCTCACCCCGCCCGGCATCTTGCCGTCGGCGGTGGCCTGGGCGGCCGCGTCGGCCCAGGTGCGCCACGGGTGGTCGTCGAGCGCGTTCTCCCGCAGCGGTGCCAGCTCGCCGAGGAGTTCGCGACGCCGGGCCGCGGTGAAACTGGACGCGACTCCGACATGATGCAGGTTCCGGTCGTCGTCGAAGAGGCCGAGCAGTAGCGAGCCGACCCCCTCGCCGTCCTTGTGCATCCGGTAGCCCGCGACCACACAGTCGGCGGTGCGCTCGTGCTTGATCTTGAGCATCACGCGCTTGTCCTGCAGATAGGCCAGGTCGTCGGCCTTGGCCATCACGCCGTCGAAACCCGCGCCCTCGAACCGGGTGAACCAGTCCTGGGCGACATCGGGGTCCTGGGTGATCGGGGTCAGGTGGATGCGGCCCGGCGCGGCCTCGAGCAGCGATTCCAGCGCGCGCCTGCGCTCGGTGAACGGTTCGGCGGTCAGATCGCGATCGTCGAGGGCGAGCAGATCGAAGGCGACGAAGCTGGCCGGTGTCTCGGCGGCCAGCTTGTTCACCCGCGACGCGGCCGGATGCAGTCGCTGCTGCAGCGTGTCGAAATCCAGGCCCTGATCGGTGACGACGACGATCTCCCCGTCCACCACACAGCGCTGCGGCAGCGCGGCTTGCAGCAGTTCGGCCAGTTCGGGGAAGTACCGGGTGAGCGGGCGGTCGTTGCGGGAACCGAGCTCGATCTCGTCACCGTCGCGGAACACGATGCAGCGGAACCCGTCCCATTTGGGTTCGTAGCTGAGCCCGGGCTCCCGGGGTAACGACGGGGTCGATTTGGCCAGCATGGGGCGCACTGGCGGCATCACCGGTAGATCCATCCGATCCTCCTCGCGGGTGGGTTCACCCGTATCGACGGCGCGAGCGTGCCCGAATCATCGGTGCGGGTTCGATCGTAGGTCGGCCCACCGACACCGGCGCGGACATCGCGCGCGGTGGTGTCACGCTCAGCTGTCGACGTGCACGTGCGGCCGCCGCGCCGGGTCCGGCTCGGCCCGCCGGATGATCTCCCTGGTCACCGGCGCGACCTCGCCTTCACCGACGAACAGGAACTTCAGCAGGTTGACCAGCGGATTGCCTTCGGTCCATTCGAAATACACATGCGGTTCGAGCCCGGTCCGATCGCGGATCGCGAACAGGATCGCCGCGATCGAGTTGGGTACCGCGGTCGCCTGCACACTGAGCACGTGGTGGCGCCCGACCTCGATCGCGGTCACCCGCAGATCGGTACTGAACTCCGAGGCGTCGCCGACGATCACCTCGAGGAACAGGATCGAGTCGGCGTCCGGGATGTGGCTCTCGCGCCGCTGGTCGGCTTCCTTCTCGTCGTACTCCGCGGGCACGCGCTGATCGATGGCGTGGGTGACGATCCGGATGACGCCCGTCGCGGCCGCCCCGTCGATCAACGCGGCCGCCGCGTCGTCGAAGCTCACCTCGATGGCCCGCAGCTCGAACGCGCGGTGCGCCCGCGAGGCCAGCGACACCACGATGATCGCGAGGATGAACAGTGAGGCCAGGTGCACGCCCTCGGGCCGTTCGAAGACATTGGCGATGGTGGTGTAGACGAACACCGCGCTGACCACCCCGAAGCCGATCACCTTGCGCTGCTGGCCCTTCCGGTGGGCCGAGAGCGTCACCGCGATCGCGGCCGAGGTGATGAGCACCAGCACGCCGGTGGCGTAGGCCGCGCCCTGGGCGTCGACATCGGCGTCGAAATACCAGGTGATCCCGAAGGCCACCGCCGCGAACACCAGCACCAGCGGCCGCACCGCCCGCGCCCACTCCGGCGCCATGCCGTAGCGGGGCAGATACCGGGGCACCAGATTGAGCAGCCCCGCCAGCGCGGACGCGCCGGCGAACCAGAGGATCGCGATGGTGGCGATGTCGTAGACGGTGCCGAAGCCGTTGCCCAGGTACTCGTGGGCCAGGTACGCCAGCGCGCGCCCGTTCGCCTGGCCGCCGGGCTCGAACTCCTGCTCCGGGATCAGCACGACCGTGATGAAGCTCGACACCAGCAGGAACGCGCTCATGATCAGCGCGGCGGTGGTGAGCAGTTTGCGCGCGCCGATGATCCGCCCGCGCGGGTACTCGGGGGTGTCGCCGGGTTCGCCCTTGATCAGCGGCATCACCGCCACGCCGGTCTCGAATCCGGACAGGCCGAGCGCGAGTTTGGGGAAGACCAGCAGCGAGACCGCGATCATCATCCAGACGCTGCCGTGCTCGGTGGTCATCGCGTGGGTCCAGTCGATCACCCGGTGCTCGCTGGTGAACACGTGCCACAGCCCGACCGCGCCGACGATCGCGTTGAGCGACAGATACACCCCGACCAGACCGACGGCGATCCCGATGGCCTCACCGAAACCCTTGAGGAACACCGCGGCCAGCAGCCCGAGCAGGATCAGCGTGATGATCAGGCGCGAGTCCTGCCAGGCGGCGGGGGCGAACGGGTTCTCGATGATGTGCGCGGCGCCGTCGGCGGCCGAGAGCGTCATGGTGATGACGAAGTCGGTGCACGCGAACCCGAGCAGCACCAGGATGAACAGCTTGCCCGACCAGCGCGGCAGGATGTCGGTGAACATCGCCAACGACCCACCGCCGTCCGGGCTTTCGCGCGCGACCCGGCGATACACCGGCAACGCGCCGAACAGGGTGAGCGAGACCAGCACCAGCGTGGCCAGCGGGGAGAGCGCGCCCGCGGCGATGGCCGCGATGCCCGGTTGATAGCCGAGGGTGGAGAAGTAGTCGACACCGGTCAGGCACATCACCCGCCACCACGACCGCTGATGCGGTTCGGCGTGCGCGACCGCGCGCATCGGTCCGGAATGCTGGGCGTGCTTCGGGTCCGCCACGCCGTCGAGCAACCAGGCGGTGAAGCGTGACTGATCGGTGGTCGTCGTCACCGTGACTCCCTGGGCGGTCGGTCCGGCAGCACCGCAGCTACCGGATCAGTCGGGAGTCTAGGTGGCCCGGCGGCGGTGACCGCGCAGGCGCGAGGTCAGCTGTCGAGCCAGCCGTGCTCGTCGGCGAAGGCGGTGAACCGCTCGCGAATGGTGATGATCTCGGCCGCGGTCAGCGCGGGGGAGGCTTCCAGCAGCAGTTCGGTGATCTGTCGGCGCAGGTCCTCGGCGCCGAGGCGGTCGCCGCCCGCGCGCTCCTTGCGCGACTTCGGCGCGGGCGCGGTGTGCCCCGCGGCGGTGAGGTTGATCGCCTTGGGTCCGCGATCGCCCTCGGTCACATCGAATTCGAAGAGTCTGCCCTGGCGCAATTCGTCCTCGTCGAGGCCGATGTCGTTGACGTGGACGAAGACATCGGGCCCGCCGTCGTCGGGCCGGATGAACCCGAATCCCCGTGACCCGTCGAACGACACCAATTTCCCGATGGACACCGACCAGCTCCTCGCTCCGCTTCCCGACGCCACTGTAACGCGGCTTTTGGGCGTTTTTCCGGGAAAGCGGACAGACAGCGACATCGCGGGGTCGCGGTCCGGTCGGCCCGACCGGACGTGGTCACAATCCGGTAACTGTTAGTTCACATCCGCTCGTTAGCGTTCCGAATCTGTTGGTACGGGCGTGGAGGTTGTCGCGAGTGTTCGACCCCGGTCGGGGAATCAGGTCGGGGGGCCACGAGGACGGTCGCGGCGTGCTGACGGCGCCGCGGGACGGGTCGGCGGCGGTGTGTTTCCGGCCGCCGGTACCGCCGGTCGTCCTGCTCGGGCCGCAGCCGCGTCCGGCGTATGTGCCGCTGGCGCCCGCCCAGGAGCGCATGTGGCACGCCGCCCGGCTCGGCCGGTCCGCGGACTGGAATGTCGCGCGGGCGCTGCGGCTGCGCGGTGCCGACGTGGACCGGGCCGCGCTGCGGTCGGCGCTGGAATGCCTTGTCGCCCGGCACGAACCGCTGCGCACGATCTATCCGGTGACCGAGTACGGCCCGGCCCAGCACGTCGTCGACCCGGCGGATCTGCACCTCGACATCGCCGAATGCGCCGTCCCCGAGGCGGAACTCCCGGCGGCCGTCGCCGCGCTGTCGGCGCGGGCCTTCGATCTCACCCGCGAGCCGCCGGTGCGGGCGCGGGTGTTCGTCGTCGGTCCCGACGACGTCGTGCTGGCCCTGGTCGTGCACCACATCTCGGTCGACGGCCGCTCGCTGGGCCCGCTGATCCGGGACCTGGTCACCGCGTATCTCGCGTGCCGCGGCGGTACCGCGCCCGAGTGGTCGCCGCTGCCGGTCAGCTACACCGACTACACCCTGTGGAAGCACGCCCAGCTCGGTGAGTTCACCGACGAGTGGAGCCGCGCGACCCATCAGCTGCGCTACTGGGCCAACGCGCTGGCCGGCCGACCCGCCCTGCTGGATCTGCCCGCGCGCGAACCCCAGTCGCCGCCGGTCGACCCGGTCGCCGGTGCGCTGCTGCCGATCTCGTTCGACGCGCGCACCCATGCCGGTCTGCTGCGCGTGGCCCAGGACCGGCGGGCGAGCCTGTTCATGGTCCTGCAGGCGGCGTTCGCGGTGTCGGTCGGCGCGTTCGCCCGCAGCGCCGACGTCACCGTGGCCACCGCGGTCTCCGGGCGTGATCACCGCCTGCTCGACGACCTGGTCGGCAACTTCTCCGACGACGTGCTCATGCGGGTCCGGCTGGACCGGGCAGGCGACGTCGACGAGCTCGTCGACCAGGTGCGCCGGGTCGCGCTCGCCGCCTACGCCCACCCGGACACGCCCAATCCCCGGCTCAAGCGCTGCCTGCTCCAGGACGCGGCGCTGCCGCTGTTCCAGGCGACGTTGATCCTGCAGCGGGCCGAGGCGCCGCGCACCGCCACCGAACCCGCTCCAGCCCACGGGCTCTCGATCACCGAGATGCCGACCGGTGTGATCAGGGCCAAGCACGATCTCGAGTTCGGGCTGACCGATCACTACGATCCGGTCGGCGCCCCGGCCGGTATCGACGGCTCGTTCCTGTACCCGGTCGCCCGGTTCGACGAGGAGACCGCCGACCGGTTCGTCGCCCGGTTCCGGGCCGTCGTCGGGCTCCTCGCCGACGGCTATCGTGGCCCGCTCGGCGCGCTGCTCGCGGCCACCGGCACCCGCCGGTCCCTGGCCGGCGTCCGCCGGGCGGCGCGGGTGCTGGTCTGATCAGCCGCCGCGTTCGAGCGGATGACCCGCGTCGCGCCAGGCGACGATGCCACCGGCCAGGCTGTAGGCGTCGTAGCCCGCGCGGTGGGCCAGGGCGGCGAAGCGCAGCGAGGTCTCGCCGACCGGGCACACGAACACGACCGGCCGGGAGCGCGGGAACGGCATGCCCTGGGCGAGCATCTCGTCGAGCTGATCGTCGCGGATATTGAGCGCGCCGGGCACGTGCCCCACCCGATAGGCCATCGCGCCGCGGGTGTCGACGACGGTCGGCCTGCCGGTGCGGTCCAGCTCGGCCAGCGCCGTCGGGGTGAGCGTGGGCGCGGCGGCGGTGTCGTCGGGACCGGGGGCGACCGGGCCCGGCGCCGTGCCGAACAGATCCGGCCTGCGCTTGGCGATATAGGACAGGTACGGCTCGAGCCGGTCGCACACGATGAGGACCGCGACCAGGGGCCGGTCGTCCGGGCGCGGCGCGGCGGCCAGCGCGCGCAGGGCCGCGGCGTAGCCCGCGCCGCTGGTCGGCCCGGCGAGCACCCCGTAGCCGTGGATCAGCGCGAGCGTGGCATCGATGGCGGCGGCCGAATCGACGGTGACGATGTCGTCGTAGAAGTCGGGCCGGAACAACCCGACATCCCACATCTCGCGCTCGGAGCGGATGCCGGGAATGAAGTCGAACCGGTCCGAGACCACCCCGATGGTGCGCAGTCCCGGATGATGGGCGAGCAGCGCGGTCGCGGTGCCGCGGGTGGAGCCGGTGGTGCCGAGCCCGCCGATGAGGTAGTCGAGATGCGCGATGCCCGCCGCGGCGAGATCGGCGGCGATCTCGGTGCCGGTGCCGTCGTGGTGGGCGTCGATATTGCGCTCGTTGGTGTACTGCGACGGATGGAACCACCGCTCGGGGGCCTGGCCGGTGGTCTGCGCGATCACCGCCGAGACATCGTCGGCCGCATGCGGATCCGGGCATTCGGACAGGCCCGGCAGCTCCACGATCTCGGTGCCGAGCAGTTGCAGCAGCTGCCTGACCTCGCCCACCCTGATCCTGTTGGTCACCGCCCGCAGCGGGATGCCGTGCAGCGCGCCGAGGACCCGCAGTGCCTTGGCGGTGTTGCCGCTGGAGGCCTCGATGAACGACTGCCCGTCGGCGGCGATGCGGTCCACGTCGGCGCGGATCATCGCCCAGGCGACCCGGTCCTTGACCGAGCCGAACGGATTGTGCGACTCCAGTTTCGCGTACAGCTCGACCCCGGCCAGCCCGTGCACCGCCGGGTCGAGGCGCAGCAGGGGAGTGTTGCCGATGAGCTCGGTGATGTGGGTGTAGACCATCACGGCACCCGGAAGTCCGCGTCGTGGCTCAGCGTGAAGCCGCTGTCACCGTGCAGCACAGCGACTTTCGCCACCACCGGATGCATACTGGCCTGCGCGGCGGACAGATCCATGTGATAGGCGCCGGTATTGGCGAACAGTACGGGATCACCCGGTGCGGGCACCCCGGCCACCCGTACCTTCCGCTGGGTGACCAGATCCCGCTCCAGGCACAGCTGCCCGGCGAAGAACACCCCGCAGGGGTCGGCGAGCGCGGGTTCGGCGAGCACCACGGGGTCGATGAGTACCTCCTGATCGGCGGCGGTGACCGTGTCGCGGCTCAGGTCCAGATGCACCAGGGTCGCGCCGTTGCCCGCCTGCTTGACGAATTCGACACTGGCCAGGGTGATTCCGGCCTGGTCGACCAGTGCCTTGCCGGGTTCGAGCCACAGCTCCAGCAGATTGTCGGCGAGGACCTGTCCGAGCCCGCGACCGCCGTGTCCGGGCAGCGGCGTCGCGAGCAGGTCGGCGAGGATATCGGCGGCCGATTCGGTATTGGCGTACTTGTGGAACACCGGTCCGCCGTGGACCGCACCGCCGGACACGTGATAGCCGAAGGAGGCACTGCCCCAGTGCAGCGCCTCGCCCCGGCCGAGCAGGCCCGCGCGCAAGGCGTGATCATAGGCGTCGTAGCCCGCGGCGTCGGCGGTGAACACCTGACGCAACCCACCGCCGATATCGAGCACGGTCGGTGTCAGATCGTGGCCGTAGGCGCGCTCGACCAGATCCAGGCACGCGGCGACCGCTCGCACGCGTTCCGCGGTGGCGGCGGTGTCGAGGTGGAACGCGAAACCGCGCAGCCGCAACCGATCGCGGTGCCGGGTGAGCACGTCGAACGCGGCGTCCACGGCCGTGAGATCGATACCGAAGCGGCTCGGTGCGCTCCCGGGGAAGCCCGAGATGCGCAGCAGGACAGGGACTGTCGTCCGCGCCAGGTCGGCCAGCGTCGACAGCTCCCACAGATTGTCGACATTGACCGTCACGCCCGCCGCGAGCGCCGCGCGCACCATGGCCACGCCCTTGGGACCGGTCGCCTCGATCCGCTCGGCCGGGAACCCGGCGGCCAGGGCTGCCGACAGCTCCCGCGCCGACGCGACATCGACGGAGATCCCCGCGGCCGCCGCGGTCCGCGCGAAGGCGGCCGAACGGTTCACCTTGTGCGCGTAGCAGATCCGGTACCGGCTGGCCCCCGCGTCGAGCACCCCGCGCAGCCCGGCCAGATTCGCCGCGAAGACCTGGGGGAACAGCAGGTGCAGCGGCGAACCGTAGCGGTCCAGCGCGGCCCGCACGGCGGTTCGATCGGCCAGGAACTCGGCGACCAGCGGGGGGAGCGCGGCGGGGACGGCGGGCGGGGTCATCCCACCGCCGCGCCCGGCGCCTGCGCCGGCACGTCGTCGACCGGGTTGTAGCCGCCGTCGCGCAGCGCCTCGAACACCCGGAACCGATGGCGTGGACTGCGGATGCGCGCGCTCACCCGCTTGGACTCCAGATCGACCTCGGCCACCGGGATGTCCATCGATTCGAGCAGCGCGGTGATCGTGCGGACGCAGTGTTTGCAGCTCATGTCGGGCACGTAGAACACGCCGTCGTCGCCCAGCGCACCGTCGGGGACGTGCTCGGCGGTGTCCTCGACGACCACCACCGTGGCCGCCAGCGCGGCGAAGGTCTCGACGAACCGGTCGACGACGGTGGCCAGCACATGCACCGCCGCCCCACCGACCGCCTGCGGCGCCGCCGCCAGGCAGGCGGGCCGCGCGCCCGCGGGCAGCAGGGCGTACTGCCGGGAGACGAGATCCAGCTCGTCGTGGTACTTGGTCACCGCCGCCTCGGTGTCGAGACCCTCCTCGGTGACCGCCCGGCGCATCACCGTGTGCGCGTCGGCGATGGTGGCGTCCTTCATGGCACGCAGCACCGCGATCGAGTCGGCCGTGTAGCGCACGCTCCCGTCCGGCTGGGCGACCAGGCGCACCGGGATCATCCCGCGCCGGAAGGTGGAGGCCTGCAGCTCCCAGAACCAGCGCGTCGCGACGGCGGCGAAGATGCCGGAATCGCGCAGCCCCCTGGCGAAGTCGACGATCTCACGGTACGGGGTGTCCGCCGCTATGAGTCCGTGCTGGGTCAGCGCGCGTCCGGTGGCCTCCACCCCGACGCGGAAGATCTCGTGCGGATCGTGATCGGTGGTCGTGCCCGCCAGCACCGCGAGATCGGGTGCGGGCAGCGTCGCCGCGCGTGCCGCCAGACCCGAGGCGGCCAGCTCCCGCCACAGCGTCAGTACCGTCTCCCTGGCCACCACGGCCAGTTCGGGACCGGCGCCCCCGGTGTGGAAATACCCGGTGTTGGGCACGCCCGCGCTGTCGGTCCAGGTGATGCGATGGGTCGCGCTGGTGACCTGGTCGGGGCGGCACGGCCGCATGAACCGCTCCAGATACATCCGCTGCGACTGGGTCAGCGCGCTGCCGGGCTCGGGGCGTAACGCGGTGGCGCGGACAGTGATCCGGGTCGGTGACGGCGGCTCGGCGGCCACGAACAGTCCCGGTGCGGCCAGCTCGGCCAGTACCCGGGACGCGGCCCGCCGATCGTAGTGCTGCGTGGGGTGCGTGCCCATGGGTTCCTCCTCGGCTCGGGACAGGAAATGGTCAGCGCCCGTGCCCGGCGAGGCCGGCCACGCAGGCGACGAAACGATCGATCTCGTCCAGGGTGTTGTAGAGGTGGGTGCTCACCCGCACCGAATCCGCGCCGGGCTCGGTGCCCGGCACGCAGTGCGCCCCGGTGCGGACCAGGAAACCGGCGTCGGCCAGCACGAAACCGAGATCGGTGGCGCTGATCCCGTCGAGGGTGAACGAGACGATTCCGTACCCCACCGCGCACCCCGCGTAGGCGGGCCCCGGCAGGAACTCCAGACCGGGCAGCGGCCGCAACCCGTCGATCAGCCGCAGCGTGAGCTCCCGGTTGTGCGCGGCGATCGCGATCGGATCCAGTTCGTCGAGCAGGTCGAAAGCCGGTGCGAGGGACAGTATTCCGGGAATGTTGTAGGTGCCGCCCTCGAGCATTTCCGGCATCCCGGTGGTGATCAGCCCGGTGTCGCCGACCCGCACCCCGGAATGGCCACCGGGCAGGAACGGCCGCAGCCGGTCGTGCACCCGCCGCCGGCAGTACAGCAGCCCGATCCCGGGCGCGCCGAACATCTTGTGCCCGGCGAACACCGCGAAGTCGGCGCCGAGGTCGAGCACGTCGACCGGCAGGTGCCCGCCGCTCTGCGAGCAGTCGAAGCACAGCAGGATCTCCGGATCGATCCGGCCGCGCAGTTCCTCGAGCGTGGTCAGCCCGCCGTAGACATGGTGCAGATGGCTGGTGGTGATCAGCCGGGTGCGCGGACCCACCTGGGCCGCGATGTCGTCGATGTCGGCCTCGCCCGCCGTGGTGCTGCGGTAGGGGCGCAGGACGATCCGGCGCCCGAACCGGGCCAGGGTGTCGCGCAGGTGATGCCAGGGCAGCACGTTGGACGCGTGATCGGCGGGGTTGTAGAGGATCTCGTCACCGTCGTCGAGGACGGCCAGCCCCCAGCTGTGGGCGACGGCGCCGAGCGCCGCGGTCGCGCCGGCGGTGAACACGATCTCGTCGGGATGCGCCGCCCCGACGAACGCGGCGGCCCTGGACCGGACGGCGGCGATCCGCGCGGACAGCGCCGTCGCCCAGCTGTAGGTGCCGCGCCCGGCATTGGCCGTGTGCTCGGCGTGATAGCCGGTGACGGCGGCGATCACGGTGTCCGGCTTCTGCGTGGTCGCGGCGCTGTCGAGATACACCACGGCCGGATCGGCCAGCGCGGGGAAGCGGTCACGGATCGTGGCGGGCACCGGGGTCGGCGCGTGCCGCGGCGCCGGAACGGCGGTCAGCTCGGGCCGGAGGGGGTGCACCAGATCAACGATACGCACTTTTCTGGTACGGCCGACGAAGAATTCTCGCGGGCAACGCTTTTCGGGCCCCGGCTCAGTACCTGCCCTGCAGGTAGTCGACCAGGTGCCCGCGTTCGGCGGCCAGTTCGGTGATCTCGCTCTTCACCACGTCGCCGATGCTGACGATGCCGACCAGCCGGCCCGCCTCGACCACGGGCATGTGCCGGACGCGATGCTCGGTCATGATCTCGCGCAACGAGGAGACGTGGTCCTCGGGCCCGCAGGTACGGACCCGGTCGGTCATGATCTCGGCGACCGGCCGGTCGAGCACGGCGGCGTCGAGCCGGGCGAGGTGGCGGACCACATCGCGCTCGGAGACGATCCCGCTGATAGCCGCGCCGTCGGGGGAGACCACCACCGCGCCGATATTGTGCTCGGCCAGCACGGTGAGCAGGACACGCACCGTGGTCTGCGGCGGCACCGTGGTCACCGTCGTGCCTTTGTTGCGCAGGATCTCCGCTATACGCATATGCCGCTCACCCATGTCGAGCCCGATTCTTCATCTCCAGGATGCCCCGGGTGACACGGCTGTGACCAGCACGAAGACGTTACAACCGGCTATTCGTCGTCCAAGCCGGCGGAGAGATAGGCCGCGGCGGCCAGCCACTGCCTGCACTGCGGTCCGTGCACGTCGTGCTGACGCAGCATCTCGCGTGCCTGCCGGTAGGTGAGCCCGAGCGGCTCGTCGCTACACGATCCGGTGGCCGCGCCTGCCGTGCCGAGGTATCGCGGGACCTCCAGGCCGGCGGTACCGGCCGAGACCCTGCGGGGTGTTCGAAACGGCGTACTCATCCGAGTCCCCTCGCATCCGGCAGCGGAGGGCCCGTCCGGCTGGTGCTGCCGACGTCCCTTCCGGTGATCTTGTGGGCTGAGTCTACGGGGGTGTTGTTTGCAGATGCAAGAACATCTGCACTGTCAATTCGGACGTGTCGGGCACCTGATCGGGTTGTGGCGCTTGCGAATTCAGGGGACTGGACGTCACCGATCGAGCGGCCGCCCAGGTCGTGTCGTCGGGTAAGTACCGACCGGTGCGACCGCATGTGAACCGTGTTAATGTCCCGATCGCGACGTGCAGATGCAAGAACGTTTGTACGTGCATCTGCAACTTTCGTACTGATGGCATCAATCGAGAACGAGGAGTGTGACGTGTCCGGTATGCACCATGATCAGCGGGAACGCCCCGGCGTCGGCGACTGGCGCAAGAGCACCTTCAGCAACCCCAGCGGCAACTGTGTCGAGGTGGCCGAAGCGACGGACGGTTCGGTCGCCGTACGCAACTCGCGCGACCCGCACGGCTCGGTGATCTTCTACACCCGGCCCGAGATCGACGCTTTCATCCGCGGCGCGAAGGCCGGAGAGTTCGACTACTTGACCCGGTGATCGGTAATATCGGCAGCCATGACGGCTGAACCCGACGAGATCGGTCGCGTGCAACCCGTTGTCGATCGCGGCCCCACCGTGCTGCGCATCGCCCTCGGTGGTCAGTTGCGCAAACTGCGCGAGAGCAAAGGCATCACCCGCGAAGCGGCTGGTGACGCGATCCGTGGCTCACACGCCAAGATCAGCCGGCTCGAACTGGGACGCACCGGATTCAAGGAACGCGATATCAGGGACCTGCTCACGCTCTACGGTGTCCACGACACCCGCGAGCGTGAGTCCTTCTTCGAACTGGCCCGGCAGGCAAGTGAACCCGGCTGGTGGCATCGCTACAGCGACCTGCTGCCCTCGTGGTTCAGTACCTACCTCGGGCTCGAGCAGGCGGCCAGCCAGATCCGCACCTACGAGGCCCAGCTGGTGCCCGGCCTGCTGCAGACCCCGGAGTACACGCGGGCGATCGTGACCCTCGGGTTCGACGACGCCGATACCGAGCGCCGGGTGCAGGTCCGCCAGCTCCGCCAGGACGTGCTGCGCCGGGTGGACCCGCCGGTGGTGTGGGCGGTCATCGACGAGGCCGTGCTGCACCGCCCGATCGGTGGGCGCGAGGTGCATCGCGCGCAGCTGCGCTACCTGGCCCAGCTGTCGACGATGCCGAACGTGACCGTGCAGGTGCTGCCGTACTCGGCCGGCGGGCACGCCGCCGCGGGCAGTTCCTTCAGTATTCTGCGCTTCGCCGAGCCCGAACTGCCCGACATCGTCTACCTCGAGCAGCTCACCAGCGCGCTGTACCTCGAGCGCAGGCAGGACCTGGCGCTGTACCTGTCGGTGATGGACCAGCTCAGTGTCCAGGCCGCGCGACCGGATCGCTCGCGCGAGATCCTGCTCGACTACGCCGAGCGGGCCTGAGGCGAGACACCGCTACCGGGCGCCGAGGACGGCGCCCGGTCCGGGTCGGTGATTCAGTAGCGGATGCAGCCCGCGGCGATCCGCCAGAAGGTGTCGGGGGTCAGCGTCTGCAGATCCCAGTCGTCGGCCAATTCGTGCGCGGTGGTCACGATCCGGTCGATATCGAAATCGTTGCGTGTCGCCGCGCCGGTGGATTCCACCGCGTCGATGACATAGGCGACCGCTGTTTCCCTGGAGCACCCTGCGGTGACGGGGTGGGTCGTCGCTGCGCGATCAGCGAGGCCGAAACGGCCGTTGGTGTTGTTCATGGTGAACGCCCCTGTGTTTAGGCAGTGGCAAACCCAAGGCAAACCTAGCCCCAGGTGTGCCGCTCGCGGCCTCCCCTGACTATCCCCTGAATTGTGTTGCGGCCCTGAGTTTAGGACGGGGCAAGTTTCAAATGCAAGCACATCTGCACGATCGATTCCGTCTCGATGCAGCGCTTTTCCCGGCTTCTGAGCGGCGAATCCGGGGTGACGCCACCGTGTTCACGGCGGGCGATGGGTGGATAACGCCGTGACCGGCGGCTGGCCTGTTCCACGGGGTGGTGAAAAGGGTGCCGCCGGTCACCGGAAATCGACTCCTCGGCCGAATGCTGTTGGGATAGTTAATTTTCGGCTATCGAATTGCCGACACGGCCGACGCAATCGGCTCCGGACCGGAAACCACTTCCAGTGTGTGCCGAAAAGTGTTGTCCGCGACCAAGATCGACGCGAGCGTCGCGGCGACGTCGGCGCGGGGAATCGGACCGCGCCCGATCGGCGGCGATCCGAGCGTGACCAGACCGTTGCCTGCGTCGTCGGTGAGCATGCCGGGCCGCAGGATCGTCCAGTCCAGCGCGCGGGAGCGCAGGTCGTCCTCCGCGCGGGTCTTGGCATCGATATAGGCGGCCCAGACCTCGTCGGTCCCCGGGGCCGGTGGCGCGCCGGCGCCCATGGTGGAGATCTGCACGAAACGCCGGACGCCGGTCCGCTCGGCGGCGTCGGCGAGCTGCACCGAGCCGCCGAGGTCGACGGTGTACTTGCGCTCGACGCCGCTGCCGGGGCCCGCGCCCGCGGCGAAGACCACCGCGTCCGAGCCGGCGACCGCGGCGGCGAGGTCGGCGGGAGTGTCGCGCTCCATGTCGAAGATGACCGGGACGCCGCCGGTCGCGGCGATGTCGGCGGCCTGATCGGGGCGGCGGATGAGCGCGTGGACCTGATCACCGCGGCGGGTGAGCGACGATGCCAGCAGCAGGGCGATCTTGCCGTGTCCACCGGCGACGACGATGCGCATGCGAGTGCTCCTTTCGAACGGATCGACGGCCCTCAGCGCTCCGGGCCACCGGGATTGCAGTTCGCCGACACCGTGGCCGAATAGCCGACGGCGGGCCGCCACGGTTCGAGATTCCAGCTCGGCTTGTCCGGCGCCACCATCCTCGCCCACACCCAGTGGCAGACGAACTGGTCCCGCATCCCCGGCGCGTCGGCGTCGGCGTCCAGGGCCAGGACCTCCTGCCAGGCGAGTTCGTCGGTGCCCGGCGCGGCGGTGCGTCGGCCCGCGACGGTCGGTACGACGAGCAGGCGTGCGCCGTCGACGGTGTCGGTCCAGGTGACATGGTCGATCAACGGCAGCCCGGCATACGGGTCGACCGTCGGCGTCGGCGGTGCGAGGGTGACCGGCGGCTTGCTGGTCGAGCGGGGCGGCGTCGTTGTTGTCGACGGTGTGGCCGTGACCGGCTCGTCGGCGGCGGTCGTGGCACAGGCGGTGAGGCCGAGTACCGCGACGGCGACGAGTGCGGCCGGGAACTGCCACCGAATCACGCGACGCCCCTCCTTGTCGTCCTGGCGCGCGGCCGGGACGCGGCCGCCCGGCCCAGCCTAGTGCGGCGGGCGCGGCGGCGCCGACGGGCTCAGTGCCACAGCGATCGGCAGGGGAGCCGGCGCAGTTCGGGCCCGACCTGCCCGTCGACGGTCACCAGCAGGCCGGCGTGCACCGCCGCGGTGGTGAACTCCCACGCCTCGGCGGGGGTCGCCGCGTACTCCAGCACCAGCGCGTCCTGCGGGGTCGCGCCGTCGAAGTAGACCGTGATCCGCCGGGTCGGTATCTCGGTGCGGTCGGCGCGATGGGCGGTGGCGGCGATGTTCTCGTCGATGGGAATCATGGCGTGCTCCTTCTACCCCGGCGCTGGTGGGCGCCTTCCTACTCGACGGTAGGGCCCGGGCCATCGAGTGGAACATGTTCTGGAATTCACTGGAGATCTCACAGCCCTCCGGTGCCGTGGCGGGGCGGTGGCCGACAAGAATCGCCGTCGACTTGAATCCGGTCACAACCCGCATTCGCGCCGGTTGTGAGCTCCGCCGATCTAGGTCCGCAGGGGTACCGACGAGCCACGCTACCGGCAAGTATCGGTCTCGACGGCAGCGACACGGGAGGAGCGCCGGATGATCTGGGAAGCCATGGCACGACGGGCTCGGCCGCGCCGCGCGGTGTCGGCGGTGGGGGTGGCGCTGGTGCTGGCCGTGGGCGGCGTGGCCCCCGCGCACAGCGCACCGCTCTACCCGAGCGCCGATCCCGACCCCTTCTACGCCCAGCCCGCCGACCTGTCGGCGGCGCAGCCGGGCGACGTGCTGGCCGTGCGGCCGATGCCGCCGCTGGCGATGTTCCCCGACACCAGGATCACCCTGGTGAAGTTCCGCTCGACCAACTCCGCGGGCGAACCGATCGCGGCGACCACGACGGTGCTGCAACCGGCGGGCCACCGCCGGGACGAGCCGGTGCTGTCCTACCAGCACATCATCAACGGCCTCGGCGTGCGCTGCTCGGTCTCCAAGGTGCTCTACACGAACGACCCGAATCTCATGGTGCGCGAAGCGGTCTTCTGGAACCTCGCCCTGCGGCGCGGCTGGACGATGGCGCTGCCCGATCACCTCGGCCCCGATTTCGCCTACGGCGCGGCCAGATTGGGCGGTCAGGTGACCCTCGACGGGATCAGGGCGATCCGCAAGGTCGACGAACGAACTCCAGGTCGCGGGGAGCCGGGTCGCGATGGCGGGTTACTCCGGCGGCGGGATGGCGACGGCCTGGGCAGCGGCCTTGCAGCCCAGCTACGCGCCCGACGTCGAGATCGCGGGCGCCGCGATGGGTGGGGTGCCGATGAACCTGGTGTCGATGCTCGAGGGTCTCGGCTTCGGCTCGCACCCGGTGTTCGGTCTGGCGCTGGCGGCCGGCATCGGCCTGGAACGGGAGTATCCGCAACGGTTTCCGATCAGCGAGCAGATGAACGCGCGCGGGCTGGCCGCCCGCGCCGCGATCGCCGACGCGTGCACCAACGACATCCTCGGCGCGGGCGCGGGCCGGGGCATCCTCGATTTCGCCGCGACGACCTCGATGGTCGACGACCCGGAGGCGCGCGCCGTGGTGGAGGAGAACAGCCTCGAGCTCTACCCCGGAACGCCGAGGATGCCTGTCTTCGAATGGCATTCGCCCATCGACGGCCTGATCCCGGTCGACGCGATCACCACCACCACGCACCGCTGGTGCGCGGCGGGCACCCCGGTGGTGACCGAATCGACGCCCACCCCGGACCACCTGACCGCAGCTGTGCTCGGACTGCCTTCCGCGCTGAGATGGCTCGACGCGCGGCTGCAGGGGGAACCGGCGCCCAGCACCTGCTGAGCCCGGTGGCGATCGGCCCGGATCCGCACACCCCGACACGGGTCCGGGCCGATTGTTGTTGCGATCGAGCCGCATTGCGTCACGACTCGGGCACGACGCCGATCCGGCCGGGGGGTTCCGGCGTACCGTCAGTGGACTGACGAGGGCGCGTTCGGGGAGGTTCGGCGGGAGACGAAGCACCGCATCGCCGCACGTCAGAGACGATTCCGACGTTGCCACCCGAAGGCGTGTGTGCCATGCGATCTGTCCGTGTGCTGTTCTGCTCGATTCTGCTGCTCTGTTCGTTCGCCGTCGGCACCGCCGCCGCCGAACCCACCCCGGAATTCCCGGTGCCGCACCCGGGTACGCCGGGCTTCCTGCCCGATCTGCAACGCTGGATCGATCAGGTGCTGCCGTCACCGATCCAGCCGTCGGGCGGGACGGCCACCGACCCGGCGGCCGAACTCGCCGCGCTGCGAGCGGCGGTCCTGCCCGCGGCGGTCGGGGACGCCATGTTCGACCACTGGCCCGACGGGCTGGCCGATCTCGCGCCGGGCGACATCATCGCGACCCGCGACATCCTCGCCACCGCGGGCCCGTTGACGCTGGTGCCACTGCGGTCGGCCACCCTGCTCAAGTACCGGACCGACGATTCGCAGGGACGTCCGTCCTTCGCCACCGCGACGCTGCTCGTGCCCGCCACCGACTGGACCGGTCCCGGCGACCGGCCGGTCCTGGTCAACAATCTGCCGATCGATGCGCTGGGTCGGGAGTGCACGCCGGGCTACACGCTCTCGCACGGCCTCAACCTGCACTCCAGCATGACCGAGTTCTTCCCGCCGACCACCCAATTGGCGGCCCTGCGCGGGTACGCGGTCCTGGTCCCCGATCACGAGGGCCCGTGGATGGCCTACGCGGAACCCTATGTCGCCGGGCACGCGGTGCTCGACGGGATCCGGGCGGTGCGCGGCGTCGACCCGGCGGCGTTCGGCGCGAGCCGATTCGCGATGACCGGCTACTCGGGCGGGGCCATCGCCACCCACGGCGCGGCCAAGCTGATCGGTTCCTACGCACCGGAACTCGCGGACGTGATCGTCGGCGCGGCCCTGGGCGGCGTGCCCGCCGATTTCGAGATCCTCTCGCGCAGCATGAACGCCAACCTCGCCTCCGGGATCTTCATGGCGGCCACCTTCGCGATCGGCCGGGAGCGCCCCGAGATCCTGGCCGCGATGAACAACCTCGCGCGCTGGGTGGCCACCTCGGTGATGAAGGACCAGTGCGTCAGCGTGTTCGCCGTTCCCGGCATCCTGCACCTGCCCATCGATGTCGGCGCGAACATCCCCGACCCCCTGCGGTCGGACCTGGCCGAGCGGATCTACGAGATCACCCGGATGGCCGGAATGCGCTCGGCCACACCGCTCTACATCTACAACGGCGAGCAGGAGTTCTGGATCCCCGCCGCGGGCGCCCGCAATCTGTACAACGAACAGTGCGCACTCGGCGCGAACGCGGTGTACCGGAGCGTCTTCGGTGAGCATGTGATCGGCGCGGTCACCGGATATCCGGAGGCGATGCTCTGGCTCGACGAGCGATTGCAGGGAGTAGCCGCTCGCACGGAATGCTGACTCGGCGGAACTGGGAACCCTCTGCGTTTTTCGCGGGAAATGCTGTGAACGTTCAGCGGGCCCGGGGAATGCCCGGGTGGGGTGCGATGACAGCCGGTCGGTGCTGGTGAAACGCGCCAGAGGGTGACCGGGGCCGCCTCGCGGTCCGGGTAGCCGAAGAATTCCTGTGCCCCCTCATGGGGGTTTTCGACAACCGGTGGTGACCTGTCCAGAAACCCGTAAACGGCGGAAAGACCGGGATTTTCGGGCCTTATGTTCGTGGCGGTTTCGACACAAGCCATTCGTATTTCTCGAATCGCACAGGAAGATACGCCAACGATGAAATCTCCCAGTCGCAGACGGACGCTACAGACGGCGGTGCTCACCGGCGTCGGCGCGCTCGCTGTCGCGCTCACGGGTCCGGGGGCGGCGGCGTCCCCCGACCCGGCGCCCTCCGAGCAGGCCCTCGCCGACATCATCACCGCAGGCCGCGAAGTGGCCGGGCCCGGTAGCGGTTCGGCCTGCACCTCCGGCAGCGGCGCCGGGTCCGGGAACGGTTCGGGCAACTGCTACGGCGGTTCCGGGTCCAGTTCGGGCTCCTCCGGTGGAAAGTCCACCGACACCATCGGTTACGGCCCGGCACAGACGTCCTGGCTGGCCGCGTTCGCCTACGGACTCGGCAACGGCGACGCCGCGCCGCCCGGGGCCAATGATTGGAACTGCAAGCCGACCGCCGAACATCCGCGTCCGGTGGTGCTGCTGCACGGCACCTGGATGAACGCCTACAACGGCTACGCCTACATGGGTCAGCCGATCAAGGACGCCGGCTACTGCACCTTCACCTTCAACTACGGCCGTTCCGGCCTGGTCGAAGGCGGCGGTCTCGGATCGCTGCTGCCCGGCGTCATGGGCACCGGCTACATCCAGGACTCGTCCAAGCAGGTCGCCACCTTCGTCGATCGCGTGCTCGCGGCCACGGGCGCCGGCGAGGTCGACATCATCGCCCACTCCCAGGGCGGCGCCCTGGCCAACTGGTACACCAAGTTCGACGGCGGCGCGGCCAAGGTGAAGAACCTGGTCACCTACGGTGCCACCCACCACGGCACCAGCCTGGACGGTATCGGCGCGCTGGGCCGCATGATCAACAACGCCGGCATCGACATCCTGGGCCTGATCGAGATCTTCGTCGGGCACGCCGGTATCCAGCAGACGATCGGGTCGGACTTCGTCAACCAGCTCAACGCCAACGGTGACACCGTCGCCGGGGTCGACTACACCGTCGTCGGCACCCGCTACGACGAGATCACCAACCCCTACGACCTGACGTTCCTGAAGCCGGGGCCGGGCGCCACCGTCACCAACATCACCCTGCAGGAGGGCTGTGAGCAGGACGTCTCCGATCATCTGACGATGATGTACTCCCCGCGGGCGCTATCGATCGCGCTGCGGGCCCTCGATCCCGCGAGCAGCCCGAACCTGGTCTGCGAGTTCAACCCCTGGCTGGTCGGGGGTGGTGGCTCCCTGTGAGACGACACGAAGGCGCTGTCCGCGATCGCGGACAGCGCCTTCGGCGTTTCCTGGGTCGGTCAGACTGCCGAGCGGTAGCTGCGGGCCACGAGTGCCGAGCGCAGGTACCACAGGCCCGACGGCTGGGTCGGGTCGAAACCGGTGAGCTGGCCGATCCGCTTGAGCCGGTAGTCGACGGTGTTGGTGTGCACATGCAGCACCCGGGCGGTGCGCTGGCGATTGAGATTGTTGGCGATGTGGCGCTGCAGTGTCTCCAGCAGCTCGGGGTACTGGTCCAGCGGGTCGAGCAGCGAACCGAGGAACTCCCGGCCGGGGCCGGGGCGGGTCAGCTGGTATTCGAGGGCCAGCTCGTCGAAGCGGTACAGCCCCGAGGTGACCTCGAGCCGCTGGACCATGTCGAGCAGTTCGTGGGCCTGATCGGCGGCGTCGGGAACGCCGGTCGTGCTGGTCTCGACCAACGCCGCGGTGATGCCGACCTGCGCCGCCTGCGAGAGCTGGGCGACGAGGGCGGCCAGACCGTCGCGATCGAAGGTGCCCGCCGGGATGAGCACCGTGCCACCGTCGACGCTGAGCAGCGACAGCGCCGAATCGCCACACCGCTTGGCCAGTTCGGCCTGCACCCGGCGCAGCTTGCGCCGCGCGACGACCTGCGCGTCGAGGGCCGGGTTGGCCTCTTCCCGATGCGGCGGGATCGCCAGGGCCAGAACGGCGTACGTCTCGGCGATCGCGATTCCGCACTCGCGGGCCATCGTCGAGGTGCTGTGACCGCCGAGCAGCGCCGAGGTGAGCGTGTGCACGGCGGTGTGGTGCTCGCTGACCACGCCGCGCAGTTCCCGCACGTAGGCCAGCGACACCTGGGCGGTGATGGTGTCGAGCATCTCCATCACCATCTTCACGCCGTCGACGAGGTTGTCGTAGTCCTTCACCGACGCGTTGGCGACCACCAGGTCGAGGCCGATCTTGAAACCCTCGGCGATCGAGTGGTGGATGGTGTCGATCGGCACGCCCTCGCGGGCCCAGCCGCTGGCCGCGTCCTGCAGGCGCTGGAGCTTGTTGGGGATGTCGCGGCCGTCGAGCATGCTGACGGCGAATTCCAGGCAGATCCGCGTAATGGTGGTGACGTCGCCGGTGATCGCGTCGCCGGGCAGGGTGCCGCAGGGGACGACATTGGCGACGAAGTGGCCGACCATCTGCCGTGACAGGGCGCGCACGTCCTTCAGCGGCGACGACATCGGCTGACCGGAGATGGTCAGCGATTGCCGGGGTGGATTCTCAACGGACATCTGTGTTCCCTTCGCCCATCTTGCGGCTCTGCCCCCGCTGTCCAGCGACTTCACCCTAGCCAACCCGCGGCGATGCCGGAATGGAACGTCAGGTTATGGGTCGCGGACCCATGCTTGCTTGCCTGCTTGGTGAGCGGTCACAAGTCTGGTCCATCGCTATGAGTGGTTGTAGAGTTCTCCGCGCCGGAACGAACCGATAGGGGCACCATGCGACCTGCCGTCCGTTGTCTGGTCTGGGAACTGGACGAAACCCTGTGGGACGGCGTGGTCCACGACTCGACCAGCACCACGCTGCGCCCGCAGGCACTGCGTACGCTCACCAAGCTGAGCGAGCGCGGAGTGCTGCATGCCGTCGCGGCACGTGGTGATCGTTCTCGTACCCTGCGCACGCTCTACCGGCACGGCCTCTACGAGATGTTCTCGGCGGTCGAGGTGGGCTGGGGCCGCAAGTCGGCCTCGATCGTGCGGGTCGCCGACACCCTCGGCCTCGGGCTGGAGGGAATGGCGTTCGTCGACGCCGAGCCGGTGGAACGCGCCGAGGTATCGCGGGCGCTGCCGATGGTGCGCTGCTATGCCGCGCGCAATGTGGACATGCTGCCGCTGCTGCCCGATTTCCGGCACGACCTGCGCTCGGGCCCGGTCCCGACCCCGCCGCTGGGCTTCGCGCGCGTCCCGGCGCTCTGACGACCCGAGTCCGCTTGCGCGCGCTGCGTTCTCGCATGCCATGCGGCTCCGCACGGCATGCAATCGTGCACAGTGTGCCGAAATCGGACGCGGGGCAGTGGATCAGGACTCTTCCGGCAGCAGCGACACGGTGAGACCGGCCAGTCGGGCCGGGTCGGCGACCACGTCGTAGGCGGCGATCCGCGCGTCGCGGACCGTGAAGGTGACCACGAACAGCGCCCGGCCCGCCCGCACCACGGCGAGTCCGGGCCGACCGTCGACGAGCACCACGACCGCCTCGCGCGAGCGCTGCCGCAGCACGACCGTTCCCTCGGCGACCGCGGCCGCGCCCCGCACCAGGGCGGCCATGCCGGGTGGCAGTGCCGCCGGATCGGCCGAGCGCACCACATCGGGCGCCAGCACGGCGAGGAGTTCGTCGAGGTCACCCTCACGCGCCGCCTTCAGGAACGCGGTCACCACGGCCCGCTGCGCCGTGAGGTCCGCCGGGCCGATCCGGGCCGGTGCGTGGACGCGCTGCCTGGCCCGGCTGGCCAGCTTCTTGGTCGTCGCCGGTGTCCGCCCCAGAATCGGGGCGAGGTCGGCGAAGGGTACGGCGAACAGGTCGTGCAGCACGAACGCGACGCGTTCTTCCGGTCCGAGCACGTCGAGGACGACGAGCAGCGCGCGCCCGACCGCGTCGGCCAGCAGCGCGTCGTCCTCGGGGTCGGCCCCGGGACCGACGGCGGGTGCGTCGACGGCCGACTCGGCGGTCTCCGCGCGCTGGGCCCGGACGCGCAGCTGATCCAGGCAGATCCGGGAGACGACGGTGGTCAGCCAGCCGTCGAGATTGCCGATCTCGGTTGCGGCGACGCGGTCCAGCCGCAGCCACGCCTCCTGAACGGCGTCCTCGGCCTCGGCGGCGGTGCCCAGCATCCGGTAGGCGACGCCGCGCAGCCGGTCACGGCGCTGTTCGAAGGCGAGCGCGAGCGCATCCGCGTGCATCGGTCACCTTTCGGCCGGCCCGTTCGTCATCGGATCGACGGCGGTCGCCGTCGCTCACCGTAGACCGGAGGAACCCACTCATGCACACGAGCTTCGTCATCGTCACCGTGCTCGCCGCCCTGGCCGCACTGATCGCCGCCGCGGTCGATGTCGTCCGCGCCGACTGGGTCCGCGAGAACATGCGCCGCTACGGCGTCGCACCGTGGACGCTGACCCCGCTGGCGGCGATCAAGGCGGTCGGTGGGCTGGCCTTGCTGGCCGGGCTGGCCTCGCGGCCGCTGGCGATCGCCGCGGCGGCGGGGCTGGTGCTGTATTTCCTCTGCGCCGAACTGACCGTCCTGCGTGCCCGCGCCTACACCGACCTCGGCTATCCGCTGCCGTACCTGCTGCTCGCCGCGGGCTCGCTGGCGCTGGCTCTCGCCTGAGGCGGTGGTGGGGGGCCCCGGCGGGCGCGCCCCCCCCGCGGGGGAGGGCAGGGGCCCGGGGTATTACCCCCCCGGCGGACCCCGGAGAAGGGGCCGGGGGGTGGTGTGGCCCCGGGTG
>NZ_JBHVWX010000009.1:0-206047 GCF_042882065.1 Nocardia sp. NPDC058244 | reverse complement strand
GCCGCCCCCCCCCCTCCCGCGCCCCGGCCGGGCGGCGGCCCCGCCGAGGCGCCGCGGCGCGGGGGGGCCGCCCCCCCGCCCGCCCCCCCCCCCCACGGCGGGTCAGGACTCGGCCAGGATGAAGTCCGCCGCCTGCTCACCGATGAAGACGGCCGGGGCGTTGGTGTGCCCGCGGATGATCAACGGCATCACCGACGCGTCGGCGACGCGCAGGCCCTCCACACCACGCACCTTCAGGTCCGGGGTGACGACGCTGGCCGCGTCGGTGCCCATCCGGCAGGTGCCGACCGGGTGGTACAGGGTGTGCGAGAACTGCTCGATGGTCAGCGCCATGGCTGCCTCGAGCTCGTCCGGTGCCTCCGGCGGGTAGATCAGCGCGCCCAGCGCGCTCTTGAGCGCCGGCTGCTCGACCAGGCTCGCGCACACCCGCAGGCCCGCGGTCAGCGCGGCGCGGTCGGCGCCGTCGGGATCGGACAGATACCGCGGGTCGATCACCGGCTTGGCCGTCGGATCGGCCGACGCGAGACCGATCCGGCCCCGGCTGCGCGGGCGCAGCAGGATCGCGCCGACCACGACACCGTGCTCGGTCGGCTCGACCAGACCCTCGTGATAGAACGGCGCGGGCGCGTAGATCAGCTCCAGGTCGGGGTGCTCGAGATCGGGCTCGCTGCGCACGAAGCCGTACGCCTCACCGACATTGGAGGTGAGCATGCCGCGATGCCGGACCAGGTAGTTGATCAGCTCGAGCGGCTTCTCCGCCGCGAACAGCGAGTCGCCGTCGACGCTGTAGCCCAGCGCCGCGATCAGATGGTCCTGCAGGTTGGCGCCGACCTCGGGGGAGTGCGCGACGACCTCGATGTCGAACTTCTTCAGCTCCTCCTGGTCGCCGATGCCGGAGAGCTGCAGCAGCTGCGGGCTGTTCACCGCGCCACCACACAGGATGACCTCGCGCTGCGCGGTCACGGTGTGGGTCTGCCCGTCGTGCAGGTACTCGACCCCGGTGGCCTTGGTGCCGTCGAACAGCACCCGGGTGGCCAGCGCCTCGGCGCGCACGGTCAGATTGGCCCGCTTCATCGCCGGGCGCAGGTACGCGTCGGCGGTGCTCCAGCGCCTGCCGTCGCGCTGGGTCACCATCGTCTGGGAGAAGCCCTGCGGCGCGGGCCGGTTCGGCGACTCGAGCTCGTGGCCCGCCTGGCGCGCGGCCTCGAGGAAGGCGTGCGTCGAGGCGCGCGGGCTGCGCTGACGCTGCACGTGCAGCGGGCCGCGCGACCCCTCGTCCGGGTACTGCGCGTCCTGGACGTTCTCGATCTTGCGGAACTGCTCGACCGCGGCCGCGAAGTTCCACTGCTCGCCCGCGAGGAGCCCCCACTCCTCGTAGTCGGCGCGGAACCCGCGCACCCACATCATCGCGTTCATCGACGACGAACCGCCGAAGGTCTTGCCCCGCGGCCAGTAGATCTGCCGGTCGCCGAGGCCGGGCTGCGGCTCGGTCAGGTAGTCCCAGTCACGCTCGGTGCGGAACAGCTTCGAGAACGCCGCCGGGATATGGGCGAACTTGTCGTCGTCGGCCGGACCGGCCTCCAGCAGCACGACCGTGGTGCCCGGGTCGGCGCTGAGCCGATTCGCGAGCACCGCCCCCGCCGACCCCGAGCCGACGATCACGTAATCCGCGGACATCCCACCTGCTTGCACTGTCCAACTCCGATCCTGCACTGCATCTGTCGTAGCCAACTGGACGCGCCCGCTCGCGGGCCCGAAAAGCCCGCGAGCGCAGCCGGACTCGTCGTCCGGCGGCGGCGCTGCATGCAGCGTACTGACAGTGGCGGTCCGGTGGGTGCCGCCTGTCTCAGTCCGTGCCGGCCGCTGCCGCGGCCTGACCGGCGCGACGGCCGTAGAAGCTGCCGTCACCGAGCGACGCACCGCTGACATAACCGTACGCGCACAGCCCTGACGTGCAACGACCCGCCGCGAAGAGTCCGGGAATCGGCTCCCCGCTGACGTGCAGCACCCGCGAATCGAGGTCGGTGCGCAGCCCGCCGAGGGTGAATCCGGCGGTGAAACCACGCAGATCGAAACCGGCCAGCGGCGTCGAGATCGGGCGCACCCATTCGGGCTTCTTGCCCAGCAGCGGGTCGTTGCCGTTCTCGGCGTGGCGGTTGTAGGTGGCGATCGTGGTCTGCAGCGTCTGCTCCGGCAGCCCCATGTCCGCTTCGAGCTCGGCCACCGTCTCGGCGACCCACTTGGGCGGGAACCGGAAGAACGGGGTCGCGGACTCGGTCGCGAGCGCTTCCTCGAGCGAGGCCTCGTCGATCACGAGGAAGGCCTGGTTGTCGTTCTGCAGCAGGGTCGCCTGCCCGATCCGGCCGGGGTAGGTGTCCTCGGTGACGTAGCGCTGGCCGCGCCCGTTGACGAGGATGCCGCGCGCCATCATCTGCGGATCGCCGAAGATGGCCACCTCGCTGGCGTCCATGTGCGCCAGTTCGGCGCCCAGCGCCTGGGCCAGCCGGATGCCGATGCCGTCGTGCTCCTCGATCGCCGCGCCGGGCCTGCCGCTCAGCCGCGGGGTGTAGCGGTCGATCATCTCGGTGTCGTAGGCGAAGCTGCCGGTCGCCAGGACGACACCGCGGGCGGCCCGCACCGTGATCGGCTTGCCGTAGTTGGTCGCCAGGATGCCGACGACGCGGTCGTCGTCGTCGACGATCAGCCTGCGGATGCGGGTGTCGTACTCGACGTCGATGTCGAGCGCGGCGACGGTGTCGGCCAGCGGCTTCATCAGCATGTAGCCGCCGCTGCGCTCGCCGATCTTCTTGTCGGCCAGCTCCGGCACGTGCCCGCGCGGGGCGGGCTTGGCGATGTCGAGGAACGGCGCGGAGTTCTCGCCGCCGGAGTACATCAGGCCTTCGTCGTGCGGCGGCTCCCAGCCGGGCTCGCCCCAGAACGACTCCTTGAACGGCACGCCGCAGTCGACGAGCCAGTTGTAGTGCTCCACGCTGCCCGCGCAGTAGTCGTCGATCTTGGCCTCGTCGACGCCGGGGCCGAGCGCCGCCTTGAGGAAGGCGGCCATGTTCTCCGGCGTGTCGTCGAAGCCGAGCGCCTGCTGCAGCGGCGTGCCGCCACCGAGGTAGACGAAACCGCCCGCCAGCGCCGCCGCGCCGCCCCAGCCACCGGTCCGTTCCAGGATGAGGACCTTCGCGCCCGCCCTGGCGGCCTCGATCGCCGCGCAGACGCCCGCGATGCCGAAACCGGCCACCACCACGTCGGCCTCGAAATCCCAGTGCTCCACGGCGTTCGCGCGCAGCGGGCGGACGGTGTCGATCCGATAGGGCTGTTCGGTCACGGGCTTCCTCCGCTGCTCGGGGTACGTACCGAAATGGTGCCGCCAACCGCGCGACAAAACAAGAACGTGTTACAAAAGCTCCCGCCCAGCGGGACGGTTGCGCCCCGATCGGGCTCCGGTACGGTGGCGATCGAACCGACGTAGACGAGATCTGGTGGTGTTGTGGTGAGCGCGAACATTCGAGACATTGCGGTGCAGACCCTGACCGGGGCCGACACCACGCTGGGTGAGCTGGCGGGCGACCGGGCGGTCCTGCTGGTCAACGTGGCCTCCAAGTGTGGGCTGACCCCGCAGTACACCGGCCTGGTGGAACTGCAGAAGACCTACGGCGAGCGTGGCTTCACCGTGGTCGGCGTGCCGTGCAACCAGTTCATGGGTCAGGAGCCCGGCACCGCCGAGGAGATCCAGGAATTCTGCTCGGTGACCTACGGCGTCGACTTCCCGCTGCTGGCCAAGACCGAGGTCAACGGCGACGACCGGCACCCGCTCTACACCGCCCTGGTCGAGACCCCCGCCGCCGACGGCAGCGCGGGCGACATCCAGTGGAACTTCGAGAAGTTCCTGATCGGCCGGGACGGCACGGTCGCAGGCCGCTTCCGCCCGACCGTCACCCCGGACGCGGGCGAGGTCGTCGCCGCGATCGAAGCCCAGCTCTGATCCTGGGCTCGGACCCGGGATAGCTTCCCCGCCAACGGAACCGATGCTCTAGGCTGAATTCGTACAGTCGGTCCGATGCCCGGAGGCTCCCGATGTCGCACAGCTCTGCCGCCTACCCCAGCGCCGTTCCGGTCGGGGTGGACACCACCCGCGCCAGCATCGCGCGCGTCTACGATGCCGCCCTCAACGGCAAGGACAACTACGACGTGGACCGCGCGGTGCTGGAACAGGTCCGCACCGTCGCGCCGCAGGTCAACGATTTGGCCTGGGCCAACCGCGATTTCCTGATCCGCGCGTGCCGGTTCCTGGCCAGGGCCGGGATCGATCAGTTCCTCGATCTCGGGTCCGGCCTGCCCACCGCGGAGAACACCCATCAGGTCGTCCAGCGGGTCAACCCGCAGTCGCGGGTGGTCTACGTCGACAACGATCCGTCGGTGCTCGTGCACGGTCAGGCGCTGCTGGCCAGCAACAGCCGCACCCGCATCGCCGAGGCCGACATCTTCCGCCCGCTCGAGGTGCTCGGCAACCAGACGATCCGGGGCGCGCTCGACTTCACCCGCCCGCTGGCGCTGTTCCACATCGGCACCCTGCATCACTACCTGGGGGAGGACGGCCCGGCGTTGATGCAGACCTACATCGATGCCCTGCCTGCGGGCTCGTTCGTCGCGATCGCCCACTTCCACGATCCGCAGACGCCCGAACACAGCGAACTGGCCCGCAAGATGGAAGAGAAATTCATCCACAGCCCGATGGGCAGCGGCCGCTTCCGCACCAGGGACGAGATCCAGGCTATGTTCGGCGACCTGGAGATGGTCGAACCGGGCCTCGTCCGCTGCGACGACTGGTGGCCCGACGGGCCCCACCTGACGCCGCTGAACGCCGTCCGCCACTGCATCGTCGGTGGTGTCGGCCGGAAGCGGTAGGCCGTCGTTTCTGGTTGAATGGACTCGTGTGCCGGTGGATGGCGTACTCGGGTGAGCCGATCCTCGCCGAGGATCTGCTGTTCCGCCCTGAACACTCCCTGATCGACCAGAGCCTGCATTCCCGCATGGGCGCGACCACCACCAACGGCGACGGTTTCGGCCTCGGCTGGTACGGCCTCGGCACCGAACCGGCGGTGTACAAGAGCATCGAACCCGCCTGGAACGATCGAAACCTGCGGGAGATCGCCGGTCAGGTGCGCACCCCGATGATGCTGGCGCATGTTCGCGCCTCGACCGGGACGCCGGTGCAGCGCAGCAATTGTCATCCGTTCCGGCACGGGCGCTGGTTGTGGGTGCACAACGGCGCCCTGCGCGGCTTCCACGAGACCCGGCGCGACCTGCTGGCCGCCGTCGAACCGGGGCTGTTCGCCGATATCGAGGGCTCGACCGACAGCGAAACCCTGTTCTTTCTCGCGTTGACGTTCGGGCTCGTGGACGATCCCTTCGATGCCGTCGCCCGCGCGGTGGGTTTCGTCGAGGACGTCGGGCACGCGTACGGCGTCGAACACCCGGTACAGATGACCGTCGCGACCACCGACGGACAATTCCTGTGGATTTTCCGCTATTCCAGTGAGCGGGAATCGCGGTCGCTGTTCTTCTCCACCGAGATCGCCGCATTGCGGGCACTGCACCCCGAGGTCGAGATATTGCGCGAACTCGGCTCCGAGACCCGATTCGTGGTCTCGGAGCCGCTGCGCGACCTGTCGGGCGCGTGGAACGAAGTGCCGGAATCCTCGGCCGGGGTGGTGGGTGCCGGTGCCGACTCGATCCGTCCCTTCGAGCCGATCGCACCCGGCTGAGCCCACCCGAGGTTCGGCACCGCGGGTGCCGCCTGTGGGCTAGCCGGCGGGATGTTTCCTGGCCCGCGTGCGGCGCGTGGCCTTGGCCGGTGTCGCGGCCTTGGTCCGCGCCGTGGTCTTCGCCGGTGTCGTGGTCTTGGCCGGTGCCGCGGCAGCCTTGGGTCGCGGGGGAGTAGCGGGCGCTGATTCGCCCGGGTCGTCCCGCCATTTTATTTCGATTTCGATCTCGGTCTCGGTGCCGTCGACCTCGATCTCGAATTCCCACCTGACCCGGTCGGCGACCTCGACCTCGATCGAATCGCCCTCCGAACCGAATTCCACCTCCGATTCGCCTGCCAGTGCCTTGCCTATCGCGATCAGCCGCTCGGAGGCCTCTTTCCGAGACAGTACGGACTTTCTCTTGATCTCCAACTTCGGCATGCTGACTCCAAGATGTCGGGTCTCGGTGAATTGGATAACTACACCGTAGCCGGAATGTCGGGGATTGCCGATCATCCGTTTCCGCCGCCGCCGGTACGGCACGTCGGATGCCGTACAGCTCGCGGGCGACTACTCACCGGTATGTCACGCCGATCCGGGCCTTGTGCGGGGCATGGCATCGTCGTGGCGTTGTGTCGACGGCGGTTGTGCGCCAGCGGAGTTCGCCGTGCCGTACGACCCTGCCGTCCGCTCGGGAAGGAGCACCAGCTGTGGAGGACGTCCATGGAGGCCGGCCCGCGCCGCAGTCGTCGCCGTTGTCCGGTGGGGGAGCCGGCTGCCCGGTCCACGGGCGCGTCTACGAGCCGGATTTCGCCGCGGATCCGCACGGGAACTACCGCGCCATGCGGGAGCGATACGGGGCGATAGCGCCGATCGAGTTGTCCCCGGGCGTCCCGGCCAATCTGGTGCTCGGCTACCGGACCGCGGTGCGCATCCTGCACGACCCCGACAACTTTCCGGCGGATCCGCGGGTGTGGCAGGACAGCATCCCGGAGGACTGCCCGGTGCGGCCGATGATGCAGTGGTATCCGAACGCGCTGCGGAACTCCGGCCCGGTGCATGCGCGCTACCGGCAGGCCTATGTCACCGCGATCGACTACATCGACCACCATTCCCTGCACACCATCGTGGAACAGGTCGCGATCCCGCTGATCAACACGTTCTGCGGCGCCGGTTCCGCGGATGTGCTGACGCAGTACGCTTTTCCGCTGGTCTTCGAAACGCTCAACCAGATCGTCGGCTGCACCCCGGAGCTGGGGCGGCGGGTCGCCACCGGGATGGCCGCGCTGTTCGACACCGTCAACGCCGCCTGGGGCATGGAGTACCTGTCCGCGGCGCTGATGGAGCTGATCACCCTGCGCCGTGCGGCCCCTGGCGACGATCTGACCTCGCGGCTGGCGCACCACGCCGCCGGTCTCGACGACGAGGAGATGCTCTACAACCTGATCAGCTTCTACGGCGCCGGCATCGAGCCGATGCAGAACCTCATCAGCAACGCCCTGCTGCTCATCCTCACCGACTCCCGTTTCGGCGGCGGCGTGATCGCGGGCAGCCTGTCCACGCGCGACGCCCTCGACGAGGTGTTGTTCCTCGATCCGCCGATGGCGAACTTCTGCACCACCTATCCGCGGCAGCCGGTCATGGTCGACGACGTGTGGCTGCCGGCCAACGAGCCGGTGGTGATCAGCTTGTCGGCCTGCAACAACGACCCCGCGATCGCCCAGGGCGACCGCAACGGCAATCGGTCCCACCTCGCCTGGGGCGCGGGCCCGCACGCCTGCCCGGCGCGTTCGGTGGCCTATCAGATCGCGCAGGACGCGCTCGACCAACTGCTCGACGCGCTGCCGGACCTGACCCTGGCCGTGCCCGCGGACGAGATCGCCTGGCGGCCGGGGCCGTTCCACCGGGCGATGACCGCGCTACCGATCAGCTTCCCGCCCTCGGCGCCGCTGTTCGTCCCCTGAGCGGCCCGGCCGCGGGGTAAGTTTGCCCACCACGTGGCCGAAACCGGCTGCGGCACTACCGATCACGGGCCGAGGTCCCTGGTATGGAGGAGAACATCATGGAACCGATCGTGCTGGATTCGACCGGTGCCGACATCCAAGGGGAGTCGGCACGCATTCAGCAGCGCGGGCCGGTGGCGCTGGTCGAACTCCCCGGCGGCGTGCCCGCCTGGTCGGTCACCGATCAGGCCGTGCTCCGCGGCCTGCTCGCCGACCCCCGGGTGTCGAAAGATCCACGACAGCACTGGATGGCGTTCATCAACGGCGAGATCACCGAGGCCTGGCCGCTGCTGCCGTGGGTCGCCGTGGACAACATGTTCACCGCCTACGGCGCCGATCATCGCAGGCTACGCCGGCTGGTGTCCCCGGCGTTCAGTCATCGCCGCAGCACCGCGCTGCGTCCGCGGATCGCCGAGATCACCGAGGGCCTGCTCGACGCGCTGGCCGCCACCCCGGCCGGTGAGCCGGTCGACCTGCGCACCGGCTTCGCCTACCCGGTGCCGATCCGGGTCATCACCGAACTCCTCGGTGTGCCGGAGGAACTGGGTCCCGCGCTGCACAAGTGCGTCGACGGCTTCTTCGACGGCTCGTTCACCGCCGAACAAGCGCAGGCCAACTACCTCGAGATGTACCGGTTGGTCAGCGAACTCGTGGCCTACCGGCGCGCGCATCCGGGCGACGACGTCACCAGCGTGCTGATCACCACCCGCGACGAGGACAACGACTCCCCGCTGTCGGAGAAGGAACTCGTCGACACCCTGATGCTGGTCATCAACGCCGGGCACGAGACCACGGTCAATCTGCTCGACCAGGCGATCGTCGCCCTGCTCAGCCATCCCGAGCAGCGGGCCGCCGTCGCCGCGGGCGAGGTGTCGTGGGCTGACGTGGTGGAGGAGACGCTGCGTTTCCAGGCGCCGGTGGCGCACCTGCCCCTGCGGTACGCGGTGGAGGACATCGAGATCGAGGGCGGGTACCGGATCGCCAAGGGCGAGGCCATCCTCGCCTCCTACGCCGCCGCGAGCCGCGACCCGAAGATCCACGGCGCCGACACCGCCACGTTCGACCCCACCCGCGCCACCCGCGAGCAGCACCTCGCCTTCGGCCACGGGGCACACCACTGCATCGGCGCCTCGCTGGCCCGCCTGGAAGCGGCCGTCGCGCTGCCCGCGCTGTTCGACCGGTTCCCGCGGATGCGACTGGCCGCGAGCCCGGCCGAACTCACACCGGTGCAGAGCTTCATCTCCAACGGGCACACCAGCGTTCCGGTCTACCTGGACGCCGAATAGGGGAGGCCGTGCCGCCTCGGCGCCGCCCGCCGAGTTCGTGAAGTCGCGCTGCGCTGACCAGCCCCGGTGACGTTCGTCTACCGCCTGGTCTGCGCAGGCGCACACGGGGCTTCGTCGCTAGGAGCCCGCCTCTCACAGAACCATATCGGTACGTAAATATGCGCATTAACGCATGCAAATTTGGAGTCGTCCTCACTGAGAACTTCTCCCGCCGGACTACGGACCTACTTGGGAAGAGGGGCCCGCGTGGTCGCCTGACCTGCGAAAACGATCGAGTCAACCCCGCTGAACACAATCGAAAACCTCAGTGCGCGCTTGCAAGTCGCAATCTGCGAACCTCGGGTACTATCGCCGTCGGGGGAGCGCGAGATGTCCGATGGTCTGCTTAGTATGTCGCAGGCACCGGCAGCTTCGGCTGCCTCACCAACGCCAGACACGACATCTCCAGGGGATGAAACTTGATCGACACCACACCGAACCCCACCCCCCGGAGCCGCTTCGCGCGGCGCTCCGGCATCACCTCGATCGTCGCGGCCGCCGCTCTCTGCGCCGCGCTCGTGACCGGCTGCACCAAGGACGACGCCACCACCACCGCGGCGCCGCCGACCGGTCAGCTGCCCGACGGCGCGCAGATCGTGAAGGAGTCGGCGAAGACCACGCAGACCCTGCACACCGTGCACCTGAAGATCAACGTGAAGAACCTGCCGAACCTGCCTGTGGAGACGGTCTCGGCCGACGTCACCAACGAGACCCAGGGTTCCGGCGCCGCGATGGGCGAGGCGAAGGTCAAGCTCAAGCCGGAGGCCGACTTCACCGAGTCGAAGTTCCTCGTGGTGGACAAGGTTCTCTACACCCAGGCCGGCGGCCGCTACGTGCCCGCGGGCCCGGCGGAGAAGGTCTACGATCCGGGCGTCATCCTGGACAAGGACAAGGGCATCGCGAACGTGATCGCCAACGTCCAGAACCCGAAGACCGAGGGCCGCGAGGTCATCGACGGCATCAACACCGTCAAGGTCACCGGCACCATCGACGCCGCCGTGATCGACCCGATCGTGCCCCGCGTCGGCGAGAACGCCGGCACCATGCCGATCACCCTGTGGATCCAGGACACCGCGCCGCCCGCCTCGGATTCGACCAAGCCGTCGGACGCCGCCTCCACCGGCGAGGGCCCGAATCTCGTTCGCGCCGTGGTGAAGAAGGACCAGGGCGAGGTCACCGTCGGCCTGTCCAACTGGGCCAAGCCGGTCAACATCGTCAAGCCGGCCGGCTGATCCGAGCCGACCGAACCGGATCACGACACACCGGTCCGGGGATCGCGGAGCCTGGCACGCAGTGCCGTCCGCGGCCCCGGGCCGGTGTGTCGTCTGGGTGTCGCCTGCGGTGACCAGAGCTTCGGGCCATGGACGCGGCACCAATAAGAGAATGTTCAGCGAGATGCAAGGCGCCACAAGGACTATACGTGTCGGGACGCTGGTCGGCAGGCAACACGCATCGAACGCCGATCGACACGGAGGAAGAACAAATGACGATCGATGATCGACCTGATGAAGAGGAGCGCGAGCTCCCGCCACCGCCCGGCCCTGGGGGTCGGCCTCCCGTCAACAACGTGTGGGTCTATAACGGCAGAGCCTACGACCTGAGTGACTGGATCTCCAAGCATCCAGGCGGTGAATTCTTCATCGGCCGGACGAAGAACCGCGACATCACCTCGATCATCGGTTCCTACCACCGTGATCCGGAAAAAATCGCGCGGATGATCGAGCGTTACAGCCTCGGTCGCGATGCCACTCCGGAAGACATCCACCCGAAGAACAACGCGCCCGACTTCCTGTTCAAGGAAGGCTTCAACAGCTGGGACGACACCCCGAAGTACAAGTTCGACAACAAGAACGACCTCCTGCATCAGATCAAGGCCCGGATCAAGGAGCCCGAGCTGGCGGCCCGCCTGAAGCGGATGGACCGGACGTTCGACGTCGTCGTCGCGGTGCTGATCTTCCTGTACTTCGCCGTGCAGGGCCTGCGTCTGTGGGACACCAGCTGGATGCCGTTGCCGGTCTTCGTGATCGCGATGGTGCTGCTGCGCAGCTCCCTGGCCGGGTTCGGTCACTACGCCATCCACCGGGCGCAGAAGGGGCTCAACAAGTACGCGGTGAACGCGTTCGACATGAACTATGTCGCACTGTCTTTCGTCACCGCCGACGGCCACGCCCTGCTGCACCACCCGCACACGCAGAGTGAAGTCGACATCAAGAAGAACGTCTTCACGATGATGATGCAGGTGCCGCGCCTGTACCGGGTGCCAGTGCACACCGTGCACAAGTTCGGACATCTGTTGACGGGCATGATCATTCGCCTGCTCGATGTCTGCCGGCTCACCCGCAAGGTGGGCATCAAGGACATGTACGGCACCTGGGGCGGCGCGCTGCCGCACTTCATCGGATCGTTCGGTGTGCGCTTCCTGCTGGTGGCCGAGGTCGTGGTCTTCACCCTGGCGGGCGACTTCTGGGCCTGGGCACTGCAATTCGTGATCACGCTGTGGATCAGCACCTTCATGGTGGTCGCCAGCCACGACTTCGAGGTGCCGACCGAGGAACTGCACACCGAGACCGAGGACTGGGCGGTCAACCAGCTCGAGCAGGCCTACGACCTGACCGTGGTCGGCAACAAGTACGTCGACTGCTTCCTCTCCGCCGGTCTGAGCTCGCACCGGGTGCACCACGTGCTTCCGTTCCAGCGCAGCGGTTTCGCCAATATCGCCACCGAGGACGTGGTGCGCGAGGAGGCCGCGAAGTTCGGCGTGGAGTGGCTGCCCGCGAAGAGTTTCTTCGGAGATCGTTTCCCCAAGCTGTGCCGGACCTACCTGCTCGCGCCCTCGCGTGATGCCGAGGAGAACCGGTGGGGATTCGTGCGCGAACACTGCGCACCGACAGCGCTGAAGACCTGTGTGACCTACACGGTGCAGGGCTTCACCGGCATCGGAACCGTCTGAGCCGACTCCGCTGCCACGTTCATTTCTGTTTCGAAAGGATTTGTGCCCGTGTCTGTTTCCTTTGATCTGCTCCGCACGGCCGACGTCGAGCGCGGGCACGACCTGCTACCGCCCGCCCCGCCGACCACCGTCGGCGTGATCGAAGCGGTCGCCACCGGATCGCCCGAACTCGTGGTCGACCAGACCGTGAACGCGGGCCGGGTCGCCGAGCTGTTCTCCGATCCCGCACAGCGGCAGCGTATTCCGCGGATCTACCAGAAGACCCGGATCGACACCCGCCACCTGGCGATCGACCCGCTGGACCCGGAGTTCCTCGAGTTCAGCCGTCGCCCCGGCACCATTCGGGAGCGGATGAACCTGTTCTTCGAGCACGCGGCGCCGCTCGCGGTCGACGTGGCTCGCCGCGCTGTCGCCGGCCTGGCGAACCCGGCCGACGACATCGGCCAGCTGATCTTCGTGACCAGCACCGGCTTCATCGCTCCCGGCGTCGACGTCGCGGTGGTCAAGCAGCTGGGGCTGTCGCCGACGGTGGGCCGGATGGTCGTCAACTTCATGGGCTGCGCCGCCGCGATGAACGGCATCCGCGCCGCCACCGACTACGTCCGGGCGCACCCGGACAAGAAGGCGATGGTGCTGTGCATCGAGCTGAGCTCGGTGAACGCGGTGTTCGACGACGACGTCAACGACGTCATCACCCACAGCCTCTTCGGTGACGGGTGCGGCGCGGTGGTGATCGGCGCCAACCAGGTGCACCAGCCGCTGGCCCCGGGCAGCATCGTCGTCCGCGACAGCTTCAGCCACCTGTTCGACGACGCGGAGGACGGCATCGTGCTCGGTGTGAAGGACGCGGGCATCACCTGTGAGCTGGCGACCAGCCTGCCCGACTACATCTACCGCGGGGTGGATCCGGTGGTGACCGAGGTGCTCGCGCGCAACGGCCTGGGCAAGGACGACATCGAGCTGTGGGCGATCCACCCCGGTGGTCCCCGCATCATCGAGGAGTCGGCGCGCTCGCTGGGGATCCCGGCCGAGGCGGCGGCGCCGAGCTGGGCGGTGCTCGCCGAGCACGGCAACATGCTGAGTGTCTCGCTGATCTTCGTGCTGGAGCGGATGATCCGCGACGCGCGCTCGGCGGCACCGATTTCCACCGGGGTGGCGTTCTCGTTCGCGCCCGGAGTCACCCTCGAGGGCATCGTGTTCGATGTCATCCGCAGCTGAGAGCGCACGTCATGCATCTACTCCGTTTTCTCGCCGCGCTCTCGCCGGCCAGGATCGCCGCCGTGGTGGCCGCGGGCCTGATCTGCGGTGTGGCCAACACCTACCTGGTGACCCTGATCAACGCGGTCGTCTCGCCGAAGCCGCAGCCTGATCAGCTGCTGCTGCGGTTCGGGCTGACCGGTCTGGTGATCCTGGTCAGTGGGGTGGCGTCGCAGGTACTGCTGATCCGGTTGTCGCAGGACGCGATCTTCCGGTTGCGCAGCGACCTGAGCTCGGGCATCGTCTCCGCACCGCTCGAGCATCTGGAACGGCTCGGTATGCACCGCCTGATGGCGACGCTCACCGAGGACGTGCGATCGCTGTCGCAGGCGGTGACCGCCATTCCGTCGATCTGCGTCGACGTGGCGACCATCATCGGCTGCTTCGTGTTCCTGTTCATCGTGTCGGGTCCGATCTTCGCGGTGACGGTGGCGGGCACGCTGGTCGGCATCGCGTGTGTCGAGCTGGTGCTCAAGCGGGTGCGCGGGATCTACCGCGAGGCTCGCGAGAACGAGGACGCGCTGTTGCGTTCGTTCCAGGCCGTCACGCTCGGCATCAAGGAACTGAAGCTGCACCGTGGCCGGCGCCGGGACTTCATGGATCGGCATCTGCTCGGTTCGGCGGGCACGCTGCGCGATCAGAACACCGACGCGGGCTCGAAGTTCTCCTACGCGCAGGGTTTCGGTCAGGCGCTGCAGCTGGCGACGATGGCGCTGATCCTGTTCGTCATCGCGGCGGCCCTGGATCTGCCGCGGGACACGATGGTCGGCTACGTGCTGGTCACCACGTTCCTGGCGATGCCGATGCAGAACTTCATGCACCGCATCCCGGACCTGCTGCGCGGTGATGTCGCGCTGGCCAAGATCCGGGCGATGAACCTGTCGATGGAGACCCTGCACAACGAGGAGCTCCTGCCGTACACCGAGCGTCCAGTGGCAGGGGAGGCCAAGCTGGAACTGACGAATGTCAGCTATGTGTACCGCGCCGAGGCTCCGTCGCTCGTGCCGCCGCCGCCCGGCGCGCATCCGGCCGGACCGGGTGGTCCGCCCGAGCGAGGTGGACATCCGCCGCGTCCGGGCATGCCACCGCGCAACGGCAACGGCAGGCCGGGGCACGGGCCGCATCCCGCGCATCCCGGTGCGCATCCGGGTGGCGCGCAGCCGGATGTCAACGGTAAGAACTGGATCGACCACGGTGGCACCGATGTGCGCCCGCTGGCACCGCCGCCCGGACTCGACGAGTCCGAGGACGCCGGCTTCCGGCTCGGTCCGATCGACCTGGTTTTCGAACCGGGGCAGATCACGTTCATCGTCGGTGGCAACGGCAGCGGGAAGTCGACGCTGGCCAAGCTCATCACCGGTCTGTACGTGCCACGCTCGGGGTCGTTGTCGCTCAACGGGGAGAGGATCGACCACGACAACATCGAGTGGTACCGGCAGAATTCGTCGGCGGTGTTCACCGATTTCCATCTGTTCGAGGACTACCTGGGCTTCGACCGTCCCGGTATCGACGCCGAAGTCCAGCGGTACCTCGAGGAGTTGCAGATCGCGCACAAGGTGAGCGTGCGGGACGGGCGCCTGTCGACCGTGGATCTGTCGCAGGGGCAGCGCAAGCGGCTGGCGCTGCTCACCGCGCTGCTCGAGGACCGGCAGATCTACGTCTTCGACGAATGGGCCGCCGATCAGGAGCCGCGCTTCCGCGAGGTCTTCTATCGCGAGATCCTCACCGATCTGAAGCGGCGCGGCAAGACGGTCATCGTGATCACCCACGACGACCGCTACTTCGACTGCGCCGATCAGTTGGTGAAGCTGGACTTCGGTCTGGTCGCGGTGTAATCCGGTGCGGCGGACGCCGGTTCGGTCCCTGGGGCCGGGCCGGCGTTCGTCGTGTCAGGCGATCTCGCGCTGGGTCGCGATCAGCTGTGTCATCGGGGGCCGGTCGGCCAGGCTGACTTCGGACGGCATTCGCTGCCAACCCGATTCGCCCGGCAGGAACTGCACGAGGCCGATCCCGGAGTCCCGGATGCCGAGCCGGTCGAGCAGTGTCGCCACGACCTGCCTGCTCATCACCGCCAGTTCGTGCGTCGGCCGGTTGCGGTGCCGCCGGACGCCCAGATCGACCTGGGCGATCGCCGACAGACCGTGCCGCTGCCAGCAGTCGATGAGGATCCCGATCTCCGCGCCGTAGCCGCAGGCGACGGAGATGCCGCCGAGAAATGTTCGGGTGGCGGCGTATTCGCCGCCCAGCGGCTGCACGATCTCGGCCAGGGCGGGCGCGAGCGCGGTGAGCAGCGGGCGGGCGACGAGCTGGGTCACCCGCCCGCCGCCGTCGGCGTCCCCACTCGGCAGCGGCCGCCGGTAGAAGCCCTTCACCAGCGCGAGCCCCGGATCGTCGAGCAGCGGGGCGACCAGCGTCGGGACGAAATCCGGGTCCGGCTCGACCAGATCGCCGTCGAGGAAGACGAGCAGATCGCCGGTGCTCACCGCCAGCGACCGCCACAGCACTTCGCCTTTGCCCGGCCGGGGCGCCACGCCCGGTAGCGCCTCCTCCCGGGTGTACACCGCGGCGCCCGCCGCGCGGGCCCGCGCGATGGTGCGATCGGTCGAGCCGGCGTCGATGACGAGCAGTTCGTCGACCAGCCCGCCGAGCCAGGGCCGGACGGCGGCGATCACCCCGGCGATGGTGTCCTCGTCGTCGAGCGCGGGCACCACCACCGAGACCCGGCGACCCAGCTTGCGGTCGATCAGTGCACGGACGTCCATGGCGACCAGTGAACGACACCGGTCCCCGCGGGCGCCACCGATCCGGGTGAATCCTGTGAACGACGCCAACGGTCCGGGTGGCCCGCTATCGGCACCGACAGTCCGGGCACCCGCTGCGCGGGCTCGCGCGATGCCCGGCCCCCGCGGCCGTGACCCGGGTACCGTGGGCTGATCGCGGGTAGCGACGAGGGCAACGACCGGTGGAGGGCGGCGTCATGACGGGAAGCGCGACGATGGTCGAGGTGTCCAAGGGGTCCAAGACCGATCTGGTCGACGGGCGCTACATGGTGCGCATCGATCTGGACGGTCCGCCCGGCGCGGTCGACGTGTCGGCGGTGCTGGTGACCGCGGCAGGCCGGGTCCGCTCCGACGCCGATTTCGTGTTCTTCAACAATCCGTCGGCGCCGGGTGTGCGCCTGGAATCCGATGCCGTGGTGTCGGTGGATCTCACCGCCGTCCCACCCGAGATCGAGCGCGTGGTGATCGCTGCGAGCACCGAGGCCCAGGGCCTGCGGTTCGGGGAGGTCAGTGGGCTGCGGGTGGCGGTCGCCGGAGCCGGGCAGGCGCTGAATTTCGTTCCGCCGGGGCTGGATTCGGAGACGGTGCTGCAAGCGGTGGCGCTGTATCGGCGGGGGAGCGGGTGGCGCCTCGACGCGATCGGGCAGGGGTACAGCGCCGGGCTGGCGGCGTTCGCGACGGAGCACGGGATCGTGGTGGACGACGAGGAACCGGCCGCGGCCGTCGCGCCTGCCGGTGCACCGGCGAAGCCCGCTGCGCCGCACCCGCGTCCGGCGCCGCCGAGCCCGCCGGCGATCGACCTCCGCAAGGTCGACGTCGTGCTCACCAAGGACTCGCCCGATCGGCGCGCCAGCATCGATCTGCGCAAGGGCGACCCGGGCTACGTCCTCACCGTCGGCCTCGAATGGGACGGCCGCGGTGCGCAGTACGACCCGAGCGGCCGCGTGACGAAGTTCGGCAAAGGCGACCTGGACGTGTACTTCTTCTGCCGCAACGAGATCACCGGCGACTACGTCGTGATCAGCGGCGAGAAGGGCCACCAGGGCGACCTGGCCGTGTGGCCGTTCATCCACCACCAGGGCGACAGCCGCGGTCCCGGCGCGAAGAACCTGCCCGCCACCGAGCAGGTCATCGTGCGGCCCACCGAGAACGGCGACCTGCTGCTCAACGTGTACCAATCCGTCGACAACGGCGCGGGCGCGATCGACACCTTCGGCAAGCCACGCGTGCGCGTCCGCTACGGCCGTCCTGGTCGCGACGGGCTGCCCGGCCCCGACGCCGATCAGATCACCGTCGTCATCGGCAACGGCAAGAACTCGTTCTGGGCCACCGTCGCCCACATCGATGTCCGTGACGGCATCCTCACCGTCGACGGCACCACCCGCTACAGCCGCGCGTTCAGCGAACGAATGCCCGTCCTCGACACCAGGGGGACCTGGCTGCGGTCGGCCAAGAACGGCCCGGTCGGGCGCAGCAAGAGCAGCAACGGCCTCGGCCTCAGCCACTACGCGGGCCGCTGCCCCGACCCACGCTGAGCACCGAGGAGTTCCGCGCGCCGTTCCTCGACGGTGGCGCGTAGCGCGTCGACGACGGCGGCCACCTCGGGCCGCCGCAGCGTTTCGGAGCGGATGACGAGCCAGTAGGTGAGCTGCACCCGCACCTGTCCTCCGAGCACCCGAACGAGATCGTCGTGCCGGTCGGCCATGAAGCACGGCAGCAGGCCGATCCCGGCCGCGGCCCTGGTGGCCTCGACGTGCACGAAAACGTTGGTGGACGAGACGGATCGGCGCATGTCGGGCGCGAAATCGGTGGCCAGGTCGAGATCGTCGACCTGCAGGATCGACTCGATGAAGTAGACCAGCGGATAGTGGCGCAGGTCCGCGACGGCGGCCGGGGTGCCGTGTTCGGCGAGGTAGTCGCGCGCGGCGTAGAGACCGAGGCTGTAGTCGCCCAGCCGGATCGCCTCGGCGCGATGGACCTGGGGCTGCCCGACCACCACTTCGATGTCGAGTCCGCTGCGCTGGGTGGACGCGCGCCGGGTGGTGGCGACGATGTCGACCGCCACCCTCGGATGCGTGCGCTGCACCCGCGCGGCGGCGGGCGCGGCGAGATAGGCGCTGAATCCGTCGGTGGCCGAGAGCCGCACCACCCCTTCGAGTTCCCGCTCCCCGTCCGCCGTGCCCAGTGAGCGCACCGCGGTCTCGATGGTCTCCGCGGCGGCCAGCGCCGCGCGCCCGAGCTCGGTCAGCTCCCACCCGCCGGTGACCCGGGTCAGCACCCGGCCGCCGACCGCGCGCTCGAGCGCCGCGATCCGCCGCGAGATCGTCGTGTGGTTGATGCCGAGTTCCTCGGCTGCGGTGACATAGCGGCCCGATCGGCCGACCGCCAGCAGAACCAGCAGGTCATCGGCGCTCGGACGCCGACCCGGATCAGACGAGGTCGCGCTCATTTCTGCATCTTCGCAGATTACGGGTGCGAACTTGGCCATTGCGACCGGATTCGATCTGCACGAATACTCTTCGCATTGCTAGTGGGCCACATCACATTCCTGGCGTGAGGTGGTCTCGATCACCAAGGAGCAGTGATGAGCGTCCGCAATGCGACCCCGGCGGCCGGTGAGGACCGCGCCCCGAGCGGTCTGCGCCGAGTGGTAGCCGCCTCGATGGCAGGCACCGTCGTCGAATGGTACGAATTCTTCCTCTACGGCACCGCCGCCACCCTCGTCTTCAGCAAGGTGTTCTTCGCCAAGGGCACCAGTGATCTGGACGCGATCCTGGCCGCCTTCGTCACCTACGCGGTCGGCTTCGCCGCGCGCCCGCTCGGAGGCATCGTCTTCGGCTACTTCGGTGACCGCTACGGCCGCAAGCAATTGCTGCAGCTGAGCCTGGTCCTGGTCGGCGGCGCGACCTTCCTGATGGGCTGTCTGCCCACCTTCACCCAGATCGGCTACTGGGCACCGGCGCTGCTGGTGACCCTGCGGTTTATCCAGGGCTTCGCGATCGGCGGGGAATGGGGTGGCGCGGTCCTGCTGGTGGCCGAACACAGCCCCAGCCGCAGCCGGGCGTTCTGGTCGAGCTGGCCGCAGGCCGGTGTGCCCGCGGGCAATCTGCTCGCCACGGTCGTGCTGCTCGTGCTGACCTCGACGCTGTCCGATGCCGCGTTCCTGAGCTGGGGCTGGCGCGTGGCCTTCTGGCTGTCGGCGGTGGTCGTGCTGGTCGGCTACTACGTGCGCACCAAGGTCACCGACGCCCCGATCTTCGTCGAGGCGCAGCGGCAGATGGAGCACGCCAAGGCCACCTCGTTCAGTGTGTTCGAGGTGCTGCGCCGGTACCCGCGCGGCGTGTTCACCGCCATGGGGCTGCGCTTCGGCGAGAACATCATGTACTACCTGGTGGTCACCTTCTCGATCACCTACCTGAAGGTGCACGTGCACGCCGACACCACGACGATCCTGTGGTGGTTGCTGGCCGCGCACGCCGTGCACATGATGGTGATCCCGCTGGCGGGCCACCTCGGTGACCGGTTCGGCCGTCGGCCCGTGTATCTGGTCGGCGCCCTCGCCGCCGCGACGTGGGGCTTCTTCGCCTTCCCGCTGATGGATTCCGGCCACAGCCTGCTGATCCTGTCCGCGATCATCATCGGCCTGGTCTTCCACGGCCTCATGTACGCCGGTCAGCCCGCCCTCATGGCGGAGATGTTCCCGACCCGGATGCGCTATTCCGGTGTGTCCCTGGGCTATCAGGTCACCTCGATCGTGGCGGGCTCGCTCGCGCCGATCATCGCGGTCAAGCTGCTGGACTCCTACGGCTCGTCGGTCCCGATCGCGGTGTACCTGGCGGTGGCCGCGGCGATCACCGTGATCGCGGTGCTGTGCGCCAGGGAGACCAAGGGAATCGACCTGGAGTCGCTCGACGCCGCGGATGCCGCCGAGACCGTGACCGCGCCGGCGCCGGTGCCGACCAAGGTTGTCCCGGCATGAGCGACCTGATCGGACGCAAGGCCCTGGTCACCGGCGCGGCGGGCGGGATCGGCGCGGCGTGCGCGCACGAGCTGGCCGCGCGCGGCGCCGAGGTGACCGTCGCCGACGTGAACGAGCTGGGTGCCAAGACCGTGGCCGCCGAGATCGGTGGCCACGCCTGGGCCGTCGATCTGCTCGACGTCGACGCGCTCGCGGAACTGTCGCTGTCGGTGGACATCCTGGTCAACAACGCGGGCGTGCAGACCGTCAGCCCGCTCGAGGACTTCCCGCCCGCCCGGTTCCGGCTGATCCAGACGCTCATGGTGGAGGCGCCGTTCCTGCTGATCCGGGCCGCGCTGCCGCACATGTACGCCCAGGGTTTCGGCCGCGTGATCAATGTGTCCTCGGTGCACGGCCTGCGCGCCTCGCCGTTCAAGGTGGCCTACGTGACGGCCAAGCACGCGCTGGAAGGACTGTCGAAGGTGACCGCCCTCGAGGGCGGCCCGCACGGCGTCACCAGCAATTGCGTGAACCCCGGCTACGTGCGAACACCGCTGGTGGACAAGCAGATCGCGGAACAGGCCGTGGCGCACGGCATTCCCGAGCGGGAGGTGGTGGAGAAGGTGCTGCTCACCGAGAGCGCGATCAAGCGGCTGATCGAGCCCGAGGAGGTGGCGGCGCTGGTCGGCTGGCTGGCCTCCGACCACGCGGGCATGGTCACCGGCTCGTCGTATGTGATGGACGGCGGGTGGAGCGCGCGATGACGAGTGTGACGGTGGCGCCGCAGTGGGTGCCGGGCTCGCTGGATATCGAACAGGCGCGGATCACCGACTTCGCGCGCTTCGTGGCTGCCCGGCACCGGGTCGAGGTCGCGGATTATCGCTCCCTGTGGCAGTGGTCGGTCGACGACCTGGCGGGGTTCTGGGGCGCGATCTGGGACTACTTCGAGCTGGGGGAACGGTCGACGGACATCCTGGACGACATCGGAATGCCTGGGGCGCAGTGGTTTCCGGGCACCCGGGTGAACTACGTCGACCAGGTGGTCCGGCAGGCGCGCACGGATCGGCCCGCGATCGTCTCGGTCGACGAGACCGGTGCGATGACCGAGCTGTCGTGGGCCGAGATGCTCGGCCGGACAGCCGGATTCGCGGCTACTCTACGCGAGCTCGGCGTGGGGCCCGGTGACCGAGTAGTCGGCTACCTGCCGAACATCGCCGAGGCGGTGATCGCGTTCCTCGCGACCGCGAGCATCGGCGCCATCTGGAGTGCGTGCGGACAGGACTACACGGCGACGGCGGCCCTGGACCGGCTGGGGCAGCTCGACCCGGCAGTGCTGGTGACCTGCGACGGATACCGCTTCGGCGGCAAGGAACACCGGAAACTCGCGGAGATCTCGGCACTGCGTGCCGCGCTGTCGGGGCTGCGGGCGACCGTGGTGGTGTCGCGGCTCGGTGACACGGTCGACGGTGCGCTCGACTGGGACGTGGTGACCGCGGCGGCGGACAGGGTGCCTGCCACCGAGCAGGTCGCCTTCGACCACCCCCTGTGGGTGCTGTACTCCTCCGGTACGACGGGGCTGCCCAAAGGCATCGTGCACGGCCACGGCGGGGTGCTGCTCGAACATCTCAAAGCGCTGGCGCTGCAGTCCGATCTCGGCCGCGACGACACCCTCTTCTGGTACACCAGCCCGAGCTGGATGATGTGGAACTACCAGGTCGCCGGCCTGCTGGTCGGCGCGACCATCGTCTGCTACCCGGGCAGCCCGACCGCGCCCGCGCCGGATGCGCTGTGGGCCATCGCCGCTCGGGTCCGGGCCACCGTGCTCGGAACCAGCCCCGGGTATGTCCTGGCGTGCGCCAAGGCCGAGTCGGTGCCGCGGCGCGACCACGACCTGTCCGCGTTGCGGCTCGTCGGCGTCACCGGTTCGGCACTGCCCGCGTCGTCGTCGCTGTGGTTGCGGGACAACGTGGGCGACCACGTTCCGGTGTCCTCGATCAGCGGGGGCACCGACATCGTGTCGGCCTTCGCCGGTGGTGCCCGCACGGTGCCGGTGTGGCCGGGTGAGCTGTCCGCCCCCTACCTCGGTGTCGCGCTGGCGGCCTGGGACGGGGCGGGCCGATCCGTGCGCGACGCCGTCGGTGAGCTCGTCGTCACCGCGCCGATGCCGTCGATGCCGATCCGGTTCTGGAACGATCCCGACGGATCCCGGTACCGCGCCGCGTATTTCGACACCTATCCCGGAGTCTGGCGGCACGGTGACTGGATCACCGTCACCGGGCGCGACAGTGTCGTCGTGCACGGCCGCTCGGATTCCACCCTGAACCGGCACGGTATCCGGATGGGCAGTGCCGACATCTACCAGGCTGTCGAGCGGCTGCCCGAGATCGTCGACTCCCTGGTCATCGGTGCCGAACAACCCGACGGCGGCTACTGGATGCCCCTGTTCGTCGTGCTCCCGCATGGCGCCGTCCTCTCCGACGCGTTGCGGACCCGGATCGCCGGCATCATTCGGACCGACGTCTCGCCCCGGCACGTCCCCGACGACATCATCGCCGCCCCGGGCGTCCCGCGCACCAGGACCGGCAAGAAGCTGGAGGTCCCCGTCAAACGCATCCTGCAGGGCGCTGATCCCGGGCAGGTCCTCGACCCGAGCACCGTCGACCACCCGGCCCTCCTCGACTGGTACGCCCAGATCCGCCGCTGAGCCCGGTGGCGGGCTCGCCGCCGACCCGTGCGACGATCGGCGGGAGCCCGCGCGAACTACCGGCGCGTCGGATCAGGCCTGGTCCGAGGGTGTGCGCCGTGGCCCTCCGTGGCACGGTGGCGAGGCGGGACGTAACGTGCGGGTAGCTGGCGCCGACCGCAATGGTGTGGGGCTGGACCAGCGAGGACAGGACGGCAGGCGCGTGACGGTCGGTCGGATGAGACGAACAGTCGTGGTGGCGGGGACCGCGGGAGTCCTCGGCCTGCTCGGATACGGCGGGGTCGCGGGCGCTGAGCCGGCCCTCGCCACCCGCGGTGGGATCAGCATCGCGGGGGTTCCCGGCGCGGAGCGTCCCGCGCGAAGCGACGGTGCCTGGCTGGTTGCCGGGCCGGGCGACCACGGCAACGGCGGTGGCAACAAAGGCGGCAACGGGAACTCCAACCCGGGTAGTGGCAACGGTAATCAGGGCAACGGGAACGGCAACCAGGGCAACAACGGCAATCAGAACCCCGGTAGTGGCAACGGTAATCAGGGCAACGGGAACGGCAACCAGGGCAACAACGGGAACCAGGGCAACAACGGCAATCAGAACCCGGGTAGCGGCAACGGCAATCAGGGCAACGGTGGCGGAAACCAAGGCAACACCCCGAACCCGGGCAACGAACCCGTGCCGGAAGCGCCCGCGGAAGCACCGGCACCCGCTGAGGCGGCTCCCGAAGCGCCGCCTGCACCGGTGCCGGCTGCACCGGACGCCTCCGACCCGGGGCCTGCCGAACCGGGAGGCTCGTCGGCACCGGGAAGCCCACCCGGCGGCGGTGGACCACCTGCCGGACCTGCCCCCGGCGCCGAGGCACCCGCCGGATCTGCCCCCGGCGCGGAGTCACCCGCAGCCCCGGCGCCCAGCGGACCGGGCAGCCCACCCGCCGCACAGGCACCGGGCGGCGGGCCGATTCCCGCGCACGACGTCAGACCAACCAGCGACACCGACACCCTCCCCGAGCCGGACCTGCTCTCCGTGATCGGCGGCCTCCTCGCACTGGGCCTCGCCGGCGGCGGATCCGCCGCGGTGAGCTTCCAAGGCGCCGCCCAAGCCCAGGCCCGCATCGACGCCGCCCGCGCCGAATTCTTCGGCCCGCGCACGTAATCAGGGGAGCGCTCACCAGCTGACCGGCTGCGCGGTGACCGGCTCAGCGGGCAGTGCCGAGCGCCCTGCACCTGGTGCTCGCGAAGCAAGGAGACGTCGTGTGGCACAGCCGAAGTCGAGTCCGATTGCAACGATTCCGGACTCGGCTACGATGCGATGCTCATGCACGGGATGACACAGGTCGGTGCGCACCAGCAGGCAGCGGGGTTCGGCGAGTTCACCGTGGTCGACGTCGAGACCTCGGGCCTCCAACCGAGCAGGCACCGGGTCCTGTCCGTCGCGGCGCTGACCTTGGACAGCGCCGGACAGGTGACGCGCGAGTTCCACACGCTGCTCGATCCCGAGTGCGACCCCGGTCCGGTGCACGTGCACGGGCTCACCGCCGAAGTCCTGCGTGGCTCACCGCGGTTCGCGCATGTGCGCGAGCAACTGTCGTCGCTGCTGACCGGACGGGTCCTGGTGGCGCACAACGCGCTGTTCGACTTCGGATTCCTGGCGAGTGAGTTCGACCGGGCGGGCGGAGTGCTCCCGGTCCGCCGTCGGTTGTGCACCCTGGCACTCGCGCGCCGAGTAGCGGTCCCGACACCGGACTACAAGTTGGCGACCTTGGCCGGCTATTACGGTGTACCGCAACAGAAAGCGCACGACGCGCTCGACGACACCCGGGTTCTGGTGAACGTTCTGCGAGCCTTGGTGGCCGACGCGGCCCGCCTCGGCATCGCGCCGCCCCTGCTGTCCTGCGAACCGACCGCAGGTGATCGCGCAGCGACGACCTGGCCGATCGCGCGGAGCGGCCCGAAGCCGTGCCTACGCCTACCCGGGGCGGTGGGAGCCCGACGCGCCACTGCGGCAGGGCATGAAGGTGGCGTTCACCGGCGCCACCCGGATCGACCGCGAAGAACTGGTGACGCGCGCCGAGGCGGCCGGGCTCGACGTGACCGGTGCGGTGAGCGGTCGCACGAGCGTGCTCGTCACCAACGCGCCGGAATCCGGGACGGGCAAGGCGCGCAAAGCGATCCAGCACGCGACCCCGATCATGGACGAGCCGCGCTTCGTCGCGCTGCTGGCGACGATCGAACCAGGGCAACCCAGGACCTCCCCAGCAGATCAGCCCCCGTCGCGGCGGCGAACCTCGGTGCCGCCGGGGCCGCTGTCCGGGCACCGCGTACTGGTTCTCGGCGGTACCCATGAGCAAGCTGCGCACACCAGGGCCCGGGTCGTGGAGCTCGGGGGATCCGCGGCCGTCAATCTTTCGGCGACCGTGACGGATCTGCTGCTCCTGCCGGGAGGCGACGCGGATCGCCGGGTGCGGAAGGCCGCCGACCTCGGGCTGGCCCTGCACGGACCGGAATTGCTCACGTGGACGCCGACGGCGGAATCCGAGCCTCCGCCCGACGTCCCGACGGCACCCCAGCCGACCGTGCTGGCCCGGGGCCAGGTGATCGATCTGCCGATCGAATCGGACTCCTGGACGTTGCGTGCCACCTGGAACCAGCTCGGTACCGCCGCCGTGGACCTGGTGGCCTTTCTCGTCGACGCCGAGGAGAAGGTCGGCAGTTCCGACGATTTCGTGTTCTACAACCAGCCTGTCGCCGAGGGCGCCAGACTCGCGCAGGAAGGCCCGACCGAGCAGTCGATCGCCGTTTCGCTGGACGACCTCCCCGAGCACCGCGTCCGCGTCGTCTTCGCGGCTGCCCTCGACGCACCAGGGGTGACCTTCGGTGAGGTCGGCGCCATCGAGATCGAACTCGCCGCAGGCCTCGAAGCGAGCGCGGTGATCTGTTCGACCCTGGACGCGGCCACGGTCGAACGGACCCTCCTGCTCGCCGAGCTGTATCTACGGGGCGAGACCTGGCGGTTTCGCGCCGTCGGACAGGGCTATGAGTCCGACCTCGCCACGGTGGCCCGGGGGTACGGGGTCGAGGTCGGGTAGCTCATCGGTGATCTCGCTCAGCTGCCGAAGCGTTCGGCGACCATGTCCTCGGTGAGGCCGTAGTCGGCGAGGGAGTAGTGGTGGGTGGGTTTGCGGTCGCCGGTGCGGCTCTCGTTGTCGAGGGCGGTGATGGCGGTGCGGGCCTCCTCGGTGAAATCGGTGCCGATCCGGGTGTAGATGCGGTCGACGACGCCGAACGGGTCGGCGCGCAGATCGTCGAAGTCGACATCGATGAAGGTGGCGTCGGTGTGCCGGGCACGGGCGGCGGTGAACTCGGCGAGGCCGCGCGCCCACAGATCGAGCTGGGTGCGTCCGATGGTCTCCCCGGTGAAGACGGTCGACCAGCCGCGGGTGGCGTGTTCGTTGAGGCTGCACACCGACGGGATGATGGTGGCCGGGTCACGGTGGGTCTGGATGACGATCGCGTCCGGGTAGACGGCCAGCAGCGCGTCCAGACAGAACAGATGACTGGGGTTCTTGAGTACCCAGCGCCTGCTGTCGTTCATGCCGATCAGCTGCAGATTACGGCGATGCCGCGCGTAGGCGGGGGTCCAGTCCTGTCCCGCCAGCCACTGCGCGTAGCTCGGCACATAGGCCAGGCATTCGTAGGAATGCGAGGTGCCCGACTGCCGCAGCAGCTGCCAGCATTCCTCCACATCCGAGGCACTCATGTAGTGCAGACCCATGAACTCCGGGTTCTGCACCTGATGTTGACGCAGGCCCGCGTCGATCTGCTGGTAGGCCGGATTCTGCGACCAGGTCTCCCGCGGCGGACGCGGCTGCGGGAAGTCGGTCAGCCACATCTCCAGGCCCTGGTTGGCCGGATCGGCCGCCAGCAGCCGGTGCAGCGCGGTGGTGCCGGTGCGGGGCAGGCCGGTGACGAAAATCGGCCGGGTGACCGGAGTGTCGACATAGCCGGGGTTGGCCGCCCAGGCGGCCTCGCTCAGCGCGCGAGCGACCAGGGTGCCGCGCAGGAAGAACCGCGACATCTTGCTGCCGAGTTCGGTGAGCCCGGCCTCGTCACGGTACGAGTCGAGCAGCACCTGCAACGCCTCGGTGTAGTCGTCGGCCCCGAAATCGGTGAGACCGGTGAGTTTGGTGGCTGAGGCGTGCAGGTCGGCCACGGTGCCGACATCGGTGCGCACGGTCATCGAAGGGAGCTCCTTGCTCAGTTGTGGTATTCGCCGCAGTTGACGTCGAGGGTCTGGCCGGTGATCGCCGAGGACCAGTCGGACGCGAGAAACACCACGGCGCGGGCGATCTCCTCGGGTTCGGGCAGTCGCTTCAGGTCGGACTTCGACGCGGTCTGCTCGTACACCTGCTCGACGGTGATGCCGTACTTCTCGGCGACCTGCCCGAAGTACCACTTCAGCTGGTCGGTCCAGATGTAGCCGGGCAGCACGCTGTTGACCCGCACGCCCTTGCCGCCGAGCTCGGTGGCCAGGGTCTGCGACATGGCCAGCAGCGCCGCCTTGGTCAGCTTGTAGCTGCCGTACCGGGGTTCGGAATGCCGCACGACCATCGAATTGATCATCACCACCGCGCCTTTGGCCTCGGCGAGGGCGGGCGCGAACGCCTGCGTCATCCGCAGGCCGCCCAGCACCGTCATGTCGAGACTGGAGCGGATGTGGTCGAAATCGGTGCGGTCCAGCGGTTTCATCGACGGTACCGAGAACGCGTTGTTCACCAGCGCGTCGACCCGGCCGAACGTGTCGACCGTGCGCGCGACCAGGTTCGCGACCGCGGCCTCGTCGGTGATGTCGGTCGGCACACTGAGCGTGGCGCCGCCCGCGGCCTCGATCTCCGCGGCCACCTCCAGCAGCCGCGATTCGGTGCGCGCCGCCAGCACCACCGTGGCACCCGCGGCCGCCGCCTCCAGGCAGATCGAGCGTCCGAGTCCGGGGCCGACACCGGAGACGACGACGACCTTTCCATCCAACAGTGCCCCGCTCATCCGAGCATCCTCTCTGCGAACGCCCGCTGCCGGGCGGCGATCCGGTCGCGCCGGCCCGCGGCGTCGATCGTGTTGTGGTCGAAATGGGGAAGGTGCTCGGCGATCTCGGCGACCGGGACGACGGTGACCGTCGGGCCGTCGGCCTCGGTCATCGGTCGATCGGTGCGCTGCCAGCGGAACTGCAGAATGCCCCTGGTGCGGCCGGTGGTCTCGATCCAGTTGGTGATGCCGGGATCCCGCTCGCTCACCACCATCCGGATCATGCCGTCCGGATCCACCTGGGCCTGGGCGTGATTGAGGCTGGTCTGGTGGTTGACGTAGTCGAGCGAGATGTACCAGAGGCTGCCCAGCTGGAAACCCTGATACGGCGCATCCGATTTCGGCACGGTGATCACCAGCGCCTGATCGTCGGCCAGATCGAAATGGCCCACCGAGGAGTACTGGGTGCTCAGGCCGCCCGGGGTGAGCCGGGGCGCGGTGAGGGTGTTCACCGGCAGGTCGAGGTAGAACCACTTCGGGAAGTTGAACCAGGTGTGCACCCGGGTCAGCAGCATCTTGGCCGCGGCGCCGTAGCGCTTGCGCATCCGGGCCAGGTCCGGTTCGACCGGGGCGGTGCCGATCGTGTCGACCCGCTCGATCCGGATCGAGCCCTTGCGCTCGGTCCAGTCGCTGTAGACCTCGCGGACCGCCAGCATCGACGCGCCCTCGCCGAGCGCGAAGTAGCCCGGTCCGGCGTCCGGCTTGGCGGGGCCGAAGCGGATCGAGAAGCTGCCGTCGTCGGCGATCGGGATCCGGCGGTCGTCGAAGGCGTCCTCGCCGCCGGGCACGTCGGTCGCGGTGTAATCGCCCTTGAGCACTTGGAAACTGAGGTCGACGGTGGTGCCGCGCACGCCGCTCACCACGTACTCGGCGTCCGGCTCGATGTTCGCGTGGTAGTAGAGGGTGTCCGGATTGTCCAAGCCCATCTTGGCGTAGGGCCCGGTCGAGGACACGAAGTACGGATGACTGGTGCCGTGCGCACCGGACAGGCGCAGGCAGGCGGCGACGCTCGCCGCGAGATAGTCGTAGCCCTCGGCCAGATCGGCGTCACTGCGCACGAATTCGGCGCCGGCGATGAGCTTCTCGGCCTGGGCGACCGCGGCGGTGAACGGCGCGGTCAACGGGTCCGGTGGCGCGGTGCTCCCGGCTTCGGTGGCGGTGCTGGAGTGGGTCAACGGTCTGCGATTCCTAGCTCTCGGAGGATATGGGCGGCGATCTCGGCGGGGGTGCCGAGATCGGGGGTGATGACGAGATCGGCGTCGGTGGGTCGCTCGTAGGGCGAGCTGATGCCGGTGAAACCGGGCAGCTCACCCGCGCGGGCCTTCGCGTAGAGGCCCTTGGGATCGCGGCGCTCGCATTCCGGCAGCGGGGTGTCGACGAACACCTCGTGGAACGGCAGCTCGCGCTCGTCGTGGGTGGTGCGTGCCCTGGCCCGCTGCGCGGCGAACGGGCTGATCACCGACACGATCGCGATCGCGCCGGAGTCGGCGAACAGCGCGGCGACCTCGGCGACCCGGCGCACGTTCTCGTCCCGGTCGGCCGCGGAGAAGCCGAGGCCGGCGTTGAGCCCGTGCCGTAGATTGTCGCCGTCGAGCAGATAGGCGGCCCGACCGGCGTCGACCAGTTGGCGCTCCACCTCGACGGCGATGGTCGACTTCCCCGACCCGGACAGCCCGGTCAGCCAGACCGTGGCACCGGCGTGCGCGCGATCGTCGCGGCCGACCGCCGAGCGATGCCAGACCACCGTCGCCGGCGCGGCATGCGCACCGGTGTCGCGTCCGGTGACCATGCCCGCGGCGACCGTCTGATCGGTGACGGGGTCGATCAGGATGAAGCTGCCGGTGCGGCGGTTCTCCCGGTACGGATCGAACAGCAGTGGCTGACGGCTGCGCAGTCGCACCCGGGCGATGTCGTTGAGCGACAACGCGTCCACGTCTTCGAGCCGGTGCAAGGTGTTGACATCGAGCTGGTAGTCGATGGCGGTCACCTCGGCGGGGGAGGTCTGCGCGGCGGTGCGCACCAGATACCGGCCACCCGCGCGCAGCTGCGTGGTCTCGGAGAACCAGCACACCATCGCGTCCAGGTCGGCGCCCTGCTGCGGGCGATTGCCCGGCCTGGCCAGGAGATCGCCACGGCCGATGTCGATCTCGTCGTCGAGGGTCAGCGAGATCGCCATGCCGGTGAACGCCTCGTCGACCTTGCTGCCGCCGGGGCCCCAGATCTCGCGTACCCGAGAGGTGTGGCCTGCGGGTAGCACCACCACTTCGTCGCCCGGCTTGAAGATGCCGCCGGCGACGGTGCCCGCGTAACTGCGGTGATCGAGACCCTGCTGGGCCCGGATGACGTACTGGATCGGCAACCGCGCGTCGATGAGATTGCGGTCCGAGGCGATGTGCACGTCCTCGAGGTGGCGCAGCAGCGGCGGCCCCGGGTACCAGTCCATGTGCTCGGAACCCTCGACGACATTGTCGCCGAGCAGCGCCGAGACCGGCACGAAACTGAGGTCGCCGACCGTCAATTTCGCGGCGAACGCGGCGAATTCGGCCCGGATCTCCTCGAAACGTTCCTGCGACCAGTCGACCAGGTCCATCTTGTTCACGCACACCACCAGGTGCGGGACTCCGAGCAGCGTGGCCAGGAAGGCATGCCTGCGGGTCTGCTCGGACACCCCGGCGCGGGCGTCGACCAGGATCAGCGCCAGATCGGCGGTGGACGCGCCGGTCACCATGTTGCGGGTGTACTGGACGTGGCCGGGGGTGTCGGCGATGACGAACTTGCGCCGCGGCGTCGTGACATAGCGGTAGGCGACGTCGATGGTGATGCCCTGCTCGCGCTCGGCGCGCAGCCCGTCGGTCACCAGGGCGAGATCGGCCGCCTCGCCGCCGCGTTCGGTGCTGACCCGTTCGATCGCGGCCAGCTGGTCGTCGAACAGCGACTTGGAGTCGTAGAGCAGCCTGCCGATGAGGGTCGACTTGCCGTCGTCGACGCTGCCCGCGGTCGCCAGGCGTAACAGGTTGCGGCTCATCAGAAGTAGCCCTCTCGCTTGCGGTCTTCCATGCCGGTCTCGGAGATCCGGTCGTCGGCGCGGGTGGCGCCGCGCTCGGTGAGCCGGGTGGCGGCGGTCTCGGCGATCACCTTCGCCGCGGTGTCGGCCTCGCTCTCGACACAGCCGGTGCAGGTGGCGTCGCCCACGGTCCGGAAGCGGACGGTGGCGTCGAAGGTGCGCTCACCCGGTTGCGGGGTGATGAATCGGCCCGCCGACAGCAGCATTCCGTCGCGTTCGACGACACGGCGCCGGTGCGCGTAATACAGCGTGGGCAACTCGACCTCTTCACGATCGATGTACTCCCAGATATCGAGCTCGGTCCAGTTCGACAGCGGGAAGACCCGGATGTGTTCGCCCTGCTGGTGCCGCCCGTTGTAGAGGTTCCACACCTCGGGCCGCTGTGCGCGCGGATCCCATTCCCCGAACCGGTTGCGGAAGCTGAACACCCGCTCCTTGGCCCGGGCCTTCTCCTCGTCGCGGCGCGCCCCGCCGAACACGGCGTCGAAGCGATGTTCGCCGATCGCCCGCAGCAGGGTGGTGGTCTGCAGCGGATTGCGGGTGCCGCCGGGGCGCTCGACCGCGCGGCCCGCGTCGATGTCGTCCTGCACCGACGCCACCAGCAGGCGCGCCCCGGTGCGCTCGGCGGTCCGGTCGCGGAACTCGATGACCTCGTCGAAATTGTGCCCGGTGTCGACATGCAACAGCGGGAACGGCAGCGGCGCGGGCCAGAAGGCGCGACGCGCCAGATGCAACAGCACCGCCGAGTCCTTGCCACCGGAGAACAGCAGCCCCGGTCGCTCGAAGGTCGCCGCCACCTCCCGGAAGATATGCACCGACTCGGCCTCCAAGGCCGCCAGATGCGACAGCTCGTACCCCGTCTGCACTCGTTCACCCACTTCGTTGTGTGCTCCGCCGGGGGAATCCCCCCGCCGGGTTGCGTTGTCGAATACTCGACGCTATTGTTCGATATTGTGACACCGACGATAAGCCGGGCCGAGCGCGCCGGTCAAGAGGTGACCCCGGAATCCGTGCGCGAGGTGGCGGAGCCAGGCGTGGCCTCGCCCCCGACGCAACGAGTCGTGAAGGTGCTCGAGCTGCTGTCCCGGCATCCGGCGGACCGGTTGTCGCTGGCGCGCATCGTCCGGGAGGCCGGGCTGTCCAGGGCCACCGCGCACGCCGTCCTCACCCAGCTCACCGCCGACGGCTGGACCGTCCGCGACGACGACGGGTGCTACGGCATCGGCCTGCGCCTGCTCACCGTCGCCCGGCGCGCCGAAGCGGCGTTTCCCCTGCGCCGGACCGCGGCGCCGCACCTGCGCGCGCTGTGCGAACGCACCGGCGACCCGGTGTTCCTGGCCGAACGCGACGGCGAGAGCATCGTGGTCACCGAGGTGGTCGGTGACCCGTCCGCCGGGTGGATCCGCGCGGGCCGCAGGCTCCCGCTCGCGCCGCCGGTCTGCCGGGAGTTCGTCGCCTGGGCGCCCGAACCCGTCCGGCGGGCGTGGCTCGCGGCCGCCGACCCGGCCCATCGCGACCGCCTGACGCGTGTGCTCGCCGAGATCCGGCAGCGCGGCTACTCCGTCGAACGCCTCGTCGACGACTCGACGCCGATGCTCGAGGTGCTCGCCGGCCTGCGCGATACGCCGATCACCGCCGCGCTGCGCGCCCAGCTCGGCTCGGTCATCACCGAACTGATCACCATCGACTACCTGCCCGACGAACTCGGCCGGGAGAACGCGGTCGTCACCCTCGCCGCGCCCGTGCGCGACGCGAGCGGCGCGGTGGTGGCGGCGGTGGTCAGCTGTCCCGACGCCCGCCTGTCGGCCGCTGCCGTGAGCGCGCTCGGCGCGGCCACTGTCGCTGCCGCGGAACAGATCAGCGCGCACGCGATCCACCCGGCCTGACCCGTCGTCCGGACCACCGCGGCCGACCGTTCGCCATTAGGCTGGCGGGGAGAACCCGGCCGTACCAGCGGGATGGTCGCGGCAGGTGTGAGAGAGGACTCGACGTGGCGGACGACAGCGATCGCTGGTGGGAAGCACCGGGACTGGGGCAGCCGCCGCAGACCGGTCCGGATCCGTACGCGCAGCCCGCGCCACCGCAGCCCTATGGCTACCCGCAACCGCAGCAGGGCGCGTATCCGCCGCCCCAGTACGGCGCACCGCAGCCGGGGTACGGGCAGGCGCCGTACGGTCAGCAGCCGTACGGCTATGCGCCACAGCCCGCTCCGGGCCCGCCGCGGCGCGGTGGCGGTGGGGGCGCGGGCGTGATCATCGCCGTGGTGGTCGTGGCGGTGCTGATCGTGGCCGTCGGCATCGTCGCCGTCGTACTCGGCACCCGTTCCTCCGACGACACCACCACCGCGTCCTCGTCGTCGGTCACCTCGGCGCCGGTGCCCACCGGATCGCTGTCGGGCACGACCACCGCCCCGGTGACGCCGGGGGCGAAGGGCGTGCTCATCCCCACCTATCGCGTCGCCTACGACGTGCCGTCGACCTGGGCGGTCGCCCCGTCCTACGACACGATGAGCTTCAGCACGGCGAACGGCTCCATCGACGGCCGTGGCCAGTCGACCGAGGGCGAGAAGTACTGCCCTGGCTCGGCGTATCGCGCCATGGCCGCCGTCACCGCGACTACGGAATCCGATCCGGCCGCCGCCGCGAAGACGGTCGCGAAAATCGCCGCGGCGGGCGGGTATTCGGATCCCAGCGGTGGCAAGCTCACCACGCCGACCTCGCTGACCACGCAGAGCGGAGTCGCGGGCCAGTTCGTGGAGAGCACGGGACCATGGAAGCCCCAGCTGTCCGGTTGCACCGCCAACGCCTACTCGGTCTACACCTTCGCCTTCCGCAACGCGGCGGGCACCCTGCTCGTGCTGACCATCCTCGTCGACCGCAATACGAGCGGGGAGATGAGCGCCGACGAGGCGAAGAAGCTGATCACCAGCCTGCGCCTGGTCTAGCGGCCGGGGCCGCCCGGCCGCGGTGTTCGTAGACTCGACCTATGACGGCAGCGGCATCCGATTCGACTGTGCTACCGGCGAGTCTGGTGGAGATGACGGCGCGGCACGTGCGGGCCGAGGTACTCAGTGGCGCGCTGGCCCCGGGCGTGCGGGTAGGGGAGGAGGCGCTGTGCGCGCGGCTGGGCATCAGCCGGGCGCCGGTCCGCGAGGCCCTGCGGCGCCTGGCCGAGCAGGGCTTGATCGAGCACCTGCCGCGGCGGGGCTACCGGGTGATGGTGTGGTCGGCGGCCGACATCGTCCAATTGTTCGAGGTACGACGGGCATTGGAGCGTCATGCGCTGTCCACCGCGCTGCCGCACCCCGATCTGGACCGCGGGCTCGGGGGCGTGCGCTCCGCACTCGACGAGCTGACCGACGCCGACCGGCGCGGCGACTGGGTCGCCCGCGACGACGCGCATCGCCGCTTCCACGCCGAGATCGTGGCGCTGGCGGGCAATCGGCAGCTCGATCTGGTGTACGGCCAGATCCTGGTGAAACTGCAACTGGCGATGGCGCGCAACCTGCGCGAGGAGACCGAGGTCGCCGCCCGCCGCGACGGCGTGCGCAGACACCGCGAGCTCTTGGCCGCGGTCGCCTCGAACGACCCGGCCGTCGCCGAGGCCGCTTTGCGGCAGCACGGCGAGCAAACATACCTGAAACTCGGTATCTGCTAACACATCCGATACAGACGGCGCCTCCGGCCGTCACACATTTTGTCGACAATCGACAACATGATCGGTTCGGCAGGCCCCACGGTCGCGGAAATCCTCGCCCAGCACCAGGACGGCAACGGTTCGCCGACCAGAACCGCCGCGCGGGTCGCCGACGCGATCACGGCGCGCGGCGACGACGGCACCTGGATCACCCCGGTGCCGCGGGCCGCGTTGCTCGCCGCCGCCGCGGAGATCGAGCGTAGGCCGGGGGCACGAGCACTGCCGTTGTACGGCGTCCCGTTCGGGGTGAAGGACAGCATCGATGTCGCCGGCTACCCGACCACACTGGCCTGCCCGGACTACGCCTACACCGCGACCCGGACAGCCCCCGCCGTGCAGCGGCTGCTCGACGCGGGCGCACTGTTCGTCGGGAAGACCAATCTCGACCAGTTCGCGACCGGCCTCAACGGCACCAGGACGCCGTATCCGATGCCGCGCAGCGTCTTCGGCGGCGACCTGATTTCCGGCGGCTCCAGCTCCGGGTCGGCGCTGGCGGTCGCGCTCGGCCAGGTGCCGTTCTGTGTCGCCACCGACACCGCGGGCTCGGGCCGGGTGCCCGCCGCCCTCAACGGGATCGTCGGCTGGAAGCCGTCGCGCGGGCTGATCAGCACCGTGGGGCTGGTGCCCGCCTGCAAGTCGCTGGACTGCCTGACCCTGATGGGCACCACGATCGAGGACCTCGACCTGGTCTTCGACATCATCGCCGGGGTCGACCACGACGACCCGTGGACACGGGCCCGCGGACCGCGCTACCGCGGCACGCCGATCCGGGTCGGCCTGCCCGCCGAGACCGACCTCGACTTCTTCGGCGACGACGCCATGCGCGTCGCCCACCTCGCGGCCCGGGATCGCCTGCCGCGCTCCGGTTTCGACTGCGTGGCGACCACGCTCGCGCCGTTCCTGGACGCCGGGTCCCTGCTCTACCAGGGCCCCTGGGTCGCCGAACGGCTCGTCGAGTTCGAGACCTTCCTCGCCGAACGGCCCGACTCGCTGCTGCCGGTGATCCGCGAGATCCTCACCGGCGGACAGCGCTTCACCGCGGTCGACGTGTTCCGCGCCCAGCAGCGGTTACAGGAACTGCGCGCCCGTGTCGGCCTGCTGTGGGCGGACTTCGACGTGATGGTGGTGCCGACCATCGGCACCACCTTCACCGTCGACCAGGTCCTGGCCGACCCGATCGCGACCAACACCGTCCTCGGGCACTACACCCACTTCGGCAATCTGCTCGACCTCACCGCGGTCGCCGTGCCCGCGGGCACCACCCGCGACGGCAGGCCCGTCTCGCTCATGGTGTTCGGGCCCGCCCTCGCCGACGACACCGTCCTCACGGCCGCCGCCCGCCTGCTCGACGAACCGCGCGCCGTCACCCCGTCCCGCTCCACCGTTCTCGAGGACCACCGATGACCGAGATCCCCGCCACCCCAGTACCGTTCCCCTTCGACCCGGCCACGACCGCGCTGCTCGTGATCGACATGCAGCGCGACTTCCTGCTCCCGGGCGGCTTCGGCGAGAGCCTGGGCAACGATGTCTCGCTGTTACGCGCGGTCATCGACCCGCTGGCCGGGCTGATCGCCGCCGCGCGCGCGTCGGGCGTGCCGGTGATCCACACCAGGGAAGGCCATCTGCCGGATCTCTCGGACTGTCCACCCGCGAAACTGCGACGGGGCAACCCCGCCCAGCGCATCGGCGATCCCGGCGCGTTCGGCCGCATCCTGATCCGCGGCGAGTACGGGCACGACATCGTCGACGAGCTCGCGCCGATCGAGGGGGAGGTGGTGATCGACAAGCCGGGCAAGGGCGCGTTCTACGCGACCGAGCTCGGCGCGGTGCTGGACCGGCTCGCGATCACCTCGCTGCTGGTCACCGGGGTCACCACGGAGGTGTGCGTGCACACCACCGTCCGCGAGGCCAACGACCGCGGCTACGAGTGCCTGGTCGTCGCCGACTGTGTCGGCTCCTATTTCCCCGAGTTCCAGCGCGTCGGGCTGGCGATGATCGCCGCCCAGGGCGGGATCTTCGGGTGGGTGGCCGACTCGGCCGTCGTCGTCGGCGCGCTGACAACCACCACCGCTTCCCCCGTCACGGCCTAGCGAACAGGAACACCCATGTCCGTCGACACGACCACCACCAGCAAAGCTCCCGAACCCCCTGCGCCCCTGGTCCTTCCGTGGTGGACGCGCGGTGACACCAATGCCTTCTTCGGCCTGGCGTTCAACATCCTCGTCAACGTCTTGACCCTCACGACGCTCACCATCGCCGTGGTGAAGATCCCGAGCGGCGATGTGCTCGGCACCGTGCTGCCCGCGCTCGGGGTCGCGCTGGTCCTGGGCAACCTCTACTACATGGTCCTCGCGCGGCGGCTGGCCCGGCGGGAGAATCGTGGCGATGTCACCGCGCTGCCGTACGGGCCGAGTGTGCCGCACATGTTCATCGTCGTGTTCGTGGTGATGCTGCCGATCTATCTGAAGACCGGAGATCCCCTGCAGGCGTGGGCCGCCGGGCTGGCCTGGGCCTTCATGATCGGCGTCATCGTGATGATCGGCGCCTTCGTCGGGCCCTACATCCGGCGGGTCACCCCGCGCGCCGCCATGCTCGGCACGCTGGCCGGTATCTCGATCACCTTCATCGCCATGCGGCCCGCCGCGCAGATGTGGGAAGCGGCCTGGATCGGTCTGCCGGTGCTGGCCATCATCCTGATCGGCTTCTTCACCGATGTGAAACTGCCGGGCAATATCCCGGTCGGACTGGTGGCGCTGCTGGTGGGTACGGCGATCGGCTGGATCGGCGGCTATCTGTCCGCACCGGACGTGGCGCAGGCGGCGAGCGATATCGCGCTGGGCCTGCCGGATCTGCGCCTGGATCTGCTCTTCGACGGACTGGGTAATCTGGCACCGCTGCTGGCCACCGCCATTCCCCTCGGCATCTACAACTTCACCGAGGCGATGAGCAATGTCGAGAGCGCCGCGGCCGCGGGGGACAACTACAACCTGCGCAGCGTCCTGCTGGCCGACGGGTTCGGCGCGGTCATCGGGGCCGGTTTCGGCTCACCGTTCCCGCCCGCGGTCTACATCGGCCATCCCGGCTGGAAGGACGCCGGTGGGCGTACCGGGTACTCGCTGGCCAGTGGGCTGACCATCGGCGTCATGTGTCTGCTCGGCCTGTTCGGCGTGCTGGCGACGGTGCTGCCGATTCCGGCGATCGTGCCGATCCTGCTCTACATCGGCCTGCTGATCGGCGCCCAAGCGTTCCAGGCCGTCCCCCGGCTGCACGCGGTGGCGGTGGTCGCCGCCCTGCTGCCCAACCTCGCGGAGTGGGCGGTGACCCAGATCGACAACGCGCTGTCGGCGGCGGGCACCTCGGCCGACAAGGTCGGCTCGGCGGCGCTGGGCCAGGCCGGCGTGGTGTACGACGGGCTGAAGACGTTCGGCTCCGGCGCGGTGCTGGCCGGTCTCGTGCTCGGCGCGATCGTCACGTTCATCCTCGACAAACGGTTCCGCGCAGCGGGACTCGCCGCGCTCATCGGCGCGGCACTGAGCTGGATCGGGCTCATCCACGCGCACGCGGTCGAGTGGGCGGCCGCGCCGCAGGTGGCCCTCGGGTACGCCTTCTTCGCGATCGTCTGCCTGGCCTATTCGGTACTGCCCTCGACCTCGACGGCGGCCGAGCCGACGGTCGACGAGACCTGATCGACGCGTCTGCGGTGCCGGTCTATCCGGGTTCGGGCAGGTCGGCGTAGAACTCGCGCAGGGCGGCCGTCACCCCGACCAGCACCCGGTGGGCGGCCGCCAGATCGCTGTCGGGCAGGTCCGCGAGCGCCGATCGGGTCCGGGCGCTGAGCGGTCCGAAGAACCCGGCCGCCACGGCCATGCCGTCCTCGGTGTAGCCGAGGTGCACGCGCCGCCGGTCCGTGGCATCGGGCACTCGCTCGAGGTGGCCGGACTCGATCATCCGCTCCACCAGATAGGTGACCGCGGGCGCGGAGACGCCCATCAGCTTGCTCAGCTGACCCGCGGTCACCGGCGTGCCCTCGGCCTCGGCGGTCGCCACATGCATCAGGGCGCGGAAATCGTTCGGGCGCAAGTTGTTCGAGCGTGCGAAGACGTGCCCGATCTGCTCCGAGATCGCGGTCAGCGCGCGCAGATCCCGGGCGATCTCGGTCTGGAGCCCCGCCCGGTCGACGGCCGGATCGGTGGTCACGCTGTCCTCGCCCACGCGTTGTCTCCTCTCGCTACCCGGCTGCGAGCTTAGCGCCCGGACGGCCCGCCATTGCCCATTAGTTAAGTTTCTGAAATAGTCTCCCCCGTGATGCGAGGGAGCGACGGACAGGGATGGGACCGGTTCGCCGGGTTGGTGACCGGTCGGCGATCGTGGGCGGTGCTGCTGGCCGTGCTCGTGGCCGCGATAGCGATGATGGGCTGGGCAGGCGGCAACGACAGCGCGGGGCAGGCGCCGGTGTCCCTGCCCGCGTCGGCGGAATCGGCGCGGGCGGCCGAGGCGGCCGCGCGGTTCCCCGATGCGGGCACCGCCGCCGCGATCATGGTGGCGACGCGGGTCGACGACGGAGTGCTCGCCCCGCCGGATCTCGCGGCGCTGGAGGCCGCCCTCACCCGGGCGGGCGTGCCCGCCTCCGACGGACCGCGCGTCGTGCCCGCACCGGACGGCCGGGCCGTCCTCGCGCAGATTCCGGTGTCCGCCGAGCTCAACGGATTCGCGCTCACCGACCGGATCGAGGAGCTGCGCGGCGCGCTCGCCACCGACCTGCCCGAACCGCTGCGCGTGCAGGTGACCGGCGGACCGGCCTTCGGCGCGGACATCGCCGACTCGTTCTCCGGGGCGAACGCGCTGCTGCTGCTCGTCACCGCGCTGGTGGTGATGGTCCTGCTGATCGTCACCTACCGGTCACCGGTTCTCTGGCTGGTCCCGTTGACGGTCGTCGGACTGGCGGACCGGGTCGCCACCAGCGTCGGCACCGCGCTGGCCCAGCTCACCGGACTCACCTTCGACGGGTCGACCTCGGGCATCACCAGCGTGCTGGTCTTCGGCGCCGGCACCAACTACGCCCTGCTGCTGGTGTCGCGCTACCGCGACGAACTGCACCGGCACACCGACCATCGGGTGGCCCTGCGGGCGGCGGTGCGGCACGCCGCGCCCGCCATCGTCGCCAGCAACATCACCGTCGTGCTCGCCCTGCTGACCCTGCTGCTCGCCCTGCTGCCCAACACGCGCAGCCTGGGCGCGTTCGCCGCGGCGGGTCTCGTCGTCGCGCTGGTCTTCGTCCTCGCCGCGCTGCCCCCGGCCCTCGCGCTGTGCGGGCGACGGGTGTTCTGGCCGTTCGTGCCGCGCGCGGACGGTCGCGATACGGCCGCGCACGGCGTCTGGTCGGCCGTGGCGAACCGTGTCGTGCGCAGGCCCGCGCTGGTGGCCGGAGTCGCGTCGGCGGTCCTGGTGGTGCTCGCCACCGGGCTGGCGACCACGGATATCGGACTCGCGCGCACCGAGCAGTTCCGGGTCGAGGCGGAATCGGTCGACGGGCTCGAGACCCTGGCACGGCACTTCCCGTCCGGCTCCTCGGATCCGGCCGTGGTGATCGCCCGCACCACCGCGGACGCCGACGTGCGACGGGAGATCGAAGGCGTGCACGGTGTTTCGCGTGCGACGGCCACCGGCGTCGCCGACGCGGGCAGCACCCGCTGGTCGGTCGTGCTGGACGCCGCGCCCGGCTCGGCGGAGGCCTTCACCACCATCGCGGCGATCCGGTCGGCGGTCGGCGCGGTACCCGGCGCCGAGGCGCTCGTCGGCGGGTCCGATGCCGAGGCGCTCGATATCCGCGACGCCGCCCGCCGGGACCAGGCACTGGTCATCCCGCTGATCCTCGCCGTCGTCCTGCTGGTCCTGCTCGTGCTGTTGCGGGCCGTCCCGGCGGCCCTGCTGCTCGTCGGAGTGACGGTGCTCAGCGCGCTCGCCGCGCTCGGTGCCGGGAGCTGGATCAGCGGCACGGTGTTCGGGTTCCCCGCCCTGGACACCAATGTTCCGCTGTTCGGCTTCCTGTTCCTCGTCGCCCTGGGGGTGGACTACACGATCTTCCTGGTCACCAGGGCCCGCGAGGAGGCCGGGGCGCACGGCACCACGCGCGGCATGGTGCGGGCCGTCGCGTCGACGGGGGCCGTCATCACCAGCGCGGGTGTCGTTCTGGCCGCGGTGTTCTGCGTCCTCGGCGTGCTGCCGCTGATCACGCTGACCCAGCTGGGCATCGTCGTCGGAATCGGCATCCTGCTCGACACCTTCGTGGTGCGGACCCTGGTGGTGCCCGCGCTGTTCGCGTTGCTCGGCGACCGCGTGTGGTGGCCGACGTCGCCCACGACAACCGCGGCGGCACCGGCCGAGCCGATCCACGCGGCGTGACCCGCGTCGCCGCGATCAGGGCGTGTGCGGCAAGGAGGCCAGATAGTCGCGGAAGTCGGTGGCCTGGCGACCGGTGAGGGTGGCCACCGCGTCGGAGACCTGGGCGAGATCGCCCTGCGCGATGGCGGTGTAGGTGCTCACCCAGCCGTCGACCTCCCACCGCGGCGCGTCGTAGCTCGCCCGCGTGGCGTACGCCTCGTCGACGGTCTGATCGACGAAACGGTAAGGGCGGCCGAGGATTTCGGTCATCTCGGCGGCAGCGGTCGACAGTGTGAAGGCCCGCGGACCGGTGAGGTCGAAGGTCTCGCCGGTATAGGTGGTCGTGGTGAGCACGGCGGCGGCGCAGTCGGCCACATCGGCGCGGGTCACCGCGGCCACGGTGCCGTCACCGGCGGGCCCCGCGATCACGCCGTCGGCGTCGGCGAAGTGCGGGATGATGTCCTGATACTGGTTGTCGCGCAGGAACGTGAAGTCCAGGCCCGACTGCCGGATGGCCTGCTCGGTGAACCAGTGATCGCGGCCGAAGGTGAAGGTGCAGTCCGGCGCGGCACCGACGAACGACAGGTACACGATGCGCCGCACACCCGCGCCGCGGGCCGCGTTGACCACCGTCGACTGCTGCGCGGCGCGATCGGCGCTCTCGGTGGCCGAGACGAAGAAGAAGGTCTGCACGCCCGCCAGCGCGGCGGCCACCGTGTCCGGATCGGCGTAGTCGATGACCGCCGTGCTCGCCCCCGCGATCGACGGCAGGCGGTCGAGACGCCGGCCGAGCAACCGCAAGGGCGCGCTCGAGTCCGCGAGCAGCCGGGCGACCCGCCCGCCGATCTGTCCACTGGCCCCTGAAATCGCAATGGTTTCCGGCATCCGCCCAGGCTATTGCACCCGGGGTGCGCGGAGGGACGCGCCGGTCGCCGTGTCGCGTTCTGCGGTTCGGCCGCGCGGATGGTGGAATCTGCGGGTGCGTGTATCGAGCGGGATCGCCGCTGTCACTGCGGCCGTGATCATGACCTTGCCCGCGCTCGTCGCGGCACCGGCGAGCGGCGCGGTCCGCGACACTGCCTGCGGGTCGACACTGTCGGGCGGGAACATCGCCGAGATCGCGCGTCTCTCGGACACGTCGACGATCTCCGGCGCCGATGCGCTGGCCCGGCTCGAGGACGCCGTCGCCCGCCATCACCGGATCACCGAGATCCTCGTCGAGCACCGCGACCTGCGCGGCCTGTTCGCGATCGGGCTCGACGCGGTCGAATACGCCGCCGTCATGCCGCTGCAGCGCGATCCCGGCGCCTTCGTGAATCGCGAGTACGCGCACGCGATCAGCACCGAACTGCTGCGCCGTTTCCTCGACAACCTGCACGCCGAATTCACCGGCGGTGTCACCGAGCCGCAGTGGGCGCACTATTTCGCCCTCGCGCAGGACTGCGGCGCCTCTCGCGCGCGCACCGCGATGGCGGGCTACAACGCCCACCTGACCGTGGATCTGACGTATTCGGTGGCGGCCGTGGGTAGCCGACCGGAGAACGCGCAGGACTACTTCGAGATCGTCGCCACCATCGCCGCCGCGGGCGACCTCATCGTCGACCGCACCAAGGCGGCCTACGGCGCCGACCTCGGCCCGCTGTGGCGCTTCTACTTCGTCGGTGAAGGACTCGACCAGCTTTTCGGCGCGGGTGTGGCCACCGAACAGCTGCTCATCGCCGCCGATCTCGGCGCCAACACCGTCATCTTCACCAATGGTCTGGCCCTCCAGGACCCCGCCCTCGCCCCGACGGTCCGCGCGGAGGTCACCGCGCTGTGGCAGGCCGCCGACCTCGCCTTCGAAGCCCTCGCTCGGATCAACGCCCTCTGAGTCTGCTGGTACCTGGGCGCCGGACGGCATCGAGGTCACGCGATTCGCGGAAACCCGAGAACGGGAACGGCCCCGGACAGCGGTGTGAACCGTTGTCCGGGGCCGGATTTCGCGGCGGGGGTCAGCCCGCGGTCTGCTCCTTGCTGCGGATCTCCACGATCGGCAGCACCAGGGCGGCGGGCGCGCCCGCGGGGACGGCGGGCTGCTGCGGGGCGACGGGGGCGATCCGGGTGTAGCCGGCGCTCTGCTCGGGGCGGGTGTCGACCTCGCCCTTGTTCGGCCAGTAGGCGGCGGCGCGCTCGGCCTGGGCGGTGATGGTCAGCGACGGGTTCACGCCCAGGTTGGCCGAGACGGCGGCGCCGTCGACGACGCTCAGGGTGGGGTAGCCGAAGACGCGGTGGTAGGCGTCGATCACGCCGTGCTCGCGGTCGGCGCCGATCGCGGCACCACCCAGGAAGTGCGCGGTGAGCGGGACATTGAACACCTCACCCCAGGTGCCGCCCGCGACACCGCCGATCTTCTCCGCGACCCGGCGGGTGACATCGTTGCCCGCCGGAATCCAGGTCGGATTCGGTTCGCCGTGGCCCTGCTTGGAGGTGAGCTTGCGCCCGCCGAACAGGCCACGCTTGGTGTAGGTGGTGATCGAGTTGTCCAGGTGCTGCATCACCAGCGAGATGATGGTGCGCTCGCTCCAGTTCTTCACGCTCAGGAAGCGCAGCAGCAACAGCGGATGCAGCAGCGCGATACCGAGGAAGCGCAGCCAGCGCGGGACCTTGCCACCACCGTCGACCATGAGGGTCTGCAGCAGGCCCATCGAGTTCGAGCCCTTGCCGTAGCGGACGGGCTCGACGTGGGTGTCGGGCGTCGGATGGATCGAGGAGGTGATCGCGACACCCTTGGTGAAGTCCTGGCCGGGCGCGAGGGTCTTGGTCGCGGCGCCGACGATGGACTCGGAGTTGGTGCGGGTCAGCAGGCCCAGCGTGTCCGAGAGGTTCGGAAGCACACCCTGATCGCGCATCGAGTGCAGCAGCTTCTGGGTGCCGAGCGTGCCCGCGGCCAGCACGACCTGTCCGGCCGTGAAAGTCTTCGGGTCCTTGCGCACCCACGCGCCGGTGCGCTCGGTCGCGACGTCCCAGGTGCCGTCGGGCAGCGGGCGCAAGGCGGTGACCGTCGTCATCGGAATGATCTGCGCCCCGGCCTTTTCCGCCAGGTAGAGGTAATTCTTGACGAGGGTGTTCTTGGCGCCGAACTTGCAGCCGACCATGCAGTCGCCGCACTCCACACAGCCGGTGCGCTCGGGTCCGGCACCACCGAAGTACGGGTCGGCCACGGTCTGGCCCGGCTCACCGAAGAAGACGCCGACCGGGGTCTGCACGAAGGTGTCGCCGACGCCCATGTCCTCGGCGACCGCCTTGAAGATCTCGTCCGCGGGGGTCATGTGCGGGTTGCGCACCACACCGAGCATCTTCTGGGCCCGCTCGTAGTACGGGGTGAGCTCGGAGCGCCAGTCGGTGATGTCGCGCCACTGGGCGTCCTGGAAGAACGGCTCCGGCGGCACGTAGAGGGTGTTGGCGTAGTTCAGCGAACCGCCGCCGACGCCGGCGCCGCCGAGGATCAGGACATCGCGCAGGGGGTGGATGCGCTGGATGCCGAAGCAGCCGAGCTTGGGCGCCCACAGGAACTTGCGCAGGTCCCAGCTGGTCTTGGGCAGTTCGTCGTCGGCGAACCGGCGACCCGCCTCGAGAATGCCGACCTTGTAGCCCTTTTCGACCAGGCGCAGCGCGGTGACACTGCCACCGAAGCCGGAGCCGACGATCAAGACGTCGAAGTCGGTGGTGCGATCGGACATACGAGGGCTCCTCGATCGGTGTCGACAGTGACGTCGGTAACGCTAACGTCGACAGCCAGAGCTGTCAAAGTCCGGCGCGGGCGGCCCTATGCTGGTCGGGTGCCCCGATACACCCGAGCGGAACTCGCCGACGTCAGCGGCGTCGCGGCGCGCACCATCCGCTACTACCACTCGCTCGGCGTGCTGCCGAAACCCGGCCGCGCGGGCAAGGAGGTCGTCTACTCCGACGCGCACCTGGACCGGCTCCGCGACATCGTCGCCATGCAGGCCCGCGGGCTGCGCCTGGACGCCATCCGCGAGGTGTTCGACGCCGAGCCGTCGCCCGGTGCGGGCGACTGGCGCACGCTGTTCGATCCGCGCGCCGTGCAGGCGGGCGAGCGGACGGTGATCGTCGACGACGCCGAGCTGACCGAACTGCTCGGCGATCGCGGCACCGATGTCCTCGCCGAGCTCATCGCGGCGGGCTACCTCGAGCGTCGGGACGACACCTGGTTCGTGCCCGACCGCCCGATGCTGAAGGGCGCGCTCGTGCTCTACGACGTCGGCACCGACATCACCCTCAGCGGCGTCCTGCGCACCCTGATCCGGGAGCGGATCGCCGACCTGGCCGACGACGTGGTGCGCACGGTGCGCGCCGCCGCGGGCACGGGGTACGGCGGCGAGGACGTCGGCGTCGACCTGAGCCGGTTCCGCGAGCAGTTCCTGGCCATGGCGTGGGAGGTCGGCGGCGCGACCTTCGCCGCCGAGATCGAACGCGCGGCCGGCGTCGTCGAGCCGGTCGCCGACACAGCCGACCGGCGGCGGCTGGACCGTGCCGCGGGTGCGCGATGATCGGGAGATGAGTACCGACCGACCGGGGCCGCGGGCACTGGCGCGCGCCCAGACTCTCGCCGACATCAAACGGATCGGCCGCGAGCACCTCGCCTCGCAGGGCGCGGCGGCGTTGTCGCTGCGCGCCGTCGCCCGCGACCTGGGTGTCGTGTCGTCGGCGGTGTACCGGTACGTGCGCAGCCGCGACGAGTTGCTGACCCTGCTCGTGGTGGACGGCTACAACGCGCTCGGCGATGCCGTCGACGCGGCTCTGGCCGATGCGCCCGACGACCCGGCGACGCGCTTCCGCGTGGTCGCCCGGACCGTGCGCACCTGGGCACTGGCCGAGCCGGCCTGGTACGGCCTGCTGTTCGGCACCCCCGTGCCTGGCTACGCCGCTCCCGCCGAGGACACCGAGACACCCGGAATCCGGGTGATCGCGACCCTGCTCGGCATCATCGACAGTGCCTTCCGGGCGGGACGGCTCAGCGCTCCCGCCGTCGAGCCGGTGGTGTCACCGGCGGCGTCGGCGGATTTCACCGCAATTCGCGGGCAATTCGGCATGGCTGCCCCGGACTGGCTGATCGTGGCCGGCCTCACCACCTGGACGACTCTGTTCGGCGCGGTGAACTTCGACGTCTTCGACATGTACGGCCGCGATACCTTCGCCGACCGGGCCGAAGTGTTCGAACTCCAGATCGACCAGATGCTCCGGATGCTCGGGTTCGCGAACGTTGCCGTGAACTAGCTGTTCGGTTCGGTGTGGCGGACCGCCTAGTGTGGACCGGTCGGTACCGTAGCGATCGAGCTGATTCCCACGGTATGTGGAAAGAGAGATGTGTATCCGGCGACGCCCACCGGTGTCGCCAACGAACGGGAGTGCCCGAGTGAATTCACGCGAGGAGATATTGCGTCGCGTCCGTGACGGGCTGCTGGACCTTCCCGACGACGAGCGTCGGGTGCCCATGCGGCGGTCGTCGCGCAACGGCGAGGACGTCGATCCCGCCGAGCGGGCCGCCGTCCTCGCCGAGTTCGCCGCGCGATTGCGCGAACACGGCTCGCTCGTCCGCTCCGTCGACCTCGCCGGCCTGCCCGCGGCGGTCGCCGATGTCCTCTACGGCATGAGCGTGCGCTCGGTCCTGGCCGCGGTCGAACCGGGCCCCGCCTGGCTCGACCACTGGGCGAGCGCTCCCGGCCACGAGGTCGTGCACCGCGGCTCGGGTGCCTCGGCGTCCGGCGACGCCGTGGTCCGCGACGCGGTGGCCGGCGACGCCTCCACCGGCTCCCTCGCCCTCGACGTCGACGGCGGCCCCGACGTCTCCGAAGTGGTCCCGCAGGTCTGTGTCGTGCGCGCCGACCGCGTCTTCGGCTCCCTGCCCGACGCCCTCGACCGCCTGGACCCCCGGCGCCCCCTGGTCTGGCTGGGCGGCCCAGGCGACGCCGACCTGGCCCGGCAACTGATCGTCCTCCTCGTCGAATAGCGCTCGACCGGCGGTCACAAGTCGGTGTGGCGGGTTGTGTGGGACCGTAAGTCTCAGTTATTCTCGGATCAACCGGTGTGACGGCGCTTACAGTGCCGCCGACCGGACGCGAACCGAGGAGGCACCGATGACGCTGACCGAATCGAGCCGTGGCGGACTCATCACCGAGGAGTACCGAGATGCGCTGGCGACCCTCTCGCAGGGGTCCGTCGACCGGCATTTCGATCCCTACCTCGATATCGACTGGGATTCGCCGGAGCTCGCCCTTGACCCGAACGACGTGCGCTGGGTTCTCTCACCCGACGTCGACCCGCTGGGCGCCACGCAGTGGTACCGCGACCAGCCGCTGGACCGGCAGATCGCCATCGGGAAGTGGCGGATCTCGAACACCATCAAGGTCGGCGCGGCCTTCGAGAGCATCCTGATCCGCGGAATGATGCAGTACATCATGAAGCTGCCGAACGGCTCGCCCGAGTTCCGGTACTGCCTGCACGAGATGACCGAAGAGTGCAACCACATCCAGATGTTCCAGGAGCTGGTGAACCGCATCGGTGTGGACGTGCCGGGGATGCGCCCGATGTTCAAGGTGCTCTCGCCGCTGATCGGGGTCGCGGGCGGCTACGCCCACACGATCCTGTTCATCGGCATCCTCGGTGGCGAGGAACCGATCGACCACTATCAGAAGGCCGTCATCCGCGAGGGCGCGTCCATGCCGCCGATGGTGTTGCGCACCATGGAGATCCACATCGCCGAGGAAGCGCGCCACATCTCCTTCGCCGGTGAGTTCCTGGCCGCGCACGTCGGCCGGATGGGCAAGTTCAATCGCGGCGCGTGTTCGGTCGCGTTCCCGATCGCCATGCGCTGGCTGGCCGGGGAGATCATGGCGCCGCCGCGCTCGTTCGAGCGCGAGTTCGACATTCCCCGCGAGGTGATCGAGCAGGCGTTCTGGAAGTCGGAGCACTCGCAGAAGATCCTGTCGGGCTACTTCGGTGACATGCGCAAGCTGGCCGACGACCTCGGTCTGATGAACCCGATCGCCCGGCGGTTGTGGCGCACGCTCGGCGTCGACGGTCCGGCCTCGCGCTATCGCAGCGAGCCCGAACGCGGACATCGCCGGGTCGCCTGAGCGGTGTTCAGCCCGTGGCGAGCTGGGTGATGATCTCGACCAGCTGCTGGTCGGGGTCCAGGGTCAGGTCGTGGCGGCGGGCGACACCGTCGACCACGTGCCAGGCGTAGGAGGCGACCTCCTCGATCAGCTGGTCCCTGGTCAGCACCGGGTTCGGGTCGTTGGCCCAGCGCGTGACGGTGGCCTCGGTCATGGACACGATGGCGAAGGTCATCGTGTCGGCCGAGCCGTCGTCGCTCACGCCGACCACACCGGCGAGACCGGTGACCAAGGCTCTGGTGGACGCCGCGATGGTCCCGATCAGCGCGCTCATGGCGTCGATCTCGGAATCGTCGTCCGAGGGGCCGGTGCGCAGGAACTCGTGCAGCCGGGGATGGTCCTCGATCCAGGTCACCACGGCGCCGACCGTGCGCACGAGAATGCTGTGGATGGACCCGTCGGCGATATCGAGCGCATCCTCGATGTCGGCGACGAAACGGTCGGCGATATCGCTGCGGATCCGCCGGTCGAGCTCGTCCCGGCCCGCGAACTGCCGATACACCACGGACTTCGCCAGGCCGGCGTTCTCGGCGATCTGGACGATCGGCACCTCGACGCCGGCGGGTGCCTGCTCGATCAACTCGACCGCCGACAGCACGATCCGCTCCCGGCGGCTGTCGTTGTGCGGCTGCCATCGGGCTTGTCTGCCGCTCACGGCGCTGGAGGGGCGTGACGTTGCGCTCGACACCCGCCCGAGTGTAGAGCACCCGGCACGCGCGGAAACCGCTACCGAGGGACCGACACGGGATCGGTGCAGCTCGTCGCCGCGTCGACCAGCGAGCACGGGACCGGCGCCCGGGTCGGGCGGTAGTCGGCCGGGACCCCGCCGTTCGCGGTGATCGCGCGGTAGGCCGCGACGGCGTCGGTCGGGGTGCGGGTCAGTGTCGGGTCGGTCAGCACGTCGACCGTGTACAGGCCGAATCGCGGTGTGTAGGAACCCCATTCGTAGTTGTCGGTCAGGCTCCAGTAGTTGTAGCCGATGAGCGGAATGCCGTCGGCGACCGCACGCTGTAGCCAGTAGACGGTGTCGCGCAGCGAGTCGGCGCGGGTATAGCCGTCGGCGCGCGGGCGGCCGTTCTCCGTGGGGATGCCGTTCTCGACGATGTAGAGCGGCTTGCCGGGGAAGCGGCGGGCGTAGTGGTCGAGTGCGTAGTAGATGCCCTCGGATTGCAGTGGCAGCGTCCAGAGCCGGTCGAAGTCGGGAACGGTGAGCTGCGTGGGGGAGACGCCGTAGTAGTAGTCGATACCGATGTAGTCGAGGCGGGCGGCGATCCGGTCGAGCAGCGGCCCGCTGACCGCGTCGTCGACGCCGGGGATGAAGGCGATATTGCTGGTGACCTGGGCGCCGGGCTGCACCGAGTGGATGTAGTCGTAGATGCTGTTGTGCGCCCGGGCGATCCGGTCACCCATGGCCGGGACGTCGGCCACGCCGATCCCGCCCTTGCGTACCTCGTTGACGAGGTAGAACGTGGGCTCGTTGAAGGTCACCCACAGCGGGTCCGCACCGGCGAAACGGTCGACCACCACCCGCGCGCTCGCCAGCCAGTTCGACACGATCTCGGGATCGCGCCAGCCACCACGGTCGGCGGCCCAGCCCGGATACACCCAGTGGTCGAGGGTGAGCATCGGGCGCATGCCCGCGTCGGTGATCGTGCGGACCACGTCGTCGTAGAAGGCGAGGGCGCTCTCGTCCCAGACCCCGGGCTGTGGCTGCACCCGCGCCCACTCGATGCCGATGCGGTAGACGCGCACACCGAGATCCGCGGCGAGTGCGATGTCGGAGCGGTACCTGGTGTGGAAGTCCACCGAGTTCAGGTAGGGGTCCTGGGTGGCGCCGGACGCGGCGTAGCGACGCCAATTGCTGTCCGGCGCATCGCCTTCGGCCTGGAATCCGGAAGCGGCCACGCCCCAGAGGAATTCGGGCCCGAGGGGTGCGAGGTGGGCCGGTGCCTGCGGGCGGGCGAGAGCGGGGGAGGGGCTTGTCGTCAGGAGTGCCGCGGTGGTCAAGGCGACCGTGGCGAGGAATCGGCGACCGCTGGGGGAGGGCATGACACTCACTCCTGAAGGGAAGGTGGGGGAGTTGTCCAGTGTGCGTCATCCAGACGGCGGATTCCGGGAATCCCGCCGGTGCGGCGTCGCACCAACCCGACCTTCGATTACTACATGTGGTTACGTAGATATGCGCATCTAAACATGTAATGTCACCTTCACCTCCGGACCCCACACCAGTTCTCTACATGTCCGAACGTCAGCACCGCTCTACTGCATTGACGGCGAGGGTCACTGTCGCCCGCATGTCGCGGCGGCGCTCCGGGTGGGCGAGTGAGTTGTCTCTCAGCGGGCCGTTCCGAGTCGAGGTATCCGTTTCGCTCGAGACAGGATTTCAAGATGCCGCGGAACCCCTTACCTGCCCTCGCACGTGAATTCGCCGCACAGCCCTGGGTCATGCGCGGTGCGGGCATCGTGCTGCCGGCCGAACGACTGCTGCGCAGGCTCAGCGGTGGCCGGTGGGGAGTTCTGGATCTGGCCGGCCTGCCGTCGATCGAGGTCACCGTGGTCGGCCGGAAGTCCGGCCAGCCGCGGACGACTTCGCTGCTGTGCGTCCCCGACGGTGACGGCTTCTATCTCGTCGGCTCGAACTGGGGCAAGCCGGAACATCCCGCGTGGTCGGCGAATCTGCGCGCGGCCCGGACCGCCTCGGTGCGTTACAACAGCAGTTCCGCCTTCCCGGTGACGGTCGCCGAGATCACCGGCGTCGAGCGCAAGCGGGTCTGGGATCTGGCCGTCGAATTCTGGCCCGGCTACGAGATGGAGTTCGAACGCTCCGGCGGCCGCGAGTTCCGCATCTTCCGGCTGGATCGCATCGCCGACTGACCCGAGGTCGTACCGGATCCCCTTCCACGGCCGGTCCCGGTTCGGGCCGCGCTCGGCACCGTTGCGCTGTCCGAGGTGGTGGACGCTACGGTGCCCGGAAGCCGCCGATCTGCTGTTCGAGCAGTTCGGCCAGCCGCAGCGGGGTGCGGTCCTCGAACATGGGGCCGATGAGCTGTACGCCGACCGGGAGGCCCTCGGGTGAGCGGCCCGCCGGTATGGCGGTGGCGGGGAGGCCGGGCATGGTCGCCACACCGGCCCAGACGAGTTGGTCGAAGTACGGGTACGCGGTGCCGTCGATATCGAGTCGACGTTCCAGGGGCTGCGGGTGATGGTCGTGCGGGAACGCGGGCGTCGGCGTGATCGGGCACACCACGGCGTCGTACTCGGTGAAGAGCTGCCGCCAGCGGTGCCGGTGGAGTTCGCGAAGGTTGTTCGCCGCCAGCCAGTCACGGTGGCTGAACACCATCGCGCGTAGCCGGGTCGCGTCCAGGCTCTTGTCGTCCGCGTCCAGTTCGGCGGCGCGCTGGCGGAGCTGTTCGTACTCGTCGACGGGGAAGTAGGCGACGGAACCCGAGAACAGCAGCTGCATGTAGAGCGTCGCGGCCTCGGTGGGATCGGGCAGCAGCGGACTGTGCCGTGCGACGTGGGCGCCGCCGTCGACGAGCGCGTCGGCCACCCGGTTCACCCCCGCTCGCACCGCGGACCCGGTGGGAATGAGTGGATGGTCGTCTAGGACCAGGACGCGGAAGTCGCCGAGCTGTCGGTGACGGGCGGGCGGGAGGGCGAGATCGAACCCGACACCGAGGGTCAGTGGATCCGGTCCGGCCATGACGTCGAGCAGGAGCGTGAGGTCGCGGGCAGTGCGCGCCATCGGACCGACGACGGCGAGATCGAGGTCGACCGGCCATGCGGGCGTGGACGGCGGGACCATTCCGCGCGGTGCCACCAGCCCGCGGGTCGGCTTGTGCGCGTAGACGCCACAGAAGTGCGCGGGGGTACGCAGCGAACCGGCCTGGTCGGAGCCGATGGACAGCGCGCCGAATCCGGACGCCAGAGCTGCCGCCGATCCGCCGGAGGAGCCGCCCGACGTGCGCGCGTGATCCCACGGGTTGTTGGTGGTGCCGTAGATTTCGTTGAAACTCTGGATGTCCTGCAGTCCGAGCGGCACATTGGTCTTGCCGAGCACGATCGCGCCCGCGGCCTCGAGGCGCGTCACCTGGAGCGCGTCTTCGGTCGGTAGGTAGTTCGCGTGCTGCGGCATGCCCCAGGTCGTGGGCAGCCCGGCGATGTTGTAGGACTCTTTGACCGTCACCGGGATACCGAGCAGCGGGCGGTCTTCGCCGCGGGCGCGTGCTCGGTCGGCCCGCTGCGCGGCGGCTCGGGCGCGGTCGAAGGTCCGCAGGCAGATCGCGTTGATCGACGTGTCGTCGCGTTCGATACCGGCGATCGCTGCTTCGGTCAGTTCCGCTGAGCTCACCTCACCGGCACGCAGGGCGGTCGCGAGTTCTTCGGCTGATCGGAAATTCCACTCCATGCGGCGGACGGTATCGGCGTGCTTCGGCGGCCATAAAGAATCTTTTCATGCAACGGAAAAGTCGAATTCGGTCCTCGATTTCACCGATAACCGCAGCGATTTCGACATATCGCAGGTCACGACGACGGCTCGGCTGACCCGACGTGGTTCGGGACATGAATCGCCTTTTCGGACAACGGGATAGATGTCACAACCGCATCAGAGCCCGAGTTTGGTGACGGCGTTGTCCTCGAGCGGATTCGCGGTACGGATGTAGCCGTGCACCGTGCGGGGGTTCGCCCAGCGTCCCTGGCGCATGATCTCGCGGTCGCTGGCGCCGCCGAGGGCTGCCTGGGTGGCGAAGCCCGCGCGCAGTGAGTGGCCGGAGAACAGGTCGGGGTCCAGGCCTGCGCGGGCGGCATAACGTTTGACGAGTTCGGCGACCGCGCGCCCGGACAGCGGGGCCGCGCCGACGGAGCCGTGCCGGTTGATCGTGGGGAACAGCGGACGGTCGACGTCGGCGGCGAGCGGGGTGCCGGTGAAGCCGTGGCAGCGATGGATCGTCGTGTCGGGCACTGGATGGTCGGCCGTCCAGGTGCGGGTGCCGTGGTCACCAGCCGCCGCGTGCACCTCCAGGAGCCGGATCCAGTCGGCGAAGGCGCAGATGGGGCAGGTGCGGGGATGTTTGCCGCGCGGTAGGGCGATGCGCTGCTCGGCGACGCCGGTGGGGTCGGTCTTGGTGGTCGGCAGATGGACGACGAGCAGTGGTTCGCCGGTGGTGTGATCGGTCCGCACGTGAACGTCGCTGACGCGCAGGCCCGCGAGTTCGCTGCGGCGCAGGGCGCCGGCGAAGCCGACCAGCAGGGCGAGTGCGTCGCGGCGCCGGGCGGGTTCGGTGGGCCACCCGGGGTCGGGGAGTTCGGCGAGCAGTTGGTCGAGGGTGTGCAGCAGGACGGGGCGTTTGCGGGTCGGCGGGGTGCGCCGGGTGCGCCGGATGCCGCGCAGTGTCAGCCGGACGACGTCGGAGCGGGTCGGCGAGGGTAGTCCGTTGGCCGCGTGTACGGCGGCGATGGCGGCCGACTTGCGGTCGAGGGTGGCGGGGCTGAACGCCCAGGTGCCGTTGTCGCGGCGGGCATCGGCGGCCGCGGCGAGGTACACGGCGACGTCGAGCGGGTCGGCGGGCAGGGCCTGCCGGTGTTCGGCGGCGCACCAGCCCGCCCAGGCGATCCAGTCGGTGCGGTAGGCGCGCAGGGTGTTCGCCGACTGGGAGGCTTCGAGGTAGCGGCGCAGGGCGTCGGCCTGGCCGTCGTCGAATCGTTCGCGGACCAGGCGCAGCGCGGCGGTGTCGACGAGGACGCTGCGCACGCCGCGGCGCAGTTCGGTCCGTACCTGTTCGGGAAGGACGACCGCTGCGTCGCTGCCGCTCACGTCGCCGCTCCTCGCGTGAATCAGTCTGTCGCCGATGACTCCTGGCGTTCGAGCCTAGGTCATCGGCGGACTGTCATGGCATCTCGGCCAGTTCGGCGAGCTTGGTGTGGATGTAGGCGGCGAGCCGATGCCGGGCCGCGGTGGTGAGGAAGCTGGTGTCGCCGAGTCGCGGAAAATGGTCGTCGACGTGGTCCGATGCGGTTTCGGGGGCGCCGGCGGGTTCGTCGACGGGTGCGAGACGTGCCGGATACTGCTGGGGGAGAGGAACATTCGGCACATCCGGGTCGGTGTGCGCTGCTCCGTGACGAACCATGCCTGAACCTTAACGTTTTGATTACGGCCGCCGCCAACAAGGCGGGCCCGGTAGTGATAACCGCCACGTTTTCAGAGCGGGTGGATGATCGGGGCGTGGGTAGGAGGCCGTACCGTCGGGGCATGGTTTCGTTGCGTGGCTGGGCCTCCTTTCCCGACGAGCTCCCGGCGTTCGACCCGGACTCGGCACCGCCGACACCCCACGAGCTGTTCCTGGACTGGCTGACCGAGGCCGGGGAGCACGTGCTGGCACCGCACGCGGTGACGCTGTCGACCGTGGACGCCGACGGCACGCCCGACGCGCGCGTGGTGATCCTGAAGGATGTCGGTCCGTCGGGGTGGGCGATCGCCACCAGCTCGGAGAGCCCGAAGGGGCGGCAGTTGGCGAAGACTCCGCACGCGGCGCTGACGTTCTTCTGGCCGGGGCGCGGTCGGCAGGTCCGCCTGCGCGGCTCGGTGACTCCCGCCGCGCCGGACGTCTCCGCCGCGGACTTCCTCGCCCGGCCACCGGCCTCGCGGGTCGAGGCGTTGATCGGACGGCAGTCCCAGGTGCTCGACGATCCGGCGGAGCTGACAGAGGCGGCCCGGGAGGCCGAACACTGGGTCGACGAGAACCCCAGCACGGCACCGGACACCTGGACGCGCTACCTGATCGCGCCGGTCGAGGTCGAGTTCTGGCAGGCGAGCCACGACCGACGGCATCTCCGGCTGCGGTACCGCGGCGCGGACGACACCTGGGTCCGCGAACGCCTGTGGCCGTGAGGCTCGTCGTCAGGACGCGCGCGCGGTGGGGTTCTCGGCGAGGGCGGCTTCGCTGACGTAGCCGGCGACCGGGCTCAGCTGGAGGACACCGGGCATGCGGCGGGTCAGCGCGGCCGGACCGGCGAAGGTGACCCGTCCGGTGCGCTGGGCGTGGGTCAGCGGCATGCGGCCGAGCCAGACCTCGTAGAGGGCAGCCACGTCGGCGACGATGGCGACATCGACCGGGTAGCCGGGGTCGGCCTCGCACACCGAGGGGGTGCCCGCCTCGACGACGATCCAGAATCGGCGGACGTCGTCGGTGAACCGGACCTGCAGGACGTGCCGCCTGCCCGGGAATCCGGAGGTGTCGACGCGGGTGTGCATCCACCACACGAGCAGGGCGGGGTCGAGTTCCTCGTGCTGTGGTGCGCTGAAGGTCCAGCGGGCACCCCATTCGCCCAGGCCGAACAGGATCGGCTGGAGCTGGGTGCCCGCTTCGGTGAGCAGGTGGTCGGCACCGATCTTGTCGAGCAGCCCGGCGCGTTCGAACTGGCGCAGCCGTTTGGCGAGCAGGCTGCGGGACAGGCCGGGCAGACCGCGCGCGAGGTCGTTGAAGCGGGTGGTGCCCAGGTAGAGGTCGCGCAGGATGAGCAGCGACCAGCGTTCGCCGAGCACGTCGAGCGCGCGGGAGATCGGGCAGTACTGGCCGTAGCCTGCGGTCGTATCAGTCATGGTCACCTCGCCGACGGGGTCCATTTCCTGGACCGGGAGAGTCCACTTTCTGGACTATCTGGTTATCGCGGCGCTTCCTACCTTCGAAACATGACTTCCACATTTTCCGACACCACGTCCCGTACCGACCGCGTCGCCCTGGCCCGCGCGATCGGTGAATCCCTGCGTTCGGAGGTCCCCGAGCGGGACCGCACCGGCGAGATCTCCGTCGCCGCGTTCGACCGGCTCCGCGCCGATGGACTCTCGGCCGCGCTCGTGCCGGTCGAGTTCGGCGGCGGTGGCGCCACCCATCGGGAGATGGGGGAGATCCTGCGGGAGCTCGGTCGCCATGATCCGTCGACGGCCGTCGCCTTCGCCATGCATTCGCATCTGGTGGCCGCGCAGGTCTGGCGGCACAAGCACGGCGTCGACGCGTCCGCGGTGTTCGCCAAGGTGGCGGCGGGCGCGATCCTGGTCAGCACCGGGGCGTCGGACTGGGTCGATTCCAACGGCACGGCCGCGCGCGTCGACGGCGGCTACTCGGTCAGTGCCAGGAAGGCGCCCGCGAGCGGCTGCGAGGTCGGCGACGTCCTGGTGACCAGCGTCCGCTTCGAGGATCAGGTCCTGCACTTCGCCGTGCCGATGACCGCGCCCGGTGTGAGCATCGACAAGACCTGGGATTCGTTCGGCCTGCGCGCGAGCGGATCGCACACCGTCGTGCTCGACGAGGTGTTCGTCCCGGACGCCGCGATCTCGCTGATCCGTCCGGCCGGTCCGTGGCCGCCGGTGCTGAACGTGGTGATCGGCGCGGCGCTGCCGTTGGTGCTGGCGGCCTATCTCGGTGTCGCCGACACCGCCGTCGACCTGACCGCCCACATGCTCGAAGGTCGCAGCGAAGCGCACACGGTGCAGTCGGCGGGTGAGATGCTCAACGCTTACACGACCGCCTCGGACCTGATCACCGCCATGTTCGCCGACTCCGAGGACCTGACCTTCGCCAACACCGACGCCTACGCGGCCCGCACCCTCAGCCGCAAGACCGTCGCGGCGGACGCGCTCATCACCACGGTCCGCCTGGCCATCGAAACCACCGGCGGCGCAGGCTATTCCCGCGCCTGCGACCTCGAGCGCCTCTACCGCGACATCCACGGCTGCCAGTTCCATCCCCTGCCCCGCGCCAAGCAGACCCGCTTCAGCGGTCGGGTGCTGCTGGGCCACAGCCCGATCGACTGATCGCGCCGTGCCCGCCGGTGGTCCTCAGTGCTGGATCAACCCGCTGACCGGCACGGGATCGACGTGCCCGGAGGCGGGAAGGGTCCGGGCCAGGCGGAGTCCGATGTCGACGAGGGATGACCGGCGCAGGCCCGCGACGTCGGTCATCGGAGTCCAGACCGACTCGGCGGTGTCGCCGTCGGGTTCGGGCCTGAGGTGACCGCCGGTGATGCGGACTCGATAGAAGATCCCGACATTCTGATGGTCGGTTCCGGCGCGTGCCACGGCAGCGGGAATGACCCTCGAGTCCACCCCGAGCAAGCGTTCGACGACCCCGTGGCAGCCGGTTTCCTCGGTGAGTTCCCTGGTCACCGCATCGAACGGATCCTCCGCGCGCTCGACCCCGCCGCCCGGCAGCGTCCAGGTGGATTCGCCGTTCCGCGATACATGACGGGCCAGCAGCACCCGACCGTCCTCGATGCACACGGCGTAGGCGGCCAGCCGGAAACTCATTCCCGCAAACCTACTCCCGCACAGCACCCAGCGATTCGACGGTGGCCGCTCGACATCGCCGCGCTCGCTGTGGTGCGGCGATGTCGAGCGGTGGGTTCAGATCTCGGCCAGCTGGTGGTCGGCGACGTGGGCGGCGAGGTAGCGCAGGTGGTCACCGGAATCGCCGAGGGTGTGGTCGATGGCGGTGAGGCGTGCGGTGTAGTGGCCGACCGGGTATTCGGCGGTCATGCCGATTCCGCCGTGCATCTGGATCGCTTCCTGCCCGATGTGCCTGCCGGAGCGTCCGATGCGCAGCTTGGCGCGGGCCGCGACGACGGGGTCGGCGATGCCGTCGGCCAGGGACATCGACGCGTACAGGCTCATGCTCTTGGCGAGTTCGAGCGACACGTACATGTCGGCGGCGCGCTGGGTGAGTGTCTGGAAGCTGCGCAGCGGGACACCGAACTGCTTGCGGGTCGTCAGGTAGTCGGTGGTGAGCCGCAGCGCTTCCGACATCGCGCCGACCGCTTCGGCGCAGAGCGCGGCCTGCGCGGTGACGAGGATGTCGGCGATGACATCGGTCGCGTCGGCCGGTGTGCCCAGTGGCACCGCGGTCGCGCCGGCGAAGGTGAGGTCGGCCCCGCGCCTGCCGTCGTGGGTGCGGAATCCGGCGACAGTTACGCCCGGATCGGTGGGTTCGACCAGGAACAGTCCGGTACCGCCGTCGGGCAGTGCCGCGCTGACGATGAACTGGTCGGCGTCATCGCCGTAGGCCACCGGGTGTTTGCGTCCGGTCACCTGCCAGCCGTCGCCCACCGGCGTCGCCTGGGTGGTGGCGTGCGCCGTCACCGGGCGCACACCGGGCTCGCCGTGCGCGAACACGATGCGGCGTTCTCCCGCGGCGACTTCGGGCAGGATCTCCTTGCGCTGGATCGCCGATCCGGCCCTGGAGATGAGCGCGCCCGGCAGCAACGCGCAGTCCAGCACCGGCTCCGGCGCCAGGACGCGGCCGAGTTCCTCGAGCACGAGCATCGTTTCGATGGGGCCCGCGCCCATGCCGCCGTCGTCGGCGGCGATGGTGAGCCCGAGTAGTCCGATCTCGGCGAAGGTCGACCACACCTGCGGGTCCCAGCCCGGGTCGGTGCCGATGACCTCGGTGCGGCGTTCATGGGTGTAGTGGCGGGTCAGCACGCTGCGCACGGTGTCGCGCAGCATGTTCTGTTCGGTGGTGAGTTCGAAATCCATGACGGTGTCTCACAATCCGAGGATCGTCGAAGCGATGATGCCGCGCTGCACCTCGTTGGATCCTCCGTAGATCGATGTTTTGCGGTAGTTGAGGTAGGTGGCGGTGCTGCGGCGGGCCCAGTCGCCGGTGTCGCCTTCGCGGGGGAGGGAGTCGGGTCCGGCGATGTCGACGAGCAGTTCGGTGACCGCCTGCTGGAGTTCGGTGCCGCGCAGCTTCAGAATCGAGGACACCGGGTTGGGGGCGCCGTCGGCCGAGCCGGCCACGACCCGCATCTGCACGAGTTCCAGTGCGAGCAGCTCGTTCTCGAGTTCGGCGATGCGGGCGGCGAAGACCGGGTCGTCGAGCAGGGTGCCCGCGTCGAGGCGGGTCTGTTTGGCGTATTCCTTGGCCAGCCACAGCCGCACCTTGGTCTGGCCGACGGCGGCGATGCCGGTGCGCTCGTTGCCGAGCAGGAACTTCGCGTAGGTCCAGCCCTGGTTCTCGGCGCCGACGAGCTGGTCGGCAGGCACCCGCACGTTCTCCAGGAACACCTCGTTGACCTCGAATCCACCGTCGATGAGCTCGATCGGGCGGACCGTCACGCCGGGGGAGTCCAGGGGGAAGAGCAGCATCGAGATGCCTGCCTGCTTCTTGGGGGCGTCCGGGTCGGTGCGGGCCAGGCAGAACATCCAGTCGGCGCTCTGGGCGGCGGTGGTCCAGGTCTTCTGGCCGTTGATCACGTAGTGGTCGCCGTCGCGGACGGCGACGGTGCGCAGCGAGGCGAGGTCGGAGCCGGCGTCGGGTTCGGAGAAGCCCTGGCACCACCAGATGTCGAGGTTCGCGGTGGCCGGGAGGAAGCGGGCCTTGAGTTCTTCGGAGCCGAACTGGGCGATGACCGGCCCGATCATGTTGGTGTTGAAGGTGAGTGGTTCGGGCACCGAGGCCAGTTGCATCTCGTCGTGCCAGAGGTGGCGCTGGATGGGTGTCCAGTCGCGGCCGCCCCAGGCGACGGGCCAGTGCGGGACCGCGAGGCCGTGGGCGTTGAGGATGCGCTGGGTGGTGACGAAGTCGTCTTTGGAGAGTTCGGCCATGTGCCTGGCCCGATTGCGGATGTCGGCGGGGATTTCGCGCCGGAAGAAAGCACGTAGCTCGTCGCGGAAGGCGAGCTCGTCCTCGGTGAGTGCCAATTGCATGGTCGAGTATGTTACACAGAGATCGATATGTTTCAAATGGTGGTCGCGAGGGAGCCTTTATGCTGTGCGATGTGACGCGAGCCGAGGGGACACGAGCGCCGGGACGCCCCGCCGCCGCCAGCCGTGACGATGTGCTGCGCACCGCGGTCGAGGTGTTCCTGTCCGGCAACCGCATCGACGTGAACGCCATCGCCGTCCACCTCGGCCTCGGCCGGACCAGCATCTACCGCTGGTTCGGCTCCCGCGACGGCCTGCTCGGCGCCGCGATCGCCAGCCAACTCGAGCGGATGGTCGCCTATGCCGACCGCACCAGCGAGGCCACCGGCGCCGAACGCCTCAACGAGATCCTCGACCGCTGCATCCACTGGCTGGTCGAAGACGATTCCCTGCGCACCTACTTCGACAACGAATCCACCGCCGCCCTGCGGCTGATCACCCGCAGCGACGGCCCCGTCCACCAGGCCGCGGTCGCCGTCGTCGAAGGGTTGATCGCCCGCGCCGAAGACCAGGGCTACGTGCCGCCGATCGACCGCGGCACCCTGGCCTACGCCCTGGTCCGGCTCTGGGAAGCCTTCCTGTACAACGACGCCGTCGCCGGCTTCCGCGGCGATGTCGAGCGTCTGCGCCAGGTACAGGCGGCGCTCCTGCGGGCCTGAACCCGCTCCCGCGACCCGGCCGCGCAACTTCGGGTCGATGGTCACGACGCACCGGGACCTTCGCCCCTAAGCACGGACACGCCGGAGTGGTGCTATTGCTCGAAGCCCCTTGTGCGGGAAGTGAGCAGCAGCGGAAGCGAGGTCGGAGTACGTGAGTTCTCCTGAACTACGGTGGGCCGGTCGGGAGATCGGCGTGACGACCGGCGGCGCTGTCGACACGGCGGACGTCTCCCGGACAGCGCGCGCGGTCGCCGCGGTACTGCGATCCCAGCGCATCGACGGTCCGGCCCGAATTCGCTTGTCCACCACACCTTCCCGCGATGGATCGGTGCTCGCGCAGGTCAACGCGGGCCGTGCGGCCGAGGCGGTCCGGGTGCAGGTGGAAGGCCCGGCCGGCTTCGTGGCCACGATCGTCTCCGAACGACTCGACCGGGCCATCTCCCGATCGCGGCCGGCGGGACCGGTGCGGCGATGGCCGGATCCGGCGCGACCGCCACTGACCTCGATCACCGGCGACCGGCCGATCGTGCGGCGCAAGCGCTGCGTGCTGCGCAGCGCGGACCCCACCACCGCGACCCGGTCGATGGACGCCCTGGACTACGACGCGCACCTATTCGTCGACGCGGAATCCGGCGAGGACGCCCTCGTCTACTGGGCCGGTCCGCTGGGCGTGCGACTGGCGCGGCAGCACCTCACGCGACTACCCGACGCGCCCGCGCTCACGGTGAATCCGCATCCGGCACCGCGGCTGACCGAGTCCGACGCCGCGAGCCGGGTGTGCCGATTCGGGTTGCCGTACGTGTTCTTCACCGACGCGGACAGCGGTCGTGGACACCTCCTCTACCGCCGCTACGACGGCGATCTGGCCATCGTGCAGCCCCTCCACGACCCGGAGGACCGGTCGTGAGCGCGCCGGCGGGGGACGAGATGGGCGGTCGGGATGTCGTCGACCTGGACCGCGCCGAAGCCATGCGGCTGGTGGCGGAGGCGCCGTTCGGGCGGGTGGTGTTCACCCGCAACGCGCTGCCCGCGATCCGCCCGGTCAACCACCTCGTCGACGAGGACGGCGTGATCATCGTCCGGACGCGGCTCACCGCGCGGCTGACCGGTGCGGTGGCCGGCAATTCGCCGGTCGTCGTGGCCTACGAGGTCGACGATATCGATCCGGTCCGGCGGATCGGCTGGTCGGTCACGGTCACCGGGTTGGCGCGCACCGTGACCGATCCCGTGCGGGTCGCGCATTACGAACGGTTGCTGCGGCCGTGGGTCGGCCGGGTGATGGATACCGTTGTCGCCATCGAACCCGAGATCGTCGCGGGCGTGCGGCTGCTCGCGCGGCATCGTCGTTGACTCGCGGGACGGGTGTCTCAGCGGCGGTCGAGGACGATGAGCGGGATCTCGGTGGCGTGCAAGACGGTTCGGCTGACCGACCCGAAGCCGTCGCGTTCGCCCCGCCGGTGACTGCCCAGCACGAGCAGCTGCGCGCGAGCCGACTCACGGAGCAACCGCTGTGCCGGATCGTCGCCGGTGACAATCCTGGTGATCGGTACGCCCGGATACTTCTCGCCGTACCCGACCAAGGTATCCCCGAGGAGCCGATGCGTGTGCTCGGTCATCTGGGATTCCCGCAGTCCGGGGGCAGGTTCCCCCCACGCGCGCAGCGCGACGAGGCCGACACCCCGCCGGGCCGCCTCTTCGATCGCGATGTCGAGCGCGTGTTCGCTGCCCGGTGAACCGTCGAGCCCCACCAGCACGGGCAGCCGATCGGACGCGGGATGGCCGGGTTGGGGGATGACCGCGAGCGGACAGAGTGGTCGTCGCGCGAGGGCGGTGCTGACCGAACCGAGGAGCGTGCGCTCGAAGGTGCCGAGACCGCGAGTGCCGACAGCGAGCAGCTGGGCGTGGCGGGCACGGCGGCGCAGGGCCGCGACCGGACCCGGGCTGACCACCGACGTCTCCACGTCGAGGTGACGCGGTGCGGCTTCGGCAACGGCAATCGATGCGGCCCGGGCAACCGCGACGTCACCCGCGTCACGAAAACTCTGATCGTCGATCGACACGATGCCCGCCCTGCCCAGATCCCACCCCGAACTCATCGCGTACACCACCTGCAACGATGCACCCCGCAGTACCGCGGTCCTGGCCGCCCACCGCACCGCGCCGAGCGCGCAGTCGGAGCCGTCGACGCCGACGACGACGGGATCGCTGTTCGATGCTGACATCGGATCTGCCTCACTGCTCGGCCAGGGGATAGCGCAGCCGATTCTCGCGCGCCCGATCACCGACCGGAGAGGGCCGAAATACCCTCCTCGCGAGGACTTCGGTGGACTGATCGGAGCCACAGGGACCCTTGGCTGAACGGTCCGGGGTCTCGACGGCTACCGGTCACCGTTGCCGGCCGACCTGTCGCGACTCTCATTCGGCAGGTCCAGGGTGTCGAATCGGTGATCAGCCCAGATGCGGCGTGAGAGTTCCTCGGGGTAGGACTGGGTGACCGGTTCGCTGTCGTAGACGCGGGTGGTTCGGGATTGGGGATCGTAGGGTGCCCAGCCTGGTTCGCCTGTGGTCGCGAACCGCACCCAGTCGCCGCGCATGTGCTGGGCCACGTGCGGGAATTCGTTCGCGGCGTTCGGGTGGGCCGAGCGGTGGGCGCGGATTTCTTCGGGGGTGAGGGTGCCGAAGAGGAGCAGGAAGTCCAGGCAGTGCGAGGCGCCTTGGTCGGCGTTGAAGCTCCATGCCAGTTCGTAGAGCCAGACGGGGCCGCCGCCGGTGTGGGCGGCGTCGGCCAGGTGGAGGCTGGGCATTCGGAACAGCCAATCGGTGTGGAGGACTTCGAATCGTCGGCTGGGTGTGGCGTCCGGGTAGGCGGCGCGGTAACAGCGGTTGCCGTCGGTACCCGGGGCGAGGTGGTCGAACGCCGTGGTCATGGCCGCCGGAGTCGGTTCGCTGCCGGGCCGGGACGAGTAGAGCCGGAATTCGTCGCGGGTGTGGCCGATGAGCAGGTCCACCTCACGCGCGGCGCCGTCGGCGACTCCACTCCACGGTGCGCACGGCAGCACGTCACCGTCGACGACGGGCGAGAACGGGGTGGGCGTGAGCGCCATCGGGCCCCAGATATCCACGAAGTCCGGCATTGTCGCGATCACCGCGGTGGTCGCGTCGGTCAGGGCGCGTGGTGGTAACCGGAGGAGGTCGGAGCGGGTGGCTCGGACGCCGAGACGGGCGGCGATCGTGGTCGAGATGGCGGCGGCGAGTTGTGGGGTGAAGTAGGTGCCGGGCATGCTCTGGCTGATCGCCCGGCGGAACAGTCCGGCCGCCCTCGGCATGACGAGCAAGGCCGCGATGGAGGCGGCACCGGCGGATTGGCCGAAGACGGTGACAGCGGCCGGGTCACCGCCGAACGCGGCGATATTGTCCTGAACCCAGGCCAAGGCGGCGATCTGGTCGAGGAGTCCGCGATTGTCCGGGGCACCGGCGAGATGGGCGAACCCGTCCACCCCGACGCGATAGTTCATGCTGACCACCACCACACCGGCCGCGGCCAGCAACGCGCCGTCGTAGTGCGGGTTGGCGGTGTTGTTCTCCAGATAGGTGCCGCCCTGGATCCAGACCATCACCGGCAGTTCCGCGGTACCGAGGTCGGGTGACCAGACGTTGAGGGTCAAGCAATCCTCGGATCCGTCCTCTGTCCGGCCGGACACCGACGACATCACCGAGCCGGTGTTCCGCACCTGCGGAACCGGCGGACCGAACCGCCCCGCATCGCGAACTCCGTCCCACGACCGGGCGGGCACCGGGGCGGCGAACCGCCGTGCGCCGGCCGGTGGTTGGGCATACGGGATTCCCCGGAAGATCGCGACAGCGCCATCCCAGCGCCCGCGCACGACGCCCGCTGCCGTACGGATCGCAGGTCCGACGTCCACGCAGTGCTCGCTTTCCCTAGGTCAGCGTCCCTCGATGCACTGAAACTATCAGCGCCGCAACGGAAGTCGAGGAACGCAAACGCGCCGATCGGTCGGTGTGCGAGCGGATAACCGGTCCTGCCGGACGGTCGGCTGCGCCCAGAGGACGCCGATCGTTGTCGACGATCGGCGTCCCGGGCGATCGCTCCTATCCTCGGTGGTCGACCCGGCTCACCTCAGATGACGGGCGAAGAACCGGTTCCCCGCGTCGCCCTCGAACCGCGGGACTCCGGTGTGCCCACCCATGTTCGCGTGCAGTGTCTTCTCCTTCGAACCGAAGGCGTCGAACAGGTCAAGGGCCTGTTGCCGGTCGTTTCCTTCGTCGTCCCACTGGAGCAGGACCTGCAGCGGAATGGTGATCTGCCGGGCCTCCTCGACGATGGCGCGGGGCACGAAACTACCGGCGAACAGGAGGGCGGCGGCGATCCGGGGTTCGACCGCCGCGAGGCGGACGCCGATCGAGATCACCCCGCCCGAGAACCCGACCGGGCCACCGATCCCGGGTAGCGCGAGCAGGGCGTCGAGGGCGGTCCGCCATTCCGGGACCGCCTGTTCGACCAGCGGCAGAACGAGCCGGTCGACGATCTCGTCGTCGACCGGCCTGCCGGCCTCGATGGCTCGCCGCAGGTCGGCGCGTGCCTGGTCCGCGGCGGCGGAGCGGGGACGCGCACCGGCGCCGGGGAGTTCGATGGTCGCCGCGGCGAAGCCCGCCGTCACCGTATGTCTCGCCCGGTCCGCGAGCCGGGGATACAGGGCGGGTAGTCCGCCGGGGTGGCCGACGAGGATCAACGGCGCCGGTGCGGCGGTGGATGCGGGCGTCCACAGGATGCCGGGGATCTCACCGAGGGTGAAGTGGCGTTCGAGGACACCGTCGTCGAGGCGGCGTTCGGAAGTGAAGTGCATGGTCGTGCCTTTCGGGAGTGCTGTGCGGCGCTCCCGGACGACCTATCGTCCGACCGTGACCCCGGAGGGGAGCACCCATGTCGAAACTGCGTTCACGGGTACCACCTCCTCGTTCTCTCCCACGGCTTCCGGAAAGGTAGCAGTGGCTGCCGTCGTCCGCCAACAGGTTTTTCGACGGTGCCGTGCGGCTCAGTTCAGGTAGGCGGTGAGGTGGGGGACCGCGTCGGCGACGTGCTGGGCCGTGATCGGCTCGGCGACATAGGTGAAGGTCCAGTCGCGGTCGGCGCGGTGGAGGGTGCCGAGCACCAGACCGGTGTGGGAGTGGGCGGTCGCCAGGTCGATGCGGGCGAGTTCGGTGCCGGTGACGCTGTCGAGGACACGGCAGAAACCGTTCTCGATCCGGTCGAAGGGCTGGCCGGTGTAGCAGGTGATGAGGAAGACGATGGTGGTGACGGCTGGGTCGAGCCGGGTCAGGTCGGTGACGATGAGTTCGTCGTCGCCGTCACCGACGCCGTCGACGCTGTCACCGAGGTGCCGGATGGCGCCGTCACGCGAGGTCAGCTGTTCGTGATAGGCGATGTCGACGAAGTCCTGTCCGCGGAACGACAGCGCGGCCGCATTGAGATCGATGTCCTTGGCGCGGCGCCGGAACTTGCCCGAGCGCACGGGATCCCAGCCGAGACCGAGGGTGACATGGGTGAGAGTGGTGCGGGGGACTGCTCCGGGCATGTGCTGCTCCTGGTCGATCGGCTGCGGCCGGCTGCCGTTCGGATCCCCCGGCCCACGTCACCGCAAACATCTCACACCTCGACCGGGAGCTGGGCCTCGGTGGGCGGGCGCCCGGCGCGCAGGCGGGTGATCTCCGAACGGGCGAATTCGACGCGCGGCGTCTCGGCGCCCCGGTCCGCGGCCAGTGCGTCGGCCAGGTCGTAGATCGCGTCGAGTACCCGGTCGTTGCGGGCGCGGCCCGCCCGGCCCGCGCCGGTCTTGCGGAAGGCCCTGCGGCCCTTGGCGTCGGCGCACGCGGCCGCGGCTTCGTTCTCGGTGATCGTGCCGTTCTCGACCTCGGGGGCCAGGATCTGGGCCAGGAACTCCCGCTCGCGGGGCACCGTCGTGCGGAAGACCGCGGCGGCGATCGACAGGGCGACGATCATGGTGCCCACGATGACCCCGATTCCGCCCAGCGCGCTGTTGCCGGCGAAGTTGGCCATCGAGTCCCAGAATCCGTGCAGCAGCATGGCGATCGCGATCAGGGCGGCGCCGCGGCCCACCCGGCGGGGTTCGGCCGGACGTCCCAGCAGATACACCAGCCCGGCGCAGAACAGCGCGGTGTAGAGCAGGTGGCCGGTGGCGCCGGTGGCCACCCGCAGGACGACGGTGCTCATAGACGCGTCGACCTGATTGGCGCCGAACTGCGAAGCACCGGAGTTCATGCCGTAGGCGATGTCCTCGATGATCTCGAAGCCCAGACCGAGGAACGCGCCGACGATGAAGCCGTCGAACGCGGTCCGGATCAACCGGGGCGCCAGGGCGATGATCAGCAGCAGACCGAACCCCTTGGCGGTCTCCTCGGTGAACGGCGCGGCCAGGCTCGCACCCCAGTCCTGCGCCCACGCGTGGCCGAAAACCTTGGCGTAGATGCCGATCAGCGCGTCGTTGGCGTAGGAAGCCATCGCCCAGGTGGCGGCGAAACCGCCCCAGCAGAACGCGGCGACGAGCAGTTTCGTCGGCTGGCGGGCATAGCGGTCGATATGGGCGACGAACCACCAGAACAGCGCACCGTAGACGGCGAACACCGCGGCGGTGACCGCGATCGCGCGGCCGTAGGCGGGGTAGCTGCTCGCGATCCGCGACACGAACAGCAGTGCACCGGAACCGGTGATCAGCACATACACCCAGAACGCGAGATTGCGCGGCTGGTAGAAAGTGAAACCGCGACCCCAACCGGAGTTCTCGATGGCGAGGAACCTGGCCTGTGCCGAGTCGAAGGTGGTCATCGTGTGGCTCCGATGCGGTCGATGCTCGCGATCATGTCGGCGACCTCGCCGAGCAGATCCTGACCCGGCTGCGCCGGTCCGACGGCGACGACTTCGATGCCGGTGCCGTCGACGACGAAGGCGGCCAGCACACCGTCGACAGTGGCGGCCGCATACCGGGTGATGACACCGTCCACGCCGCCGCGCGTGGTGATGGCGGTCGGCTCGCCGGACGCGGTCAAGCCCGTGTCGAGAAGTTCGTCGGTGCGTTCGATCTGGGCGAGCAGGGCGCGGGGGTCGCCGTCGAACGTGCCGGTGCGGACCACGAATTGGGATCCGCCGCGGGCCAGCACCGCCTGTGGGGGATAGCCCTGACCGCTGGGTTCGTCCTCTCGCCGTTCGCCGGCGATCAGCGACCAGCCGCCTGCGGCGGTGAACCCCACCTGTCCCTGCAGCGCGATCACCTCGCCCGTGGTGGTGACGTCCTTCTCCGGGATCGCCGCATCGATCTGTGGCAGCAGGACACCCTGCACGAAGGCCAGGGCGAGCACGATGAGTGCGGGCAGGATGGTCCGCTTGTCCATGCCGAGCCGGCGGCGGTCGACGGGGACCCAGCGGTCGCCCGGGTCGAAATACCGCTCCGAGAAAGCCTGTTCGGATTCTCGCTGATGTGTACCCATGGGGACTCCGTGATCGTTCGGGGCGACACCGCGGCGGTGCGGGTCAGGACGCCGGATGCGTGGTCGGCTCGATGCTGTGACGCTTGACGAGCAGCACGATCGCCAGCAGCGGGTAGACCAGAATCGGCAGCAGCGTGCCCGGATACATGGTCTGATCGGCGAGGATGACGGTCCCGGTGAGCAGGGTGAAGTCGAACAGGCCGTGCAGCACCGAGTTGACGGTGTTGCCGCGGCTGACCCGGCGGGTCAGATAGAAGAAGTAGCCGGCCAGGCTGACGATGATCGCTTGCGGCAGCGCGCTGATGCCGTGCGTGACCCCGTTGGCCAGGTGCACCGCGCCGAACACGATGCTCGACCACAACGCGACCCTGCCCTCGGTGAGCCCGTGATCGCGCAGCACCAGAACGCCGATGCCACGGAACATGCCTTCCTCGCCCCACCCCACGAACTGTGTGGCGATCAGCAACACCAGGACATACAGAAAGCCCTTGTCGGCCAACGCGCTGTAGTTGATCCCGAAGACGATCGCGACGATGAAGACGATCGGCACGATCCGCACCCACGACCGGGTCGGCCGATCGTCGTGCAGGACCGGCCGCAGCCAGCCCAGATAGCTGATGACGCCATAGGTGAAGGCCAGGGCCGCGCCCAGCGGGATGATCATGCCGAAGAACACCGCGCGGGTGGAGAGGAAGTCGTCCTCGCCGCTGACCGCTGTCATCAGCAGCCCGCCGAGCTGGATGATCGCGAGATAGACGATCACGATCAGCGCGAACATCGGATAGGACAGGCGGCGGCCGACCCTCGTCGCCGATGTCACGGTTTCTGAGGTGTCCATGCGGGAAACATAGCTGTTCGGGATCGCACCCGCAGCGATCACGAAATCTTCAGCAAACTCCAGACTGTGCGCCTGGCGACTGTTCAGCTAATCGGCGGGCATGGAAATTTGCCCAGATAGTTGTGATGATCCGCGTCGATCGCGCCGCTACTCAGGTGCGCAGTCCCGCTCTGGGCAATGTTCAGCATTCGGCGGCGATATCCAACCGCAACGAGACTCGGACCGCGAATGCCTCGGCCACATCACCGCCCGCACTCGGCGTCGCCTGGCCCGGCTCGTTGCGGAGTGATCCAAGCAGCGCCCGACGGTGGGGGAGGTCTGGCCGGACGGCAGGAGTCTCCCGATCTCGACAATCTCGTCATTGTTCTCAGGAATGGTACGGAAGTACCACCGACCACAGTTCTCACATGGTTCCGTAGCAGTTACGTTGCGTTGGCAGTGACCAAACGTAAACGGAAATAGATCGAGGTACTTTGGATCTGCCCGGAAGTCTGACCCCCGATAATGTTCACTTATCGGCGGCTAGAAGCCGAACCCTCCAATCCGAGTCCCGAAGGAGCGACACGGCTTTCGTTTCGTCTAATACGTATTGAAATGACGAAACCAACGTTACGATTCTCCCGTGTCGAGCGTCTGCAACTATCCGGGCTGTGCCCGTCCCATCACTCGCGGCGGCGGCCCCGGTCGCCCTTCCGAATACTGCGATCACCCGGACCACACGCGATGGCGCGCGTGGCGGGAAAGGCAGCGCCTGCAACAGGAGTCGGAGAGTGGGGCCGAAACCGTCACTGTGACGACTCAGGGTCCGGTGACCGTGGCGCGGTTGCGGGCCGATGAGCTGCTCGGTCAGTTCCGTGGCCTGGCCGAGCAATTGGGCACGACGCTGAATGCGGCGGTGGCCGAACTGTCGACGCTCGGTGACCCGTCGGTGGCCGAGGCCCAGGTCCAGGCGGTGCAGGCCGATGCCGCACGGCGGATCGCGGAAGCCGACATGAAAGCGGTCGCCGCCGAACAGGCGCGCCGGGACGCGGAGGAAGCGCGGGCCCTCGCCGAATCGGCGGCCGAGGACGCGGCCGGCGCGGCCGAGGACGCCGAGCAGTTGATCGCCGCGGCGCACGTAGCTCGCGACGAGGCGCTGGCCGAGGTGGAACGGTTGACGAAGCAGGCCGCCGACGAGGTGTTCGCGGCGCGCAGCGCGGCCGAGGCCGACGTACGCGCCGCGCACCGCGACGCCGCCGAGGAGATCGAGCGGATCCGGCAGGAGGCCGCCGAGCACACCGCGCGGGCCGAACAGCGAGCCGACACCGAGATAACGCAGGTCCGCCGCGAGTCGGAGGCTCGAGTCAACGCCGCCCAGGCCGAACGCGATCTGGCGGTGCAGCGGGCCGCCGACGCCGACCGGGCGACCGAGCGGGCCGAAGCGGCGGCCGCCGAACGGGTGGAAGCCGCGAGTGAGGCGCGGGAGGAATGGCGCAGGGCCAGAAGCGAACTCGAAACAACCCGGACCGAGCTGGATCGCACGCGCGCCGAACTCGCCGACCTGCGCCGCACCGCTGCCGCCGACGCCGAGACCTGGCGGACCGAATCGGCGGCCGCGCTGGACCGGGTCAGGGCCGAGACCTCGCAACGGCTCGCCGCGCTCGACGACGCGCGCACCCAGACCCTGGCCCGTGCCGAACGCGCCGAACGGCAACTCGACGAACTGCTGGCCGCGACCCGATCGCCGGTCGAGGTGAACGGGCTAACCGGCGCGGGGAGCGGCGCACTGGACTAGCGTCAGCGCCATGACCGAACAGCCGGGACCACTGGAGTCCACCCGCGAGTTCGCCGCCGTCGACCTCGCCGCGATGCTGAACGAGGACGAGGACACCTACACGGGTCCGTCACCGCGGATCCGGATGATCGCGACCCTGGTGGTGGCGGCCCTCGTCCTCGGTGCGGGCGCCACCACCCTCGCGATCCTGCTGTCCTGACCTACGCCGGGCCAGCGAGCGGAGTGTCGGGATCGCCGGAGTTGCGCAGGGCCACGATCTGGTCGGGAACCCAGTAGATGCGGCCGAACTCGAACTCCTGGTATTTCCCGTCGTCGTGGGTGATCTCGTCGGAGGCGGGCCAGCCCAGCTGACCGTTCTCGAACCCGGCCGCCGACCAACGCGCGCCGATCGCGCCGTGCACGCGGTAGCCGGGCCGACCGGCCCGCCGATAGACGGCGCCGCCCTGGAACGCTTGCGCCAGGCCCGGCCCGGTGCCGCGTGGGTCGGGGAGTTCGGTGTGTTCGGCGATCGGGTAGCCCAGCGGTCCGGCCTCCCAGCCCAGTTCGGCGAACTTGGTCATGATCGCGGTGGGGACGGCGTGGGCTTCGGTGGCCGGGTGCCAGTAGATGTAGCCGTGCTCGAACTCGGCGAATCGGCCCACCCCGTCCGGGGTGGGGATCTCACCGACGGTGCGGCGCGCGCCCAGCCACGGGGACGCGGCGGCGCGGTCGTCGATGGCGTTCGGGGCGGTGCCCGCGAACGCGGCGACGTGCGCGGTGAAGACGTCCCACGGGAAGTTCGGGCCGACGTCGGTGTGACTGCCGATGCCCAGTGCCCTGGTCACATAGTTGTGGTCGGTGATGCCGTCGGCGACGTGATAGTCGGGGGCGATCACCTCGGTCGGATACCCGTGCCGGTGGGCGCTGCGCACGGCGATGTAGGCGGCGATGCGCAGGTCGTCGTCGATGGCCAGCCAGTCCTGGCGGGACCAGGCGACCCGGCTGCCCGCGAAGCACAGGTTCACGGTGAACGGGTTGGCCGACAGCACCGACCAGGAGGCGCGTTCCTCGGGCACGACCCGCACCAGGATCGCGTCGCGCAGCGTGTAGTGGTAGGAGACGCCGTTGGCCGGATTGTTCAGGTAGGCGGCCAGTGATTCCGCGGTGCCGTTGCCCTCCTGGGTGTGCAGGATGAAGTTGGTGATCCGGGCACCGTCGCGGGAGGAATGCGAGGGACCGCGCCGGTCGAGTTCGGTGAACTCGGGGATCGCCACGGTGCGGTCCAGGCTCCACTGCCCGAAATCGGGGGCGAGGATGTCGTCGACATCGACGTGCGTGCCGTCGATGATCGGGCCCGGATTGCTCGGGGTGTCGATCACGCGCTGGTAGAGCACCGCGCGTGGCTCGCGCTCGGTGCCCGACCAGGCGCGGGTCTGCCACACCCAGCTGAATCCGCCGCGGCCGCCGACCACGCCGTCCTCGATCGCCCAGGCGCACACCCGGGAATGCCCGTAGATGCCGGTCCAATCGGTGCCGAGGACGGCGTTGACGCCACGGAAGAACTCGACGGCGGTGCTGTTCCACTGCGACAGCGCGATGTCCTCGTCGACGGCGAAGAAGATCGGCGCGCGGCGCGGCGCGCCGAGGCTCAGATGGGTGGCCAGCGCCTGCTCGGCCATCCGCCTGCCGCCGTCGAAACCGGTGGTCCAGTCCGACGGGGTGGGATCGCCCGGTTTGCCGTACTGCCAGATCGACACGATGTCGAGCCCCGCGGCTTCCAGCGCGCGGGCGTAGTCGGCGGTGATCGGTTTGGCGCCGAAGTTCGCGCCGGGCCTGCTCGGCGCGACATAGGCGAGGACCGCCGAGTGCCCGGCCGCGGCGATGGCGGCCGGATCGATGAGACGGGCGGCGAAATCGACAGCTGTGGACATGGTTGACCCCCTGCATGACTGCATATCCGTTGGCATGGTTCACGCTCGCACCCCGCGCGACGGCGGCGGGGTTACGCTGGTACCCGAGAATCGGTACCGGGTGACCGAGGATCTCACCCTGCACTCATTCTAAGCGAAACACTCAGCAGCACACCGTGATTCGCCGACGATGGGCACCCTACCCGGCCGGGCCGACAGGTAGAAACGGCAAGAATCGGGCCGTACGCGGGGGCTGTGCGAAACCGCGGTCGTCGTCGCGATTTCGGCGTCGCCGGTGCGTCGCGAAGATCGGGCACGGCGTGTCGCGAATCCGGTTGCGGCGCAATGGTGGCGGCCGGGCCGGGCGCCCTGTGGACTGGTAACCATGGCTCCCACCGCTCGACCCAGCAGGCAGCGACGACCAGGGGTTCCCGGCCCCGCGGTGTCGCCGGCGGAACTGGTCGTCGTCACCACGGCGACCGGTCCCGAGATCACGCCGATCGCGTTGCGGGAGAACCGCTCCGTGCGGGCCCGCGTCGACGAGCTGTTGCCCGCCGACACCTACCTGGTGCCGATCTTCGGGCCGGACAACCGCCTGGCGGGGCGGCTGGCCGAGACGCCGCAGGCACCGGTCGCGGGGGAATACCTGAGCTACTACACCGTGCGCGGGCAGGTGGGTGATCTCGCCGAACTCGCGGATCGGCTCCGCCGGGACGACACGGTCGCGGCCGCCTATGTGAAGCCGGCCGCCGAACCACCCCTGGCCCCGCTGGCCGAGAACACCCTCGCACCGGACGCACCGGCGGCGACGCCCGACTTCCGCGACCGACAGGGCTACCTGGACCCGGCGCCGACCGGGATCGACGCGACCTGGGCACACACCCGGCCCGGTGGACTCGGGACCGGGGTGCGGGTGATCGATGTCGAGGGCGCCTGGCGGTTCACGCACGAGGACCTGCGGCAGAATCAGGGCGGGGTCATCGGCGGCACCGCGTCGGCCGATCTCGGCTGGCGCAATCACGGCACCGCCGTCGCCGGGGAGATCAGCGGCGACCGCAACGGTTTCGGCGTCACCGGCATCGCGCCCGAGGCGCACATCAGGGCGATCTCGATCTTCGGGATCGGCTCGGCGACCGCGATCCGCTCGGCCGCCGACGCGCTCGACCCCGGTGACGTCCTGCTCATCGAACTCCACCGTCCCGGACCCCGATTCGACTACGCGGGCCGACCCGATCAGCGCGGCTACATCGCCGTCGAATGGTGGCCCGACGACTTCGCCGCCATCCGCTACGCCGTCGGGCGCGGCATCGTCGTGGTCGAGGCCGCGGGTAACGGCAACGAGAACCTCGACGACCCCGTCTACGACGCGCGCCCCGGCGATTTCCCCGCCACCTGGCACAACCCGTTCCGCGGTGGCGACACCGACTCCGGTGCCGTCGTGGTCGGCGCGGGGGCACCTCCGCCCGGCCTGCACGGCCGCGACCACGGCCCAGCGCGGTCGCGGCTCCCGTTCTCCAACTACGGTGCCCGCCTCGACGTCCAGGGCTGGGGCCGCGAGGTCACCACCACCGGCTACGGCGACCTCCAGGGCGGCGCCGACGAAGACCTCTGGTACACCGACGAATTCAGCGGCACCTCCAGCGCGTCCCCGATCGTGGTCGGCGCGGTCGCCGCGTACCAAGGCATCCGCGCCACCGGTCCGGGGCGGGCGACCCCGGACCAGGTTCGGGCGCTGCTGCGCGCCACCGGCTCACCGCAGACCGCGGCGCCGGGTCGTCCGATCACCCAGCGCATCGGCTCCCTGCCGGATCTGCGGGCGATGACCGACCACGGGTAGCCTTCGGCATGGCCGTCATCCACCGCACCACCCTGACTCCGAGCAAACTCGCGTTGATCGAGACACTGTTGCCCCGGCGACCGTGGTATCGAGGCCAGGCGCCGCGCCTGCGCAAGGTGGGCGGGTTCCGGCTCGACGATCCCGCGGGTGCGGTCGGTATCGAGTTCCTGCTCGTCGTCGACGATTCCACCGACGGCCCGGTGCTGTACAACGTGCCGCTGACCTATCGCGGTGCCCCGTTGCTCGACGGCGACCGTGCGCTGGTCGGAACCACTGAGCACGGGGTGCTCGGCAGGCGGTGGATCTACGACGGTACCGCCGATCCGGTCGCCCTCGCGGCGGTGGTGGAACTGCTGAGCGGGCGTGCGGTGGCGCAGGCGCAGAACCACAGCGACACGCCCGACCCGTCGGTCCTGGTGACGCCGGCCGAGATCCTACCGAGTGGCATCGGCCTCGGTGCCGCGGTCGACAGTGACACGGCGACCGAGGTGCCGCTCGGTTCCGCGGGCGCTGTCCTGCGGTTTCCGCGTTCTCCTTCGGGGCGGCCGTCCGGTGCGCCGGGGTCTGTCGCCGCGCCCTACGAGCTGGGCGGGGACCAGCGGGCCGCGGTCGAGGTGGTCGCGCTGCTGCCGGGCTAGTTCCGGGAAAAGGAGATGTGCCGTGCCGGGTCGGCGTGGGAGGGTACGGGGATGGCATCGGCGAAGAGCATCATCGTGCGATCGGCTACCAGTGCGGACGCGGACGCGATCATCGGATTGCAGGAGACCGGGTTCGGGATGCGGTACGGGGCCGATGAGCTCCCGTATCGGTGGGAGTTGTTCCCGATCGAACGGTCACTGGTCGCGGTCGACGGTGACCGGGTCGTCGGGCACACCGTCGACCGGACCATGACGGTGACCGTGCCGGGGGATCGGCAGGTGCGGGCGTGCGGAGTCTCGGGTGTCGCGGTCGCGCCGACGCATCGGCGGCGGGGCATCCTGCGCGAGCTCTACACCGCCCAGCACGCCCGCACCGAGGCAGACGGCCTGCCGTTGACGATCTTCACCGCCAGCGAGGCCACGATCTATGGCCGGTTCGGCTACGACCCGGCGATCCTGTCCACCACGATCTCCATCGACCGTCGCCGCGCCGAGTTCCGCTCGACCACGCCCGATCCCGGTGGCGTCGAGATGTCCACCCTGGCCGAGGCCGCGCCGCACATCCGGGCGGTCTACGAGCGCTGGCAGGCCACGGTGCCGGGTGCCCAGGTGCGCCCCGACGCCAAGTGGGATCTGTTCTTCGCCGACGTGGAACGCCATCGCGACGGTGCCACCACCCTGTTCACCCTGGTTCACCCCGACGGGTACGCCCTGTATCGGCGGCGCTGGCGGGACGGCCGGGCCACCGCGTCGGTGTGGGAGTACCGTGCGCTCACCCCGGACGCGCACGCCGCGCTGTGGCGGGTGCTGCTCGGGCTGGACCTGGTCGAGACCATCGATGTCGAGATCGCCGACGACGATCCGCTGCCGTACCTGCTCGCCGATTCCCGCGCGGCGCGCGTGATCGATCGCGGTGATTCGCTGTGGGCGCGGCTGATGGATGTGCCCGCCGCCCTCACCGCCCGCCGCTACCGGCACGACCTGGACACGGTCCTGGCCGTGCACGACCCGTTCCGGTCGGCCGGTGGCACCTTCGCCCTGCGCGTGCGCGACGGTGTCGCCGAGTGCGAACCCACCACCCGCCCGGCCGCGCTCGGACTCGATATCAATGTCCTCGGCGCGCTGTACTTCGGTGCGCATCGGGCGGCGAGCTTGGCCGCCGCGCACCGGATCCGGGTCGACGACGCCGCTGCGCTACGGGATCTCGACGCGGCGTTCACCTCCGAGCGCGCGCCGGAGCTGGGCTGGTTCTTCTGATGGGCACGCGAACGCGTGGCCGGGCCGCGTACTCTGGGTAGCTGTGGATTCGCACGAGGTCGATCCTTCGGTTCGGGTGCGCGGCGCCCGGGTCCACAATCTGCGTGACGTCGACGCGGACATGCCGAGGAACGCCCTGGTCGTGTTCACCGGTGTCTCGGGTTCGGGCAAGTCGTCCCTGGCCTTCGGCACGTTGTACGCGGAGTCGCAGCGCCGCTATCTGGAGTCGGTCGCACCGTATGCCCGGCGCTTGCTGCACCAGGTGGAAGCGCCCGATGTCGACGACGTGACCGGGCTGCCACCGACGGTGGCGCTTGCGCAGCGCCGATCCTCGCCGTCGTCGCGGTCGACGGTCGGGACGGTCACCGCGATCTCGAACTCGATGCGGCTGCTCATGTCGCGCGAGGGCGACTACCCGGAGGGCCCGGCCAGGACCGGACCCGGTCACTATCCGGCGGGCACGAATCGGCTGTATTCGGATGCGTTCTCGCCCAACACCGTCGAGGGCGCGTGCCCGCGCTGTCACGGTCAGGGTGTCGTCCACGAGGCGACCGAGGCGTCGATGGTGCCCGACCCGTCGCTGAGCATCCGCGACGGCGCGATCGCGTCCTGGCCCGGCGCCTGGCAGGGGAAGAACCTGCGCGACGTGCTCGCCGCGCTCGGCTACGACATCGACCGGCCGTGGCGGCAACTGTCACCGCAGGCCCGCGAGTGGATCCTGTTCACCGACGAGAAGCCGGTGGTCACGGTGGAACCAGAGCGGGAACCGCATCGGATCCACCGGCCCTATCAGGGCACCTACACCAGCGCCGAACGGCTGCTGCTGCGCGCGCACGCCGAGTCCAAGAGTGAGGCCACCCGCAAACGCGCGGCCGAGTACCTGCACACCGCGACGTGCCCGCTGTGCGACGGACACAGGCTCAAACCCGAAGCGCTGGCGGTGACGTTCGCTGGCCACAACATCACCGAGCTGGCCGGGTTGCCGCTCAGCGAGATGGTCGCGGTGCTGCGCCCCTACACCGAGGGCACGGGCGCGGCCGCGGTGCTCACCCAGGATCTGCTCGCGCGCATCGAGGTCCTGATCGAACTCGGCCTCGGCTATCTCAGCGTCGACCGGGAGAGCCCGACGCTCTCCGGTGGCGAGTTACAGCGGCTGCGGCTGGCGGGGCAGCTGCGCTCCGGACTGTTCGGCGTGGTCTACATCCTCGACGAACCGTCGGCGGGGTTGCATCCGGCCGACACCGCCGCGCTGACGACGGTGCTGAGCCGGCTCACCGCGTCCGGCAACAGCGTGTTCCTCGTCGAGCACGACCTGGAGGTGGTGCGGCACGCGGACTGGCTGATCGATATCGGTCCCGGTGCGGGCGTGCACGGTGGGCGCGTGCTGTACTGCGGGGAGGTCGACGGGCTGCGCACGGTCACCGATTCGGTCACCCGCCCCTATCTGTTCGACGAGGTCACCCGGCCACCGCGAGCCGGCCGCACGCCCAACGGCACGCTCGAACTGCGCGCGGTCACCAGCCACAACCTGCGCGACCTCGACGCTGATCTTCCGCTCGGGGTGTTCACGGCGATCACCGGCGTCTCCGGATCGGGGAAGTCGAGCCTGTTGCACGCGATCTCGACCGCCGCCGCTGCCGATCCGACGATCGTGCGCGTCGTCGAGGTCGATCAGGCGCCGATCGGGCGGACGCCGCGCTCGAACCTCGCCACCTATACGGGCCTGTTCGACACCGTCCGCAAACTGTTCGCCGATACCGCGACCGCGCGGGCGCGCGGCTACGGCGTCGGCCGGTTCTCGTTCAATGTCGCCGAGGGGCGGTGTCCCACCTGCCAGGGCGAGGGGTACATCACGGTGGAGCTGCTGTTCCTGCCCAGCACCTACACCCCGTGCCCGGATTGTCATGGCGCCCGCTACAACCCGGAAACGCTCGAGATCCGCTACCACGACGCCACCATCGCCGAGGTTCTGGCCATGTCGGTGGACGAGGCCGCGGAATTCCTCGCCGACGTCGTGGTGGTCGCCCGGGCGTTGCGCACGCTGACCGAGGTCGGGCTCGGCTATCTGCGGCTGGGTCAGCCCGCGACCGAGCTGTCCGGCGGTGAGGCGCAGCGGGTGAAGCTGGCCACCGAGTTGCAGCGGGCCCGGCGTGCGGGGACGGTCTACCTGCTCGACGAGCCGACGACCGGACTGCACCCGGCCGACACCGACGTCCTGCTGACCCAGCTGAATTCGCTCGTCGACTCCGGCGCCACCGTCATCGTCGTCGAACACGACATGACCGTGGTGGCCCAGGCCGACCACGTCGTCGACCTGGGGCCGGGCGGCGGGGCCAAGGGCGGCCGGATCGTCGCGCAGGGCACACCGGAGCAGGTCGCGGCCGATCCGGTCAGCCGGACCGCGCCCTTTCTGCGGCAGCGGCTGACGTGAACCGCGCGGCGCGCCGGGCAAATCTGCGGCTATCGGGTGTGGCGCGCCTATCGTGAGGGAATGCCCGTGAACGACGGGGAGGGGAATCCGGTACCGGACCGAACCCGGCAGGCGATGGTGATCGCCGGCGGGTGCTCGTTCGTCCTCGGCATCGCGACGCTGCTGTGGCCCGGCCGCAGCGAATCCACGCTGGCCCTACTGTTCGGTGTTTCCCTGCTGCTCAGCGCCGGAATCCAGGCCTATCTCGCGGTGGTGGCGCGGATCGCGTTGGTGCTGCGGGCCCTGGTGGTGGTGAGTGCCGTGCTGACCGTCATCCTGGCGGCGCTGGCCTTCGGTGGCGGGAACATCGAGCTGCTGGCGCTGTGGATCGGGATCGGCTGGTCGGTGCGCGGCATCGTGCAGGCCCTGGTCGCGGCCTGGGACACCGAGGTGACCGACGGCTGGCTGCACGAGATCTGCGGACTGGGCACCACGGCGATCGGGATCACCATGATCGCGATGAAGTTCGAGACCGTCACGGGACTGGCCACGGTTGCCGGCAGTGCGCTGGTGGTGATCGGCGTGCTGGAACAGCTCGCGGGTGGGATGCTGCGTACGGCACTGCGCGGTGTGCGGCGTTCGCAGCCGGACACCGGCACCGTCCCCGGGTCGGCCACGGCCGGGCGATGGTAGTGAATCCCACACTCGCAGAGCGTGTTTCGATGTTTACGCGAACGCGCGGACAACGCGACATTGCGGGCAGCGGAGCGGGTGCTGAACACTGCGTGCCCGGCCGTTCACCGCTGGGTAACTGTGCTGCGCGCCGGTAGCGTGGCCCGCGGCGTGCGCACGGGAGGGCCCGGTGGACGCGCGCCGTCGTCCGCAGCCCGAAGTGAGCCCAGGAGAAATGTGGTGTCGCGCGTAACCCCCGGCGAAGCCGCCGATACCGTCCAGCGTGAAGAGCTGGCAATGCGGCGCATGACCGAGAGTCTGGTCGAAGACCTGTCCGAGAACGTCCCCGCCGACCAGGTGACCTCGGCGGTGGGTGCCGCGCACCATCGTTTCGCGGGCAAGCCGATCCGGGAGTTCGTGCCGATTCTGGTCGAACGGATCGTGCGCAGTGAACTGGCCGATCCCGACCCGACCGTGCGGGTGCCCGCTCCGGCGGCCGGTGTCCGGGCCGCCGAACCCGAACCGGCGCCCGCCGCGCAGCCGGAGAATTCGGCCGCCGAACGGGCCGGGCAGCTGGTGAGCAGGCGTGGCGTGCTGCCGCTGTCGATCGGTGCCGTCACCGTCGTCGCCGCCGTCGCGGCCGCGGTGATCCTGCTACCCGGCGGTGGCGACACCCCGGCCGCCGCGCCGACGGGCGCTCCGGTGACGGTCGTGCGCGGTGTCGTCGGGTCGGAGAAGGTGTCCTTCTTCCAGGACGAGCAGGTGGTGAAGGTCCTCGCCGACAACGGCATCCGGGTCGAGGTCGAGCCGGCCGGGTCGCGGCAGATCGCGACCACCGTCGACCTGGACCGCTACGACTTCGCGTTCCCGTCGAGCAGCCCCGCCGCCGAACGGATCCAGCGGCAGCGCAATGTCACCACCAAATACACCCCGTTCGCCTCGCCGATCGCGATCGCCACCTATCGGCCGATCGCGGATCTGCTCACCGCGGCGGGCGTGATCAAGCCGGGCCCGGTCGCGACCTTCGACATGAACCGGTACCTGGAACTGGCGGGCACCGGCGTGCAGTGGGACGACCTGCCCGACAACACCGTCTACCCGGTCGAGAAGAACATCCTCGTCTCGACCACCGATCCGCGCAGCTCCAACTCGGCGGCCATGTACCTGTCGATCGCGAGCTACGTCGCCAACGACCACACCATCGTGCGCGGCGCCACTGCCGAACAGCATGTGCTGCCCGCGCTGTCGAAACTGTTCCTCGCCCAGGGCTACACCGACAACAGCAGCGAAGGTCCGTTCACCCAGTACCTGACCAACGGGATGGGCCCGACCCCGCTGGTGTGCATCTACGAGGCCCAGTTCGTCGAGGCGGCGGGCAAGGGCAGGATCAAGCCGGACATGGTGCTGACCTATCCGACCCCGACCGTGCTGTCGAGCCACACCCTGGTCCCGCTGACCGGCACCGGCGACAAGATCGGCAAGCTGCTCACCGAGAACCCGGAACTGCGCCGCCTCGCCGCCGTCCACGGCTTCCGCACCGGCGACAATGCCCAGTTCACGGCGATCGCCGCCGAGCGCAACGTCCCGGTGCCCGCCGACCTGATCGACGTCGTCGACGCCCCCGCCTACGACACCCTCGAGCACCTGCTCGACGGAGTGGCCAAGTCCTACAACTGATCTCCGCATCGCATCGGGTGCCGCACGGCCGTTCGCCGCGCGGCACCCGATGCAGTCATCGCCGTGCTCCGTGCCGGTCCAGCGACCTTTCGCGGTGGACATTCGCGAGCTTGGCCGGGTTGCGGACGAAGTACAGGCCGGTGATCAGGCCGTCGTCGATCCGCAGTGCCACCACGCCGTCGATCTCGCCGTCGAGCCGGACGATCAGCGCGGGCCTGCCGTTGATCTGCGCCGGTTCCACCGAGGCGGTGCCACCCATCCACGCCGAACCACCGGCCAGCACGCGGGCCACCCGGTCGGCACCGACCACCGGACGCAGCAGTGCCTGTCTGACACCGCCGCCGTCACCGAGGAACACGACATCGGGCGCCAGCAGATCGAGGAGGCCCTGCAGGTCACCGGTGTCGACGGCCCGCTGGAACGCCCCGAGCGCGGCCCTGGTCTGATCCGGTGACGCCGCTCCGCGTGGCCGGCGCGCGGCCACGTGCACCCGGGAGCGGTGGGCGATCTGGCGGACCGCCGCCGGGCTCTTGTCCACGGCCTCGGCGATCTCGTCGTAGGCCAGGTCGAAGACCTCGCGCAGCACGAACACCGCGCGTTCGACGGGGGCGAGCGTCTCGAGGACCAGCAGCATCGCCAGCGACACGCTGTCGGCCAGCGCGATGTCCTCGGCGATGTCGGGGGCGGTCAGCAACGGTTCGGGCAGCCACGGCCCGACATAGGATTCGCGGCGCCTGCCGAGGACACGCAGGCGCCGGATCGCCTGGCGGGTGGTGATGGTGGCCAGGAACGCGCGCTCGTCGCGGACCTCACCGAGGTCGACTGCGGCCCACTGCAGCCAGGTCTCCTGCAGGACGTCCTCGGCGTCGGCGGCCGAGCCCAGCATCTCGTAGGCGACGGTGAAGAGCAGATTGCGCTGGGCGACGAAGGCCGCGGTGGCGCGTTCGCTGTCCCTCATGCCGGTCCTTTCCACGGTGTCGACAGGTGTCGTACACGAGTGGTCCGCGACCGCTGTTCTGTGACATCGGCGGCGCGTGGCGCTGCTCACACCACGGTGGTGTCACAGCTGCCGGGGCGCGGGCTACTCGTGGTCATCCAGCACATACGCGGACAGGAGAACCGAGATGGAGCACGAGATCAGGGAACAAGGTGGGGTCGCGCGGCGGATCGCCGTCTTCGGGGCGAACGGTCCCACCGGCAGGTTGCTGACCGGTCGGGCACTGGCCGCCGGACATGAGGTCACGGCGGTGACCAGACGGCCGGAATCGTTTCCGCTGCGCCATGATCGGCTCCGGGTCGCAGGCGCCGACGTGCTCGATCCGACGGCCGTCGACGCGGTGATCGCCGGACAGGACGCCGTGCTCTCGACGCTCGGAGTTCCCCCGGGCAAGGAACCGATCACCACCTACTCGCAGGGCACGGCGGCGATCGTCGCCGCGATGCGACGGCACGCGGTCCGCCGTCTCGCCGTGGTGAGTTCGAGCGGCGTCGACCCGCATCCCTACTCCGACGGCGGGTTCCTGTTCAACCGGGTACTGATGCCGTACGTGACGCGGGTAGCGGGCCGCACCCTCTACGACGACATGCGGCGGATGGAACAGCTGGTCGGTGACAGCGGACTGGACTGGACGATCGTGCGCCCGAGCGGGCTGTATCACCTGGCCGCGCCCACCGACTACACGGTCGTCGACGGACACGCCGACGGCCGATTCACCGCCCGCGTCGACCTCGCCGCCTACCTGCTGGCCCTGCTCGACGACGACCGGCACATCCACCGGACCGTGGGCGTCATCACCACCACCGACACCCCGGCCCTGCTCCGATGGCTCCGCACCGAAGCCCTCGCCGGGCGCTGAAAATAGGGGTGGCGGACCGTGTCGGGTGTCGTTAGGGTCGGAGACCTCATGGGTATCGGTTTCCTGTTCTTGTGATCGCGCGAAACGCGTCGAGCTGAGCTCCGCGTTCCGCCACCGCACGCACTCTCCCGCAGCGTGTGCGTTCCCTCTCGATCCAGCCCCGCCACGGGGACTTTCGTGCGGCCGGATACGGCCGAGAACAGGAGCTGCCATGACCAGCACCGCCCAACTCACCCTCCACGACGTCACCGTGCGCTACGACGCCACCACCGTCCTCGACGCCGTCTGCCTGTCGATCGCGCCCGGCGACACCGTCGGCGTGATCGGCGAGAACGGATCGGGGAAATCGACCCTGCTCCGGCTGCTCGCCGGAGTCCAGCAGCCCGACAACGGCAGCGTCACCGTGGTCGCGCCGAGCGGAATCGGGTACCTCCCGCAGGCACTCGACCTACCGGAGACCGCCACCGTCGCCGACGCGATCGATCACGCCCTGGCCGAACTGCGTGCCATCGAAACGCGGTTGCGCGACACCGAGCGGGAACTGGCACACGGCGATCCGGCCGTGCTCGACGCGTACGCGGACCTATCGACCCGGTTCGAGGCGCGCGACGGCTACCGGGCCGACACCCGGGTCGACATCGCGTTGGCCGCGCTCGGCCTGCCCGGGCTCGACCGTGCGCGCACGCTCGCGACCCTGTCCGGTGGGGAGAAGGCACGACTCGCGCTGGCGGCGACCCTGGCCTCGGCCCCGGAACTGCTACTGCTCGACGAACCGACCAACGATCTCGACGATGCCGCGGTCGCCTGGCTCGAACAGCAGCTACGCGCCCACCGGGGCACCGTGGTCGCGGTGACCCACGACCGCGTGTTCCTCGAGCGGATCACCGGCACCATCGTCGAGGTCGACGCTGGAAAGGTCACCCGGTTCGGCGACGGCTACAGCGGGTACCTGGCGGCCAAGGCGGCCCAACGTCGCCGGGCCGCCCAGGAATACGAGCAGTGGCGGGCCGAACTGGCGCGCAGCAGGCGGCTGGCCGAATCGAATGTGATCCGGCTCGAGGCGATCCCGCGGAAACTGCCGCTGGCGGTGTTCGCGGCGGGACCCTTCCGTGCGCGAGGCCGTGGACACGGGACGATGTCGCGCATCCGCAATGCCAAGGAGCGCGTCGCCCGCCTGCACGCCGATCCGGTCGCGGCGCCGGTCGACCCGCTGCGGTTCGACGCGACCGTGGCGACGGAGGCGCCGACACCGACCGGGCCGGTCGCCGAGCTCACCGACCTCCGGATCGGTGACCGGCTGCGGGTGCCCGCCCTGCGCATCGAACCGGGTGCCCGGCTGCTCGTCACCGGGCCGAACGGTGCGGGCAAGACGACGCTGCTGCGTGTGCTCGCCGGAGATCTGCGCCCCGACACCGGGTCGGCGCGCATCGCGGGCCGAGTCGGCTGGTTGCGTCAGGACGCGCCGCGCTACCCGGCGTCGGCGACCGTGCTCGGCGCCTTCGCCACCGGCAGGCCCGGGCATCCCGACGAGCACGTGGACACGCTGCTCGGGCTCGGCCTGTTCCGTCCCGCCGAACTCGGGCTGCGGGTCGGCGAGCTGTCCTACGGGCAGCGCAGGCGGATCGAGATCGCCCGCCTCGTCACCGAACCCGCCGATCTGCTGCTGCTCGACGAACCGACCAACCACCTCGCACCCGCCCTGGTCGAGGAACTCGAGCAGGCCCTCGACGACTACCGGGGCGCGCTGGTGATCGTCACCCACGATCGGCAGCTGCGCCGCCGGTTCAGCGGACAGCGGATGGCGGTGTGTCACGGTGCGGTGGTCGACGACGCCGCCTAGGCTCGGATTTGCCGTTCCAGCAAGGAATCTGGTCACCCCGGCGCGGCGGTGGTGATACTCGGGCGCTGCTCCGAGGAGGTCTTCCCATGCTGGACAATCCCACCCGCGCCCACACCACGGCCGGTGCCGTCCGTCCCTGGACGGTGCTGGCCGTGTGCTCGCTGAGCCTGTTCGTCGTCGGGCTCGACGCCACCATCGTCACCGTCGCGCTGCCGTCGATCGGGGCCGGGGTGGACGTGGGCACCCAGGGACTGGAGTGGATCGTCGACGCCTACACCTTGGCCCTGGCGAGTTTCCTGATCACCGCGGGCGCGCTCGCCGACCGGTTCGGCAGGCGGCGCGTGTTCCGGCTGGGGCTCGCCGTCTTCGGGCTCGCCTCGGCGGTGTGCGCGGTCGCGCCGACGGTCGAGGTGCTGATTCTCGCGCGGGTCGCGCAGGGGATCGGCGGGTCGATGCTGAGCCCGGTGGCGTTGGCGATCGTGGTCGCCGCGATCGCCGATCCGCGGCAGCGGGCGAAGGCGATCGGGGTGTGGGCGGCGGTGTTCGGGCTGAGCATGGCGGTCGGGCCGACGCTCGGGGGCGCGCTGGTCGACTGGTTCGGGTGGCGGTCGGTGTTCTGGATCGCGGTGCCGGTCGTGGTCGTCGCGCTCGGGCTGACGTGGCTGGTCGTGCCGGAGTCGCGGGGGCGGACACGCCGGATCGATGTGGTGGGCCAGGCGCTGCTGGTCGTCGTGGTGGGCGGGGTGATCGCGGTGCTCATCGAAGGACAACGGATCGGGTGGACCTCGCCGCTCGCACTCGCGGCCTACCTCGGAATCGTTGTCGCGGTGGTCGGATTCGTGCGGGTCGAGGCCCGGGTGGCGGCGCCGCTGATGGATCTGCGGCTGTTCCGGCGGCCGCCGTTCACCGCCGCGGTGGCCGGCGCGGTCGTCGTCTTCGTCGCGCTGACCACGACGCTGCTGCTGAGTACCTGGCAGCTGCAACACGATCGGGGCCTGAGCGCGGTCGCGGCCGGTGCCTTCACACTGCCGCTGGCCGTGGCCGCCACCCTGTGCGCGCCGCTGTCGGGCGTGCTGGTCGGCCGGGTCGGCGCCAGGACACCGCTGCTGTTCGCCGGTGGTTTTCTCACCGCCGGTGGGGTGGTGCTCGTGGCCGCCGGGGACGAGGCGAGCAGCGCGGTGCTGTTGATCGCGTTCGCACTGATCGGGATCGGATTCGGATTCGCCAACGCGCCGATCACCAACACCGCGGTGAGCGGGCTACCCGCCGACCGGGCCGGTGTCGCGGGCGGGATCGCCTCCACCGCCCGCCAGGTGGGCGCGGCGGTCGGGATCGCGGCAGCCGGCGGGCTGATCGCGGGCGCCCACTCCGCCCGGATCGGGTGGTCGGTGGTGGCGGTCTGCGGGCTGCTGGTGCTGGCCACGGCCCGGCTCGCACCGACGAAAGCCTCCTGACCTGCGGAAGCGGCGGGTGCGAAAAAGATTTCGCGCGCAGCGATGAGTTCACCGACCGGGCCCCGTCTCAATGAGTGCTACCTGTAGCCGAGATCCGGGAGAGTCGCATGACCGCCAGTTCCGCCGTCACCACCGGTACCCTCGAGGTGCCCGATGCCCGCCTGTACTACGAGGTCCGCGGGGCGGGGCCACTGCTCGTGCTCGTCGGCGCGCCGATGAACGCCGCCTCGTTCGCGGCCGCGGCCGAGCAGCTCGCCGCCACCAACACCGTCCTCACCACCGATCCACGTGGCCATTTCGCCAGCCCCCTCGACGATCCGCAGCAGGATTCGACGGTGCTCGCCCGCGCCGACGACCTCGCCCGCCTGATCGCTCACATCGACGCCGGTCCCGCCGTCGTCTTCGGCTCCAGCGGGGGCGCCGTCAGCGCGCTGGCTCTCGCCCAGACCAATCCCGATCGGGTCACCACCGTCGTCGCCCACGAACCGCCATTGCGGGAACTGCTGCCCGACGCGTCCGTGCAGCGCGCCGTCACCGAGGAGATCATCGCCACCTACGACCTCGGTGACGTGGTCGGCGCGTGGAAGAAGTTCTTCGCCCAGGCCGCCCTGCCGATCCCGGACGAGGTGGTGGAGCACATGTTCGGTGGCGACCGCGATCCGCGGCAGGTCGCCAGTGAACGCCACTGGTTCGACCACGAACTGCGTGCCACCACCGGCTGGGTGCCCGACCCGCCGTTGCTGCGTGCCGTGCCCACCCGGGTGATCGTCGGGATCGGCGCCGATTCGGCGGGCCAGTTCTGTGACCGGACCTCGCGCGCGCTGGCCGCCGAACTGCGGTGCGAGCCGGTGCTGTTCCCCGGCGATCACACCGGATTCGTCGGCGATCCCGCGGCATTCGCGCTCCGGCTCCAGGAAGTCGTCGACGAGCCGTGACGCGCCACCCCGTTTCGGCAGTCGATGCAACTACGCATCAGGTGCGATGGGGATGGCGTCGCGGCAGCGCACACTCAGACGCTCCAGGGCCGCGAGGAGTTCGGGCGGGCCGGTGACGGTGAAGTCAGTGTCGAGGGCGGTGATCATCCAGGCCAGCGAGGCGGGGGAGTCGGCGCCCAGACGCAGCAGGCAGGTCGCGTCGTCGACCGCTTCGAGCACCCCGGTCCCCGGCCAGAGCCGCTCGGCCACGTCGGCCGCGGGGCAGTGCAGGGTGACGACGGTGCGCCACGGCCACGAGGCCACCGACAGCCTGCGCGACAGATACGTGGCCGCGTCACCGTCGGGCGGTGGGCGCGGCGTGAAGCGCGGCCCGGTCGGGACGCGCGGCACCAGCCGGTCGACCCGGAACGACCGCCAATCCGCGCGATCGACATCCCAGCCCACCAGATACCAGTGCCTGCTGACATTGACCAGCGAGTCGGGTTCGGTGTCGCGCCGGGACACCCGGCCCGCGTGATCGGTGTAGTCGAACCTGAGACGTTCGTGCCGACGGCACGCCTCCGCGATCGCCAGCAGCGTCGCCGGACTGACTCGCGGCGCCTCGGCCGCGACCCGCACCATCGACTGCTGCAGGGTGGTCAACCGGTGGCGCAGCCGGGAGGGCAGCACCTGTTCCAGCTTGGCGAGCGCGCGCAGCGACGCGTCCTCGATGCCGGTGACGGTGCCGCCCGAGGTGGTCCGCAGACCGACCGCCACGGCCACCGCCTCCTCGTCGTCGAGCAGCAGGGGCGGCATCGACGCCCCGGCGCCCAGCCGATATCCCGCCGCCCCCTGCAAGGCCTGCACCGGATAGCCGAGACCGCGCAGCCGCTCGATGTCACGGCGGACCGTGCGCGCGGTGACGTCCAGTTCCGAGGCCAGTTCGGCACCGGACCACGCGCGATGCGTCTGCAACAGCGACAGCAGACGGAGCAGGCGGGCGGAGGTCTCGGACATGCCTCCAGAATGCGCTCGACTTAGGACCGATGTCGACCTAAGTGGTTCGTAGCGTGGTCCGTATGAACGACATCCACCCTTTCCGGATCGACATTCCGCAGTCCGACCTCGACGATCTGCACGACCGCCTCGCCCGGACCCGCTGGGCCGACGACCTGCCCGACGTCGGCTGGACCTACGGCCTGCCCACCGCCTACCTGCGCGGTCTGGCCGAGCACTGGCGCACCGGATTCGACTGGCGCGCCGCCGAAGCCGCGCGCAACGCCCGACCGCAGTTCGTCACCGACATCGACGGACAGCGACTGCACTTCACCCACGTGCGCTCGCCCGAACCCGGCGCGTTGCCGCTGGTCCTCGTGCACGGGTGGCCGTTCACCGATTTCGGCGCGACCATCGGCCCCCTGACGAACCCCGCCGCCCACGGCGGCGACCCGCGCGACGCGTTCGACGTGGTGATCCCCACCCTGCCCGGCTTCGGCTTCTCCGGTCCCACCCAGCTGCCGGGCCAGGCCGCGACTGAACAGTCCGCCGCCGTGATCGCGCAGCTCCTGCGCCGCCTCGGCTACGCACGCTACGGCGCCCAGGGCAGCGACGCAGGCTCGTTCATCGCCCCGCAGCTGGGCCGGATCGACACCGAGCGGGTCGCCGGCGTGCACCTCAACGCCGCCATCACCATTCCCGCCTGGGACGACGACGGCGCCGGCTACTCCACCCAGGACCAGGAGAAGCTCGCCGCGCTGCAGGACTGGAACAGCAACGAGACCTCCTCCTACGCGGCGGTGCACAGTACCCGCCCGCAGACCCTGGCCCATGCCGTCACCGACTCGCCCGCCGGTCTGCTCGGCTGGGTCGTCGACGTGGTCAACACCTACAAGGACCCGGCCGCCGCCCTCCCGGAGGACTCCCTCGATCGCGACGCCCTGCTCGCCGAGATCGCCGTGCTCTGGTTCACCCGCACCGCGGGCTCCTCGATGCGGCTGTACAAGGAATCCCAGCAGTGGGGCGCCGACCTGCCCAGCTCGGGGGTGCCGACCGGCATCGCGGTCTTCCCCGGCGACACCACCATTCGCGGTATCGCCGAGAAACAGAACAACCTCGTGCGCTGGACCGAATTCGACCGCGGCGGACACTTCGCGGCGATGGAGACACCGGATCTGCTCGTCGACGACATTCGGGAGTTCTTCCGGCCGCTGCGCTGACGGCACCCGTGTTCGAGGACCACGCGTCGGTCGGTCCTGGCATGCTCGGATCATGGCCGATACCGAGGGCACGACACTGTTCCACGCCTCCATGCCGTTCACCGAGCGACTCGGCGTCGAGGTCCTCGAACACGGGCCGGAGGTGGTGCGCAGCAGGCTGGCCTGGGACGAGTCCCTGTGCACGCTCGGCGGCGCGCTGCACGGCGGCGTCCTGATGTCGCTGGCCGACGCCACCGGCGCGGTCTGCGCGTTCCTCAATCTGCCCGAGGGCAAGCAGGGCACCACGACCGTGGAATCGAAGACGAACTTCGTGCGCGCGGTGCGCTCCGGCTATGCCGTGGCCACCGCGCGTCCCCTGCACGCGGGCCGCAGCTTCATCGTCGTGGAGACCGAGATCCACGACGACGCGGGCAAACTCGTCGGCAAGACCACCCAGACGCAGGCCGTGCTGTAGTTCGCGGCTAGGCGTCGACGAAGACGGCGCCGACCTCGGTCATCCGCCGCGCGGCGTAGCCGGGGTCGATCAGCGACTCCGGGGTATGGGTCCCCGGGGCCACCGGGTCGCCGCGCAGGCCGATCAGCCGCTCGACACCGAGGGCGATGCCGAGGGCGGTGAGCGGTCGCTGGCCCGCGGGATGGACCAGGTAGCGGCGCCGGCGCAGCGGCGATCCCGTCGCGTCGGCGCCGTCCAGTTCGATGCGGATCTCGATCGAGGCCGCGTCGCCCCGACGCCGGCCCGGCGATTCGCCGACCGCGAGATCCACCCGGACCTCCGGTGCTCCGGTCGCCAGCGCCAGGCTCGGCACATCGAGGACGGGAACGCTCTGTCCGGCCAGCCGGGAGCCGTCCACGGCGGGCACGTCCACCTGCGCGTCCTCGGCGGCCAGCCAGGTGAAGACCCCGTCGCGGCGCACCAGGCCCGCCGCGGTCACCGCCGACCACCGTTCCAGGTCGGCGATCCCCGCGGGCCCACCGGTATCCGTCTCGTCCAGGATCGCGGCGAGCCGGACGCTGTCGATCCGGTCGAACTCGCGCGCGGCCGCCAGGGCGGCGAGCGTGGCGAGTCCGGCGAGCAGGTGACTCGCGACCAGAATCGGTGCGGCGCTTGCCCGTCGGGCGCCGGTGACGACTTCGGGTCCGATGTCGAGCAGGCCGCTCGAGATGCTCAGGTAGGGCAGCCCGTGGTCCTGGGCGTAGCCGAGGCCGTTGAGCCGGTCGTCCCACAGGGTGGCGACCACCGCCGCGAAGGTGGCGTCGGTCGGCAGACCGAGATCACGGCGGCGCAGGTCGATCGTGACCGCCGTGGCGGTGCCGAGGTCGTCGGCGACCCGCTGGGCACGGTCGAGATCGCGACCGGCGATCGTCAGCGGCAGGGTCGGATGCCAGCGCCGCAGCAGGGCGGCTGTGTCCGATCCCGCCTGTCCGGAACCGCCAAGGATCAGGACGGATGGTGCAGTCGACATGGTGTTTTCCTCTCGCCACACAAGCTACATTTTGTAACCTACTCTTTGTAGCTAAACTGTTCCCATGACGCAAGGCAGGACGGCCCGCATGCCCAAGGCGGCCCGGCGTGAGCAGCTGCTCGACACCGCGCTGACGATGGTGCGCGACCACGGCACCGACGGTCTCACCCTCGTCACGCTCGCCGAGGCCGCGGGCGTGAGCAGGCCGATCGTCTACGACCACTTCGGCACCCGCCCCGACCTGCTGCTCGCCCTGTACCGGCGACTCGACGAACGGCACCGGCTCGCCGCCGAACAGGCCGTCCTCGCGGCCCCGGCCGACGCGAAGGAGATCGCGCGCGTGATGAGTGCCGCCTACTTCGCCTGTGCCACCGACATGCCCGAATTCGACGCGATCTCGGCGGCGCTGAAAGGCAATCCGGAGGTGCTGGCGATTCAGCACGCCATGCTCGACAGCTACCGCGACTGGATGGCCACCACGCTGCTGCCGTATTCGGATCTCACCGACACCGCGCTGCGGCTGCGCTGCGTCGCCGTCCTGGGTGCCGCGGAAACCCTGGGCGCCGAACTCAATCGGGGCACCACCACCGCCGGCGACGCGATCGACGCACTCGCCGACCTCCTCGTCGGCAGCATCGGCGGCGACCGTCACCGCACCGCTCCTCGGTAGGATTCGGCGCGTGCCAGATTCTGCCGACATCGCCCGGCTCTTCGACAAGCGACCGCGCCAGTGGGGTTCGCCCGCGGATCCGATCGCGTGGAATGCGGTGCGGGACAGGGTCTGTGCGGCCGCGCCGCCCGCGACGGCGACGGAGTTCGCCGTGCTGTTGCGCGACGAATTCGCCCTCGTGGCAGGCGTCGAGCTCGACGATCCCGAAGCCATTCCCAAGCCGTCCTTCGTCGTCGAAGGCACCTCGGAAGCGGTTCACCTGCCGACCTGGCGCACCATTCTGCTCCCGCTGCTGACCACCCGCGCCCGCCAGCTCTACGGCGAAATACCCACCGAACGCCCCTGATCGACCAGCTGGCCGCTCAGCATGCCCAGGAAGAACGTCCGGATGTCCTCGGCCAGCAGCTCGGGCACTTCCATCGCCGCGAAGTGGCCGCCGCGATCGAATTCCGACCAGTGCCGGATGTCGTAGAGCCGCTCGGCCAGTGGTCGCACCGACTGGGTGATGTCGCGGGGGAACACCGCGACGCCGAGCGGGACCGGGCACGCCGTGACCCCGCGGGTAGTTTCGCGATGCAGCCGTGCCGAGGACGCCGCGGTGGCGGTGAGCCAGTACAGCGAGATATCGGTGAGCATGCGGTCGTCGTCGATGGGGGAGCGCGGGTCGGTCCACTGCGCGAAGCGTTCGGCGATCCAGGCGAGCTGGCCGACGGGGGAGTCGGTGAGCGCGTAGCCGATGGTCTGTGGCGTGGTGGCCTGCAGCGCCTGGTAGGGTGGACGATTCGCCATCAGGTACTTGATCTTGTCGAGGCGGGCCTCGTCGGTGGCGGACAGCACCACATCGGCGGTCGGATCGGGCCGTGTCGGCAGGTAGTTCACGTGGACGCCGACCACCCGATCGGGCGCCACCGCGCCCAGCGCCTGGGAGACGCCTGAACCGAAGTCGCCGCCCTGCGCGCCGTAGCGCTCGTAGCCGAGCCGGTGCATGAGCTCGGCCCAGGCGCGCGCGATCCGGGTGACATCCCAGCCGCGTTCGTGAGTGGGGCCCGAGAAGCCGTAGCCCGGAATCGACGGGATCACCAGATGAAAATCGCGAGACAGCGGCTCGATGACGTCGAGGAATTCGAGGAACGACCCGGGCCAGCCGTGCGTCAGGACCAGGGCGAGCGCATCCGGCTTCGGTGACCGGACGTGGACGAAGTGGATGTTCTGGCCCTCGATCTCGGTGGTGAAGTGCGGAAGCTCGTTGAGCTTCGCCTCGTGCGCGCGCCAGTCGTAGCTCGTGCGCCAGTACTCGGCCAGCTCCTTCAGCCGGGCGAGCGGGAACCCGTAGTCCGTTCCGGCGTCGATGATCTCGTTGGGCCAGCGGGTGCGGGCGAGGCGGTCGTTCAGGTCGTCGAGGTCGGCCTGCGGGATGTCGATGTGGAACGGCGCGATCATGGTCTCAACTCCAGCGGGTTCATTCGGTCGATAAATGTTTGTCGTACAAACGTTTGTGTGGCCAACGATAGCACAATCATTTGTCGCACCAACGATTCGCTACACTTCTCCCATGGAGAACCCCGCGGAGCGGACCCGAACCGGCTGGGAGCGCCTGCCCAGCTGGTTGCTCACCCAGACCGCCCACCACGCGCATCGCCTGGTGTCCGACGGGTTCGCGGCCGTCGGCGCCCGCGGCTACCACTACCGGCTGCTGGCCACACTGGCGGAGTTCGGCCCGGCCAGTCAGGCCGAGCTGGGCAGGCGCAGCGGCATCCACGTCAGCGACATGGTCGCGACGATCAACGAACTGGCCGACAACGATCTCGTCGAGCGCGCCCCCGATCCCGACGACCGGCGCCGCAACGTCATCACCCTGACCGCCGCGGGCACACGTCAGCTCCGGCGCCTGGAGAAGCAACTCGCCGCAAGCCAGGACGAACTGCTCGCCCCGCTGTCAGCCGACGAACGCGCGCAGCTGACCACGCTGCTGACCCAGCTCCTGGATCACCACACCCAGCGACCGGAAGCCTGAGCGCGCCGGGCACGCGGATGGCCTTTCGGGCCGTTTCCACCTGTGCGACGATGGACGCTATTCGGAGCATTCACGCAATCGGGTGATCGATATGCGGTCGGTGAACCAGTTCGCGATGTACACGCTCGTCTTGCTTCTCCTCGGCACCGCCTGTGCCAGGCCGACCACGGTGGCTCATCCGCCGCCGGAATTCATCGATGGTCCCTGCGCGACCACCTCACATCCGGTACCGATCCTGGACGGGGCCCGCTGCGGGGAATTGATCGTGCCTGCCGACCGCACCGAAGACGGCGGCACGACGCTGCGCTTGGCGGTAGCCGTCATCCCGTCGCGAATTCAGCCACCGACCTCGGATCCGCTGGTCTTTCTCATGGGCGGACCCGGCCAGGACGGCGTCACGAACCCACCGATTCCGGACGATATCGTGCTGAATCGCGACCGCGATCTGATCCTGCTGTCCCAGCGCGGCACCCCCTCGTCGACGCCGGCATTGACCTGTCCGGAAATCTACGATTTCTACGCCCGTCGAGTCGGCTTGCCGTACGACGCTCCCGCCACCGGCGAACAGTACGTGCAGGCGGTCCGGGCGTGCCGCGACCGGCTTTCCGCCGACGTGGACCTGGCGGCATTCAACACACACGAGAGCGTCTACGACCTGATGGACCTGCGCAAGGCGCTCGGTATCGATACGTGGAATGTTTATTCCCACTCGTACGGCACCCAGCTCGCGCTCAGCTACCTGGCGCACGACGCTCGCGCTGTCCGATCGATCGCGTTCGACGGCGTACTCCCGAATTCCGCCGTCGACGTCTCGATTCTGGGGACCAGCGCACGGGAAGGGATCGACGCGATGATCGCGGCGTGCGCGGTGCAGCCCGCCTGCCTGCAGCGCTATCCCGACCTGGGCGCGACCTTCACCAGGCTGGTCGGTGAGCTCGCGGCGAATCCCGTCACCACCACCGTCGACGTCCCCGGGATCGGTGCGGCGCAGGTGGTCCTCGACGGCGGCGCGCTGCTGAACTGGGCGGTGTCGGCCACGCATTTCCCCACCGAATTCGCCGCCGGGCTCGACGAACTCGACCACGGGAATCCGCAACCGATCGCCGCGCGCTGGGCCGAAATCTGGTCGAATGCCGACAAGGCCGGTGTCCTGGCCTGGGGGCTGCTGCTGAGTGTCGTGTGCCAGGAATGGGTCGCGTTCGAAACCCCGGCGGAACAGCTGCGCCAGGCGCGGGAATCGTTCCCGGAATTCCCGGCGTCGGTGCAGGCACACACTCCGCAGCTGCCGTTCATCCGGGAAGCGTGCGCGGTATGGGATGTCCCGGCGGGCCCGCGATCCGCGCGTGCGGTGGTCACCAGCGATATTCCCGCGCTTGTTCTGTCGGGCAGTTTCGACGCCCAGACCGGCGCACACTGGGGAGCCGAAATCGCGAAGAACTTCTCGCAGTCCACGGTGGTCGTGGTGCCCGGAGCCGCGCACGGCCTGTACGCCGACCCCTGCGGAGCCGCAGTGATCGCCTCGTTCTTCGACAATCCCGAACATCCCGATACGCGCTGTGTCGAGGAAACGGAGCCACCGCCGTTCGACATTCTCCCGCCACGACCCTGACACCGAAAGGCGGCCCTATCGCGGTGCGCGGACAGATGATCTTCCGGTGACACGCGATGTGTGTGACGATAAATCCGGTGGCGATATCCGCCCCGATTCTTCCGGGCATCCACATGGTCGGGTGATCGATATGCGGTACGGGAACCAACTGACGGTCTACGCGTTCGTGCTACTGCTCGTCGGCGCGGCGTGCGGGACGCCGAATACCCCGCCCGATGCGGGCGCGCCATCGACGGTGGCCGCTCCACCGGCGGAATTCCTCGACGGGCCCTGTGCGACGACACCACATCCGGCGCCGATCCTGGACGGGGCGCGCTGCGGGGAATTGGTGGTGCCCGTGAACCGCACCGAACCCAACGGCGCGACCCTGCGCCTGGCGGTCGCTGTGATTCCGTCGCAGATTCAGCCGCCGACCTCGGATCCGCTGGTGTTCCTGATGGGCGGCCCCGGGCAGGACGCGATCGCGGATCCCCCGATCAACCCCGACTATCCGCTGAACCGCACGCGCGATCTGATCCTGATGGGGCAGCGCGGCAACCTGACGTCGAGCACGCCGATGGCCTGCCCGGAGATCGACCGGTTCTACGCCCGCCGGGTCGGATTGCCGTACAACGCGCCGTCCACCGGTGCGGAGTACGTGGCCGCGGTGCGGGAATGCCACGACCGCCTCGCCCCCACCACCGACCTGTCGGCATTCAACTCGACCGAGAGCACCTACGATCTGATCGATCTCAGAAAGGCTCTCGGCATCGCGAAGTGGAATGTGTTCTCCCATTCCTACGGCACCGACCTCGGCCTCATCTACCTGCGCCACGACGCCGACGCCATCGCCTCGATCGCCTTCGACGGGGTCACCCCGCCCTCGGTCGCCGCGCTGGGCTGGACCTGGGCCAGCGCCGAGGAAGCGTTCGACAACATGATCGAGGCGTGTGCGGCGCAACCGGCCTGCGCGCAGCGCTACCCCGACCTGGACGCGACATTTCTCCGGCTCGTCGGCGATCTCGAGGCGAATCCCCTCACCACGACGGTCGACGTTCCCGGCCTCGGACCCACGACGGTGGTCGTCGACGGTGGCATGCTGCTGAACTGGTTCGTTCCCGTGGCCACCCACCTGCCCGCCGACTTCCCGGCGGCGATCGACGAACTCGCCCACGGGAATCCGGACCTTGTCGCGAGCCAGTGGGCCGCGGCGTGGACCAATCCGGAGAAGGTCGGCTTTCTGGCGTGGGGTCTGACGCTGAGCATCTGGTGCCGCGAATGGGTCCCGTTCGAGACCGTCGAGGATCAGCTGACCGCGGCGAACGCGGCCTTCCCCGAGTTCCCCGACTCCGTGCTGGCCCAGGCGCCGCAACTGCCGTTCCTGCGCGAAGGATGCGCGGCATGGAACGTGCCGAAGGCTCCCGACTCGATTCGCGACACCACTACCAGTGACGTTCCCGCACTGGTGCTGTCGGGCAGCTATGACGGGCAGACCGGCGCGGTGTGGGGAGACTACATCGCGAAGAACCTGTCGCGGTCCACCGTCGCGGTCGTTCCCGGAGCCGCCCACGGCGTGTACGCCGAGCCGTGCGGCGCCGAGATCATCGCCTCGTTCTTCGACAACCCGGGCAATCCGGACACGAGCTGCGCGGACACCACTCGACCACCCGCATACGACATCCGTCCACCAGGGTCGTGACCACCATGCCCCCTGGCCAGGACCGTGCGGTGGTGTCGCGGCGATCGGTGCTGGGCGGCGCGGTCGCCGGGCTGGCGATCCTCGGCCTGCAGGCCTGCTCGTCGGACCAGCCGACGAACACGCTCGCGACGAGCACCCCGGCCGGAAGGGCAGCCGCGTTCGCCGAACTGGACGCCAAGATCGAGACGGCCATGCGGGCGTATCGGATTCCGGGCGTCGCGGTCGGTGTGCTGACCGACGGCGAGGAATACATCAAGGGATACGGGGTCACCAATGTGGACCGGCCGGTGCCCGTCGACGGCGACACCCTGTTCCGGATCGGCTCCACGACGAAGACATTCACCGGAACCGCGATGATGCGGCTGGTCGACGAAGGCAGAGTCGAACTCGACGCGCCGGTGCGCCGCTACCTGCCGGACTTCGCGGTCGCCGACGCGGACGCCGGCGCCATCGTCACGGTGCGTCAACTGCTCGACCACACCTCCGGGTGGCTCGGCGATTTCGTCCAGGACTTCGGGCGCGGCGACGATGCCATCGCCCGGTATGTCGCGGCGATGACCCGGCTCCCGCAACTGACCCCACCGGGTGCCGTCTTCGCCTACAACAACGCGGGACTGGTGGTGGCCGGGCGCATCATCGAAGTGGTCACCGGAGCGACCTACGAGACCGCCGTGCAGAACCTGCTGCTGGACCCGCTCGCCCTCACCGACACCCGGTTCTTCTCCGACCAGATCATCGGACTCAACGTCGCGGCCTCGCACGACGTCGTCGGCGAGAAGGCCGTCGTCGACACCGGCTTCTGGCACTTCCCGCGCAGCTGCAACCCGACCGGCTCGCTGATCTCCACCGCCCGTGATCAGCTGCGGTACGCGAGATTCCACCTCGGCGACGGCACCGGGCTGATGAGCGAGCAGGCGCTGATCGCCATGCGCTCGGTCCCGGGGCCAGGCGGCACGCTGCAGGTCGAACTCACCGGAATGGGCGTGGCCTGGATGCTGCGGCCGTCGGCGGAGAACGAGACGATCGTTCAGCACGGCGGGACCTGGTCAGGACAGCGATCGGGGTTCTTCCTGGTGCCGACGCGCGATTTCGCGATGACCGTGCTCACGAATTCCGAAGGGGGCGGGCACCTGCTGTCCGAACTCTTCGCCGACGACTGGTCGCTGCGGACCTTCGCCGGGCTCAGCAACCTCCCCGCGACACCGCGGCGGCTCGGTGCCGCAGAGCTCGCGCCGTACGAAGGGCGCTACGTCGCCGACCTGATCACCGAGACGGGCGCGTGGGACCACGCGGTCATCGACTTCCGCGGCGATGACGGGCGACTGATCGGCACGACGGCCGATAGCCCGGACGCGAGCACCCCACCCGGGCAGCCACCGGCATCGGGCCTCGCCTTCTACAAGCCCGACTACGGCCTCGACCTGGACGCCGACCTCGAACCGGTGGGCACCCGATCGGATTTCGTGCGCGGAGCTGATGGCGGCGTCGCGTGGTTCCGCAGCCATGGGCGGCTGTATCGACGGCAATGAGTCGTGGCGAGCGATCCGCTACGAGTGGCAGGTGAGGCCGGTCAGCACGGCATCGAGCTCGGGAAGACTGGCCGCGGAGTGGAACTCGCCGTCGGCGAGCGCAGCGATCGCCCGCAGCGAATCGGGGTCGGTCGGCACCGGGACCCGCGCGGCACCCGCCGAGTCGGGGATGTCGACGACACCGCTCGCGGTGCCGAGGGAAATCGTGGACACCGTGACGCCGGCGGCCTTCGCCGCGCGGGCGGCGGTGTAGGCGCCGCGTGGCGCGTCCAGATCGGCGGGCAGGGTCTGTTTGCCGTCCGACAGCAGGACGATCCGTTGTGGTCCTGTCGCGGGAGCGAGCTTCTTCGCGGTATCGATCGCGCTCAGGGCGCTGAAGATGCCCTCGCCGGTCGCTGTCCGCTCAGCCAGTGCCGCGTTGTCGAGCGCGTCGGTGAACGCGCCACGGTCGGTCGTCGGCAGCACCTGCACCGAGGCAGTGCCTGCAAAGGTGACCAACCCCAGGGTCGTTCGAGCGGGCTGCCGGTACGCGAAATCCGTCGCCGCCCGCCGCGCGACGGTCCATCGACTCGGCGCGACATCGGTGGCTTCCATGGACAGCGAGACATCCAGGACGAACAGCACCATCGTGGGACAGGCCGCGGCGCCATCGGCCTGCGGGATCGGTGTCCCGGACACGGATTGTCCGCAGGCCGCGACGAGGACACCGACACCGGTCAGCATCGCGGACACGGCGATTCGGATCCCGGGGCGTCGCGGCACCCCGTCACGTTACCTGCGGTGGACGGTCGCCAGCCAGGCGGGCGTGGACTCGCTGAACCGGGTGCGCAGGCTCTCCTCGTCGATGGCGGCGATCTCCCATTCGGCCGGATCGAAGGCCGCGGTGAGCTCGGCCCGGCTGACCGGGTGCGGTCCGGGGTCGGCACCGAAGTCGGCGAAGCACAGGACGTACAGGGTCCCGCCTCGAGCGACGACCGCGCCGAGACTCCTGGCGTAGACGGCTTGTTCGGTGTGGTCGAAGGTGTGGAACAGTCCGCTGTCCAGCACGGTCCGGAACCGGCGCTCCAGCCGTTCCAGGTGGAGCGCGTCGGCCACGTCGAAGGTGGCTGCGAGGCCACGGTTCTCGGCGGTGCGCCGGGCGATCGCCACCGCCGTCGCCGCCACGTCGACGCCGTGCACCGGGAAACCGAGCGCGGCGAGGTGGAGCGCGTTGTCACCGGTGCCGCAGCCCACGTCGAGGACGTCGCCGGCGATACCGCCCGCCGCGGCCAGCCGCACCACCGCCGGTTGCGGCTGACCGATGTCCCACGGCGCGGGCCCGTCGCGATAGGACGCGTCCCACGATCGACCCGACTGCCGCTCGTGACTGGTCGGCAGCCGGTCGGGCAGCGGGTCGTCCGCGAACGAACTCATGTCAGCGCAGGAAGACCGCGGCGCGCTCGGCCAGGTCGAGCAGCGGCTGCGGGAAGACACCGAGGATGAGCGTGGCCCCCGCGCTGAACGCCACCACCAGGGTCGTCGCGAACGGGGCGGTGACGGTCGGGGCATCGGCCGGTGGGTCGGTGAAGAACATCAGCACGATCACCCGGATGTAGAAGAACGCCGCGATCGCGCTGCACAGGACGCCGACGATCACCAGGAACGTGTAACCCGCGCCCGACGCGGCGGCGAACACCGCGAACTTGCTGACGAAACCGCTGGTCAGCGGCAGACCAGCGAACGAGAGCAGCAGCAGCGCGAACACCGAGGCCAGCCACGGGGAACGGCGGCCCAAGCCCGCCCACTGCGACAGCTGGGTCGCCTCGTCGCCGGAGGAGTCCCGCACGAGACTCACGACCGCGAACGCGCCGACCGTCCCCAGACCGTAGGCCAGCAGATAGAACAGGACCGCGGCGACACCGGCGTCGTCGGCGGCGACGAGCCCGACCAGCAGGAAGCCCGCGTGCGCGATCGAGGAGTACGCCAGCATCCGCTTCACATCGGTCTGGGTGATCGCCATGATCGCGCCGACGACCATCGTCGCCACCGCGACCGCGGCCAGGACCGGTCGCCAATCGTCGCGCAGCGCACCGACGGCCACCATCAGCACCCGCATGGTCGCGCCCACCGCGGCGATCTTGGTGGCCGCGGCCATGAACGCGGTGATCGGCGTCGGGGCACCCTGGTAGACATCGGGCACCCACGCCTGGAACGGAACCGCGCCGATCTTGAACAGCAGGCCGACGGCCAGCATCCCGATACCGAGCAGGGCCAGCGTCGCGTTCTCTGGCTGCTTGTCCAGCGCCGCACCGATACCCGGCAGCGACACCGTCCCGGTCTGCCCGTACAGCAGCGCGACACCGTAGAGGAAGAACGCGGAGGAGAACGCGCCGAGCAGGAAGTACTTCAGCGCCGCCTCCTGCGAGAGCAGGCGCCTGCGCCGCGCCAGCCCACACAGCAGATACAGCGGCAGCGACAGCACTTCCAGCGCGACGAACATCGTCAGCAGATCGTTCGACGCGGGGAACAGCAGCAGACCACCGACCGCGAGCATGGTCAGCGGGAACACCTCGGTCGTCGACACCCTCGCCCGCACGGCGGCGAGCTCGTGCGCGCTCCCCGGCACCGCGGACGCCTGCGGGGTGAACGCGTCGACGCCACGATCGAGCACGGCGGCCGCCCGGCTCCAGGTGCCCGGCCCGCTGCGGGCCCGGGGCACCGCGCCACGCTCGGCGATCAACAGCAGACCGAGCACCGCGACCGCCAGGATCGTGCCCTGCAGGAACAGCGTCACCCCGTCGACGGCGACCGCACCGGCCACCGCGGTGCCCGTCGTCCCCGCGAGCAGCACGACGGTGACCAGCGCGCCGACCACACCGGCCAGCCCGAGAGTCAGCTGTGTGAGGTACCGATACGGTCGCGGCACGAACGCCTCGACCAGCACACCGACGACGCCGACCGCGAACACGATCAACATCGGTGCGAGCAGGTGGTATTCGATGCTCGGTGCGGGCAGAGTGGCCGCGAGCTCGTTGATGGTCACGGAGTCCGTCCTCATTTGTGTCCGCCCGCGGGCGGGGTGGCCGCACCTGCTTCGGGAGCGGGAACCGTCGGAGCGGGATCGTGCTTACCGATCGTCGAGAGGGTGTGTCCCACCGCGGGATCCACCAGGTCGAGGATCGGTTTCGGGTAGAAGCCGAGCACCAGCAGCGCGGCCAGCAGCGGCACCACCACGGCCAGTTCCCGTGGCACCAGGTCACGCAGGTGCTCGTTGCCCTGCTTCACCGGGCCGGTCATCATGCGCTGGTACATCCACAGCACGTAGATCGCGGCCAGCACCAGTGCGCCGGTGGCGATGACGGCGGCCACCTTGTACTTGGCGAAGGTGCCGACCAGCACCAGGAATTCGCTGACGAACGGCGCGAGACCGGGCAGCGACAGGGTGGCCAGACCGGCGATGAAGAAGGTGCCCGCCAGGATCGGCGCGACCTTCTGCACGCCACCGAACTCGGCGATCATCCGGGTGCCGCGCCGCGAGACGAGGAACCCGGCGATGAGGAACAGTGCGGCCGTGGACAGTCCGTGGTTGACCATGTACAGCGTCGCACCGGCTTGCGCCTGGGTGGTCATCGCGAAGATGCCGAGGATGATGAACCCGAAGTGCGAGATCGAGGTGTAGGCGATCAGCCGCATCACATCGGTCTGGCCGATGGCCAGCAGCGCGCCGTAGAGGATGCCGATCACCGCGAGAGTGATCACCAACGGCGCGAACGTGTCCGAGGCCAGCGGGAACAGCAGCAGGCAGTACCGGAGCATGCCGAACGTGCCGACCTTGTCGACCACCGCCATCATCAGCACCGCGCTCGACGGGGTGGCCGAGACCGCGGCGTCGGGCAGCCAGGTGTGCAGCGGCCACAGCGGCGCCTTCACCGCGAAGGCGAACATGAACCCGAGGAACAGCGCGTTGACGACCGCGGTGCTGCCGCCGAGCTGTCCGTCGTTGGCCGCGGCGACGACGGTCCGCAGATCGAAGGTGCCCGTGCCGCCGTCGCCCAGGCCCGCCTGCGCGGTGAGCACGTAGAGCCCGATGACCGCCGCCAGCATGATCAGGCCGCCGAACAGGTTGTACAGCAGGAACTTCACCGCGGCCCGCGAGCGCTGGGCGCGCACGGCGGCGTCGCTGGTGCGCGGTCCGAAGCCACCGATGAGGAAGTACATCGGGATGAGCATGGCCTCGAAGAACACGTAGAACAGCAGGATGTCGAGGGCGAGGAAGGAGATCAGCACCATCGACTCGACCAGCAGCATCAACGCCAGGTAGATGTGCGCGGTCTTGCGGCCGTCGCCCGCCGCGGTGTCGTCGTGCCAGCCGGCCAGGATCAGCAGCGGCATCAGCACGGCGGTCAGCAGCACCAGCACGGTGGCGATGCCGTCGAGGCCGAGGGTGTAGCCGACGCCGAACGCCGGAATCCATTCGTGCGCTTCGACGAACTGGTACTGGTCGCCACCGGGATGGAACCGCAGCGCCAGGCTCACCGCCAGCACGAGCACGCCGATCGATACCGCCAACGCCAGCACGCGGGCCACATTCCGGCGCGCGGCGGGCACGGCGAGCACCACCGCCGCGCCGACCGCGGGGGCGAGCCAGAGCGTCGTCAACCAGGGAAACGAGTTCACCAGAACCTCACCGCCAGCAGGGCAGCGGCCACCAGGGCCGCGCCGGTGAACATGGACAGGGCGTAGGAGCGCACGAAACCGGTCTGAATCCGCCGGACCCGTGCGGACAGTCCGCCGATGCCGGCGGCCGTGCCGTTGACGATCCCGTCGATGCCGCGCGCGTCGAGGAACACCAGCGCGCGGGTGAGATGACGGCCGGGACGCTCGAAGGCGGCCTCGTTGATCGCGTCACCGTAGAGATCCTTGCGCGCGGCCGTCGTGAACACCGTGACCGGCTCGGGCGCGGTCTCGGGGACCGGGCTCTCGGCGTACTTGCGGTAGGCGATCGCGACACCGATGGCGACCGAGGTCAGGGCCAGCCCGGTGACCACACCCGCGGGCACGACCGGCTCACCGTGGTGCGAGCCGACGACCGGGGCGAGCCAGTTCTGCAACGACGACCCCCACACGAACAACCCGCCCGCGAACACCGAGCCGAACGCGAGCAGGATCATCGGCCCGGTCATCACCGCGGGCGCCTCGTGCGGGTGGGTGTCGGGCTTCCAGCGGCGTTCGCCGAAGAAGGTCATCAGCATGACGCGGGTCATGTAGAACGCGGTGAGCCCGGCGCCGACGAGCGTGACCACGCCGAGCAGGATTCCGGTGGTGCCGCCGTGGTCGAACGCGGCCTCGATGATCTTGTCCTTGGAGAAGAACCCGGAGAACGGCGGCACCCCGATGATGGCGAGGTAGCCCAGACCGAAGGTGGCGAAGGTGATCGGCAGCAGGGTGCGCAGACCGCCGTAGCGCCGCATATCGGTCTCGTCGTCCATCGCGTGCATCACCGAACCGGCACCGAGGAACAGCCCGGCCTTGAAGAAGCCGTGGGTGAGCAGGTGCATGATCGCGACCGCGTAGCCGGCCGGGCCGAGACCGACGGCCAGGATCATGTAGCCGATCTGGCTCATCGTCGAGGCGGCCAGCGCCTTCTTGATGTCGTCCTTGGCGCAGCCGACGATCGCGCCGAACAGCAGCGTCACCGCACCGACGGCGAGGACCGCGGTCCGGGCGTCGGGCGCGAGGTCGTAGATCGGGTTGGAGCGGGCGATCAGGTAGACGCCCGCGGTCACCATGGTGGCGGCGTGGATGAGCGCCGAGACCGGGGTGGGGCCCTCCATGGCGTCACCGAGCCAGGACTGCAGCGGCACCTGGGCCGATTTGCCGCACGCGGCGAGCAACAGCAGCAGGCCGATCGCGGTGAGCGTGCCCTCGCTCGCGCCCGGGGAGGCCGCGAACACGGTGCGGAAGTCGAACGATCCGAACGTGGCGAACATCGTCATCATGGCGATGGCCAGGCCCATGTCCCCGACCCGGTTGACGATGAAGGCCTTCTTGGCCGCCGTCGCGGCCGACGGCTTCTCGTACCAGAACCCGATCAGCAGGTAGGACGCCAGACCGACGCCTTCCCAGCCCAGGTAGAGCACCAGGTAGTTGTCGGCCAGGACCAGCACCAGCATGGCGGCCAGGAACAGATTGAGGTAGCCGAAGAACCGGCGCTTGCCCGGGTCGTGGCTCATGTAGCCGATCGAATAGACGTGGATCAGCGAGCCGACGCCGGTGATGAGCAGCGCGAAGCACACCGAGAGCTGGTCGAGTTGCAGTCCGAACCCGACCTGCAGATCACCGACCGGCACCCACTCGAACAGCTGCTCGTGGATGGCGCGGTCGGCGTCGGATCGGCCGAGCATGCCGATGAACGCGATCACGGCGACGACGAACGAGGCCACCGCCGCGGCGGTGCCCAGATACACACCCCAGCGGTCGGCGAACCGGCCGAGCAGGAGCAGCAGGATCGCGCCGGCGAGCGGGAAGGCGGGCAGCAGCCACAACGTTGCGGTGCCCATGTCAGAACTTCAGCAGGTTGGCGTCGTCGACCGAGGTCGACCGGCGGGCACGGAAGATCGTCATGATGATGGCCAGGCCGACGACGACCTCGGCGGCGGCGACGACCATGGTGAAGAAGGCGATCACCTGACCGTCGAGGTTGCTGTGCAGGCGGGCGAAGGTGACGAAGGCCAGGTTCACCGCGTTGAGCATCAGCTCGATGCACATGAACACCACGATGGCGTTGCGGCGCAACAGCACTCCCGCCGCGCCGATAGTGAACAGCAGGGCGGACAGGAACAGGTAGTTCTGGGGGTTCACCGGTTGCCTTCCTCGTCGGCCGTCGGGGTGACGTCGCTGCCCGCGCCGACCGAGAGCGCGGCGGCCTCGGTGTGCGCGCGGGTGCGGCGGTGACGCAGGATCGTGCTCACCGAGAGTTCGGCGAAGCTGCCGTCGGGGAGCTGAGCGGGGCTGTCGACGGCGTTGTGCCTGGCGTAGACGCCCGGGGTCGGGAGCGGAGTGGCGCGTTCGCCCGCCGTCCGGAACCGGTCCCGCGACATCTCGCGCTGCCCGCGCCGCGGCGTGAACTGTTCGCGGTGCGCGAGGACCATCGCGCCGATGGTGGCGGTGATCAGCAGCGCACCGGTCAGCTCGAAGGCCCACACGTAGCGCAGGAAGATCAGTTCGGCCAGTTCGGCGATGACGTCGCGGCCACCGAAACCCCGCCCGGGGAAGCTGATCCCGCTGTCGCGCAGGGCCGCGCCGATTCCGCCGATGAGCAGGAACCCGAACCCGACACCGACGACGGCGGCCGCGATCCGCTGGCCGCGCAACGTCTCGCGCAGCGATTCCGCAGAATCGACGCCGACCAGCATCAGCACGAACAGGAACAGCATCATCACCGCGCCGGTGTAGACGACGATCTGGACGACACCGAGGAACAGCGCCCCCTGGGCGATGTAGAACACCGCCAGCGCGATCATGGTGGCGGCCAGGCACAGTGCCGAGTGCACGGCCTTGGCCGCGGTCACCATCCCGAGCGCGCCGAGCACCGCGATCGGGGCGAGCACCCAGAACAACACCGCCTCCCCGGTGGAGGTCGACGCGACTTCGGCGGCCAGCAGTGCGGTCATCGCAGCACCTCTTCCGACGTGGTGGGACGGACCCGGCCCAGGTAGTAGTCGGCCTCGTCGGTGCCGGGCGCCATGGCGTGCGGCGGGGCGACCATGCCATCCTGCAGCGGGGCGAGCAGGCGGTCCTTCTCGTAGATGAGGTCGGCGCGGTTGTCGTCCGTGAGTTCGTATTCGTTGGTCATCGTCAGCGCGCGGGTCGGGCACGCTTCGATGCACAGGCCGCAGCCGATGCAGCGCAGATAGTTGATCTGGTAGACGCGGCCGTAACGTTCACCGGGGGAGAAACGTTCGTCCTCGGTGTTGTCGGCGCCTTCGACGAAGATGGCGTCGGCGGGGCAGGCCCAGGCGCACAGTTCGCAGCCGATGCACTTCTCCAGGCCGTCCTCGTACCGGTTGAGCTGGTGGCGGCCGTGATAGCGCGGGGCGGTCGGCACCTTCTGCTCGGGATAGGACTCAGTGTTGGGCTTCTTGAACATCGTCGCCGCGGTGACCGCGAAACCGGCGAGCGGTTCGAACAGGCCGATCTCGGGCTGCTCGTCGGCCGTACGCGGAGGCATCGGCGGAACCGGGAAGCCGAGGAACACCGGTGATTTCGTCGGCTCCTCCGGCAGCGGCGGCAGGCCCTGGGCCCGGCCCGCGCGCAGGAACATCGCGATCATCGCCGCGGTGATGACGATGCCGACGGTCACCAGGATCGGCGTCTGGCCGGTGACGCCCTCGATATCGAGGACCCGGGCCGTCGCCACGATCATCACCCACACCAGCGAGGTCGGAATGAGCAGTTTCCAGCCCAGATTCATGAACTGGTCGTAGCGCAGACGGGGCAGGGTGCCGCGCAACCAGACGAAGACGAACAGGAACGTCCACACCTTGAGGGTGAACCACAGCAGCGGCCACCAGCCGGAATTCGCGCCCTCCCACAGGCTGATCGGGAACGGCGCCCGCCAGCCACCGAGGAACAGCGTCGTCGCCAGCGCGGACACCGTGGCCATGTTGACGTACTCGGCGAGCATGAACATCGCGAACTTGAGCGAGGAGTACTCGGTGTGGAAACCACCGACGAGTTCGCCTTCGGCTTCGGGCAGATCGAACGGCGCGCGGTTGGTCTCGCCGACCATGGACACGCAGTAGATGAGGAAGGAGGGCAGCAGCAGGAAGACGTACCAGGTGCCCTCCTGCGCGGTGACGATGCCGGAGGTGGCCATGGTGCCCGAGAGCAGGAACACCGTCGCGAAGGTCAGCGCCATCGCGATCTCGTAGGAGATCACCTGCGCGGTCGAGCGCAGGCCGCCGAGCAGCGGATACGTCGAGCCCGACGACCAGCCGGCGAGCACGATGCCGTAGACGCCGATGGAGGTGATGGCCAGGATGTAGAGGACACCGACGGGCATGTCGGTGAGTTGCAGGGCGGTCTGCTGGCCGAAGATCGACACCTCGGGGCCGAACGGGATCACCGCGAACGCCATGAACGCCGGGATCACCGAGATGATCGGGGCGAGCACGAAGATCGGCTTGTCCACGATCGCCGGGATGATGTCTTCCTTGAGCGCCATCTTCACGCCGTCGGCGATGGACTGGAACATGCCGCCGGGGCCGATCCGGTTGGGGCCGACGCGCATCTGCATCCACGCGACGACCTTGCGTTCGGCGTAGACCGCGATGAGCGGCACCAGCATCAGGTAGATGAACACGCCGAGCGCCTTGACGATCACCAGCCAGAGCGGGTCGGTGCCGAAGACAGGGGCGGTGTCGGCTGCCAGGTGCAGCACGGGATCACTCATGGCGGTGTTCCTTCATCCTGTCGTCGGCGCGGCGCAGGCGCACCACGGCGCCGGGTGTCACGCCGAGCGTGGCGGCGACCGTCGAGCCGGGGGAGTGCAGCGGCAGCCACACCACCCGGTCGGGCAGGTCCGTGATCATCAGCGGCACGGTGATCTCGCCGCGGTCGGTGTAGACGATGACGTGGTCCGCGTCGGCCGCTTCGATCTCGGCGGCGGTGGCGGCCGAGAGCCGGGCGACCGGTGGGCGGGCGACGCCGGCGAGGTTGGCTTCACCGTCCTGCATGCGCCCGGCGTCGAGCAGCATCCGCCAGCCGGCCAGCACCGCGGTACCGATACCGGGCGCCGGGCGGGTCTGGCTGCTCAGCTCGGGTGCGGCGATCGGTGTGCCGTTCCACGCGCCGAGCAGGTCGAGTTCGCTGCGGGCAGACGCGATGTCGGGCAGGTTGATCGGTGTCCCCATCTCGGCGGCGAGCGAGTGCAGCACCCGCAGGTCCGACAGCGGAGCGGCGACGCGGCGGGTGGTGTCGAGCGGGGCGGCGGCGAACGGGCGCGGCCTGCCCTCCCAGGTGCGGAAGGTGCCGGACTTCTCCATGACGGGCGCGATCGGGAAGACGACGTCGGCGCGCTCGGTCACGGCGCTGTGCCGCAACTCCAGGCTGACCACGAACCGCGCGGCGTCGATCGCGGCCAGCGCGGCCGCCGGGTCGGGCAGGTCGTCGGGGTCGACACCACCGATGACGAGCGCGCCGAGCTGAGCGGCGCTCGCCAGGATGCCCGCGGTATCGCGGCCGAGCGTGACGGGCAGATCGTCGGCCTGCCAGCGGTGCCGAACCTGTTGCCGCGCGGCCGGATCGACCACGGGCCTGCCACCGGGCAGCAGTCCGGGCAGGGCTCCCGCTTCCAGCGCACCGCGTTCGCCTGCCCGTCGGGGTACCCAGGCGAGCCCGGCGCCGGTGGCGTCGACCAGCCGGACCACGGCCGACAGCGCGCCGGGGCTGCCCGCGAGCCGTTCGCCCGCCAGGACGACCGCACCCGGGCTGCGCAGCAGTGCCATGAGTTCGGCCGCGTCCGCCGAGGTCTCGGCGGCGATGGCGTCGAGAACGTCGGCCTCGCCGCACGGCGGGGTCTGGATGAGCGCGCCCGACATCCGTTCGAGCCCGCGGGAGGCGAACGGCGCCAGCGACACCACGCGCAGCCCGCGGGTCCGGGCGGCCTTGCGCAGGCGCAGGTAGACGATCGGGGATTCCTCTTCGGGTTCGAATCCCACCAGCAGCACGACCGGTGCGGCGGCCAGCGCCGCGTAGTCGACCTCGACGCCGTGTCCGGCGACGCGGGCGGCGAGGAAGCGTTCCTCCTCCTCGGAGTGCACGCGGCTGCGGAAGTCGATGTCGTTGGTGGCGAGCACCATGCGCGCGAACTTGCTGTAGGCGTAGGCGTCTTCCTCGGTGACCCGCCCACCGACGAGCACGCCGGCGTTACCGATCGCGGCCCGCAGCCCGGTCGCCGCGGCGGCCAGTGCCTCCGACCAGGACGCCGGGGCCAGCACGCCGTCCCAACCCCGGACCAGCGGCGTGGTGAGCCGATCGCGTTCGGTCGCGTAGGTGAAGGCCCAGCGGCCCTTGTCGCAGTTCCATTCCTCGTTGACCTGGGGATCGTCACCGGCCAAGCGGCGCAGCACTTTTCCGCGCCGATGGTCGGTGCGCTGGGCGCATCCGGAGGCGCAGTGCTCGCACACGCTCGGAGTGGACACCAGGTCGAACGGGCGGGCCCGGAAGCGATAGGAGGTGCCGGTGAGCGCGCCCACCGGACAGATCTGCACCGTGTTGCCGGAGAAATAGGAGTCCAGTGGTTCGGCCTGGGCGATGCCGACCTGTTGCAGCGCACCGCGATCCATCAGTTCGATGAACGGATCACCGGCGACCTGCTGGGAGAACCGTGTGCACCGTGCGCACAGGACGCACCGTTCGCGGTCGAGCAGGACGGCCGAGGAGAGCGGGATCGGTTTCGGATAGGTGCGCTTCTCCCCGTCGAACCGGGACTCGGCGCTGCCGGTGGACATCGCCTGGTTCTGCAGCGGGCACTCGCCGCCCTTGTCGCAGACCGGGCAGTCGAGCGGATGGTTGATCAGCAGCAGCTCCATCACCCCGCGCTGTGCCTTCTCGGCGACGGGCGAGCTGACCTGGGTGCGCACGATCATGCCGTCGGTGACCGGAATCGTGCAGGACGCCACCGGCTTGCGCTGCCCCTCCACCTCGACCAGGCACTGCCGGCAGGCGCCGACCGGGTCGAGCAGCGGATGATCGCAGAAGCGGGGAATCTGCACGCCGACCAATTCGGCGGCGCGGATCAGCAACGTACCCGCGGGCACCTGGACGGTGGTGTCGTCGATGGTGACGCTCACCAGATCCGCGGGGACTACGCCGCTGCTGTTGCCGGGCGCGATCGCTGTCATCGGTCCTCATTCCCTGCCGAGGCCCACACCGTGGCGCGGGCCGGATCGAACGGGCAGCCACCGCGGCGCTGATGCTCGAGGTACTCGTCGCGGAAGTACTTCAGCGAGGAGAAGATCGGGCTGGCCGCGCCGTCGCCGAGCGCGCAGAACGATTTCCCGTTGATGTTGTCGGCGATGTCGGCGAGTTTGTCGAGGTCGGCCTCGGTGCCCTGCCCTGCTTCGAGCCTGCGCAGCAGTTGCACGAGCCAGTAGGTGCCCTCGCGGCACGGTGTGCACTTGCCGCAGGATTCGTGGGCGTAGAACTCGGTCCAGCGCAGGACGGCACGCACGACGCAGGTGGTGTCGTCGAAGATCTGCAGGGCCTTGGTGCCCAACATGGATCCGGCGGCGGCGACACCCTCGTAGTCGAGCGGGACGTCGAGGTGCTCGGCGGTGAACAGCGGTGTCGACGAACCGCCCGGTGTCCAGAACTTCAGGGTGTGACCTGCCCGCACGCCACCGGCGTAGCCGAGCAGTTCGCGCAGGGTGATCCCCAGGGGCGCCTCGTACTGGCCCGGCCGGGCGACATGGCCCGACAGCGAGTACAGCGTGAACCCGGGTGACTTCTCGCTGCCCATGGACCGGAACCATTCGGTGCCCTTGCGCAGGATCGACGGTACGGAGGCGATGGACTCCACATTGTTGACGACCGTCGGGCAGGCGTAGAGCCCGGCCACGGCCGGGAACGGCGGCCGCAGCCGCGGCTGACCACGCCGGCCTTCGAGCGAATCGAGCAGCGCGGTCTCCTCGCCACAGATGTAGGCGCCCGCTCCGGCGTGCACGATCAGTTCCAGGCCGAACCCGGAACCCAGGATGTCGCGCCCGAGGTAGCCCGCGTCGTAGGCCTCCGCGACCGCGGCCTGGAGCCTGCGCAGCACCGGCACCACCTCGCCGCGCACGTAGATGAACGCGGTGGCCGCCCGGATCGCGTAGGCGGCGATCACCACTCCTTCGATCAGGGTGTGCGGGGTGGCCAGCATCAGCGGAATGTCTTTGCAGGTCCCGGGTTCGGACTCGTCGGCGTTGACGACCAGGTAGTGCGGTGTGGTCGTGCCGTCGGGACCGGGTCCCTGCGGGATGAACGACCATTTCATCCCGGTCGGGAAGCCCGCGCCGCCGCGACCGCGCAGGCCGGCGTCCTTCACCGTCTGGATGACGTCGTCGGGTGCCATCCGCAGGGCGGCGCGGAGTCCTTCGTAGCCGCCGGTGGCGCGGTAGCTGTCGAGGGTCCAGGATCGTGGGCGATCCCAGTGTTCGCTGAGAACAGGGGTGAGGGTGGTCATCTCATTCCCCCTGTCCGAGGGAATCGCCTTCTGCGGCAGTGGTTTCCGCGGTGTGCAACCCGGCGAGGGTGGCCGCGCCAGGGGCGCCGTCGAGCGCGCCGGGACGTTCGTCGGGGAAGCCGGCGAGGATGCGGGCGGTCTCCCGGAAGGTGCACAGCGGCGCTCCCCGGGTGGGACGCACCTGGTGTCCCGCGCGCAGGGCATCGGTGATCGCGCGCGCCGACTCGGGAGTCTGGTTGTCGAAGAACTCCCAGTTGACCATCATCACCGGCGCGTAGTCACAGGCGGCGTTGCACTCGACGTGTTCGAGGGTGATGGCGCCGTCGGCGGTGGTCTCGCCGTGGTGGATGCCCAGATGGTGTTGCAGCGCTTCGTAGATGGCGTCGCCGCCGAGGACGGCGCACAGCGTGTTGGTGCACACGCCAACGTGGTAGTCGCCGGTCGGGGTGCGCCGGTACATCGAGTAGAAGGTCGCGACGGCGGTCACCTCGGCGCCGGTGAGACCGAGATGGTCGGCGCAGAAGTCGATGCCGGTGCCGGTCACGTATCCCTCTTCGGCCTGCACCAGGTGCAGCAGCGGCAGCAGCGCCGAGCGGGGGTGCGGGTACCGGGCGATGATCTCCTTGGCGTCGACTTCGAGTCGCTGCCGCACGTGCGGCGGGTACGGTTCCGGCCTGGTGGTGAGTTTCAGTTCGATCTTCATCGGTCCACTCCGCCCATCACGGGGTCGATGCTGGCGACCGAGGCGATGACGTCGGCGACCATGCCGCCTTCGCACATCGCGGCCACCGCTTGCAGATTGGTGAACGAGGGATCGCGGTAGTGCACCCGGTACGGCCGGGTGCTGCCGTCGCTGACCATGTGCACGCCGAGCTCACCGCGGGGCGACTCCACCGCCGCGTACACCTGGCCCGCGGGAACCCGCATGCCTTCGGTGACGAGCTTGAAGTGATGGATCAACGACTCCATCGAGGTGCCCATGATCTTGCCGATGTGCTTGGGCGAGTTGCCCAGTCCGTCGGGACCGAGTTGCAGGTCGGCGGGCCAGGCGATCTTCTTGTCGTCGACCATGACCGGGCCGGGCCGCAGCCGGTCCAGGCACTGCTCGACGATCTTGAGCGACTCGCGCATCTCGGCGACCCGGATCAGGTAGCGGCCGTAGCAGTCGCACCCGGTGGTCGTCGGGATGTCGAATTCGTAGTTCTCGTAACCGCAGTAGGGCGCTGACTTGCGCAGGTCGTGCGGCAGACCGGTGGCACGCAGGACGGGGCCGGTGATGCCGAGCGCCATGCAGCCGGTGAGGTCGAGGTAGCCGATGTCCTGGGTGCGCTTCTTCCAGATCGGGTTGGCGCTGAGCAGGTGCTCCATGTCGCGCAACCGGCCCGGCATGATCTCCAGGAGCTCGCGCACCTTGGTGACGCCGTCGTCGGGCAGGTCCTGGGCGAGGCCGCCGGGACGGATGAACGCGTGGTTCATCCGCAGGCCGGTGATGGTCTCGAACACGTCGAGGATCAGTTCGCGTTCGCGGAAGCCGAACAGCATCGGGGTGAGCGCGCCGAGTTCCATGCCGCCGGTCGCGAGGGCGACCAGGTGCGAGGAGATCCGGTTGAGCTCCATCAGCATGACGCGCACGACGGTGGCGCGCTCGGGGATCTGCTCGGTGATGTCGAGCAGTTTCTCCACGCCGAGGCAGTAGGCGGTCTCGTTGAAGAAGGGCGACAGGTAGTCCATCCGGGTCACGAAGGTGACGCCCTGGGTCCAGGTGCGGAACTCCAGGTTCTTCTCGATCCCGGTGTGCAGGTAGCCGATGCCGCAGCGGGCCTCGGTGACGGTCTCGCCTTCGATCTCGAGGATCAGGCGCAGCACGCCGTGCGTCGACGGGTGCTGCGGGCCCATGTTGACGACGATGCGTTCTTCGCCGCCGCCCTCGATCACTTCGCTGACCTGGTCCCAGTCCTGGCCTGCGACGGTGACGACCTGCGGTTCGTCGCGGCGGAAATCGGTGTCGGTCATCAGCTGTAGGTCCTCCGCTCGTCGGGCGGCGGTATCCGCGCGCCCTTGTACTCCACCGGGATCCCGCCGAGCGGGTAGTCCTTGCGCTGCGGATGGCCGCGCCAGTCGTCGGGCATGGTGATACGGGTGAGGGAGGGATGCCCGTCGAAGAGGATGCCGAAGAAGTCGTAGGTCTCGCGTTCGTGCCAGTCGGTGGTCGGATACACCGCGAACAGCGAGGGGATGTGCGGATCGGCGTCGGGGGCCGACACTTCCAGCCGGATCCGCCGGTTGTGGGTGATCGACATGAGGTGGTAGACCGCGTGCAGCTCGCGGCCCTCGTCGTCGGGGTAGTGCACGCCGTTGACGCCCAGGCACAGTTCGAAGCGCAGCGAGGTGTCGTCGCGCAGCGCGCTCGCGACGGCGACCAGGTGCTCACGCCGGACGTGCAGGGTGATCTCGTCGCGGAAGACGACGATCTTCTCGATCACGGTGTCGAACGCGATCACCCGGTGGGTCAGCGCGGCGCGCAGGGTGCCGACGAACGCGTCGAACCAGCCGCCGTAGGGCGGCGGGGTGCCCGCTGGCAGCGCGACGGGCGTGACCAGGCCGCCGTAGCCGGAGGTGTCGCCGGTACCGGTGACACCGAACATGCCGCGGCGGGTGCCGATCACCTCGTCCTCGGGTGCCGCGGGCGGCCTCGGCGTGGCGGGTGTCTCGTCCGGAATGTCTTGTCCCGCAGTGCTGTCGGCGTTGTCGGGAGCGTCGAAGGTCATCGCAGCAGGCCCTCCATCCGGATGGTCGGCGTGCTGGCCAGCGCGGCCTGCTCGGCGGCGCGGATCGCCTCCTCGCGGTTGACGCCCATCGGCGTCTCGGCGATCTTGGCGTGCAGCGCGAGGATCGCGTTGAGCAGCATCTCCGGGCGCGGCGGGCAGCCGGGCAGGTAGATGTCGACCGGGACGATGTGGTCGACGCCCTGCACGATCGCGTAGTTGTTGAACATGCCGCCCGAGGAGGCGCACACGCCCATGGCCAGTACCCATTTCGGCTCGGTCATCTGGTCGTAGACCTGGCGCAGGACCGGGGCCATCTTCTGGCTCACCCGGCCCGCCACGATCATCAGATCGGCCTGGCGCGGGGAGGCGCGGAACGCCTCCATGCCGAAGCGGGCGATATCGAATCGTCCTGCGCCGGTGGCCATCATCTCGATCGCGCAGCAGGCCAGGCCGAACGTCGCGGGCCAGACCGAGCCCTTACGCAGGTAGCCGGCGAAATCTTCCACGGTGCTCAGCAGGAACCCGCTGGGCAGTTTCTCTTCGAGACCCATTATTTCCCACTCATTCCCAGCTGAGGCCGCCGCGCCGCCACTCGTAGGCGTAGGCGACCGACACATTGACGATGAACAGCGCCATCGCGGCGAGACCGAAGAGCCCGAGCGCATCGAAGTGCACGGCCCACGGGTAGAGGAACACGATCTCGATGTCGAAGATGATGAACAACATCGCGGTGAGGTAGTACTTCACCGGAAAGCGCTGTCCCGTGGCGTTTCCGGGGCCACCCGCGATGGCGTGCGGGGTCGGCTCGATGCCGCATTCGTAGGGTTCCAGCTTGGCCCGGTTGCGTCGCTTCGGGCCGATCAGCGCCGCCATGATGACGGAGAACACCGCGAACGCGGCGGCGATGGCGCCGAGTACGAGCGCGGGCACCTCGATATTCACGACTGCTTTCCCCTCCTCGCTGGAGCAGGTCGAGCCGTGTGGCCCGGCCGCGGACGGCAGCTTTGGCGAGACGGGGCCGACAACGTTGTCCGCCGATACGGGGCTCGCGCAAGGCTGTGCAGCGATGGCGGAGCGTTATACAGGAGCCCGCGCTCGTGTGAGCTAGAGCACAGACTACCGCCGTTGCGGGGGCGCGCCGCGCGTTTCCGGGGTGGGCTTTGATTGATTTCGATACAGCGATTCATGAGCGATCCGGGGGTAATCCCGGATCGGCGCACGCCACGTAACCACTGGTGTTACCAGTGGTAATAGGCAGAACTGTGGGGCGTGGGACTATCCGCAGGACCGGGACGATGCCCGGAGGTCGCCGATCAGCGGGCGAGCAGGATGCTGGTGACCGCGTGGGTGAGCTGCATGGGGTCGATCGGGTGCGAGACCGCGGCCTCGGCGCGCGACCAGTTCGCCAGCCAGGCGTCGTCGGGCCTGCCGGTCAGCACGACCACCGGCGGGCACTCGTCGATCTCGTCCTTGAGCTGTTTGGCGATGCCGAGGCCGCCCGCGGGCGCGGACTCCCCGTCCAGGATCGCCAGATCGATCCCGCCCGCGTCCATCTGCTCGATGACCACAGGTGCCGTGGCCACCTCGAAGAAGTCGAGCTCCGGCAGATCGGGGCGCGGCTTACGGCCCAGCGCCAGCATCACCTGTTGCCTGGTGTCGGCATCGTTGCTGTAGACCAGCACACGCAGCGGGGTGGAACCATTCGATTCGGCCACGCTCGGATCGTACGTCCGCGCGGGCGCGCGGCGTGGCAGGTTCGCCGGATCGGCCGGTTGGCCTGCGGGGCAAGCGAGTCCAGCGCGGGCCCGCGGCAGCTACCAGTCGCCGTCCTCGACCTTCTTGCCGCCCAGCGGGATCACCGGAAGTGGTTGCTCGAGCGGCGGATTGGGCTGCTCGTCGGCCAGCCACTCACCGGTGGGCTTCACCCCGGCGAGCTCGGTCGAGGGGGCCAGGTCTTCGGCGTCGGCGGCGTAATAGTCGAACCAGGGCAGATTGTGCTCGGCGTAGGCCTGGGCTGTGATCGGCGTCGGCGGGGCCGGTTCACCCGTGATCTGCTGCCATTCGGCCGCTGAGGCGAGGTGGACGAAGACGCGGCCGTCGGCCTCGGCGTGATAGTCCTCGACCGGCCTGCGGTCGGCGAAGATCTCCTGCCGCATGGTGCCACCCGCACCGAGTCCCATCTTCCTGGCCGCTCCACGCATCCGGGCGGCCCCTGCGGGTGCCGCGGGCGGCGGCCCACCCGGCGCCGGACCGGAATACGCCACCCCGTCCGGCGGTGCGCTCACCGGCATCGGCGCGCCGTACACCGGTTCACCGGACTGCCAGGGCGGGATCGGGGCGGGGCGCGCGGCGCGCTGCCGGGCTTCCTCGGCGGCAAGCCAAGCGGCGCGGGCGGCGTCGGTGAGCCCGTGGACGGCCAGTTGCACGCCACCCCACTGCTCGACCCCGGTGACCTGACCTTCGACGGTCGCGCCGAGCCCGAGCGGCACCGCGACGAACTGGCGGACGGTGCCGTCGCCGGAGTTGATGCCGTCCATCCACGGCTGCTCGGGCAGGGCGAGATAGTTCTGCGGGTCCTGGCCGATGGTGTCGCTCCACGGTTTCCCGGAGACGGCGCAGACCTTGCCGACGCCGACCTTGAGCGCGGTGGGCGCGGTCGCGGAGAAGCGCAGCCACAGGGCCTCACGCTGATACACCGGCAGCATGACCCCGCCGCGCGTGCGCCACTCCTCGGGCACGGTGTCGGGGTAGTCGGCGACGCGGCGCAGCGGAAAGCTGCCGAGTCCGGGTGGCAGCGGATAGGTGCCCATCTCGGGCAAGCGCAAGGTACGGATGAATGTCACCCGGACGCCGCCCGGCAGTTCGAGCGCGTCTCCCGACAGCGTCACTTCCGTTGCCATGCCCCACCCCTTCGTTCGATTGTGCGCAGACGATGGACCCGCCCCTGGCGACGACGGTACCCGCGGTGACCATGGCCGTCCACGGCGTTGTCGTCAGTACCTCGGTGGCAGTCCGAACTCGGCGCGGATGCCCGCGAACAAGACCTCGACCCGGTCGCCGAAGGTGATCGCGGCTTCGTTCAGGCCCGCGAGCGCGCCCTGCAGCGGATCGGCGAGGCGCGCGTGGAACAGGGTGTTGACGGCGAAATGCGGTCGGCTGATATTGCCGCGGTCGTAGGGATTTCGGCGACGCGCCGGCACGTCGCCGTCCACCCGGAGGACGGACCGGAACTGCGTCGCGCCGGGGCTGTACTCGTCCTCGTCCAGCCGGGCGAACGTCGCGGCCGCGTCCTGGAAGTGTTCGGGGAACGGGTCGCCGGAACGCAGGGCGGTGAGCGCGGGACGGACCCACGGGCGGTCGGCGAGCCCGGCGTACTCGTAGGCCCGCTCGGCGCAGAACACGCTCAACGCGCGGAGTTCCGCGACATCCATCCCGGCGATCGACTCGGCGAGCGCACGGTCGTATCCGCCCAGATCGCGGGCGCAGTAGATGTCGGCGAGCGCGGCGATCGGCTCGCCGCCCCATTCTTCCCTGGCACGCTCCGCCGCCTCCTGCTCCCGCTGCCGTGCCTGGTCGTCCGGCGCGGAACCCTCGGTGGCGAACGGGATCACGAGATGCGCGGCCGCGGCCGTCGTTCCGCTCGGGAGTGTGATGCCGGTATCGATGCGTGGCAGCGCGCTGGTCGAGTCGGCCGCGAGTTCGGGGTCGACCCAGACCCGTGGTGCTCGCAGCTCGCTCCCATCGTCGGGCCAGCAGCGAATCCGCCAGTGATCGCCCGGGGTGGTGGTGCCCGGCCAGCCGTATCCGACGAAGCCGGTGCCCGCGATCTCGACGATGTAGTCGCCCGGCGGCACCGGCGCGGACTCCCAGGTGTCCACCGGCGAGCTGATGTTCAGTCCGTACTCGCCGATATGCAGCCGGGCTTCGCTGATCTGTTGCCAGTCGTCCTCGTCGGCCGGTGGACGTGTCGCCCACACCTGCACCACCACGGGCATCTCGAAGTTGTTCTGGTGCGGACTGCACACCACGACGGTGTGCCCGTCACCGGCGGACGGACCGGTGGCGAGCGCCGCTTCCAGCAGGGCCAGCTCGGTGTCCTCCTCGCCCTCGCCGCCGTGGAGCACGAATTGGCCGTAGTCGAGGGCCAATTCCAGTCGGTGTTCCAGCGCGGGTTCCGGGTCGCGGGTCATGAGCGGCATCGTGACACGGTGTACCGACACCCTGCTCCGGCCAGCCGTTCGACATAGTTGTTGTTATCGAGACAAAAACCAGTGGCGGGCCGACGGTCTCGCCGGTTACGGTCACGACGATGACGAAGAAATGGCACCACGTGGCCGTGGTGAACGAGGAAATCGCCGAACGAGGCACCTACCGAACCGCCGCGGGAGTGGCCGTCGACATCGGTCCGGAACTGGCGGCGGCGCGACGCGCAACGGTGTCCTACACGCCGACGCTCTTGGACGAGCTGATCCGGACGCCGGCACCCGGTTCCGGCCCGACGACCATCGACGTGACCGGCGAAGGCAGCGTGGCGGCGGCTCGGCGACTGCACGGCGAGGACAACGGCGGGCGGATCGGAATACTCAACTTCGCCTCGGCGCGGAATCCTGGAGGTGGCTACCTCAGGGGCGCGCGAGCCCAGGAGGAGGACCTGTGCCGGAGCGCGCTGCTCTACACCTGCCTGATCGAGGCGACGGATTACTATGCGGCGCACCGCGCGTCGTCGGACCTGGCCTACACCCACCGGGTGATCGTCTCGCCGGATGTGCCGGTCATCCGCGACGACGAGGGCGCGCTGGCCGAGCCGTTTCCGGTGACCTTCCTGACCTCGCCCGCCCCCAACGCCGGCGAGCTGGCCCGTCGGGCGGTGACTGCCGACCTGCCCCTGCTGTTGGCCGAGCGAGCCGAACGGGTGGTCGCCGCCGCGGCGCGGCACGAGGTGCGCACCCTGGTGCTCGGCGCGTGGGGCTGCGGCGTGTTCCGCAACGATCCCGTCCAGGTGGCTGACGCCTTCGCCGCGGGGCTGGAGAAGTGGGGCGCGGCGTTCGATCGGGTGGTGTTCGCCGTGTGGGATCGGGCGGCGGTATCGGCCAATCGCACAGCCTTCGAGGCCCGCTTCGCTGCGCGATAACGCCTGAAAACAGCCCGCTAGGGCCCGATCGCGGCGTGGAAGGCGTCGGTTCCGGTCTCGAGCGGGTCGATCAGGTGCGCCAGGAACAAGCGGGTAGCCGGGGTGGGGGTCGGTGTCGTGACCGCGTGCCAGGCCCGGTCCAGCGGTGTCCCGGGCACGTCGATCGTGTGCAGCGCACCGGATTCCAGATGCTCGCCGACGGCATCGGAATGGATGAGGGTGATGCCAAGACCCTCACGGGCGGCGGCGATGACCGCGCCGTGCGAACCCAGTGTCAGGGTGGGGGGATCGATCTGGAGCCGGTCGAGTAGCGCGAGGGTCGCTTCCCGGGTGCCCGAGCCGTTGCCACGCAGCAGCCAGGTGTCGTGGCGTGGATCGTTGGCATCGTTCGCGCCGACGACGACGAGCGTGCTCGGCCGCCGGGCCTGGATGACCAGATTCGCCGCGTGCGGGGGACGGCCCGCGATGACGAGATCGGTCTCGTGGTGCTGCAATTCGAGAAACAGCACGTCACGGGGCTGAATCGACAGGCTCAGTTCCACATCGGGATAGCGGTGCCGGAACGAGGCCAGCGGGCGCAGCACCACCGATTCGCCCGCCGTGGCGACGACGCCGATGCGGAGCCGACCCGCCTCGGCCTGGCGGACCGCGGCGTGCGCCTCCTTCATCAGACCCAGGATTCCGCGGCAGTACTCGGCGTAGACCCGGCCCGCCTCGGTCAGCGCGATCCCACGCCCCGATCGGGTGATCAGTTTGGCGCCGAGCTGCTTCTCGACATGGGCGACGGCGGCGGAGACGGCCGCCTCGGTGACGTGCAGCTGAGCGGCCGCGCGGCGCACGCTGCCGAGCCGGGCCACCGCGAGGAAAGTTTCCATCCGTCCCGCGCTCACCCTGCCCATTACCCGACGGTAGCAAACTCAACGTTTCGGTTGAGCGTTCCCAGAAACATTCACATTGTTTGCTGCCCGGCCGGGCCTCATCCTGGAATTCGCAAGGCGTACACCGGATTCCACCGCCGGTGAAGTCAGGGCCCGGAGGCGGTAGCTTGCGTCACCATGGCGGGCCCCTGAACCGGCGAATCAGGTACAGGAGGAACGATGGCGGAAGAAACCGAACGGGACCGTTGGGATCCGGGCGTACAGTCCTACGCGTCGATGGGATATTACGCGCCCGACTACGTGCCCTCGGACACCGATGTGCTCGCGGTGTTCCGGGTGACGCCACAGCGCGGAGTCGACCCGATCGAAGCGGCGGCCGCTGTCGCGGGTGAATCCTCCACGGCGACATGGACTGTCGTGTGGACCGACCGCCTCACGGCGCATTCGAAGTATCAGGCCAAGTGTTACCGGATCGACGAGGTGCCGGGCAGGCCGGGTGAGTACTTCGCCTACATCGCCTACGATCTGGATCTTTTCGAGGAAGGGTCGATCACCAACCTGACCTCCTCGATCATCGGCAATGTGTTCGGATTCAAACCGCTGCTCGCGCTGCGGCTCGAGGACATGCGTATTCCGGTGGCCTATGTCAAGACCTTCCAGGGCCCGCCGCACGGCACGGTGATGGAACGCGAATATCTCAACAAATACGGCAGGCCGCTGCTGGGTGCGACGGTGAAACCGAAACTCGGTTTGTCCGCCCGGAATTACGGCCGGGTGATCTACGAGGCCTGCAAGGGGGGTCTCGACTTCACCAAGGACGACGAGAACATCAACTCCCAGCCGTTCATGCGCTGGCGCGACCGGTACCTGTTCGCGATGGAGGGCGTGAACCGGGCGATGGCCGAGACCGGCGAGATCAAGGGCCACTACCTCAACGTCACCGCCGCGTCCATGGAGGACATGTACGAGCGGGCCGAGTTCGCCAAGGAACTCGGGTCGGTGGTCATCATGATGGACCTCACCGTCGGCTACACCGCCATGCAGTCGATGTCGAAGTGGGCGCGGCGCAACGGGGTGCTGCTGCACCTGCACCGGGCCGGGCACTCGACGTTCACCCGGCAGAAGACGCACGGCGTGAGCTTCCGGGTGCTGGCCAAGTGGTGCCGGCTGATCGGCGTCGACCACGTCCACGCGGGCACCGTGGTGGGCAAGCTGGAGGGCGATCCGGCGACCACGCGGGGGTTCTACGACACGTTGCGGGAGAACCACATTCCCACCGATCTCGGCAACGGCATCTTCTTCGACCAGGACTGGGCCAGCCTGCCCGGTGTCATGCCGGTGGCTTCGGGCGGCATCCACGCCGGGCAGATGCATCAGCTGCTCGATCTGTTCGGCGACGACGTGATCCTGCAGTTCGGTGGCGGCACCATCGGTCATCCGCTGGGCATCGCGGCGGGGGCCGAGGCCAACAGGGTGGCGCTGGAGGCGGTCGTCAAGGCCCGCAACGAGGGTCGCGACCTGCTCAAGGAGGGCCCGGACGTGCTGCGCGCCGCGGCCTCGACCTGCCGTCCGCTGGAGGTCGCGCTGTCGACCTGGGGTGATGTCACCTTCGATTACACGTCCACCGACGCACCCGACGCGGTGCCGACGCCGAGCCTGTAGGGAGCAACCATGTATCTGCGACACGGGACGTTCTCGTATCTGCCCGAGCTCACCGACACCGAGATCGCCGCCCAGGTGCGCTACGCGCTGCTCAACAACTGGCCGATCTCGGTCGAATACACCGACGACCCGCACCCGCGCAACACCTACTGGGAGATGTGGGGGTTGCCGCTGTTCGACCTCGACGAACCCGACGGGGTGATGGCCGAGATCAACGCCTGCCGGGCGACCTTCCCCCGGCACTACGTGCGGGTCACCGCCTACGACGCGACCTACACGAAACAGACGACGGCGCTGAGCTTCCTGGTGCAGCGTCCCGCGGACGAGCCCGGTTTCGAGCTGGCACGCACCGAGGGACCGGACCGGCGCCAGATCTACAGCGTGCGGTCCTACGCCACCGATCGTCCGCAGGGACAGCGGTATGGCGGCTGACGGGTCCGCTGCCGGATTCCGGTTGCCGCGGCCGGGCGTCGGTGACGCCCGGCCGTCGCGCCCGCCCGCCGAGGGCGCCACCGCGACCGAGGAACTGCTGAGCGAGGACGCGCTGTTGGACCTTTCCCTCGATGTGGCCGGGCACGATGTGGCCGAGACGCTGGCCGCGCTGGACGCCGAGCTGATCGGCCTGGCGAATGTGAAGGAACGGGTGCGCGAGATCGCCGCGCTGCTGATGATCGATCGGGCGCGGCGGCGGTTCGGGCTCGAATCGTCGCGCCCGACCATGCACATGAGCTTCACCGGCGGGCCGGGCACCGGCAAGACGACGGTGGCGTTGCGGATGGCCCAGATGCTGCACGCGCTGGGCTACATCCGCAAACCCAAGGTGCACACGGTGACCCGGGACGACCTGGTCGGTCAGTTCATCGGCCACACCGCGCCCAAGACCAAGGAGGCGATCGCCAAGGCCGCGGGCGGGGTGCTGTTCATCGATGAGGCCTACTACCTGTTCCGGCCGGAGAACGAGCGCGACTACGGGCAGGAGGTGATCGAGATCCTGCTGCAGGAGATGGAGAGCGAGCGGGCGAGTCTGGTCGTCATCTTCGCCGGCTATCCCGACCGGATGGACCGGTTCTTCTCCGCCAATCCGGGGCTGTCCTCCCGGGTGCCCCATCACCTGGAGTTCGCCGACTACACCCACGACGAGCTGATGGGCATCGCCGAACTCATGGTGGCGGGCGAGAACTTCCGGTTCGACGCCGCCGCGCACGTGGCGTTCTCGGAGTACCTGACGGTGCGGATGACCAGGCCGCGGTTCTCCAACGCGCGCAGTGTGCGCAACGCGATCGATCGGTGCCGGTTGCGGCAGGCCAAGCGACTGGTGGAGGCGGCACGGCCGCTGTCGAGGACCGACCTGATCACCCTGTGTGACCGGGATGTCTACGGCAGCAGCGTGTTCGACGAGACGGTGCAGGAGGTGGCCACGACGCCATGCCGAACGGATTGAAGACGCTCACCCGCTACACGATCGAGGAGGAACATCGGCATCCCGGCTCGTCGGGGGAGTTCTCGGCGCTGGTCAACGTGGTGGCCACGGCGACGAAGATCATCGCCAATCAGGTGACCCGTGGCGCGATCATCAGCTCGACCAGCGACGCGGAGCCGCTGTCGGTGAGCGCGCGCCTGGATGTGCTGACCGACGAGATCATGGTCGCGCAGACGCAGTGGACCGGGCATCTGTCGGGGCTGCTGTCCGAGCGGCGCGCCACGGCGCTGCCGGTGCCCGCCACGCAGCGGCGCGGCAAGTATCTGCTGGCCTACGACGCGCTGGACGGGTCGAGCAATATCGATGTGAACCTGCCCGTCGGTTCGATCTTCAGCATTCTGCGCGCGCCGCAGGAGGTGCTCGACGGGACGGCGGAACCGGTCGACGCGGATTTCCTGCAGCCGGGGGTGCGCCAGGTCTGTGCCGGGTTCACCCTCTACGGGCCCGCGACCATGCTGGTGCTCACCACCGGCAGCGGCGTGGACGGGTTCACCCTCGATCGGGAGATCGGCGCGTTCGTGCTGACCCACCCGCGCATGCGCATCCCCGAGGACACCGCGGGGTTCGCGATCAATGCCGCCAACGAGCGGTTCTGGGAGCGGCCGGTGCGCCGCTACGTGCAGGAATGCCTGCAGGGGATGGACGGACCGCGGGGCCGGGACTTCAATATGCGCTGGGTCGCGTCGCTGGTGGCCGACACGTTCCACATCCTGACCAGGGGCGGGGTGTACCTCTATCCGCGCGACACCCGCAATCCCGCCCGCCCAGGGCGGGTTTCCCTGCTGTACGGGGCGAATCCGATCGCGTTCATCGTCGAGCAGGCGGGCGGGGCGGCCACCACCGGGCACGACCGGGTGATGCTCGTGCCGCCCGCGGAGGTGCATCAGCGGGTGCCGTTCATCTTCGGTTCCCGCACCGAGGTCCTGCGCATCGAGCGCTACCACTCCGAGCCGGACGCGGGCCCGAGCTTCGACAGTTCGCTGTTCGGCACGCGGTCACTGTTCCGTCCGGCCAAGCACGACCAGCGCACTTAGGAGTAGCCCATGTCGGTCAAGCATCCCGTTGTCGCGATCACCGGGTCCTCCGGCGCGGGAACGACCAGCGTCACCCGCACGTTCGAGGAGATCTTCCGCCGCGAGGGGATCAGCGCCGTCGTGGTGGAGGGTGATTCGTTCCACCGGTACGACCGCTCGGAAATGAAGATCGCGATGGCCGAGGCCGAGCAGCAACGCAATACGACGTTCTCGCATTTCGGCGAGGACGCCAATCTGCTGCCCGAATTGGAGGCACTGTTCCGCGAATACGGTGAATCGGGGGTCGGGCAGGTGCGCAGATACCTGCACGACGACGAGGAGGCGAAACCCTACGGGCAGCCGGCGGGCACCTTCACCCCGTGGGAGGACCTGGCGCCCGGCAGCGACCTGTTGTTCTACGAGGGATTGCACGGCGCGGCCGTCACCGACGCCGTCGATGTCGCCCAATACACCGATCTGCTGGTGGGGGTGGTGCCGATCATCAACCTCGAGTGGATTCAGAAGGTGTACCGGGACAAGACCCATCGCGGGTATTCCAGTGAGGCGGTGATCGATACGATCCTGCGCCGGATGCCGGACTACGTGAAATACATCTGTCCGCAGTTCTCGCGGACCTATGTGAACTTCCAGCGGGTACCGACCGTCGACACGTCCAATCCGTTCATCGCGCGCAGCATTCCCACGGCCGACGAGAGTTTCGTGGTGATCCGCTTCGCCGACCCGAAGGTGATCGATTTCCCGTACCTGCTGTCGATGCTGCACGACTCGTTCATGTCGCGGCCGAATTGCATCGTGGTACCCGGCGGCAAGATGGAACTGGCGATGCAGTTGATCTTCACCCCGCTCATCCTGCGCTTGATGGACAAGCGGCCCAAACGGTTCGTGTGAGATCGAGGGTGAGTGCCTGTCAGTCCGGGAGCATCGGGACCGACAGGCCCTCACCGCTTGTGAGCAGTGCGGCGCGGGTGACGGCGGCCGAGCCGAACCGGCGGCGCAGGTCGTCGAGGGTGGCGTCGAGGGTGTTCTCGGCGCGGGGTTCCAGGGGGAGGGTGAGTTGCATGGTGTCGGCGTCGTCGAGGTTGGTCAGTGACAGGCCGATGAGGGTGATGCCGCGTTCGGTGATCAGGGGCTGGGCGGTGTCGAGCAGCAGGCGGGCGGCATGGCGCAGTGACGCGGTGGCGTCGGTGGCCTCGACCAGGGTGTGCGAGCGGGTCGCGCGGGTGAAGTCGTCGAAGCGTAATCGCAGGATGACGGTGCGGCACACGCGATCCGCAGCGCGCAGCCGGCGGCCCAGCCGGTCGGTGAGACCGTCGAGGTAGGCGGCGATCTCCTCCGGGGTGCGGTGGCGGCGGCCCAGCGCGCGCTGCGCGCCGATCGAGCGCCGACGTTTCCCGGTCTCCACGCGCCGGGGATCGCGACCCCACGACAATGCGAACAGGTGCCGTGCCGCGCCCGGTCCGAGGATGGCGCGCAGGTGCGGTTCGCCGAGTTCGGCGAGCTGCCCGACCCGGGTGATGCCGTTCTCGTGCAGGGTCGTGGCGGTCACCGCGCCGACGCCCCACAATCGTTCGACCGGCAGCGGGTGCAGGAAGTCGAGTTCACGGCCGGGCTCCACCAGCCGCAAGCCGTCGGGTTTGGCCACCGCCGAGGCCACCTTGGCCAGGAACTTGTTGCGGGCGATACCGACCGAGATCGGCAGCCCGACCTCGCTGCTGATCCGGGCCCGCAGGGCGTGCGCGATCTCGATCGGCTCGCCGCTGATCCGCCGCAGCCCGCCGACGTCGAGGAACGCCTCATCGATCGAGATGCCCTCCACGATCGGGGTGGTGTCGTGGAAGACCGCGAACACCGCCTTGCTCGCCGCGGCATAGGCCGACATCCGCGGCGGCACGACCACCGCGTGCGGGCACAGGCGCAAGGCCTGGCCCGCGTTCATCGGGGTCCGGATGCCGAAGGCCTTGGCCTCGTAGCTCGCGGCCAGCACCACCCCGCCACCCACGATGACGGGTTTGCCCCGCAACCACGGTTGATCGCGTTGCTCGACCGAGGCGTAGAAGGAATCCAGGTCGGCATGCAGGATCGACGCCTCGGCGCGGGTCTGGATGCGCGGGCGGCGGGCGGGAACGGAGTCGGACACGAACATATGTTCGCATCGGGGTCCGACAGAAAGGGTTGCCGCGCGATAGCGGTCTCACCGCGGCCCAGCCGGTAGTGTGAAGCCGGTTTCGGCGAGTCGGCGATGATGAGGGAGACGGTAGGCGGTGCGTGGTTTCGGCGATCTCGAAGCGGTGCTGATGGACCGCCTGTGGGATCGCGACGTGGACTCGACCACCGTGCGCGAACTGTTCGACGAACTCGCCGCCGAACGTGACATCGCCTACACCACGGTCATGTCGACCATGGACAACCTGCACCGCAAGGGCTGGCTGGCCAGGGAACGCGACGGTCGCGCCTACCGGTACTGGCCGACGATGACCCGCGAGGAGCACAGCGCCCAGCTCATGCACGAGGCGCTCGGGCTCGGCGGTCGGTCCGATCTCGTCCTGAGTCATTTCGTCGACCGGATCAGTGACGACGAGTTCGCCGGATTACGGGCCGCGCTCCGGCGGGTCGTGTCCAAGCGCGCCGAGGAGAACTAGTGCTCGAAGTCGGGTGGGATCAGGTTTTCGCCTGGCGGTTGCGCAGGCAGTTCGTCACCGAGCCCGCCGCGGGCGGCGTCGCGACGATCGCGGGCAGGCTGGCCGGGGTGCAGGCGCAGGTCGCGTCGGCGGCGGAGACGGCCGTCGCGATCCGGAGCCGGGACGCGGCGCCGAACGCGGTGGCCGACGCGCTGGCGGCGGGCACCCTCGTCAAGACCTGGGCGATGCGCGGCACGCTGCACGCGATGGTGCCCGATCAGGCCGCCGCGGCCCTGGCGCTGATCGGCGCGGCCCGGACGTGGGAGAAGCCGTCGTGGCAGAAGACCTTCGGCGCGACCCCCGATCAGGTGGCGGCGCTGGTGGAGGTGGTCTCGGCGGTACTCGCCGAGCAGGTCCTCACGCGCGACGAACTCGTCGATGCCGTGCTGGCCGAGCCCGGCTTCGCGCACCTGGGTGAGCAGTTGCGCTCCGGCTGGGGCGCGGTGCTCAAGCCGCTGGCCTGGCAGGGCGCGCTGTGCCATGGTCCGGCGCGTGGCACGAAGGTCACCTTCACCAGTCCCGGGCATCTGGTTCCCGGCTGGACGGGTGTGCCCGACCCCGAGCTCGCCGCCCCGACGCTGATCAACGCCTACCTCGGCGCGTACGGTCCGGCGACGCCGGAGGTCTTCGATGCCTGGCTCAGCCGCAACAGCCTGCGCAAGACCCTGGTGCGCGGCTGGTTCGCCGCGCTGGGCGACACGCTGACCGAGGTCGATGTCGAGGGCCGGCGCGGTTGGATTCCGAGCGAATTCGCCGACGAACTGGCCGCCGCGCGACTCGACGGCGCCGTGCATCTGCTCGGCCCGTTCGATCAGTACGTGCTCGGACCCGGCACCGCCGACACCGTGCTGCTGCCCGCCGAGCATCGCGCGGGGGTCAGCCGCACGGCGGGCTGGATTTCGCCGCTGGTCGTGGTCGACGGGCGGATCGCGGGGACCTGGGACCGGGTCGACGGCGAGGTCGCGGTGACGATGTTCGACGGTCGACAACCGCCGTCCCGGGCGCTGTCGACGGCGGTGGCCGCGGTGCGAGAAGGCTGATCGGAGACCGTATTCCGGATATTCCGGACACCGAACCAAGCGCTTGCTACGCTCGCGCGATGATCCCCACGATCGTTTGGGGCACCGGCAACGTAGGCCGAGCGGCCATTCGTGCCGTGGCTGCCCACCCGGCCCTGGAACTCACCGGGGTGCTGGTGCACAACCCCGACAAGGTCGGCCGCGACGCCGGTGACCTGGCCGGACTCGACTACGGGCTGGGGGTGGCGGCCACCGACGACATCGACGCGCTGCTCGCCACCGGGCCACGCGCGGTCGTCTACGCGGCCTCCGGCGAGATCCGCCCCGATGACGCCCTCGCCGACATCGTGCGCGCGATCCGCGTCGGCGCCGTCGTCGTCACGCCCGCCCTCTACGCGCTCTACGACCCCAGCAACGCGCCCGCCGAGATGCGCGACCCGGTGCTGGCCGCGATCGCCGAGGGCGGCGGTTCGCTGTTCGTCTCCGGTGTCGATCCCGGCTGGGGCAACGATGTGCTGCCGCTGTTGATCAGCGGGCTCTCCAGCACCCTCGACGTGGTGCGCTGCCAGGAGATCTTCGACTACTCCACCTACGACCAACCCGACTCGGTGCGCTACCTGGTCGGCATGGGACAGCCGATGGACTACCAGCCGCCGATGCTGCTGCCCTCGGTGCCGTCGATGGTGTGGGGCGGGCAGGTCCGGCTCATGGCCAGGGCGCTGGGCGTGGAGCTCGACGAGATCCGCGAGACCCTGGATCGGCGTGCACTCGATGCGACGGTGCAGACCACGCAGATGGGCGAATTCGAGGCGGGCACCCAGGGTGCGGTGCGGTTCGAGGTGCAGGGCATCGTGGAGGGTGAGCCGCGCATCGTCATCGAGCACGTCACCCGGATCCATCCCAGCTGCGCGCCGGACTGGCCGACACCGCCCGACGGCGTCGGCGCGCACCGCGTGATCATCGAGGGCACGCCCCGAATCGAGGTCAGCGTGGAAGCCGCGGACGAGGGCGGCAACCGGTCGGCGGGCGGAAACGCCACGGCGGTGGGCCGGTTGGTGAACGCCGTCGACTGGCTGGTCGAGGCCGAACCCGGCCTCTACGACGCACTCGATGTGCCGCTGCGGGCCGCGGTCGGCAAACTCGGAAGGAAGACACCATGATCATCGACATTCCCGAGGGCAAGGACCCGATCGGCTACGTCTGGGGCGAGATGGTGCCCGGCATCGGGGTCGCCGCCGCCGCGTTCTCGCTGTCGGTCTACGAGCACTCGACGCTGGGGCTGCGCGAGTTCGAGGCGGCCCGGCTGCGGATCGCGCAGATCAACGGGTGCCTGTTCTGTCAGGACTGGCGCACCGAACGCGACGGGCAGAAGGTCGAGGCCGAGTTCGCCGACGCCGTCACGAACTGGCGCACCACCGAACTCTTCGACGACCGGGCTCGCCTGGCCGCCGAATACGCCGAGCGCTACGCCACCGACCATCACAGCCTCGACGACGAGTTCTGGGCCAGGATGTTCGAGCACTACACCCAGACCGAGGTGGTCGAGCTGAGCATGAGCATCGGATCGTGGCTCGCTTTCGGCCGGCTCAACCGGGTGCTCGGCCTGGACACCGTCTGCGTCCTGCCCGGCCACTGACGCGGGCGCAGTAGGCTGCGGGCCGTGGTGGACTCTCCGGTACAGCAGCTGATCGACACGGTGGCCTGGGTACTGATCGAGGACGGGCGCATCCTGTGCGCCCGCCCCCGGGGCAAGGACGTCTTCTTCATCCCCGGCGGGAAACGCGAAGGCGCCGAGACCGATGTGCAGACGCTGGTGCGGGAGGTCGCCGAGGAACTGAGCGTCGACCTCGCGCCGGAGAGCGCGGCCCATGTCGGCACCTACGAGGCCGCGATCGCCGACGGTCACGCCACCGTCGTGCGGATGGCCTGCTACACCGCCGAGTACCGCGGCGTCCTGACCGCCAGCAGCGAGATCGAGGCCCTGGCCTGGTTCGGCTACCGCGATCGCGATCTCGTGCCGCCGGTCGACCAGTTGCTCTTCGACGATCTGGCGGCGGCGGGTTCCCTACGGTGAGCGGGGTCGGGCGGACGATCGGCTATGCCCTGCTCGCGCTGCCCCTGGCCCTGTCCCCGGTCCGCACCAGGCTGCGGGTGCCGCGCCTGCTCCTGCACGAGCCTGTCTCCGCCCGCCGCGTCCCGGCTCTGCGCTGCCTGGTCCGCTCCGTGCTGTCCGCGGGTACCGGTCTGGTCGCCTGGTTCCTCACCCTGCTCGCCGGCCTGGTCCTGATCCGCGGCCTCGCCTACCCCGTGGTCGCCGCGAACGCCTACGAAACCGCCTGGGGCGGACCCACTCTCGTCGGCGCCTGGCTGGTCCACGCCGCACTCGGCCTACTCCTGGCCCCAGCCTTCCTCGGCATCGTCGCCCTCCTCGGCCACCTCCAGCTGCGCCTGGCCCGCACCGTCCTCGGCCGCGACACCACCTGGTGGACCATCCCGATCAGCATCGCCCTCACCACGGCGGGCACCCTGTTCTTCATCGCCTGGACCCACCAGATCTGAACGGGCTCAGCCGAATTCACGATCCCTCGGCGAGTCCACCGGCATCATCGCCGGATACCGCACAGCCGCGGATCGAGGGATACAGCAGAGACTTCGGTGGGTGGACGACTCGACGATCCGTTGCCGCTATTCCCTGGCGAACGCCCGGTGCTGATGGTGTCGATCAGCACCGGGCGAACGTTCGGGCGGTACACCTACCCGCGCGAAACCTTGGCTGGCTCGGCGTCCTGGTGCTCGGACGCCGTCGGTGTCGAGCGGATGCCGAGGCCGAGCAGGCCGGCGAGGACGGCGACGGCGGCGGTGACGTACCAGGCGCGGTGGAAGGCGTCGAGGGTGGCGGTGGGAGTGGTGGGGTTGCCGAGGAGGGCGACCAGGAGGGCGACGCCGACGGCGAGGCCGAGTTGGCGGGACATGCTCAGGACGGCCGAGCCGGTCGCGAAGCGGTGCGGGGGCAGGGTTCCCGCGCCGGCGGCGAAGGCGGTGGGCAGGGTGAGGCCGACGCCGAGGCCGGTCAGCAGCATGCCGCCGAGCAGGCCGGACGGGTAGTCCGGGGTCAGTTCGGCGGCCCGGGCCCACCACAGCAACCCGCCGCCGAAAGCCAGCCCGCCCGCGGCGATCACCGGACCGGCGCCGACGCGGGCGATGATGCGGCCCGCGGCGATCGCGACGAACGGGACGACCAGCGGTCCCGGCGCGATCGCCAGCCCGGTGCGCAGGGCCGACCATCCCCACACGTTCTGCGCCCACAGGGTGACCGACAGCAACATGCCCGCGAACGCGATCTGGAACACCAGCGAATTGGCGCTCGCCAGGGTGAAATTCGGGGCCCGCAGCAGGGCCGGATCCACCACCGGACTGGGATGCCGTGCCGACGACACGACGAAGACCACCCCCAGGACGAGCGCGACCGCGAACGCGGCCAGCACCCCGGTCGACGTCCAGCCCCAGTCCGGCCCCTGCACCACGGCCAGGATGAACGACCCGACCGCACCGATCAGGGCCACCGCACCCACCAGGTCCGGCAGCGGACCGCAATCGGCAGGCGGGCGTGGCAGCGTGCGCGCACCGACCGCCAGGGCGACCAACCCGATCGGCACGTTCACCAGAAACACCCAGCGCCAATCGAGTTCGACCAGCAGCCCGCCGATCACCGGTCCCAGCGCCGCGCCGAGACCGCCGAAGGCGACCCACAGCCGCACCGCGCCCGCCCGCCGCTCGGGCGGTGTCGCGGCCAGCACCAGAGCCAGGGAGGACGGCGTCAGCAGCGCGCACCCGACGGCCTGTACGACGCGGAATCCCACGAGCGAGGCCACATCCCAGGCCACCGCGCACAGTGCCGAACCCAGCACGAAGACGGCGAGACCGAGCAGGAAGGTCGCGCGATTGCCGTTGCGGTCGCCGAGGCGCCCCGCGGGAACGAGCAGCGCGGCGAAGACGATCGCGTAGAGGTTGAGCACCCACGACAGCCCGGTGAGCCCGGCGCCGAAATCGGTGGCCATGGCGGGCATGGCGACATTGACGATGAACAGGTCCAGGCTCGACAGCAGGACGCCGGTGGAGACGACGGCGAGCACCACCCGGGGATCGGTGGTGCGCGCGGTGACGACGGAATTCATGCGAAGACTCCCGATCAGCCGAGAACGCGGCGGGTCTGGCGGGCGGTGGCGAGCAGGACCCCGTCGCGGTCCCAGATGTCGGTGCCGTCGACGGACCAGCCGTCCCCGGCGCTGATCGCGGCGGCGCGCACCAGGACGGGTGCCTCAGCGAGCCGGGTGGGATCGGCGTGCAGTTGCAGCGACAGTGTGACAGTCGGCACCGCGACCGGCGCGGTGAGCAGCGGGAACAGTCCGGGCGGCAGCGCGTCGGCGAGGACGGCCAGGCTGGGCGCGTCCAGCGGCAGCGCGGGATCGAGCGCGATCCAGGCGCACATCATCGCCTCGTCCGCGCCACTGAGCGGCAGCGGGCCTGCGGCGGGCCGGATGACGAAATGCGCTCCCACCGGAACGATCTCCGGCGGCAACTGGAACAGCGCGCACTCCTGCGGCGCGGGAACAGCGGGCGCGGGCCGGGCCGAGTGGGCGGCGATCGCGGTGACCCCCGCCGCGCCGAGGGTGACCGAGGCGGCGGCGACGGGCGCGCCGTCCTGCTCGGCGACCACATCGAGGATCGTCGTGCTGCGTCCGACGACGTGTTCGGCGGTGCGCAGCGTGAACGCGCCGGTGGCCGGGCGGCCGAGGAAGCGGATGTCGGCGGCGCGCACGGGCTGGTCACGGGTGCTCGCGCGCTGGGCGGTGTCGATCAGGAGTCCGGCGAGCGCGCCACCGTGCGGGCCGGTCCAGCCTCGCCAGGAATCGTCGACGACGGCCTGCCAGTGCCCGGGTGCGGTGGCGGTGAGGGCGAATTCCGCGCCCAGCCGCCCAGTGAGTTTCATCATGAAACTTACGGTAGATGGGTGAGTTCGTTCATGCAACCGACTAGACTCGGGGCATGCGCCGCACCAGCTTCGAGGACATGAACTGCTCCCTGGCCCAATGCCTGGAGGTGGTCGGGGAGTGGTGGACGCTGCTGATCGTGCGCGACGCTCTGTTCGGCGTGACCCGCTTCGACGAGTTCCGCGAGCGACTCGGCATCGCGCGCAATGTGCTCACCCAACGCCTCGACGGCCTGGTCGAGCACGGGATCATGACCAAGGAGCCCTACCAGGACAACCCGGTCCGCTACGACTACCTGCTCACCCCCAAGGGGCGCTCGCTGTGGCAGGTCGTCACCGCGATGCGGCAGTGGGGCGATGAGTGGGCGGCGCCCAACGGCGCGCCGGTCGTGGCCGTGCATCGCGGCTGCGGTCAGGTCGCCACCGTCGAACCGGTGTGTTCACACTGCGGCGAGCGGGTGCTGGGCCGGGACCTGACGCCGATCGACGGTCCGGGGGCCGGTCCGGTGTCGATGCTGCCGACGCGCTGACCACGCCCGCGCCGGTTCGGCTCGGCCCCGCGTAGGGCGTGCACACCGGGCGACGCCACTGTGAAGTGTGCCAAGGTGTGCGCGGTCGTGCGAGGAGTCCGCTAGCCTGCCGGGTGTCCGTTCCCCGAACGAAGGTGATCGAAAAGTGACTTCCGTGGTCGATGCCCCTGATATCGCGTCGAAGGTTGGGCATTACTACCGGGTCGACGACGTCTACGAGGTCGGCCGCGAGAAGATCCGCGAATATGCCCGCGCGGTACAGGATTTCCACCCCGCGCACTGGGACGAGGACGCGGCGACCGCGCTCGGCTACCCGGGCCTGGTAGCGCCGCTGACCTTCGTCTCCATCCCGGCCATGGCCGCCAACCGGCCGCTGTTCGAGTCGGTCGTCGTCGGCTACGACATGTTCGTGCAGACCGAGCAGGTCTTCGAGCAGCACAAGCCGATCGTCGCCGGTGACCGGCTGGTCGTCGACGTCGAGCTGTCCTCGGTGCGCCGCATCGCGGGCAAGGACCTGATCACCGTCACCAACACCTTCGCCGACGAATCCGGCGAGACGGTGCACATCATGCACACCACGGTCGTCGGTATCACCGGCGAGGGCGTCGATCCCGAGATCACCAGCGCGGTGGAGAACGTGATGGTGCACGGCGTCAAGGTGTTCGGCAACAGTGACGCCACCGCCGAAGAAGCGGGCGAGACGCCGCTGCGCCCGGAAGGCGAGCTCCGGCTCTCCGTGGCCGGCGCGGCCCGCGTCCCCAGCACGACGCTGTCGTTCGAGGAGCTGACCGTCGGTGCCGAGCTCCCGCTGCGCGATGCGCACCTGTCCCGTGGTGACCTGGTCAACTACGCGGGTGTCTCCGGCGACGGCAACCCGATCCACTGGGACGAGAGCATCGCCCGCCTCGCCGGCCTGCCCAATGTGATCGCGCACGGCATGCTCACCATGGGTCTGGGCGCCGGTTTCGTCTCGGCGTGGTCCGGTGACCCGGGCGCGGTGACCCGCTACGGCGTGCGGCTGTCGAACTACACCATCGTCGACTTCCAGAGCGGCGGCGAGGTGGAGTTCACCGGCCGGGTGAAGTCGCTCGACGCCGACACCAAGTCCGCGGTGATCGCCATCGTCGCCAAGTCCGGCGGCCGCAAGATCTTCGGTCTCGCCACCACCACGCTGCGCTTCCGCTGATCCGATGGTGGTGGACCCGGCCGCCCGGGTTCACCACCATCGCCGGTTCAGCCTGCCGCGGGCACGCCGATCCGGTCGCTGTCGGCCGCGTCCCGCTCGGTCACGACCGGGCTCACGCGCACCCAGGTGTTGTTGACCGCCGCGGTCCCGGTGAGCGGATCGGTGCGGGTCGGATCGTGCAGCAGGTTGACATTGACGCCCGGCTGGGCCGCGGCCACCTGCCAGCCGACGCCGGGTTCCCGATGGCCCCAGCCGTGCGGGATGGCCACCACGCCGGGGCGGATGTCGTCGCTGACCTCCACCGGCACGACGATCGTCCCGACCGAGGACTCGACGCGGGCCGGATCGCCGTCGGCGAGGCCGCGGGTGGCGGCGTCGTCGGGATGCACCAGTACGGTGCAGCGATCGCGGCCCTTCATCATGGACGGGATGTTGTGCAGCCAGGAGTTGTTGCTGCGCAGGTGGCGTCGGCCGATGAGTTGCAGGTCGTAGCCCGCGCTCGTCGCGGTGTCGGCCTCGTCGAGGACCGTGCGGAGCGCGGCCAGCAGGTCCGGCGGCGTCAGCTGGACCTTGCGATCCTTGGTTCCGATGAGCTCGCGCAATCGGGGCACCAGCGGTCCCAGGTCGACACCGCCCGCTGTGGACCGAATCCTGTTGACCGTCAACCCCTTCCGTCCCTTGCGCAGGATGCCGTACGGGCCGGTGGCGATGGCGGCGGCCGTCAATCGCAGCGGGCTGAGCTGTGCGAGCACACCGGTGAGCGCGCGGCCGGTGACACGCCGTGCGGGCAGCGGCACCACCTCGGTGAGCAGCCGGGCCAGGATCTGCCAGTCCTCGAGCCCGTCGGCCGGCGGTTCGAACACGGGCGCGTCGAAGCGCACGTTGTTGCGGACGCTGAACACCGGGAACACCAGATTGAGGTCCTCGCGTTCCAGCGGCGAGACCGGCGGCAGGATGATGTCGGCGTGGCGGGTGGTCTCGGTGACATACATGTCGACCGCGACGTAGAAGTCCAGGGACTCCAGGGCCTCGTCGAGGCGTCCGCCTTGAGGTGTGGACAGCACCGGATTGCCCGCGTAGGTGATCATCGCCCGGATGCGGTCCGGGCCTTCGGCGAGGATGTCCTGGGCCAGCACCGAGACCGGTAGTTCGCCGCGGAAGGATTTCTGGGTGCCGGAGCGATCGGTCCAGGCGCCGTAGCCCATCGGCAGGTATTTGCCGTAGCGGGCGACGTCGACCGGCGGGGTCGCGAACATCTGCCCGCCCACGCGGTCGAGATTGCCGGTGACGGCGTTGATCGTGTTCACCAGCCAGTGGGTCAGCGCGCCGGTGGTCTGCAGGCAGACCCCGATCCGCGCGTACAGCACCGCCGAGGGGGCTGCGGCGTGATCGCGGGCCAGGCGGCGGATGGTGTCGGCGTCGACGCCCGCGTGGACTGCCATCCGGTCCGGTGTCGTCGTGGCGACCAGCTCGCTCAGCTGATCCCACCCCGCGCACTGCGCACGGACGGCGCGCTCGTCGCACAGCCCCTCGGTGACGAGCACGTGCAGCATCCCCAGCAGCAGGTAGACGTCGCCGCCGGGGCGCACCGCGACGTGCTCGTCGGCCAGCCGGGCGGTCTCGGTGCGGCGGGGGTCGATCACGACGACGGTGCCGCCGCGCTTGCGGACGTCCCGGATGCGCAGTTTCGCGCCGGGCATGGTCGTGATCGACCCGTTGGACACCGCCGGGTTGGCGCCGAGGATCACCAGCCGGTCGGTGCGGTCGATGTCGGTGACCGGCATCAGCACATTGGCGCCGAACATCCGCCAGGCGACGAATTCCTGCGGGAACTGGTCGATCGAGGACGCGGAGAAGAAATTGCGGGTCAGCAGCGCGGTCCGCAACGCGACGCCGTAGATCACCGAGGAACTGTGGGCGGCCGGGTTGCCCATGTACATCCCGATCGCGCTGGGACCGTGTGCCGCGCGCACCGCCCGCAGCCGCTGCCCGATCTCGCGGAACGCCTCGTCCCAGCCGATCGGTTCGAAGCTGTCCCCCACCCGGCGGACGGGAGTGCGCAATCGGTCGGGATCGTGGTGCAGCCCGCCCATCGCCGTCGCCTTGGGACAGATGTAGCCCTTCGACAGCACGTCATCGGGATTACCCTCGATCCGCGTGACCTGCTCGCCCTCCACCGTCACCAGAATTCCGCAGTGTGCCTCACACAGCGTGCACTGCCGCGCGATCGTCTTGCCGTCCACAGCTTCCCCACCTTTCGCCGAACCGCTCGATCCACGCTAACCCGGCCCCAGGCCCCACAGATCCGTCTACGGGTGGAGATTTTCCTTCGTGGGGCTGTCTCAACCGGGCGATGGTTCGTTGTTACGCTCGCCGACGTGTTCGGGGAGGCAAGCGTGCAGCGGATACCGATCGGGTATCCGGCCGAGTCGCTGGTGTGGGACGGCGACGATCTCGTCGATCCGGTCGGCGGCCATCGACGGTGGGATGCCGCCGGAGCCGAGACCGGGCGCTGCTTCACCTACGGATCCATGTTCGACCGGGCCATCCGGTCTCCCTCGGGCGCCTACACCGTGATCTACGCCGAACTCGGCACGAAAGGGCTGGTCCTCGACCGCGACGGGCGGATCGTGCGCGAGATCGACCGCAGCTACTACTGCGCCGAGGACTACGAATACCCGGTCGCGCTGGGGACACTGCCGGACGGTCGTGAGGTGATCGCGCATTGTCCCGACGAGTACAACCAGCTCCACCTCGAGACGGTGGCCGATGGTGTCCGGCTCACCGGGCCACACGAGGGAGCTCCCAGCTTCTTCCACTCGCGGCTCGCGTTCAGCCCGGACGGTCGGCGGCTGATCTCAGCCGGGTGGGTGTGGCATCCCTGGAGCATCGCCCAGGTGTACGACGTCGAAGTGGCCCTGGGAGACGCGAGTTCGCTCGATGAGGCCGGTCTTTTCGGAGCATCCGAGATCTTCGGCGAAGTGGAGTCGGCGTGCTGGCTCGATGCCGACCGGGTCGCGGTCGCGTCGAGCCCCGACGCGAACGGCGGTACCGAATCCGAGGCCGCTGTGCTGGGTGACGGTCAGCTCGGCGTGTGGTCGATCAGCCAGGGGCAGTGGGTGAGTCGCTGCCGTCCCGACGTGCGGGTCGGCACCGTGCATTCGGTGCTCGGTGGTGTGCTCGGGCTCTACGGGCACCCGAAGGTGATCGACCCGGCGACCGGTGCGGTGATCGCGGCGTGGCCGGAGCTGGACACCGGCGAGCGGGAGTTCAGCATCTGCCATGCGCGGGTTCCTGCGGTCGCCGTGCATCCGTCGGGTGATCGTTTCGCGGTGGCTTCGCCGGGGATGATCACCGTGGTCCGTAGTGGTGGTTGACGGGCAGCCTGCTGATTCTCGACACGGTGCGCTGTTGCGGCGAGGATGGGCCGATGTCGACACGTGAACTGGTCGTGCTCGGGACAGCGGGTGCTGTGCCGACGCGGCGGCGGAACCACAACGGGTATCTGCTGCGCTGGGACGGGCGGGGTGTGCTGTTCGATCCCGGGGAGGGGACGCAGCGGCAGATGTCGCAGGCGGGGGCGTCGGCGACCGAGCTGCACTGGCTGTGTGTCACCCACTTCCACGGCGACCACTCCCTCGGGGTTCCCGGCATCGTGCAGCGGCTGGGCCGTGATGGTGTCCCGCATGATGTGCACGCGGTGTTTCCCGCCGACGGCGCCGCCTACTGGGAGCGGTTGAAGCACGCGACCAGCTACTACGACGAACCGCATCTGGTGGAACATCCGCTCAGCGGGCCCGGCGAGACGCTCCAGGCCGACGGTTTCACCCTCACCGCCCTGCCGCTGGACCACAGCATCACCACCTTCGGTTACCGCCTCGCCGAACCCGACGGCCGGACCTTCCTGCCCGAACGCCTACGCGCCCACGGGATCTCCGGTGCGGCGGTCCGGGAACTGTCCGGCGCGCTGCTCGAGGAATGCACGGTGCCCCGGCCGGGGCAGAAGGTCGCGTTCGTGATGGACACCCGCCTGTGCGACAACGTCTACGCCCTCGCCGACGGGGTGGACATGCTCATCATCGAATCCACGTTCCTGGACTCCGAGACCGACCAGGCCAACGAGCGGGGCCACCTCACCGCCCGGCAGGCGGGTGTGGTGGCCCGGTCGTGTGGGGTCCGAACCCTGGTCTTGACCCATTTCTCGGAACGCTACGGCGAATCCGACGATCCGCTGTTCCTGGAGCAGGCGGACTTTCCCGGGGCCGTGCTCGCGCACGATCTCGACCGGGTCCCGCTGCCCGCCCGGCGCCTGGTCCGATGATCCGTCACCGCTGGTAGTCGCGCACGAACGGCGTGTCGACGCCGAGCGGGCCGAGCGCGGTCGCGCCACCGGGTTCCCCGAGTGGCGCGTCCCGCCCTGGCAACGGCTCGGCGAAGAAGCGGGCGTTCTCGGCGCGGAACTGTTCCTGCCCGGCCGGGAGGTCGTCCTCGTAGTGGATCGCCTCGACCGGACAGACCGGTTCGCACGCCCCGCAGTCGATGCACTCGACGGGCTGGATGTAGGCCATCCGGTCACCGACGAAGATGCAGTCGATCGGGCACTCCTCGACACAGGCCCGATCCAGGACGTCGACGCAGTCGGCGCCGATCACGAACGTCACAGTGGTCTCCTCCGATCCTGACCCGCGACACGGGACACCTACGATCCTGGTGCCCGTTCGGCGCGGTGGGTAGTAGGCCGGTGCCTACCACCCCATCAGCACCGCTTATGGGTTCGTGGTCGTCACAGCCACTCGCGCAACACCTTCGCGATCGCCTCCAGTGCGCGGCCCTCCGTCATCCGCCAGTGCGTCGTGTCGACGACATGGTTGCGCACGGGCCGGGTGGCGGCCTCGGTCCAGGACGCGGCGCCGGTGGCGCCGGTGGGATCGTCCTGGCCCGCGGTGAAATAGGTGATGGCACCGTCGAATCGGTGTGGCCGGTAGGCCGCGTCCAGTGCCGCCGAGGTGATCGCCGCCTCGACGACGCGCTCGATCCGCGCGGGATCCAGCGAGGCCAGCGGCGACGCGAGCTGACCGAGGACCTGCGCCAGCCCCTGAGCATCGGCGACCTCATCGAGGGCGCCGTCGGTGGCGAGATCACCGGCGAAACCGCCGAGCAGATCGGCCGCCGTGACCGGGCTCGCCGTGGCCGGTGCCGCGGCGGTCAGCGTGCTGTCCAGCATGGCGAGCAGCGCGACCTCCTCACCGTCCTCCTGCAACTGCACGGCCATCGCGTGCGCGATCACCCCGCCCAGGGACCAGCCGAGCAGGTGGTAGGGCCCTTCGGCCTGGACCTCGCGGATCTGCTTGAGGTAGAGCAGCGCCCATTCCTCGATCGAATCCGGCAGCGGCTCGGCCGAACTCAGCGCCGGTGACTGCAGACCGTAGACGGGCCGGTCGGGGTGCAGGTGGGCGGCGAGCCCGCCGAACGACCAGGCGACACCGCTGATGGGGTGGATACAGAACAGCGGTTCCCTGGTTCCGCCGGTCCGCAACGGCAACAGGACCTCGAACGCGGCGTCGGCACCCGTGCTGTCGGCCCCGTCGGCGCGCAGGGCCGCGAGGATGCCCGCCGGCGTCGGCGTGGTGAACAGCCAGGTGACCGGGATGGTCGCGGCCACCGCGTCGCTCAGCTGCGTCGCCAGGCGGGTGGCGCTGAGCGAGGTGCCGCCCAGTTCGAAGAAGTGGTCGTCCAGGCCGACCCGGTCCAGCCGCAGGACATCGGCGAAGATCTCGCACACCGTCTGCTCGATCGCGGAATCGGGGGCCCGGTAGGCGCGGACCGCCAGCTCGGGCGCGGGCAGCGCCGACCGGTCGAGCTTGCCGACATGGGTGAGCGGCACCTGATCGATGACCATGATCGTGGCGGGCACCATGTGCGAGGGCAGCGACCGCGCCGCCCACTCGAGCAGGTCCGCCACGGCAACCGCGCGATCCGGCGCGGCGACCACATAGGACACCAGCACCGTCGCGCCGGTCTGGTTCTCCCGCCCCACCGTGACGGCATAGCCGACATCGGCATGCCCGGCGAGCACCGCGTCGATCTCCTCGAGTTCGATGCGGAAACCGCGGATCTTCAGCTGGAAGTCGGTGCGCCCGCGATACTCCAGCGCCCCGTCGGCATTCCACGCCGCCAGGTCACCGGTGCGGTACAGGCGGGTGCCCGCGTGGAACGGGTTGGCCACGAACCGCTCCGCGGTCAGATCTGGCCTGCCGAGGTAGCCGCCTGCCAGCTGCGCGCCGGCCAGGTACAGCTCACCCGGCACACCGACCGGCACCGGGCGCAGGCGCGCGTCGAGCACGTAGACCTGACTGTTCCAGACCGGCTTGCCGATCGGGACCGTCGCGGTGTCCGCGGCGCCGACCTGGTGACTGGTGATCGAGACCGCCGCCTCGGTCGGCCCGTACACGTTGAACAGGGTGGCGTGCGGTGCCGCGGACTCGAATCGGCGGGCCGAGGCCGCGGGCAGGGTCTCGCCGATGGCCAGGACCCGGCGCAGCGAGCTGGGCAGGGCGTCGGCGGGCAGCGCGTCGAGCATCGAGGGCACCGCGTGCAGCGTGGTGACGCCCTCGCGACGCATCAGGTCGGCGAGGTAGGCCGGATCGCGGTGGCCGTCGGGGGCGGCGATGACCAGGCGTCCGCCCGAGACCGCCGTCGACCAGAACTCCCACACCGACAGGTCGAAGGTCGCCGCCGTCTTCAGCAGCACGACGTCCTCGGCGGTGAGACCGAATCGCTCGGCCTTCCAGCGCAACTGGTTGACCACCGCCGCATGCGACACCACCACACCCTTGGGCCTGCCCGTCGAGCCGGAGGTGAAGATCACGTACGCGGTATTGGCAGCCCGCAACGGTGCACGCCGATCCCGATCGGTGAGCGGGGCGGCGCCGAGTGTCGACAGCTCGAGCTGATCGACGGCGACGACCCGGGTTCCGGTGGCCGTGAATCCGGTGGCGGTGTCGGTGAGGACGAGGATCGGCAGTGCCGTGTCCAGGATGTACTCGGTGCGCGCGACCGGCTGATCGGGATCGATCGGCACATAGGCGCCACCGGCGGTGGCGACCGCGTACATCGCGACCACCAGGTCGACCGAGCGCCGCAGGGCCAGCGCCACCCGGGTCTCCGGTCCCACACCCGCGGCGACCAGATACCGGGCCAGCCGGTTCACCCGCGCGTCGAGCTCGGCGAAGGTCCACTGTCGGCCGTCGGCGACGAGGGCCACCGCGTTCGGGTCGGCGGCGACGGTCTCGTCGAGCAGCGACACCAGGGTCGCGGCCGGATCGGTGTGGCGCGCGGTGCGATTCCACCGTTCCACGATGCGGGTCCGCTCCGCCGGGGCGAGCAGATCGATCGTGTGCAGCGGGGCGCCGGGCGCGGCGACCACGGCGGCGATGATCCGGCTGAACCGCTCGAGGAAGCCGCGCACCGTCGACGCGTCGAACAGGTCGGTGGCGAAGGTGCAGTAGCCGCCGATCCCGGCCGCGGAGCCGTCGGCGGTGTACCGGTCGGCCAGGATCAGGTGCAGGTCGAACTGGGACAGTTCGCGATCGGTCTCCACCGAGGAGACCGTGACGCCGGGCAGGTCCATCCGCACCTCGGCGAGGTTCTGGAACGACAGGCCGACCTGGAACAGCGGATGACGGGCCGTGGAGCGGGCCGGGTTGAGCACCTCGACGAGTCGCTCGAACGGGACGTCGCTGTGCGCGAAGGCTCGCAGGTCGATCTCGCGCTGGCGGCCGAGGAGTTCGGCGAAGCTCGCGTCGCCGTCGACCTCGGTGCGGAACACCAGCGTGTTGACGAACATGCCGATCAGATCGTCCAGCTCGGCCTCACCGCGCCCGGCGACCGGAGTGCCGATGGCGATGTCGGTCGTGCCCGACAGCCCGGCCAGCAGCACCGCCAGCGCGGTGTGCACGGCCATGAACAGGGTCGCGCCCTGCGTGCGGGCCAGTTCGGTGAGCGCGGCATGGGTGGCGTCGTCCACGGTGAACGGCACCCGGCCACCGGCGTAGGACTGGACGGGCGGTCGCGGGCGGTCCCGGGGCAGGTCGAGCTGGTCGGGCAGCCCGGCCAGGGCCCGGCGCCAGTAGCCGATCTGCTCGGCGCCCACCGAGGACGGATCGGTGTCCTCGCCCAGCAGCGTCTGCTGCCACACCGCGTAGTCGGCGTACTGCACCGCCAGCGGGCTCCACGTCGGCGCGTGCCCGGCGACGCGGGCACCGTAGGCGGTCACCAGATCGCGGGTGAGAGGTCCGCCGGAGAAGCCGTCACCGGCGATGTGATGGATCGCCATGGCCAGGACGAAGTCCTCGGGGCCGACCTCGAACAGCGTCGCCCGCAACGGCACCTCGGTGGTCACATCGAAGACCGTCGAAACAAGCTGCGACACAGCGGATTCCACCTCGGCCGACGCCTGCGCGGTCAACCGGGGCAGGTCGGGATGGTCGGCGGGCAGCACCACCTGCACCGGCGCGTGATCGGCGACCGGATACACCGTGCGCAGGATCTCGTGCCGGGCCACCACATCGCCGAACGCCGCCTGCAACGCGGCGACATCGAGCGCGCCGGACAGGCGCAACACGACCGGAATCGTGTAGGCCGAGGTGCGGGTGTCGAAGCGGTTGAGGAACCACATGCGCTGCTGGGCGGGCGAGAGCGGCACCCGTTCGGGCCGTGGCTGTGCCCGCAGCGCCGGGCGGCGGCCCGCCCTGGTCAGCCGGGACACCTCCGCGGCGCACTCGGCGACCGTCGGTGCCGCGAACAGCACCCGCACCGGGACCCGCAGGTCCACGGCCGCGCTGAGACGGGCGGTGAGCCGGGTGGCGAGCAGCGAGTTGCCGCCGCGTTCGAAGAAGTTGTCGTCGGCGCCGATCCGGTCGACGCCGAGCACCTCCGCGAAGATTTCGGCCACGGTCCGTTCCAGCCCGCTCGCGGGCCGCCGGTAGGGGCGGGCCGCGAAGACGGGCGCGGGCAGCGCCTGGCGGTCGAGTTTGCCGGAGGCGGTCAACGGAATCCGCTCGAGCACCACCACGGCGGCCGGAACCATGTGCGCGGGCAGCATCGACGACGACCACCGGGCCACCGCGGCGGGGTCGAGGTCGCGGCCGGTCACATACGACACGACCGTGGTCTCGCCCGCCGGATTCTCGGCCCCGACCGTCACCGCGAACGTGACCTGCGGATGCCGCCCCAGCACGGCATCGATCTCGCCGAGCTCGATCCGGAAGCCGCGGATCTTGACCTGGAAATCGGTGCGGCCCAGATACTCCAGCTCGTCGGCGTCGTCGGTGCCGCGCACCCAGCGCACGAGATCGCCGGTGCGGTACATGCGTTCACCCGCCGCACCCCACGGGCAGGCGACGAACCGGTCGGCGGTCACGGCGCCACGACCGTGATAGCCGCGGGCCAGCCCCGGACCGGCCAGATACAGCTCGCCGGTGACTCCGACGGGTACCGGATGCAGCCGGTTGTCGAGGACCACCGCGCGCAGTCCGGGCACCGGGCGACCGATCGTGACCCGGTCACCGGCGCGCAACCGCGCGTAGGTCGCGCCGATCGTCGCCTCGGTCGGTCCGTACCCGTTGAGGAACCGGCGGCCGCGCTGCCAGGTGGCCAGCAGCTCGGCGGTGCACGCCTCGCCGCCGGCCGAGACACACACCAGATCGGGCAGACCCGCCGGATCGAGGGTGCCCAGCAGGGCCGGGGTGATGATCGTGTGGGACACGCGTTCCCGGCGCAGCAGGTCGTCGAGATCGACGCCGCCCACGGTGTCCGGTGGCGCGATCACCAGGGTGGCACCGCGATGGAAGGCGGTGCCGATCTCCTCGATCGACTGGTCGAAGCTGGGCGAGCAGACGTGCAGCATCCGATGGTCGTGCCGCAGGCCCATGATGGTGGCCGAGTGCGTGACCAGGGCGGCCAGGCCCGCGTGGGTGACGCTGACGCCCTTGGGCCGCCCGGTGGAGCCGGAGGTGTAGATGACGTAGGCCGCGTGGTCGCGCCGCAGCGGCGCCCGGCGGTCCCGGTCGCGCACCGCGGTGGCGGGACGGCCCGCGATGCGGGAGCGCACGGCTGGATCGTCGAGCACGAGCCAGCGCACCGCCTCGCCGAGCTCCCGTGCGTGTCCGGCGACGGTGAGGCCAACGGCGGCACCGGAATCCTCGAGCATGTGCCGCACCCGGTCGGCGGGATAGTTCGGGTCGACCGGCAGATACACGCCACCGGCTTTCGCGATCGCCCAGAACGCCAGGATCGACCGGTAGCCGCGCGGGATCGCCGAGGCGACCACGGTTTCCGGCCCGACCCCGTCGGCGATCAGGACCCGCGCCAGGCGCGAGGAGTCGGCGTCCAGCTCGCCGTAGGTGTGGCCGCGGCCGTTGTCGCGCACCGCGATCCGGTGCTGGCCGTAGTCGGTGCCACGGACCAGCAGCTGCGGCAGGGTGGCGATGGTCGACGGGGTGCCGCCGTCGCCGAGCCGGGTCAGGAACAGGTCCTCGTCGCGGTCCGACAGCGCCAGGTCACCGACCGGGGTCCCCGGACGCTGGGCGAGGGCGGCCAGGATCCGCACCAGACGCCGACCGAACGTCAGCGCGTCATCGTCGTCGAAAAGCGTTCGGGCGAAGGCGATGTCGAGCGTCGAGCCCGCCGCGTCGTCGACCACGGCGAGGGCCAGCTCGCCGGCGGGGAGGTGATCGAAGCCCAGACACACCTGAGCGAGGTGATCGGTCCCGAGCAGGGCGGCCAGATCAGCCGGGGGAATTCCGGCGTGCGCAAGAGCCTGCGTCTCGCTGTGGTGCGCGTGGGGCAGCAGGGCCAGGAACGGCTGGGCGGCGTCGATCCGGGTGCGGACCACCATGTTCTGCTCGGGTGCGGCGATCACGATGTCGTCGGTCCCGGTGAGCCGGGCCAGCAGCACCGCGACCGCGCTGCGGATCAGCGCCGACCAACTCACACCCGCCGCCTCGGCGAGCCGGCGCAGGTCGTCGTGCACCGCCGCCGGGATCGGCAGCCGCGCGCGTCCTGGAGCGTCCGTGGTGCCGCGCCCGGCCGTGGGGAGCGTGAGCCGCCCCGGCGGATCCGCCAGGGTGCGGCGCCAGAAGCGGGCCTGCGTGATCGGGTCGGTGGGCTCGGCCGTGAGCCGCAGCGCGACCTCCGCGGCGGGGCTGTCCGGGGCGGCGATCACCTCGGTCAGAGCGGTGCGCAGCCGATCGGTCACCGCCTGCGCGGTGGCGTCGGCGACGAGATCACGCCGGTACTTGATCTGCACCTGGGTGCGGGCACCCAGGAAAACCAGGATGGTCAGCGGGTAGTGGGTGAAGTCGGCACCGCGCAACCCGTCGATGCTGAGGCCGTCCAGCGCGCCACCGGCCTGCTGGAGTCCTTCGGCGTCGACCGGGTAGGACTCGAAAGCCAGCATGGTGTCGAACAATTCACCGCGCCCGGCCACCCGCTGGATCGCGCCGAGACCCAGATGGTGGTGATCGAGCACCGAGGCCTGCTCGGCCTGCACCGCACGCACCAGGTCGGTGACCGTGGCGGAGGGATCGAGCCGGACCCGCACCGGGACCGCGTCGACGAACAGGCCGATCATGTCACCGACACCGTCCAGCTGCGGCGGACGACCGGACACCGTGGCACCGAAGACGATGTCGTCACGGCCCGTGGTGCCGGCGACGACCAACCCCCACGCCGCCTGGAACACGGTGTTCGCGGTGACCTCGGTGTGCGCGGCGAACGCGGTCAGCTCGGCCGTGCGGTCGGCGTCGAGGTCGAACTCGCACAGCCCGAATCCGGTCTGGGTGGCCGGCGGCCAGGTCAGCTCCGGCGCGAGCACGCTCGGTTCCACCCCGGCCAGCACCGTCGCCCACGCGTGCTCGGCGACCGCGCGATCCTGACGGCTCAGCCACTCGAGGTAGTCGCGGTAGGGCCGCACCGGCGGCAGCGGCGTCGCGTCACCGTGCGTCGCGTACAGGACCAGCAGTTCCTTCATCAGCAGCGGCATCGACCAGCCGTCGAGCAGGATGTGATGACCGGTCAGCACGAGCCGGCTGCGCCCGGAACCGGTGGTGTACACGGTGAATCGCAGCAGCGGCGCGATCGCCGGATCGAATCCGGCCTGCTGGTCGGCGGCCAGCAGCGCGGGCAGGTCGGCGTCGTCGAGATCGCCGACGATCCGGAACGGCGCCTCGACCGCGTCGGCCACCACCTGCACCGGCGTGCCGTCAGCGGCGGTGACGAACGCCGAACGCAGATTCGCGTGCCGTTCCAGGACCGTACGGGCCGCGCAACGCAGCCGCTCGGTGTCCAGATCACCCGTGAGTTCGGCGACGAGCTGGATGACATAGGCGTGCACCGATTCGTCGAGCAGCTCACCCAGCGCCAGCAGCGAACGCTGCAGCGGCGACAACGGCAGCACCTCGGTCAGACCGGGGTGGGTGCGGTGCCAGAGATCCAGATCCGCCTGCGACACCCGCACCAGCGCAACGTCCGACGGTGTCAGACCGCCCGCGTCCGCGTGCCGGGTGTGCTCGGCGAGCGCGGTGAGGTGCCTGCGCCAGTCGTCGGCCAGTTCCAGCACCTCGTCCGCGTCGAGAATGCCGGTGGCATACCGGAAGTCGGCGCGCAGCTGGAGACCGGTGTCGGTGGGGACGGCGATCGCGTTGATGTCCACGACGGTGGTCGCGGGCAGTGCTGGGTCGTAGTCGACCTCGAGGTCGCCGAGATCGGCGGCGGGCAGCCAGGCGGTGTCATCGGCGGGTCCGTGCCCGGTCGTCGCACGGCCGAGATAGTTGAAGCCGACCTGGCCGAGACCACCGGTGAGCTGGTGTGCCGCGTCCAGGCGCAGCACTCCGAAGCCGATGCCGTTGTCCGGCACGGCCAGCAGCTGTTCCTTCACCGACCGCACCGCCGTCGCGAGGGCGGCGTCATCGACCTGCCCCAGGACTCCGGACAGGTCGAGCACGACCGGGTAGACGCTGGTGAACCAGCCGACGGTCCGGGTCAGATCGGCGCCGGGGACGACATCTTCCGAGCGACCGTGCGCTTCCAGTCTGATCCGCAGAGTATCGGCGTCCACGCCACGGCGTGCGCGCCAGTCGCGCACGGCCAGCGCGAGCGCGGCCAGCAGGGCGTGGTCGGCGCCCGCCCGGTACTGCGCGGGCAACGTGGTGAGCAGCGGCTCGGTGATCTCGGCGGGCACCTGCACCGTGATCGAGCGCGTCGTCGCCTCGGTGTCGACCGCGCAGTCCACCGCTCGCGCGCCGAGCAGCGGATCCGGGGTGGCCAGCAACTGCCGCCAGTAGTCGAGTTCACCCGTCCGGTCGGCCGCGACGAGACCGTGCGCCCACCGCCGGAACGACGTACCCACCGGCGGCAACACGACCTCCTGCCCCGCGGTGTACCGGGCCCACGCGACGACCAGATCGGGCAGCAGAATCCGCCACGACACACCATCGATCGCATAGTGGTGCGCCGCCACCACCAGCACATCCCGGGCACCGTCACGACGCACCCAGGCAAACGTGATCATCCGGCCCTCGCCCGGATCGAGCGCCGACAGCGCCGAATCCATGGCGGCGCTACCGAGCCGGGTGAGATCCTCGCCGTCGGCAGCGGCCGCGTCGACCTCGGTGATCAGCGAGCCCGCGTCCACGGTCTCGGGGTCGAGGACCTCGAACCGCCACCGGACGCCGTCGTGACGCAACCGCGAGCGCAGCATGTCGTGGTGACGCAGCACGGCGGCCACGGTCGTGACCAGGCCGGTGCGATCGATACCGTCCGGCAGCGCCAAGACCATCGTCTGCGCGAAACGATCACTCGAACCGGTAGCCAGGAACTCCGCCAGCACCGGGGTCAGCGCCACCTCACCGATCCCGCCACCGGGCAGCTCGGCGAGCGTGACCGCGGGACTGTCGACCGCGGCGATCGCAGCCAGCTTCGCCACGGTCCGGTGCTCGAACACCTCCCTCGTCGTGAACACGATGCCCGCCGCACGAGCCAGCGACACCAGCTGGATCGACAGGATGCTGTCGCCACCCACGGCGAAGAACGACTCGTTCACCCCCACCGACTCGACCCCGAGCACCCGCGCGAACAACTCGCACAGCACGGTCTCCCTCGGCGACGACGGCGCCCGGTCGACCGCCGTCGCGGCCACCGGCTCCGGGAGAGCGGCACGGTCGAGCTTGCCGTTGGACGTCAACGGCAGCGCGTCGAGCACGACGATCGCCGAGGGCACCAGATACGACGGCAGACGCTGCGCCGCGTAGTCGGTGAGCGCACCCGGATCGGCGGTCCGGCCCTGGGCGGCGACCACATAGCTGACCAGGACGGTGGACCCGGACGCGGTCGACCGGCCCACCGTCACCGCGGCAGCGACCTCGGCGCGACCGGCGAGCACCGCGTCGACCTCACCCGGTTCGATCCGGAACCCCCGCACCTTCAACTGGGTGTCCGCGCGACCCACATAGTGCAGTTCCCCCGCGCGCAGGCGCACGAGATCGCCGGTGCGATACATCCGTGCCCCCGGCGCACCCCAGGGATCGGGGACGAACCGGGCCGAGGTCGTCCCCGGCTGACCACGGTAGCCGCGCGCCAGCCCACGACCGGCCAGATACAGCTCACCGGTCACTCCCGGCGGCACCGGACGCAACCGCGCGTCCAGGACCATCGCGTCCGTGCCACGCACCGGCCCGCCGATCGAGACCGGACGGCCCGCGGTGAGCTCGGCGTAGGCGGAGATGATCGTGGTCTCGGTCGGGCCGTAGCCATTGAGATAGCGGCGACCCGGCTGCCACGTCGCCAGCAGTTCCGGCGTCGTCACATCACCGCCGACCGACAACACCTCCAGCGCGTCGAGACCCGCCGGATCGAGAGTGCCCAGCACGGCCGGGGTGATGATGGCGTGAGTGACGGCTTCGGCCGCCAGCAACTCGGCCAGCTCGACACCGCCGATGATCTCCGACGGCACGACCACGAGCGTCGTCCCCGTGCTGAACGCGCACAGCCACTCCAGGACCGACGGATCGAACCAGGGCGCGCAGATGTGCAGGAACCGGTGATTCCAGGTCAGGTCGTAGCGGCGGACGGCCTCGTCGACCAGGACGCTCAGCCCGGCGTGCGTCACCGTGACACCCTTGGGGACGCCGGTCGAACCGGACGTGTAGATGACATACGCGGGGTGCTCCACCCGCAGCGGCGCCCGGCGATCCGCGTCGGTGACCGCGGTCGCGGCAAAGGACGCGGCATCGTCGACGGTGAGCCAATCCACGCCCGCGGGCACCCGCTCGCGCTGCTCGGGCGCGGTGATACCCACCACCGCACCGGAGTCGGCGACCAGGTGCTCGAGACGCTGTGCGGGCAGGGCGGGGTCCATCGGCACGAAATGCCCGCCCGCCTTGGCGACCGCGAGCGCCGCGACCACCATGTCCGACGACCGCGGGAACGCCACCGCGACAGCGACTTCCGGGCCGACACCCCGCGCGATCAACGCACGCGCCAAACGGGAGGTCTGCGCGTCGAGCTCGCCATAGCTGATCGACCGTCCCCGGTGCCGGATCGCCACCCGGTCCGGACCGATTGCGACCCCGCGCGAAACCAGATCCGGGAACAGCACCGCGGGCCCGCCGGGATCGGTCGCACGTTCGGTGCGCAGCTCGGCGGCACTGAGAATGGCCAGGTCACCGACCGGGGACTCCGGAAACTCGGTGATCGCGGTCAGCAGCCGGACGAGACGTTCGGCGAAGACCGAGACCGTCTCGCGGTCGAACAGGACACCGGCGAAAGCGAACTCAGCGGCGAGGGCGTCCGCCGCGTCCGTCGGGACGCTGAGTACCAGGTCGTACCCGGTGACGTCGGACCGGGGTTCCGTCAGCAGCGCGACCCGGCTCGACGCTCGCCCGCCGAGACCCAGCGCCGCCGACTCCGCCACGGACAATTCCGCATGCGCGACAGCCTGCCGGGCGAGACCGGCCGCCTCGGTGAGTAACGCGGCAACGGTCCGCTCGCCCGGCACCGGTAGTCGAAGCAACACCGGATCGTGGGGGCCGAACGCGTCGATCGCGATATCCGCGCTCCCGGACAGCCGCGCCAACAGCACCGCGAACCCGGCATGGACGACGGTGCGCACCGACGTCTGCCGCGACTCCGCGACCTCACGCATCCGCGCCGACAGACCGGCGGGAATCTCGAACCGCACGTGATCATCGACGACCACCGGCTCCGCGGGCCGGGAGCGATCCGCCGGGAGATCCAGCTCCTCGGGCAGATCCGCGAGCACCGCCCGCCAGTACGCGAACCGCGCGACCGCGTCATCCTGATGAGCGAGCACCTCGAGCAGGTCACGCACCGGACGATCCGGTGCCTCCCGCAGGGCATCGAGCACCACCCGCAGCCGGTGCGCCAGCGCCGCGGCGACCTCGGCACCCACGACATCGAGCCGATACTGCAGGCCCACCCGGATACCGTCGCCCACCTCGACCCCGACCGCCACCGGATAGTGCGTCGCGTTGGCCGCCTCGACAGCCACGATCTCCAGACCGTCGATGGCACCGTGCGCGCGCCGCATCCCCTCGGTATCCACCGGATACGACTCATAAGCCATCAGCGTGTCGAACAGCTCACCCGCGCCGGCTGCCCGCTGGATCTCGGCCAGCCCCAGATAGTGGCCGTCGAGCAACGCGACCTGCTCGGCCTGCACCCGCGACAGCACCGCGCGCAGCGACGCGGCACCGTCGAGCCGCACCCGCACCGGGATCGTGTTCGCGAAAAGACCGACCATGCCGTCGATCCCGTCCAGCTGCGGCGGCCGCCCCGACACCACCGCACCGAACACCACGTCGTCGCGGCCGACGACACCGGCCAGCACCAGACCCCACGCCGCCTGGAACACCGTGTTCAAGGTGACTTCGTGCGCCGCGGCGGCCGCCGACAACACCTCCGCCTCGTCCGCCGACAGATCGACCGCGCACATCCCGTAACCCGCCGCCACCTCGGCAGGCGGTGCGACCGCGGCCGCGGCCGTGAGCACGGTCGGCACGTGCCCCGACAACGCCGCACCCCACGCGTCCAGCGCCGCCGAACGATCCCGGCCCGCCAGCCACGCGAGATAGTCCCGATACGGCCGCACCCGCGGCAGCATCGACGGGCCACCGTCGGTGGCGTAGGAGACGAGCAACTCGGTCATCAGCAACGGCATCGACCAGCCGTCCACCAGCAGATGATGCGCGGTCAGCACCAGATGCAGATCACCGGAACCCCGGCGATACACCGTGAACCGCAACAGCGGCGGCGCCGACAGATCGAAACCGACCCGCGCCTCGGCCGCCAGGAACTCCCGCGGATCACGCACCTCGGTGTCGACGATCCGCCACGGCACCGCGACACCCTCCGCCACGAAACCCACCGGCGAACCCGACGCCGCCGACCCGAACGACGTGCGCAGGATGGCATGCCGATCCAGCACCACCTGCGCGGCCCGCCGCAGCCGCGCCAAATCCACCGCACCTGCCAACTCGACGGCCAGCTGCACCAGATACGGATCCGCCTCCGGCGCGGCCTGCGCCAGATACAGCAGACCGAGCTGCAACGGCGCCAACGGCACCACATCACTCAGCCCCGGCAACTCCCGATGCCACCGATCCAATTCGCCCTGCGACACCCGCACCAGCGCGACATCGGCAGGGGAGAGGCCACCGGCCGCCGGATCACGAAGATGCTCGGCCAGCAACGCCAACGCCTCGGTCCAGCACTCGGCCAGCTCGCGCACCGACGCCTCGTCGATGATCGCCGAGGCATACGAGAACGACGCCCGCAGCAGCACACCCTCCGCGGAACCGGCCGCCAGCGCGTTGATATCGATCACGGCGGCCGCGGGCAACGCCGGATCCTGCTCGGCGACCGGCTCACCCCACGCGTCGGTCGGCAGCCAGCCGTGCTCGGCCAACGCCTCCGGCACGTCACCGGCCGACACCCGGCCCAGGTAGTTGAAACCGACCTGCCCCAGCGCACCATCGAGCAGCGGGCCCGACTCCGCGTCCAGATGCCGGAGCATGCCGAAACCGATGCCCTTGTCCGGCACCGCGAGCAGCTGCTCCTTGACCGCCTTCACCAGCGCCGCCGTCGCCGCACCACCACGCCACGCTGCCTCGGTCTCGATCCCGTCCAGATCGAGCGCGACCGGATACATGGTGGTGAACCAGCCGACCGTCCGGGTCAGATCGGCACCCTCGACCGCCGATTCCTCCCGGCCATGACCCTCCAACCGCAGACGCGTCGCCGCGGCCGTCACGCCGCGGCGAGCGCGCCACGTCCGCACCGCCAGCGCCAGCGCGGCGAGCAGTCCGTCCTCGGCGCCCGTGCGATACATCGCCGGCAGGTCGGTCAGCACCGCCTCGCTGACCTCGGCGGGCACCGTGACACTGAAAGTCCGCACGGTCGAGGCCGTATCGACCGAGCTGTCGAGCGGACGCTCGCCCAGCAAGGGGTCGGGAACCGCGAGAATCCGCCGCCAGTACTCCAGCTCGCCCCGACGCTGCGGCGCCGCCTCGACCACACCATGCGCCCACCGGCGGAACGACGTACCGACCGCGGGCAACTCGACCCGCTGTCCGGCCGCGAGCTGCGCCCACGCGGTCACCAAGTCCGACAACAGAATTCGCCAGGACACGCCATCGATCACGGCATGATTGGCCGCCACCACCAGACCGTCCGGGCCGTCCGCACGGCACAGCCACACGAACGCGACCATCCGGGACGCCAGCGGATCCAGCGACGCCAACGCCGCATCCAGCGCCGCGCTCGCGATCTCGGCCAGCTCGTCCTCGGACCGGCCCGCGGGCACATCGACCCGGGTGAGCAGCTGGTGCGCCTCCACCGCGCCCGCGGGCAGCGCGTTCAGCTCCCAGCGACCGTCCACCTGCCGCACACAGGCGCGGAGCATGTCGTGATGATTCAGCACCGCCGTGAGCGTGTCCAGCACACCGATCCGGTCGATACCGGACGGCAGCGCCAACACCATCTGCTGGCTGAACCGCCCGAAAACCCGGCCACCCGCCACCGACGCCGCCAGCACCGGCGTCAGCGGCATCGTCCCCACGCCACCACCGGGCAGCTCGGCCAACGTCGGAACCGACTCCGCGCCGACCACCGCGACCCGGGCCAACCCCGCCACGGTCCGATGCTCGAACACCTCCTGCGGGGTGAACGAGATACCGGCCGTCCGCGCCCGCGACACCAGCTGGATGGACAGAATGCTGTCGCCACCCGAGGCGAAGAACGAATCCTCCGCACCGATCTCCCGCACACCCAGCACCTGCGTGAACAACGCGGCGATCGCGGTCTCGAGCGGGCCCTCCGGCGCCCGGGACCCGGCCGTGCCGAACACCGGAGCGGGCAACGCCGCGCGATCCAGTTTGCCGTTCGGCGTCAACGGGATCTCGTCCAGCACGACAAGCACGGTCGGCACCATATGACCCGGCAGCGAGACGCCGACGAACCGCGACACCTCCTCGGTATCGACCGAAACACCCTGGCGGGGGAGTACATAGGAGACCAGCACCGTCGCACCCGAGTCGGCCTTCACCCCCAGCGTGACCGCGTACTCGACGTCCGGATGTGCCGTCAGCGCGGCATCGATCTCCCCGAGCTCGACCCGGAAACCCCGGATCTTCACCTGGAAATCGGACCGGCCCAGATACTCGAAATCGCCCTCGATCGTGCGCCGGACCAGATCACCGGTCCGATACATCCTGGCCCCCGCCACGCCAGCGAACGGCGCGGCGACGAACCGCTCCGCCGTCAGCCCCGGCCTGCCCAGATAGCTCTGGGCCAGCGCCGGACCCGACAGATACAACTCACCGGCCACCCCCGCGGGCACCGGACGCAGCCGCCCGTCCAACACCATCGCCCCGATGCCGGGGAACGCGGAACCGATCGTGATCAGCTCGCCCGGCACCAATCCGGCGCTGCCGGTAGCCAGAATCGTCGCCTCGGTCGGGCCGTACCCGTTGAAGAACGCGCGCCCGCCGACCGCCCACCGCTCCACCAGGCCAGGACCGAACGCGTCACCGGCCACGACCACCACCCGCAGCTCGTCGAGCCCCTCGGCGTCGACCGACTCGAGCGCGGCCGGCGTGATCAGCAGGTGGGTCACCCGCTCCCGGCGCAGCAACGCCGCCAGCTCCTCGCCGCCGAACACCGTCGGCGGCGACACCACCACCGTGGCACCGGCCCCGAATGCCACCAGCAACTCGAGCACCGACACGTCGAAGTTCGGCGAACACACGTGCAGGACCCGGTCGCCCGCCTGCACGGCATACCGGTCCCGCGCCGCCGTGACCAGCGCGCCCAGACCGGTGTGGGTGACCACCACACCCTTCGGCATGCCTGTCGACCCCGAGGTGTAGATGACATAGGCCGGGTGCTGATCGGTCAGCGGACGCACCCGATCGAGATAGGAGATCGGATGCGACGGCCACGCCGCGATCCGCTCCCGCTGCCCGGGCGCGTCGACCTCGACCCACTCCAGCGCGTCGGCCAGGGCGGCCCGGTGCGCCGTCGCGGTGAGCCCGAGGACCGCGCCCGAGTCGGCCACCAGATAGGCGATCCGTTCCGCGGGCAATCCGGGATCGACCGGGACATAGGCCGCACCGGTCTTGGCGACCGCCCACACGGCCAGCACCGACTCGATCGACCGGGTGAAACCGAGCGCGACCACATCACCGGGCCCGATACCGCGGTCCAGCAGCTCCCTGGCCAGCCGCGAGGACGACTCGTCGAGCTGGGTGTAGGTGAGGTCGATCCGGTCGCCGTCGACGGGGGAGGAGGTCAGGGCGATCGTCTCGCCCGCCGTGTCGACCGCCGCCGTCAGCAGCTGCGCGAAGAGGGGAGTGCTCGCCTTGCGATTGCCTCGACCTCGCGCCGCACGACGAACCTCACCCATCCTTGTACAACATCCTTCATCCGTCCGGCCCACAGCTCTGCGATGACCCACGAACCCTGTCGGATTCTGGGCCTACCGGGCGGCGGACCAGTGTCGAACAAGCAAGAAGGAGTCGATATCGGGGCGTTCGGCGACCATGACACCACACGTCACGCTGTCACGACCACACAACCGCCCCCGACAACCACCTCTGACGCCTTGTCAGGCGGGAATTTGTGCGCATGGCACAATATCGGCGGTAGTTTTTGTACAGCGGACGGAGTGGACGGTGGCGGCGTACGGATCCCTCGTCTGGGTCGGCCAGGCCCTGGGTCCACTCACCGACGCGATCACCGAGGACCTGATCCGCGTCACCGAACAGATGATCCCGGTGACCGACATCGCCTTCGACCTGGCCGACCTGCGCGCCGCCAGCATCGCCGAGAACATCGCCGTCGTGCAGTACGTCCTGGCCAACAACATCGACCCGGCCACCGTCAGCCCACCCGCGGGCGCCGCCGCCTACGCCCAGCGCCTGGCCCGGCGCGGCGTGCCGCTGACCGTGCTCCTGCGCGCGTACGGCCTGGGCCAGTATCGCCTCCTCGACGCGGCCATCGGCCTGATCCTCGCCGTCCCCGGCCCCGACCAGGCCACCAGGATCGCCGAACTGCTCCGCTTCGCCGGCACCTACCTGGACCGGCTCAACTCGTCCATGGGCCGGATCTACGAGACCGAACGGGACCGCTGGCTCAGCAGCCGCCAAGCCGCGCGCCAGCAGTGGATCGCCCGCCTGCTCGACAGCGACGACGTCGACGTCCCGGCCGCCGAGGAAGCACTCGACTACCGGCTCGACCAGTCCCACCGCGCCGCGGAGGTCTGGACCCCACCGGACACCCCGGGAGCCGACGCGGCCCGCGCGCTCGACCAGGCCCGCCAGCTCCTGTCGACGGCGATGGGCGCCAGGGGAGCGGAGCTGGCGGCCGCGACCGGCGAACGCGCGCTGCGCATCTGGTTTCCGTCGACCGGTGACCACCACCTCGCACCCGAAGACCTCGCGAACCAGATCACGGCCTCCGGGCTGCCCGTCCGGGTCGCCATCGGCACCGTCGGTGACGGGCTCCCGGGATTCCGGAACTCCGCCCGCAGCGCGGCCCGCGCCAAGAACCTCGCCGTGACCGCCGGGCCCGACGCCCCACCGGTGGTCGACTTCGACACCGTCGCTCCGTTCGCGCTGCTGTCCGACGAACCCGACGAGCTCGCCGGACTGGTCCGCCGCGTCCTCGGACCGCTCGCCGACGACGGCGCCAAGATGGCCATGCTCCGCCACACCCTGGAGGTCTTCCTGGCCGAGGGCGGCAGCTACTCGGGCACCGCCCGCCTCCTCGACGTCCACCGCAACACCGTCCAGTACCGCATCCAGCAGATCACCGGCCGCTACGGAATCACGGTGGAAGGGGACAACTTCCGTCTACGGTTCGCCCTCGGTGTCTGCCGCTGGTATCGTCACATCATTTTTCGGACATTCTGACTCCGAACAGTTTGTGCCCGACGCACAGTGCGGGGCGGTGATCTCTTCGACGGTGATGGTCGGCGGGCGTAGAGTTGGTAACCCCGGGGCCTCAGGAGTAGACGATGTCCATACGCGCCATACCGGTGATAGTCCGGACCGCTGCGATAGCTGTGGCCGTGGGCGCGGCCACGCTCGTCGGTGCGGTCGGTCAAGCAGTCGCCGATGTCGAACCCGGCACATACACCTCGACGACATGGTCGGCCGGCATCGTGCTCCTGCAACGCGACGGGCGAGTGGAAGACGGGAACCTGGTCTTGATAGGGCGTTATCCGATTCATCCGACGCCCGACGGTGGTTACGTGGACCTGTTTCCCGGCCACCGGGTCGTGCTGATCAGCGACGGACAGGGCGGGTACGCGGGTCCGGCATATTTCGGTGACGTGGTGATCGGTTCCATCACTCTGACGCCCAAGCGTTGACCCCGGACAACAACGGCGGGGGAACGATCGACGTTTCGGCTGGCGCTGCACGTAACGTTCTAGTTGACATAATGTGCATTATCGGCGTTTGAACGGCGCCGGTCGGGTGGGTGTTTTGCATTATTGGATGCAGCGTCTGCCGACATGCATTGCGTGCCGACCGATGGCCGGGGCGCCCACGCTGTTCCACATTGGTCCGCCAGAACTTCTTCGCATTCACAACGCCGCGTATCGACGGCTTCGATATGTGACGTCGAATTCCGCGTTCGCCACCGGATGGTCAATTCATGACCGCTCGTGATGAATGCCTTCAGCTGCCGGTCAACGGCTCCCGATGTCGAGAAATCATGGATTCGCAGGTCTATGGCGACAGGGTGCACACTCCCCCTCCACTTCCCCGGTGCCTTTATTTCGTCACTGTGACGAAATAAAGGCACCGGGGAAGTCATGAATAGATCGCGTCGACGTCGGTCGCGTACTTCTTCATGACCTCCGCACGCCGCAGCGACATCTTGGGAGTCAGCTCGCCGGTCGCCTCGGTCCAGTCGGACGGCAGGATCCGGACCTTCTTGATGGCCTCGGCGTGTGACACCAGCGTATTGGTGTCGGCGACGGCGGCATCGATCTCGGCGACGAGATCGGAATTCTCGACAAGGGTCTGGACCGGTGTATCGGCGGGCAGGTTGTGCCGTTGCCGCCAGCCGGGAAGCGCCTCGGGATCGAGGGTGATCAGTGCGCCGACGAACGGGCGGCCGTCGCCGACGACCATTGCCTGACCGATCAGCGGATGTGCGCGCAGGGAATCCTCGAGCAGGCCCGGCGAGACATTCTTGCCGCCCGCGGTGACGATGATTTCCTTTTTGCGGCCGGTGATCGTGAGGTAGCCGTCCCGGTCGATGGCGCCGAGGTCGCCGGTGCGGAACCAGTCGTCGGTGAACGCGTCCGCGGTGGCGTCGGGGTTGCCCCAGTACTCGTGGAACACCACGGGGCCGCGCAGCAGGAGTTCGCCGTCGTCGGCGATCTTGATGGCGTGCCCGTCGGTCGGGCGGCCCACGGTGCCGACCCTGGTGTGCTGCGGGGTGTTCACGGTGATGGCCGCGGTGGTCTCGGTGAGTCCGTAGCCCTCGTAGATGGGAATGCCCGCGCCGCGGAAGAAGTGGCCGAGGCGGGCGCCGAGCGGTCCCCCGCCGGAGACGGCCGCTCCGCAGCGTCCGCCGAGCGCGCCGCGCAACTGCCGGTACACGAGCTTGTCGAACAGGGCGTGCTCGAGCTTCAGCAGGAGTCCCGGCCCACCACTGTCCAGCGACTCGCTCCAGGCGATGGCGGTCTCGGTGGCTCGGTCGAAGATCCGGCCCTTGCCGCCGGCGTGCGCTTTCTGCTTGGCGCCGTTGAAGACCTTCTCGAACACGCGTGGCACCGCGAGGATGAAGTGCGGTCGGAAGCTGCCGAACTGGTCGACGAGGGTGGACCAGTCGGCGCTGAACCCCACGATGACTTTGGCATCGAGGGCGGCCAGGGTGACGGCGCGCGCGAACACGTGCGCGAGCGGCAGGAACATGAGTGTCTTGTGGCCGTCGACGACGAAGTCCGCCAGTTCGATCCGGTCGGACTTCGATTCCGCGTAGAGGTTCGCGTGGGACAGCAGGACGCCCTTGGGTCGTCCCGTGGTGCCCGAGGTGTAGATCAGGGTGGCCGGGGAGTTCGCGTAGACCTGTGCGCGCCGGGTGTGGACGGTCTCGTCGTCGAGGTCGGCGCCGCGCCTGGTCAGTTCGGCGACCGCGCCCTGGTCGATCCGCAGGATCTCGGTGAGCGCGGGCAGTGCGGCGCGGTCGATCTGGTCGATGACGCGGCGGTGCTTGTCGCTGTCGACCACGAGCAGCTGGGTCGCGGAGTCCTGCAGGATCCATTTGGCCTGCTCGGCGGCGGAGCTGTCGTAGATGGCGACGGTGCAGCCGCCGGCGGCCCAGATGGCGTGGTCGAGCACGACCCACTCGTAGCGGGTGGGGGCCATGATGGCGACCCGGTCGCCGAGCCCGACGCCGGAGGCGATGAGGCCTTTTGCGACATCGGTGACGGTGCGCGCGAATTCGGCGGCGGTGACGTCGCCGGTCGCGACGTCGAACAGCACCGTGTCCGGCGAGTGTTCGGCGTGCCGGAACACGCTGTCGGAGTTGTTCGCGTGTTCCGGAACGGTGTAGGAAGCGGGGGCTTCGAACTCGCGCATCAGGTGCCCTTCCACGTGGGGGTGTCGAGTGAGGTGTCCGCTAGTGCGCGGTGGCTGGTTCCTGGCGGTGGTCGAGGCCGAGCCGGTGCAGGCCGCGCAGGTCGTAGAGGTGGGTGGCGACGGCGCCGAGGACCAGTCCGATCGCCAGACCGACGAGGGTCATCCAGAGACCCTGGCCCATACCGGCTTCGAGGTTGCCGTCGAAGAACAGGATGGCGCGCACGGCGAGGTAGATCTGGTGCATGGGTTCGAAGGCGGCCAGGTCGGCGATCCAGCGCGGGGTGGCTTCGAGTGGGATGGTGCCCGAGGACGACGGGATGCCGAGGACGACGAAGACGATGAGGTTGATCATCAGGCCCGCGGTGCCGAAGGCGGCCATGACCGACAGGCCGGTGACGGCGATGGCGATGATGGCGAGGGTGCCGTAGAGGAACAGCATCAGCGGTCGCTCGATGGACATGTCGAGCAGGGCGCCGATGCCGAGGAAGACGCCGGAGGCCAGTGGTGCGCTGATCGCGGCGATCGCCCATTTGATGAGCAGGGTGCGCCAGCGGCTGATCCGGGCGCGGGCGGCGATCTTGTGCCAGGGGCCGTACTCGGCGGGGACGAAGCCGAGGGAGCCGTCGACGAGGGAGTTGATCATCATCGCGCCGCTGAAGCCGACGATCAGCAGGACGAGGGTGTAGAAGAAGGCCGCCAGGCCTTGGCCGGTGCCTTCGGGTAGCGGGTGGTACGGGGTGACGACGACGTCGATGGGCTGGGTGAGCTGGAGCTTGGCCGCGCCGCTGAGGGGTGCGGTGCCGATCGCGCCGCGGACCTGGTCGGTGAGCTGTGTCCCGACGGTGGTGTTGACCTGGGTCATGGCCTGGTCGGCGATCGTCGCCATGATCTGGGCGGCGAGGGTGCCCGCGCGGGGGTTGGTCAGGACGGAGATGATCGGCTGTTCGACGTCGCCGGGGACGATCGAGGACGCGCCGAGGACGGCGACGCGTTTGGTGAAGTCGCCGGGGATGACGATGGCGCCGTAGACCTCGCCGTTGCGCAGTTGGCGTTGGGCTTCGTTGAGGCCGACGGTGCGCAGGTCGATCTTGTCGGCGGGGATGTTCTCCCCCAGTGCCGTGGTGATCTGGGCGCCGAGGTTGGTGGGTGTGCCCGCGAGGGTGTCGCCGACGTCCTGGTTGACGACGGCGATCGGGAAGTCGTGCAGGTGCTTCTGTGGGTCGGCGGTGTAGCCGAGGTACATGGTGCCCAGGAGTGCGGCCAGCACGGTGACCAGCGTAATCGGTGCCAACCACTCGCGGATCGGCATGCTGCTCGGCGGGCGCGGCGGCGCGGTGTTGTCAGTCATGGCATCGTCAATGTAGTCAGCGACTACAAAGTAGTCAATGCAAACATTTGGTGGCAGTCGGATATCCTGCCACCACCATGTCCTTGCACTCGCGCTACCACCACGGAGACCTCCGCGCCGCGCTGCTGCAGCACGCCGAGGCGGCGCTGCGCACGGTCGGGGCGGACGGCCTGTCGCTGCGTCAGCTGGCCCGCGACACCGGGGTCAGTCACGCGGCTCCGAGCCGGCACTTCCGGGACAAACAGGCGCTGCTCGACGCGCTGGCCGTGACCGGGCTCGAACGGCTCGGCGCCTGCTTCGAACAGGCCGTGACGACCGGCCCGATCACGACGCGACTGCAAACCTTCGCGCGGGCCTATCTCCGCTTCGCCCTCGACAATCCCGAACTGCTCCCGCTGATGTTCGCGCGCAGGCACAGCTCCACCGACACCGGCATCCAGGCGGCCGCGGATCGCGCCTTCGCCATCCCGATCGCGATGATCGCCGAGGGGCAGGCCGCGGGCGAGATCGTGCCCGGTGACCCGAAACGGCTCGGGGTGACCGCGCTGGCGGCCGTGCAGGGTCTGGCGACCTTCGTCGGGTCGGGGTACACCGCCGACTACGACGCCGAACAGCTCCTCGACGATCTGGTCCGGCACATGACGCTGGGGCTACTCCCCCGGCCGTGATCGGTCCTAGTCGGTCCCGGCGAGGATGACCGGGCGGCCGTTGCGTGGCTGTGTCGGCCGGTTGCTGTGCGGGAACAGGGCGCGATACCGATCGACGTCGGCGAGCGCGACGGGACTCGGGGTGCGCAGCACGATCCAGGCCACACCTTCGGTGCACGGCGGCGTGGTCAGCGAACCCTCGTAGCGGAACTGGGCGAGATCGTCGGGAAGGAATGTGCGGGGGTCGATATTGCTCAGGGTGCGGGTGGCGCCGACGCGATCCGGGGACGCGGTGAGGACCCTGCTCACCGGCGCGGGCCCGGGCTGAGCGTGCAGCAGCACGGCGAGGACGGCCAGCCGTCCGGCCGCGTCGGTGTGCACGAGGTGCAGTTCCATGGCGGTCTCGGTACCGACGACGGTGTGTTCGCTGGGCAGGTGAAAGTGGTACTGGGTCAAGGAGAACGGGGTGCCGTCGACGATGATCCGGTTGCCCGAGCCGGCGGGCACGCTGGTCTGGATGGTGTGGCCGGTGTTGGTGAGGGTGGCCGTCGGGGTCGGTCCGTAGACGATCTCGATGTGATCGGCGGGGTGCGCCTCGGCGGCGTCGGGGAGGTCGATCGGTGACTGGGCGTGACCGTTGCGGCAGGTGGCGTAGTGCTTGTCGAGATCGGCCCAGTGATCGGGTCCCTCGGCGTCGTAGTCCCAGTGGGGTGCGGTGGCGGTGGTGTCGGCGGCGCCGCACCCGGCGACCGCGAGCACTGCCAGGGCGGCGAACGCCTTGCGGCGGTTCAGGACGACTCGATGTGTCACCGGCGCGACTCCTTGCCACGATTCGGCCACCGGTCCGGCGCTGTCGGTCGACGCGTCCGGAGGCGGGGCGATCAGAGCGCACGCCGAAATCAGCGAGTCACCGACGTCTCAGGAATGTCCGATTGGTACCGAATATCCCTCTGGTGCAAGTGATTTCGCGTGCAACGGACACTCAGGCTAGGCCGGTGAGTGCGGCGCGGACCAGAGGGGAAGGCGGCGAGATACGTCACAGCGGACGCGACGGGAAGTGGGACTCCTCCCCCGGGAACCGTTGTCCCGGGGGAGGATAGCGACGGCTCAGGCGCCGACGTAGTCCGCGAGATGCTCGCCGGTGAGGGTGGATCGGGCGGCGACGAGGTCGGCCGGGGTGCCTTCGAAGACGATCTGGCCGCCGTCGTGACCGGCGCCGGGGCCGAGGTCGATGATCCAGTCGGAGTGGGCCATCACGGCCTGGTGGTGTTCGACCACGATGACCGACTTGCCCGCGTCGACCAACCGGTCCAGCAGGCCGAGCAGCTGTTCGACGTCGGCCAGGTGCAGGCCCGTGGTCGGTTCGTCGAGGATGTACACCCCGCCCTTGTCGGACATGTGGGTGGCGAGCTTCAGCCGCTGGCGTTCACCGCCGGACAGCGTGGTGAGCGGCTGGCCGATGGTGAGGTAGCCGAGGCCGACCTCGGTGAGATGGGTGAGGATCTTGTGGGCGGCGGGTGTCTTGGCCTCCCCCTCGCCGAAGAACTCACGGGCCTCGTCGACGGGCATCGACAGCACCTCGCTGATGTTCTTGCCCGCGAAGGTGTAGTCGAGCACCTCGGCCATGAACCGCTTGCCCTCGCACACCTCGCACACCGTGGAGACACCGGCCATCATGGCCAGGTCGGTGTAGACGACACCGGCGCCGTTGCAGTTCGGGCACGCCCCTTCGGAATTGGCGCTGAACAGGGCCGGTTTGGCGCCGGTGGCCTTGGCGAAGGCCTTGCGGATGTGGTCGAGCAGGCCGGTGTAGGTGGCGGGGTTGCTGCGCCGGGAGCCCTTGATGGGCGCCTGGTCGATGGAGATGACGCCCTCGTCGATCGGGATCGAGCCGTGCACGAGCGAGCTCTTGCCCGACCCGGCGACGCCGGTGATCGCCACGAGCACGCCGAGCGGGATGTCGACGTCGACCGCGCGCAGGTTGTTGGCCGTGGCGCCGCGGATCTGCAACGCGCTCCCCGACTCGCGCACCGTGTCCTTGACGGCGGCCCGGTCGTCGAAGTGGCGGCCGGTGACGGTCTTGCTGGCGCGCAGGCCGTCGACGGTGCCTTCGAAGCAGATGGTGCCGCCCTTGGAGCCCGCGGCGGGGCCGAGGTCGACGATGTGGTCGGCGATGGCGATGGTCTCGGGCTTGTGTTCGACGACCAGGACGGTGTTGCCCTTGTCGCGCAGGCGCAGCAGCAGATCGTTCATGCGCTGGATGTCGTGCGGGTGCAGGCCGGCGGTGGGCTCGTCGAAGACGTAGGTGACGTCGGTGAGTGAGGAGCCGAGGTGGCGGATCATCTTGACGCGCTGGGCTTCACCACCGGACAGGGTGCCCGAGGGGCGCGACAGCGACAGGTAGCCGAGGCCGATCTCGACGAACGAGTCCAGGGTCTGGCGCAGCGATTCCAGCAGCGGGGCGACCGAGGGGTCCTCGATGCCCTTGACCCATTCGGCGAGATCGGTGATCTGCATGGCGCAGGCGTCGGCGATGCTGATGCCGTCGATCTTGGACGAGCGGGCTTCGGCGCTGAGGCGGGTGCCGTCGCAGTCGGGGCAGGTGCCGAAGGTGACGGCGCGCTCGACGAAGGCGCGCACGTGCGGCTGCAGCGCGTCGACGTCCTTGGACAGCATGGATTTGCGGATCTTGGGGATCAGGCCCTCGTAGGTGAGGTTGATGCCGTCGACCTTGATCTTGGTCGGTTCCTTGTAGAGCAGGTCGGCGAGCTGCTTCTTGGTGTACTTCTTGATCGGCTTGGCCGGGTCGAAGAAGCCGCTGCCCTTGTAGATGCGGCCCATCCAGCCGTCCATGCTGTAGCCGGGGATGGTGAACGGGCCCTCGTCGAGCGACTTGTTCTCGTCGTAGAGCTGGGTGAGGTCGATGTCGTTGACGGTGCCCTTGCCCTCACAGGTGGGACACATGCCGCCGGTGATGCTGAAGCTGCGGCGTTCCTTGACGGTGACGCCGTGCTTCTCGACGGCGACCGCGCCGGAGCCGCTGATCGAGGCGACGTTGAAGGAGAAGGCCTGCGAGGAGCCGATGTGCGGGTCGCCGAGGCGGCTGAACAGGATGCGCAGCATGGCGTTGGCGTCGGTGACGGTGCCGACGGTGGAGCGCGGGTCGGCGCCGAGGCGGGACTGGTCGACGAGGATGGCGGTGGTGAGGCCTTCGAGGACGTCGACGTCGGGGCGCGACTGGCTGGGCATGAAGCCCTGGACGAAGGCGCTGTAGGTCTCGTTGATGAGGCGCTGGGATTCGGCGGCGATGGTGCCGAAGACGAGCGAGCTCTTGCCGGAGCCGGAGACGCCGGTGAAGACCGTCAGTCTGCGTTTGGGGATCTCGACGCTGATGTCGCGCAGGTTGTTCACCCGGGCGCCGTGCACCCGGATCAGGTCGTGGGCGTCGGCCGGCTCGACGGTCGCGGTACTGGACTTCTTGGCCGTGCTCATGGATCTCCCTCAGGTCGGTCGGCGTCGCCGGTTTCTCGAATCTACCGGCGGTGGTGCTTACTTGGTCTGCTGGATGCGAACCATGTTGCCCGCGGGGTCACGGAACGCGCAGTCGCGGATTCCGTAGGGCTGATCGGTGGGTTCCTGTACCACTTCGGCATCACCCGCCTGGAGCTTCTCGAACAGGCCGTCGAGGTCGTCGGTGGCGAGGTTGATGCCGGCGTAGGTGCCCTTGGCCATCATCTCGGTGATGACGCGGCGCTCGTCGTCGGTGATGCCGGGGTCGGCGGCGGGCGGGTGCAGCACGATGGCGGTGCCGGGCTGGTCGGGCGGGCCGACGGTGATCCAGCGCATGCCGTTGTAGCCGACGTCGTTGCGGACCTCGAAGCCGAGCGCGTCACGGTAGAAGGCGAGGGCGGCGTCGGGGTCGTCCTGGGGCAGGTAGCTCTGGTGAATGGTGATGTTCATGGCGACCACGCTAATTGTCGCGGGAGACCGGCGCTTCTCGATTCCTGATCGGTCTGGTCACCTTCTTGACCACGCACGACGGCATGCCCTGGGTCGCCAGCGCCTCCTGCCGGTAGACGCTGGGCGGGACGCCGACGAGTTCGGTGAAGCGGGTGCTGAAGGTGCCCAGTGAGGACGATCCGACGGCGAAGCAGACCTCGGTGACGCTGAGGTCGCCGCGGCGCAGCAGCGCCATGGCGCGTTCGATGCGGCGGGTCATCAGGTACGAGTAGGGCGATTCACCGTAGGCGAGGCGGAATTGCCTGCTCAGGTGCCCGGCGGACATGTGCACGCCGCGCGCGAGGGCTTCGACGTCGAGTGGTTGGGCGTATTCGCGGTCGATCCGGTCGCGGACGCGGCGCAGCAGGGCGAGGTCCCGCAGGTGCTGGGGCCGCTCCGGCGTGCTGGTCACCTGCGCGATCGTCTCATGTCGGGGCGGGGTTTCCCAGCACGGGACGGTGTCATCGGCCGGTCTCGGAGGGCACGTGCGGTAGCCGGGCGGACGGCGGCGACCTGGTCGAGGAAGTGCGGGCAGGTGCGGAAATCCTCGGCGTCGCAGTCCAGGACGTGGGTGACGGCGTCGAGGGCGGCGCGGGTGCGGGCGAGCTGGTCGGCGAGGCGGGCTCGGTGGGCGTGCAGGACTTGCGTGCGGGTGGCGCGGTCGGGTGCCCGGGTGAACAGCAGGGTCAGGTCGTCCAGGGACAGTCCGGCTTTCTTGCCGAGGACGATCATGGCGATGGTGTCGAGGTCGGTGTCGCGGTAGCGGCGCCGCCCCGCCGAGTCGCGGTCCGGGGTGAGCAGCCCGCGGTCCTCCCAGTGCCGCAGGACGTGGGTGGCGAGTCCGAAGTGTGCCGCCGCCGCGCCGATCGTGGTGTGCTCACCCGTCATTCGTCGAGCCTAGGCGGTGGCACGGTAGCGGGTGACGACGGCGACGGGATGCCAGGACAGCCGGACGGCGGCGGTGTCGACGGTGCCGAATCGGGCGCGCAGGGTGTCCTGGACGGCCCCGGCGCGGGTGAACCGGAAGTCGTAGACGGTGAGGGTGCCGCCGGGGCGGAGGATGCGGTGCAGTTCGTCGGCGGCCGGGTCCAGGTCGGGCCATTCGTGCATGCTCAGGCTGGAGACGGCGAGGTCGATGCTCGCGTCGGGGTGCGGGAGGTCGGTGACGTCGGCGACGGCGAGGTCGACGGGGTGGCCGTGCAGGTTGTGGCGGGCGATCTCGATCATGTGCGGGGACAGGTCGATGCCGTGCAGGCGCAGATCGGGGCGGCGGGTCGCCACGTGAGACAGCAGTTTTCCCGGGCCGGTGCCGATGTCGGCGACGGTGGCGCCGGGTGCGGTCGCGGTGTCGATGTCGGCGGCGATGCGGCGGTAGAGGCCGCCGAGCAGCTGGGTGGCGCGGCGGTCGTAGCCGAGGCTGCGGGCGTGGTCGAAGGTGGTCATGGGACCACCGTGCCGGTTCAGGTCGACCTGAAGTCAAGTTCCGCGGTCGGGCGGACGGCGGCGGTGCGGCCGGGTGCCCGCTGATACTGCCAGTACAGGTTGGTGTGGGCGATGACCTCGGCGGGTTGCGGTGCGCCCCACGGGGTTTTGTCGAAGGTGGTGTGGGCGTCGGCGACGAGGGTGACGTCGTAGCCGCGGACGAACGCGCCGTGGATGGTGGATCGGATGCACGCGTCGGACTCAGCGCCGGCGACGACGAGGTGCCCGGCGCCCGCGTCGGCGAGCAGGTCGTCGAGCGGGGTGTCCTCGAAGGAGTCGCCGTACCGTTTGTGCACGAGGGGTTCGTCGTCGGTGCGGGTGAGTTCGGGGACGTACTGCCAGGCCTCGGTGCCGGTGACGAGGTCGTCGCCGGAGTGCTGGACCCAGATCACCGGCACCGACGCGGCCCTCGCCCGGTCGACGAGGGCGGCGATATTGGCGACCACTTCGTCGCGGCGGATCGCTTCGCCGACGACCCCGTTCTGGACGTCGACGACGAGCAGTGCGGTGTGGGGGCGGTCGGGCAGGGTGGTCACGGCGAATCCCTCGATGGTGGTGCGGGTGGTCAGAGCGGGCGCAGCACGACGATGCCCGGCGTGGTGCGGACGTAGTCGGCCAGCGGGGTGTCGAGGACCTGGTAGGCGGCCAGCGAGGACGCGTTGCGGAACATCGGGCCGTCGGCGGTCTGGACGATCAGGCCGACGTGGGTGACGTCGAGGCCCGCGTCGGGGGTGTAGGCGCCGACGAAATCCCCGGTGCGCAGCCCGGCCACGACTCCCCCGTCGACGGCTGCCGCGGGAATGTGGGTGATCGCCCGGTCGACGACGGGCAGACCCGGCAGATAGGTGCCGCCGTCGGCTTTGGCGTTGAGGTGTTTGGTGACGGTGACCGCGGCGGGGCTCAGGCTCGCGGTGATGTCGGTGGCGGCGACGCGCCCGGTGGCCGCCCAGTCGGTGAAGAAGTGTTTGCGCTGGGTGAATTCGACGCGGCTGTCGACGTAGCGGGTGGCGACGAGGTTGCTGAGGAACTGGTCCCGGTCGGCCGAGCGGGACGCTGCCTCGAGGTAGTCGAGGAAGGTGAAGCAGTCCACGCGACGCAGGTCGACGACGAGCTGTTCGGGCTCGGTGGCCGAACCGATGAGCATGTTCGCGCCGTACGGTGTGCCGAGCAGGCGCGTGGACAGGCGCGCGAGCAGGTCCGCCCGGCTGATCGCGCCCGCGTCGGCGCGCACGGCGAGCAGTTCGTCGATCTTGCGGCTGGTGGTGTCGTCGACGGCCGGTGCCGCGAGCGCGGGCGTGGCGGCGCAGACCAGGGCGGCGAGCACGAGCAGGATCCGGACGATGATGCGCAAGACGCCTCCCAGCAGCTGGCGGTCGATCGGTGCGAGCGGTCTCCACCGTAGCCGACCCGGCGACCGGTGCTTCCGCCGTTGGGGACGATGACCGCACAGAGTGATTGCAAGCAATTCGCGATCATCGCGGTACTGCGGGATCCCGGCGGGTTCCCGTACCGTTGGCGCAGGTGGTGCGTGTGCTCGCGGGTTCGCGAGTGAGTTGCTCGTGCAGGTTGTCGACAGCGTCGCCCGGGGTGGCGGAAGGGAAACCGACATGCGTGCTTTGACCGTGGTGCCCGAACAGGCCGGTTCGCTGAGTGTGCTGGACGTGCCGGATCCGGTGGCGGGGCCGAACGAGCTTCTGGTCGACGGGGTGTCGCTGGGCATCTGCGGCACCGACCGCGAAATCGCCTCGGGCATCTACGGTTGGGCGCCGCCGGGGCGGGAACGGCTGGTCCTCGGGCATGAGTCGCTGGGTCGGGTGCGCACCGCGCCGGCCGGAAGTGATTTCGCGCCGGGCGATCTCGTCGTGGGGATCGTGCGCAGGCCGGACCCGCAACCGTGCGGGGCGTGTGCGCGTGGGGAATTCGACATGTGCCGCAACGGGCAGTACGTGGAGCGCGGGATCAAGGAGATCGACGGGTACGGGTCCACCGCGTGGGTGGTCGATGCCGACTACACGGTGCGGCTCGATCCGTCCCTGGCCGAGGTCGGGGTGCTGATGGAGCCGACGACGGTGGTCGCCAAGGCGTGGGATCAGATCGAGCGGATCAACCAGCGGGCCTGGTTCGAACCGAAGACGGTGCTGGTCACCGGCGCGGGCCCGATCGGGCTGCTGGCGGCGATGCTCGGCGCGCAGCGTGGGCTCGACGTGCACGTGCTCGACCGGTCGACGGCGGGGCCGAAGCCGGGGCTGGTGGCCGATCTCGGTGGCACCTTCCACACCGGGTCCGCCACGGCGGTGGCCGAGAAGATCAGCCCGGATGTGGTGATCGAGGCGACGGGTGCGGCGGCGGTGACACTGCAGCTGATGCAGTTCGACACTCCGGGCTCGATCGTGTGCCTGACCGGGGTGACAGCGGCGGGCAAGGATTCCCCGGTCGACGTGGGTGCGCTGAACCGCAATATCGTGCTCGACAACGCGGTCGTGTTCGGTTCGGTCAACGCCAACCGGCACCACTATCAGCTGGCCGCCGAGTCGCTGGCGAAGGCCGATCCGGCGTGGCTGGCCCGGTTGATCACCCGGCGACTGCCGTTGGAGCGCGCGCTCGAGGCGTTCGAGCCGGGTGATCACACCGATATCAAGGTCGTCATCGACCTGTAGCGGGTCAGATCTTGCAGCCGTCCGGGCCGCACGCGTCGGCGTCGGCGATCACGATCGGTGCGGGCCGGTCGTTCCAGGCGGTGGTCAGGGCCTGGGTGAAGACCTCGGTGGGCTGGGCACCGGAGACGGCGTACTTGTTGTCGAAGACGAAGAACGGCACGCCGGTGGCGCCGAGTTGGGCGGCTTCGCGTTCGTCCTGGCGGACGGCGTCGGCGTAGGCGTGCGGGTCGGCGAGGACGTCGCGCACGGCGGTCTCGTCGAGACCGGCGCGAACCGCAAGGGCGACAAGGCGTTCGGTGTCGGCGAAGACCGGTTCGGCTTCGGCGAAGTTGCCCGCGTAGAGGGCGTCGAGCAGGGCGTCCTGCTTGCCCTGGTCGAGGGCGAAGTGCAGCAGGCGGTGCATGTCGAAGCTGTTGCCGTAGTCGCGGCCGGAGGTCTGGTAGGGCAGGCCGAGCTGGGCGGCCTGGGCGCCGATGCCGCGCTCGTTGGCGGCGGCCTGGTCGACGCTGATGCCGTATTTGGCGGCGATGCGCGGGATCACGGGGCCGGACTCGTCGGCGGGCAGGCCGGGATCGAGTTCGTAGGAGCGGTGCACGACCTCGACGTCGTCGCGATGGTCGAAGTCGGCCAGTGCGGCTTCGAAGCGCGCCTTCCCGAGGTAGCAGAACGGGCAGTTGATGTCGGTCCAGATCTCTACTCTGGTGGTCAAGCGGGCCTCCTCCGGCACACGAAAATCCGGCGGCGATCCGCCGGAAATATCTGGACAGGCGTTCAATTCTCGGGGTACAACGCCGGCGACGAAGCCGCTATTCCCTGGCGCGTCCGGGCACGACGGGACGAGCACGAAGGACATCGATGGGGTTCGACCAGCGGAGGGGGTGGGTGCAGGTGCCCGAAGGATTGACGGTGCCACGCGCGCTGGACGGGTTGTGGGCCGTGCGGCACGCCCAGAGCACGGCCAACGCCTGGTACGCGGACCCGGCGACCGAATTGCGGCCGATGCGCGGCACCGACGCCGAGGTCGAACTGACCGAGCTCGGGCACTGGCAGGCGCAGTGCCTGGGTGAGTGGCTGGCCGGTCTCGCCGGCGTCCAGCGGCCGGGGCTGGTGGTCTGCTCCCCCTACCTGCGCACCCGGCTCACCTGGGCGGTGATGGCGGAGGCCGCCGTTACCCGGAACCGGCACCTGCGCCCGATCCGCACCCTGGTCGACGAGCGGCTGCGCGACCGCGAGATGGGGGTGTTCGAACTGCACCCGTACAAGGCGATCCGGCGCCGCTCCCCCGAGGAGGCGGCCCGGCGCGAACGGGTCGGCAACTGGGTCTACCGGCCGCCCGGCGGCGAGTCGCTGGCCGATGTCGCCCTGCGGGTGCGCAGCTTCCTCGACGAACTCGACGTCGTCGCGGCGGGCGAGCAGGTGCTGGTGGTCACCCACGACGCGGTGGTGATGTCGATGCGCTACATCCTGGAGGGCATGGGCGCCGCCGTGCCCGACTCGCTCGAACCGGTCCCGAACGCGTCGGTGTCGCAGTGGCGGCGCGAGGGCAGCCGGCTGGGCCTGCGGGTGTGGGGCGAGGTCGGTCATCTCGGGGGTGCCGAGCAGGTCGGCTGAGCGCGGGGGCGTCCCCGGAGTGACCGCGATGGAAGAATGCTGGTCGTGCATGTGGCGATCGGTCTGGTGATTCTCGTCGGCTCGGCGACCGCGCTGGCGGCGCTGGCGCGACGGTTCGGGGTGTCCGAACCCCTCGTCCTGACGGTCGCCGGCGTCGCCGCGTCCTATGTGCCGATGGTGCCGCAGGTGCATCTCGAGCCCGAGGTGGTGCTGCTGGGGCTGCTGCCGCCGCTGCTCTACACCGCCGCCCTGCGGACCTCGCTGGTCGACTTCAAGGACAATCTGCGCACGATCGCGTCGCTGTCGGTCGGGCTGGTGCTGTTCAGTACCTTCGCGGTGGCGCTGGTGGCCTGGTGGCTGCTGCCGATCCCGTTCGCGGCCGCGGTCGCGCTGGGCGCGGTGGTCGCGCCGCCGGACGCGGTGGCCGCGACGGCGATCGCCCGCCGCACCGGCATGCCGCGCAGCATCGTGACCGTCCTCGAGGACGAATCGCTGTTCAACGACGCGACGGCGCTGGTGTCGCTGCGGGGCGCGATCGCCGCCATGGCGGGCGCGGTGACGGTGTGGCAGATCGGCGGGGACTTCCTGCTCGCCGCGGTCGGCGGGGCGGTCGTCGGCGGGGCCGTCGCGGCGGCACTGGTGGTGCTGCGCAAGCGGATCAAGGACCCGGTCCTCGACACCACGGTGTCGCTGCTCGCCCCGTTCGTGGCGTACCTGCCCGCCGAGCACGTCCACGCCTCCGGGGTGATCGCGGTGGTGACCTGCGGGATGATCCTCGGGCACGGCGCGCAACGCTGGCAGGGCGCGGCCTCCCGGGTCGCCGAGTCGACGAACTGGCGGACCATCCAGTTCATCCTGGAGAGCACGGTCTTCCTGATCATCGGCCTGCAGGTGCGCTGGATCGTCGAGGCCGCCTGGCACAGCGGGCTGGACCGGGGCACCCTGCTGGTCGCCGCAGTGGCGGTGCTGGCCGCGGTGATGCTGGCCCGGCCGATCTGGGTGTTCACGCCGGTGCTGGTGGCCCGGCTGTTCGGGCGCGAGACCGAGCCGTTGAGCCATGCCGCGGTGGTGTCGTGGGCGGGAATGCGCGGCGTGGTGACCCTGGCCGCGGTGCTGCTGCTCCCCGAGTCGACCCCGCAGCTGCCGGTGCTGGAACTGCTGGCGCTGGTGGTCGTCGGCGGCACCCTGCTGGTGCAGGGCACCTCGCTGCCGTGGCTGGTGCGGCTACTGCGGCTGCGCGGACCCAGCCGGGCCGAGGACGCGCTCGCGAAAGCCGATCTGCTGCAACAGGCGTCGAGCGCGGGGCTGGCCGAGCTGGACAAGCGGATCGGCCCGGACACGCCGGAACCGGTGATCGAGTCGCTGCGGCAACGGCTGATCTGGCGCACCAACGCGGCCTGGGAACGCCTGGGCCGACCCGAGGCCGAACTGGTGACCCCGACAGCCGAGTACCGGCGTCTGCGGCTGGCGATGCTGGCCGCCGAACGCGATGCCGTGCTCGCGGTCCGGGACGCGGGCGCGGTGGACTACGAAGTGCTGCAGCACGTTCTCGCGCGCCTGGACCTCGAGGAATCGATGATCGACCGCTTCGACGAAGCCGACGACGAACCCGGCACCGAACCGCTCTCGGGCGCCGCGCCCGCCGACGGCTGCACCCACCTCGAACACGCGCCGCTGCTGCGGGAGCCGGACGGTGCGCTGGTGTGCCGGGAGTGCGTGGCGGAGGGGCTGGCCTGGGTGCATCTGCGGATGTGCACCGACTGCGGCAACATCGCGTGCTGTGAGTCGTCGCTGGGCAATCACGCGAGCGCTCATTACCGGTCCTCGGCGCATCCGGTGATGCGCAGCGTGGAGCCCGGTGAGGTGTGGCGCTGGTGCTACGTGGACGAGTTGCTCGGCTGAGGCCGGTGCGAATAGATCAGCCGCGCGTATTCGGCGAGCAGCTGGTCGAGTTCGGTGGGTTCGCCGGTGGCGGCGAGCTGCTGGTAGCCGATCAGCATCGCCATGCCGAACTCGGTGACGACGGTGGCGGTGGCCGTGTCGCCGACGACGCTGTCGATCACGCGATGCACGGTGCGGCGCCGGGATTCGTCGACGCGCTTGACCGCGACGTGGACCGACTCGTCGTTGGCCGCCCAGGCGCGCAGCGCGGCTTCGGCGCCGTGTTCGAGTCCGCCCGCCAGTTCCGACATGGCGCGCACGTCGGCGTCCGGATCGCCGTGGCCGACATCGAGCGCGCGTAGCTCGAGCATCTGCCGGTTCTCCCAGTGCTCGAGCAGGGTGTCCACGAACCCCTGCCACGAGCCGAAGTGGTGGTAGAACGAGCCGCTGGTGACCCCGAGGCGACGGCACAGCACACCGATGTTGAGGCCTTTGAAGCCGAACTCGGCGAGCACCGCCACGGCGGTGTCGTAGTACTGCTCCTTGGTGACCACTCGGGACATCGCGATGCCGATCTGTGCGTGCGGACAGGACCGAAGAATGCGAACAGTACCCGATCGTAACGAGGGCTCGCGCGAGCGTAACGAAGTCTACGCTGTGGCGGAATCGCGAAACGTGAGATCGAAATACCAAGTGCTGGAACAAAATCCGTGCGCTACCAGGTGACGAGTGCACCCGGATGGAATAACAGAGCAGACGCTCTGTAAACTTTTGTTCATGCCGAGACCGCGAACTCACGACCCGGAGACCGTGCTGGACGCCGCCGAGCACCTCGCCGCGCGCTCCGGTTCCGCGGCGGTGACCGTGCGCGCGGTCGCCGCCGCGACCGGGGTGTCCAACGGCGCGCTGTACCACACCTTCGGCTCCCGCCAGGAAGTGCTGGCGCGCACCTGGTTACGCGCCGCCCGCCGATTCCTGGCTCTTCAGGCCGCCGACATCGATCGCGCCGTCGCCGCCACCGACCCGGACGCGCGGATCGACGCGGTGGTCGACGCCGCCGAGACGCCGGCGCGCCTGGCCGACGTCCACCCCGACTCGGCACGCCTGCTGCTGCTCGTCGACCGCACCGAACTCCTCGACGGTGATCTGCCGGTCGACCTCACCCGCCAGATCGCCGACACCGAGAAGGCCTTGCTGACCGCGCTGTCGCGCGTCGCGCGGGCGCTGTGGGGTCGGGCCGACCGGCGCGGCGTCGCCACCGTCACCACCTGCCTGGTCGACCTGCCGACCGCGCTGCTGTTGCGGCGCGACCGGCTCACCGATCCCCTGGCCCGCAGGCATCTGCGCGCCGCTGTCCGTGCCGTGCTCGAACTCGGCCCCCGCTGAAAGGAACCCCTCCATGCCCACCCTGCGCCACCACGACGCGATCGCGATCCTCGACCTCGGCGACGGGGAGAACCGCTTCTCCCCCGATTTCATCACCGAGGTGCACGCCCACCTCGACACCGCCGTCGCCGAGGGCGCGGCCGCGCTGGTGACCACCGCGACCGGCAAGATCTACTCCAACGGTCTGGATCTGGACTGGTTGTCCGCCAACGGCGATCGCGCCGCCGAGTACGTCGAAGCCGTGCACACCCTGTTCGGCCGCATGCTCACGCTGCCGATGCCGACCGCCGCGGCCATCGGCGGGCACGCCTTCGGCGCGGGCGCCATGCTCGCCGTCGCCCACGACTACCGGATCATGCGAGCCGATCGCGGCTTCTTCTGCTTCCCCGAGGCCGACATCCGGATCCCGTTCACCAACGGCATGGCCGCGCTGATCCAGGCCAAGGTGCCGCCGCGGACCGCGGTCGCCGCGATGACCACCGGCCGCCGCTTCGGTGGCACCGACGCGCTGGCCTACGACCTGGTCGACGCCGCCGTCGGTGAGGACGCGGTACTCGACACCGCGCTGGCGACCGTCGCCCCGTTCGGCGGCAAGGACCAGCCCACGCTGACCGCGATCAAGTCGGTGATGTTCGCCGGCGTGCTGGATGCGTTGCGCGGCAAGGACTGACGCGGCTCACGGCAGCCGGGGGCCCTTGCCCAGATAGACGTCACCACGATCGTCGCTGGCCCAGCCGCCCCCGGTGTAGTCGCCGAGCACGAAACACGCGTCGCAGAACTGCTTGCCGAACACCGACAGGTAGATGCTGCGGTAGGAACTGATCGCTCGCATCTTCACCGACTTGTAGGCGGCCTGAGCGCTGGGCTGGGCCTCCAGGAACGCGTAGCGGCGGAAGTCGGCGACCGGTTCGGTGGAGAAGCGCACCAACCCGAGCCTGCTCAGATTGCCCAGGTAGTGGTGATCGCGTTCGGGCAGCGCGCAGCCGGCCATGTAGGCGATCATGTTGATGCCGTCGGCCAGGCGCTGCGAGCCGATCCCGAACGGCGCCTTGGTGCGGATGTCGATCGCGGGTTGTGGGCCCGCGACCGCCAGGAACCGCAGGATGCGTGCCTCGTCGGGAGTCAGGTCGTGCAGGATCGGCACGAACGAGGGATGCAGGTCGCGGGGCTGCTGCGCCGAATCCCAGCCCTCGGTGATCATCGCGTCGCCCATGGCCTTCAGATCCGCGGCGCCGACACTGGTTTCGGCCTGCCCGTACACCCCCGACGCGGTGCTGGTGAGCCCGAGCGCGCCCAGGGCGATCTTGCGCAGCGCGTCGATACGCTCGTCGATGATCTGCGACATCGGCTCGCCCGCGCGGATGTCGTCGGCGAGGTCGGTCGCGGTGTGCAGCGCGCCCTTGGTGACCGCGCCGACGATGTGGCGCAACGACAGTCCCGCGATGCGCGCCAACCCGACCAGGTCGGTCGGGATCCCGGGCTCCGGGGTGGGTTCGGGCAGGTTCTCGCGGTCGTCCATGCTCACGCTCCGAAGACCAGTAGGTGCAGGGCGCCGACGAGCACACCGAGCGCGCCGCCGTGCGCGTAGAGCAGCCAGGCGTCCTGTTCGATGGCGGTGTAGAGCATTTCGACGAACTCCTCCGGCGGCAGTTCGCGCAGTTTCTCGGTGGCCAGGCGGTCGACGCTGGCCGCCGTGGTCTGGGAGAACTCGACATCGTCGACCAGCCACGGCTTCATCTCCGTCGCCAGGCTCGCGCCCGCGGTGGCCTGGATGGCGTCGAATTGGCGGGGCCCCACCGCGAGCCGGGTCACCGACCGCAGCGGCCCCAGCACCCGGTCGATCTCGGCCTTGAGGAAGTGGGCGATGACCGCGCGGGTCTTGTCGCCGCTCGGCCCCTCCAGGAGCTGCTCGGCGACGACATCGAGAGTGACGATCTGATAGCCGATCGCGTGCCCGAGATCGGCCGCCGCCTGATGCTGACGTTTGGCGAATTTCGCCACCCGCCACGGGTATTTGTAGCGCGGTTGCGGGGTGGCCGGTTCGAACACCACCTTGATCGCGATGATGTTGACCAGCACACCCACCACCGCGCCGCCGAACAGCACCCACGCCCACGCGGGCAGGAAGTGCAGGATGTCGTAGAGCCAGCCGGGCAGCGAGATCAGCGCCGGGGTGTCCCCGTGCGGGGTGCTGTAGTGCAGCAACGACAACCACAGCGCGACGACGACCCCGAACGGGAACCCGATCACCCCGCTGCGGGTCATAAACCGCAACTCCGGTGCGCCGAGCCCGTAGATGACGTCCTTGAGCAGTTCCGGGCGCCGCCGCAGATAGCCGACGACCATCAGTTTCACATCGAGCAGCTGGTCGATATTGGCGCCGATGAAGTCGAAGGCGCGATCGGTGATCGCGGGCAGTTCCGCCTCCACCCGCGAGTACACGACTTCGCGTGCGCGCGGCGGCATGTCGGCCCACAGCTGCGGATGCTCGGTCACCATGATCGAGTCGACCATCGACCGCACGTTCGGCAGCGCCACCTGGGCGACCTGCGCGGAGATCTTGCGCGGATCCATCTGGTCGAAGAAGTCCTTGGCCGTGCCGATCTTGGCGACGGCGTTGTCGACCATCAAGCTGGCCATCTTCTCGGCGCGGGCCGGGATGAAGCCCTGGAAGCCGAGGATGCCGCCGGGGGCGAAGGTCGGCAGGATCTGCACCTTGCGCGGCAGCAGCGGGAAGATCGTCTTGAGGCCCGGCACATAGAACCCGGTGAAGCGCACCGGCGCGAACAGCATGATCACGCCGGTCCAGTTGGTGATCAAGCCGGCCATGGCGCTGAAGATCGGAATGCTGATCATGTCGACCCAGAACTTGCTCAGGCCGGTCGTCTTCTCCCAGTCGAGCAGGCCGAAGAAGCCCGCCGCTTCGATCCCAGCATTCATCCGGCGTCCACTCCGTCGTGTTCCGAACCTCGCGCGTTCGGGTCATCATAAGTGACCGACCAGGTGGTTTCGGGCAGCTTTCGTGGTTACCCGCTAAACCGGAGCAAACCTGAACTAAAACCTTCAACTCAGCCATGGGTGGTGTTCACCAGCAGCAGGTTGGTGTCGATGTCGTGGGTGACCTTGTTGGCGACCGAGCCCAACAGGCGTGCGGGACCGCTCATTCCGCGATTGCCGATGACGACCAGGTCGTATTTCCAGGCCGCGTTGCAGATCGCCTCGGCCGCCGGCACGCCGGTGAGGACATCGCGGCCGAACAGCTCCGGATCCTCGACCTGGGCCTGGCCTTCCACCTCGATCAGCGTGACGGCGCCGTCGTCGTCGGTCTTGGCGGCGGTCACCAGGAACGGGCGGGCGCCGAGCGCGACGGCCACGTCGTAGCCGCGGCGCACCGCGGTGATCGAGCTGGCCGACCCGTCGGTGGTGAGACCGACTGTGGTCCAGCGTTTCGGGATCTTGTGGGTGAACACCACATCGGATTCGCTGTGATGGGACACGTGATTGGCGGTCGACCCGAGCAGGCGCGCCTTCGAACTGCCCAGCCCGCCCCCACCGATGACCAGCAGGGTGCCGGGTTCGGCGGCGGCGACCTCGAGCAGGACCGCGCCCGCCGTGCCGGGCAGTTCGCTGCGCAGCACCTCGGTGACACCCGCCTCGGCGAGCACCTCGGCGGCGGCCGCGGTGTTGTCCTCGGCCCAGGCGGCGTCGGTGCCTGCCTTCAGCGTCGCTTCCTTCCAGACGCTCACGACGGTGACCCCGAGTGCGAGCTTGACCGCGAGTTCGCCGCCGACGGCGACCGCCGTCTGCGCGGACTCCGAGCCGTTGGTCCCCACCACGATGCGCTGGTACCCCATGTGACGCTCTCCGATCGACGGCAGGTCAGCTGCGCTTGGCCACAGTATAAACGCCGCACACTCCCGGCTACCGTGGTGCGCGGCTCACGCCCCGGTGCGCAGATGCCGGTCGAAGAAGGCGAAGATGCGCTGCCAGGCGTCGTCGGTGGCGGCCGCGTCATAACCGATGCCGATGCGTTCCAGCACGGCGTTTCCGGGCAGCACATTGGCGAAGCTGTGGGTGGCGTTCGGGTAGGTCTTGATGTCGTGCTCGACCCCGCCCGCGGTCAGCGCCGCCTCGAGTTTGCCCGCCGCGCCCACGAGCCCCGGATCGAGCTTGCCGTAGCTGGCAACCACCGGGCACGCGCCGTCGAGCAGCGTCTTGTAATCGCCGTAGAGACTGCCGTAGAACGGTGCCGAGGCGTGGAAACCCTGCGGCGCGGTGAGCAGCGCGAAACCGCCGCCGAGGCAGAAACCGAGTACCGCGATCCGGCCGGTGCAGTCGGGATCGGCGGCGAGGCGGTCACGCGCGGCGAGGATCTCCCCCACCGCGGGCCCCTTGCCGGTGAACGCGACGGCGCGGAACGCCTGCTGGATGCAGCGCACCCGGCCGCGCGCGAACAGGTTCGGCGCGATCGCCAGATAGCCCGCGCCGGAGACGATCTCGAGCTGGTGGCGCAGGTCGGCGTTCACGCCGAGGGCGTCGTGGAGGACGACCACGCCCGGCCACGGGCCCGGCCCCTGCGGGCGGGCGATCAGGGCGTCGATTCGTCCGGTCGGAGTATCGATCTCGATCGATTCCATGGCACGAATCTAGAGCCTCGACGCACGGTTCGCGGGGCGACGGCCGGAAACCGCACCGGCGCGTCGCCGGTCGGGCGGTTCGGGCAGCGGCAGGCGTTTGAGGTGCAGCGCGTTGAGTGCCACGATCAAGCTCGACCCCGACATCGCCATGGCCGCGATCTCCGGGCGCATCGTCAGCCCCCACGGCGCGAACACCCCGGCGGCGATCGGCAGCGCGATGCCGTTGTAGCCGACCGCCCAGGCCAGGTTCTGGTGTTCCTTGCCGACGGTGCCACGCCCGATACGCAGCGCGGTCGACACGGTGAACGGGTCCGAGCGCATGAGCACGACGTCGGCGGTCTGGATGGCGACGTCGGTGCCCGCACCGATGGCGATGCCCAGATCGGCCCGCGCGAGGGCGGGCGCGTCGTTGACGCCGTCGCCCACCATCGCGACTTTCCTGCCCGCCTTCTGCAGTTCGGCGATCCGGTCGGCCTTGTCGCCGGGCAGGACATCGGCGATCACGGTGTCGATGCCGAGGTCGTCGGCGATGCGCCGCGCGGTCGCGTGGTTGTCGCCGGTCAGCATGACCACGTCCACGCCGAGCTCGTGCAGCGCGGCGACCGCGTCGGCGGAGGTGGGTCGCGGGGCGTCGGCGAGGGCGATCACGGCGGCCGCGGTGCCGTCGACGGCGACCAGGACGGCGGTGTGCCCCGAGGCGGCCAGGTCGTCGCGCCGGGTCGCCAGCTCGCCCAGAGCGATGTGCTCCTGCTCGAGCAGACCGCGATTGCCGACGACGACGTGATGCCCGTCGACGGTGGCGATCGCACCGCGGCCCGGCACGTTCCGGAATTCCGTCGCCGACAGTGCCCGCGCGTCCTGGTCTTTCGCGTAGTCGACGATCGCCTTCGCCAGCGGATGCTCGGACTCGCGTTCCAGCGCCGCGGCCAGGGCGAGTATCCGCCCGGTGTCGACGCCGGGCGCGGGCACCACGTCGGTGACCTCCGGCGCGCCCTTGGTGAGGGTGCCCGTCTTGTCCAGCACCACCACATCGATGCGCGACGCGTCCTCGAGCGCCGTCGCGTTCTTGAACAGCACACCGCGTTTCGCGCCGAGACCGGTGCCGACGAGGATCGCGGTCGGTGTCGCGAGACCCAGCGCGTCCGGGCAGGTCACCACGACCACGGTGATCGCGAACAGCAGTGCCCGGCTCAGCGAGGCGCCGGCCAGCAGCCACACCACCAGCGTGGTCAGGCTGCCGATCAGGGCGACCAGGGTCAGCCAGAACGCGGCCCGGTCGGCCAGGCGCTGGCCCGGCGCCTTCGAGTTCTGCGCCTGCTGCACGAGTTCCACGATCTGGGCGAGCGCGGTGTCGGCGCCGACCTTGGTCGCCCGCACCCGCAGGCTGCCGGTGGTGTTGATGGTCGCGCCGATGACCGGGGAGCCTGGTTCCTTCTGGACCGGCAGGCTCTCCCCGGTGACCATCGACTCGTCGACCTCGCCCGAGCCGTCGAGCACGACGCCGTCGACGGCGATCTTGGCGCCGGGGCGCACCAGCAGCACGTCACCGACCGCCACGTCCGCGGTGGGGATCTCGACCTCGTTCCCGTCGCGCAGCACGACGGCTTTCGGCGGAGACAGATCCAGCAGCGTGGAGACCGCGTCGTTGGCGCCGCCGCGTGCCCGCATCTCGAACCAGTGCCCCAGCAGCACGAAGGTCGCCAGCATGGTCGACGCCTCGTAGAACACCTCGCCGCCGCCGGTGAGCGTCACGTACAGCGAATACAGCCAGCCGGTGCCGATACCGACCGAGACCAGCACCATCATGTCGAGGGTGTGCGCCTTCAGCGCCTGCCACGCGCCAGTGAAGAAGATCGTCGAGGAGTAGAAGATCACCGGCAGGCTCAGGATCAGCGCCCACACGTCCACGCGCAGCCCGAACGGGACCGCCAGGTGCAGGCCGAGCATGTGGGTGGCCATCGGCGACCACAGCATCACCAGGGTGGAGAAGACGAGCGCGACGAGGAACCGATTGCGCATGTCGCGGGCCATGTCGTCCATGGACATGGCGGCGTGGCCGCCGTGGTGGTGCCCCGCCGTCGCCGCGTCGTGCGGGGCCGCGGCAGTGGCCGGCATGCCGGTGCCCGCGGGAGCGCGCTCCGGCGAGGGCGGTTCACTGCCCGGATCGCAGAGATGGGTGGGCACCGAGCGGCCCGCGCAGTGGTAGCCGCAGTCCCGGATCCAGTCGCGCAGGTCGGTCACCGAGGTCAGCGCCGGGTCGTAGGTCACGGTGGCGGTCTGGGCGAGCGGGTTGGCCTCGACCTCCAGAACGCCGGGCCGATCGCGCAGCGCGGCGGCCAGGGTCTGCCGGGAGCCCGCGCGATGCAGTCCGCCGACGTGCAGGACCGTGGTGGCGGGATGGTGCGTGTCGGGCATCGACGCTCCTGTCGCCGGTCGAACGCACGACGCGACAGCGCCCCGCGCCTCACTTCCGGCGACAGTACCCGGCGCGGGTCACGAGACGACGCAGGTCGCCGGGGTGACCCGCGACCGTCAGAGCGTGACGCCCAGCAGCGCGTCCACGGCGTCGCGCACCAGCGCGGGCGCGGCGGGGTCGGCGCCGCCGTAGGTGAGCGCCTGCTCGACCCAGTTGTCGACGGCGTCGAGCGCCTTCGGAGTGTCCAGATCGTCGGCCAGGTGCTGACGCAACCGGGCGACGGTGTCGGCCGCCGAGGGGCCGGTGGCCAGGCCGGCGGCTTCCCGCCAGCGCGCCAGGCGGGTCTGGGCGGCGGTGAGGACCTCGTCGGTCCACATCCGGTCCTGGCGGTAGTGCCCGGCGAGCAGGCCGAGGCGGATCGCGGCCGGGTCGACGCCGGAGCGGCGCAGCTTCGACACCAGCACCAGATTGCCCTTGGACTTCGACATCTTCTCGCCGTCGAGGCCGATCAGTCCGGCGTGCACGTAGTGGCGGGCGAAGCGGCGGGCGCCGGTGATCGCCTCGGCGTGCGCGGCGGAGTACTCGTGGTGCGGGTAGATCAGGTCCGAGCCGCCGCCCTGGACGTCGAACTCGGTGCCGATGCGGTTGAGCGCGATCGCCGCACACTCGATGTGCCAGCCGGGGCGGCCCGCGCCGAACGGCGCCTGCCAGGACGGCTCACCCGGACGTTCGGCCCGCCACAGCAGCGCGTCGATGATGTCGCGCTTGCCCGGGCGGTCGGGGTCGCCGCCGCGTTCTGCGAACAGCTGCTCCATGGTGGCCCGGTCGTAGCCGGACTCGTAGCCGAACTGCTCGGTGGCGTCGGTGCGGAAGTAGATGTCGGGGAACTCGGCGTCGTCGACGATGTAGGCGGCACCGGCGGCGAGCAGCTTCTGCACCAGCTCCACCACCTCCTCGACCGACTCGATGGCGCCGATGTAGTGCTGCGGGGGCAGCACCTGCAGGGCGGTCATGTCCTCGCGGAACAGCTCGATCTCGGAGCTGCCGAGGTCGCGCCAGTCGACGCCGTCGCGGGCGGCGCGCTCGAACAGCGGGTCGTCGACGTCGGTGACGTTCTGCACGTAGTGCACGTCGTGGCCCGCGTCCCGCCACAGCCGGTTGACCAGGTCGAATGTCAGATAGGTGGCGGCGTGCCCGAGGTGGGTGGCGTCGTAGGGCGTGATGCCACAGACGTACATCTTCGCGGTCGCGCCGGGGGTGACCGGGCGGACCTGGCGGTCGGCGGTGTCGTACAACCGCAACGGCGGCCCTGTTCCGGGGACGGTCGGTAGGGCGATATCGGACCAGGACTGCATGATTCGAGGGTAGAGCCCCCGCCGGGGCGAGCGGTCCGCGGGCCGGTCAGGCGGTTGCCCGCGGTGCCGCCCAGGCGGCCCACCACCTGCAGACAAACGTGTTCCGGCGGTTGCGTCAAGGGTTGCGTTCAGCCGGATCCGCTGGTCACGGCGGTGGCGGGCGAATTGCCGACGATGATGCACCGCACCGGCGCCGCTGGTTGCCGAAACGGGCGCTTCGCGATCATTGTCACACATCACATGTATACAAACATCCCTATTGCTACCTATATGCAGGTTCGTTTACGGTAGTTTTATGACGGATCGCCTCTACTCGGTCGAGCAGGTCGCCGACTTGCTCGGGCTGCATGTACGCACCGTGCGCAGCTATGTCCGCGACGGCAAGCTCCCCGCGGCGCGCATCGGCAAGCAGTACCGCATCGCGCACGACGACCTCGAGGCCTTCACCGGCCTGCCGATCACCGCGCCTCGGACGCCCGAGACCACCGGCACGCACGCCGATGCTTCCTGCATCGTCGAGATCGACGCCGTCGACCGCACGACCGCCGACCGGATCACCACCTTGCTCACGAGCGCGGCGGGCACCCGGGGGCCCGGTGGCACGCCCCTGCGCGTGGACACCGCCTACGACCCGGCGCGCTCGCGCCTCAAGGTCATCCTGCTCGGCGGTCTCGCCGATACCGCCCGCCTGCTCGACTACATGGACGGAGTACTCACCTCATGACCGGCATCTACACCTCCGAGACGGGCCGCCAGGCCATCGCCGAGCGCTATCGCGCCCACCTCGACGCCTGGCCGGTCCCGCACGAGGAGATCCGGATCCCGACCACCGCGGGCGAGACCTTCGTCGTCGCCTCCGGACCGGTGGACGCGCCGCCGCTGGTCCTGCTGCACGGATCGGGAGCCAACGCGAGCGCGTGGCGCGGCGATGTCGGCGACTGGTCGACCCGCTATCGCGTGTACGCGGTGGATCTGCCCGGCGAGCCCGGATTCAGCGCTCCCCGCCGACTGGCGCTGACCAGCGACGAGACCGCGAGCTGGCTGTCGGAGACCGTCGACGGCCTCGGCCTGACCACCTTCGCTCTCGTCGGCATGTCCCTGGGCAGCTGGACCGCACTGGACTTCGTGCTCCGCAGGCCCGGACGAGTCGACGCGCTGACCCTGCTGTGCCCGGGCGGGCTGGGCGGGCAGCGCTTCGGGTGGCTGATCAAGGGGATGGCGCTGCGGCTGATCGGCAGGCAGACCGTGCGCGACTCCGCGCGCACCGTCCTCGGTATCGACGACGCGGAGGTCCTGGACGAGGTGGAGTCGACGTTCCGGCACTTCTCGCCGCGAACCGGCCGGCTGCCGATCTTCCCCGACGCGGACCTGCGCGCGGTGGACATCCCGGTCCTGGTGATCGTGGGCGGCCGTGACGTGCTCTTCGATTCGGCGCGGACCGCCGAACGGGCGCGGGCGTGCTTCGCCCGGGGTGATGTTCGCGTGCTGCCCGAGGTGGGTCACGCGGTGCTGGGACAGACCGCGGAGATCGAGCGGTTCCTCAGCGCGCACACCGGCTGAACCGGGTGCGGGGCGACGAGCCCGGTGTCGCCGCGCGTCGGGAGCGGCGACACCGGGCTCATCGAAGCCTCACGCCTGCAGGTAGCACTGCACGTTGGCGCCGTCGACCTCGGGGCCGAACTGCGGCAGCGCGTAGAAGGAGGCGCCGACCTGATCGGCGGCCTGCACGGTGACGTCGGGCAGCGGCGCGCCGGTGTTGCGGTCGGTCGCGGTGCAGACGTAGGTCTTCTCGCTCCACCATCCGCTGGGGAAGGCCTGCGCGGGCGCGGCCACAGCGGCGACGGCGCCGGTGAGCAGCAGCGCGGCGGCGGAGGTGGTGACGATCGATCGGGTCGACATAGATTTCCTCTGACTCTTGCGTTGGAATGACGAAAGTGCTTGGAGCACACTAGCACCGGCCCCGACCCGGAAAAGCAGCCTCAAGATACCCGACGTCATCGGATCCGTGGGCCGGAATCGCCGACATCGACGCGGTCCACCGCGTCACCGTAAACCATCGGGCTGGCATCGCATTCGGCGACGAAATCGCGGCCAGCTCCGACGGCGTCCGCGCGCGACCCGAACCCGGCGCGAGCACTCCCCCGGCCAGCGGCGACCACGCGGTGACGGTGAGACCGAAGGCCTCGGCCATCGGCAGCACCTCTCGTTCGATGCCACGCTCGAGCAGGCTGTAGGGCACCTGCACGGCGGCGAACGGGGTCCGGTCGCGGCATTGCGCGAGCGTGTTGGCGCGGGCGATCACCCAGGCGGGCGCGTCGGAGATGCCGATGGCCAGTGCCTTGCCCGCCCGCACCACCTGGTCGAGGGCGCGCATCGTCTCCTCGATCGGGGTGTGCCGGTCCCACACGTGCACCCAGTACACGTCGACGTAGTCGGTGCGGAGCCTGCGCAGACTACGTTCCAGCGACAGCACCAGGTTCTTGCGGTGGTTGCCCGCCGCGTTGGGATCGGTGGTGTCGCGGCTGAGCGTGTATTTGGTGCCGAGGACGAAACGGTCGCGATCCCGCAGCACCTGCCCGAGGATCGCCTCGCTCTCGCCGTAGGCGCTGGCGGTGTCGAGGAAATTGCCGCCCATCTCGGCATAGGCGCCGATGATCCGGTCGGCCTCGACGGGGTCGTCGAAACGCAGGGTGCCCAGGGCGAACTCGGAGACGCGCAGGCCGGTGTGGCCGAGCAGACGGTAACGGAGCATGCGATCAGTCTGGCCGGGCAGCGCGGGCGCAGACAGACCGTGTCAGGGCCACCCTGGGATCAGAACGCGGGCCAGGGAATCGGGCGCGACGAGTTCGGGATCGGCATCACCGGATGCTCGAGCAGCGCTTTCGTGCGTTCGGTCAGCGCGGTGATCTCGGCGTCGGTGATGTGCTCGGCGAGCGAATCGGCCACCGAGCCCGGCAGGTTCGCGGCGAACGCGGTGATGTCGGCGACCAGTGACGCGTGCACCGGACGCCCGGCCCAGCCCCACAGCACCGTGCGCAGTTTCGGCTCGGTGTGCAGGCAGATGCCGTGGTCGACGCCGTAGACCTGTCCGTCGACACCTTCGAGCGCGTGTCCGCCCTTGCGGTCGGCGTTGTTGAGCAGCAGGTCCAGCACCGCCATCCGTTGCAGGCGTGGATCGTCGGCGTGGATCAGCGACACCTCGTTGCCCTCGCCGTCGAGGGCGCGCAGTACCTCGCAGAAGCCGTCCGGCACGGTGCCCGGCCTGCACAGGTCGACCAGGTCCAGGCGCGGTTTCGGCTCGGTGTGATGGTCGACCGAGGTGACCCAGCGCTGCACCATGCCGGGCCCGAACGGCCCGTCGCGCAGCACCGTTTCCGGGATCACCCCCCAGCCCAGCTGCTCGGAGATCAGATAGGAGGCGACTTCCCGGCCGGCGAGCGTGCCGTCCGGGAAGTCCCACAGCGGACGTTCTCCGCGCACCGGCTTGTACACCACTCGCAGCGGCGCGCCGTCGGGCTCGGGCGCGGCGATCTCGCACACCAGCGTCAGATTGCTGGCGACGCCGACCCGGCCGACGATGTCCAGCTCGCCTTCGGTGAGTGCGGACACCGGATCACTCCTCTTCGAGCTCGGCCGCGCCGAAGATCTCGCCCCGCTTGTAGCCGTTGGTGCGCACACACATGTGCCCACGCGCCGAAAGCGGTTCACCGCACAGCGGGCACGGAGGCCTGCCCGCCGCGATCACCCGCGCCGAGCGCAACGCGAACTCGCGGGCCTGGATCGGGGTCAGGAACACCCGCACGGCGTCGGGGCCCTCCTCGGTGTCGTCGAGCACCACCGATTCGTCGACCTCGGTCTCGGTGATCGCCAGCAGTTCCACCACCACGGCACCCGCGTCGGCGTCCCAGCCCAGACCCATGGTGCCGACCCGGAACTCGGTGTCGATCGGGGTCACCAGCGGCGCGACATCGCGCACGTCCTCGCCCTGCGGCGGGACCTCGGCGCCGAAGCGGCGGGCCACCTCGTCGAGCAGCAGTCCCATCCGGTCGGCGAGCACCTTCACCTGCTGCTTCTCCAGCAGCACGCTGACCACGCGCGGTTCCTGCACGGCCTGCAGGTAGAACGAACGATCGCCCGGCTCACCGACGGTACCGGCGACGAAACGATCGGGGGTGCGGAATACATGGATTGCGCGTGACACATGCACCTCCTGATACGTGACCCTGTTCGACACTCACGAACACCCTCCCTCTAAGGAGAATCGCGGTGTCCCGCATTCCCATTATCCGCGCCGGCGCCATTGCTCACCTCTCCACCGGGAGTCGGCGGCGCGGTGACGGCGAGAGCGGACAGGTCGGCGCCGGTGTCGTTGAACTTCCACACCGACGGCCCGACCGGGCTGTACCGGACGACGCTGATCGAGGCGGGTTCCACCGCGATCCGCTGAAAACTGTCCAGATGCAGGCCGAGTGCGTCGGCCAGGATCGATTTGATGATGTCGCCGTGCGCGCAGGCCACCCACAGCACGTCACGGCCGGCCTGCTCGGACAGCCTGCGTTCGGTGTCGCGGATCGCGGCGACCGCACGCTGCTGGACCTGAGCCAGGCCCTCCCCACCGGGGAACACCGCGCCGGAGGCGTGCCGCTGCACGACCTTCCAGAGCGGTTCGGTGAGCAGTTCGGCCAGCGGACGGCCGGTCCACTCGCCGTAGTCGACCTCGATGAGCCGTTCGTCGTGCTCGGGTTCGAGGCCGAGTTTCTCGGCGAGCGGGGCGACCGTGCGCTGACACCGCAACAACGGTGAGCTGGCGATGTGTTCGATCGGTAGCGTCGCCAGCCGGTCGGCGACCGCGGCGGCCTGCTCGGTACCGCGGTCGGTGAGTTCGACACCGGGAGTGCGACCGGCCAGGGTCCGCGCGGTGTTCGACGTGGACACTCCGTGCCGGAGCAGGATCACCGTCATGGGACCAGCCTAACCATCAGTGCCCGGCGGCTCAGGTCGCCGAGACGACGCCGGCGGCGAGCAGACCCATCACGACCAGGCCGAGGATGATCCGGTACCCGACGAACCAGTAGAACGAGTGCTTGCCGACGAACTTCAGCAACCAGGCCACCGAGGCGTAGCCGACGACGAACGCCAGGATCGTCGCGACCAGCAACTGCGGGCCGCTGGCGTTGAGGCCCTCACCGGCGGGTTCGAACGCGTCCGGCAGGCTGAACAGGCCCGAGGCGGTGACGGCGGGAATGGCGAGCAGGAACGAGAAGCGGACGGCCGCCTCGCGCTCGAGGCCGAGGAACAGACCGGCGGTGGAGGTGGCGCCGGAGCGCGAGACACCGGGAATCAGCGCCAGGCACTGCGCCAGGCCCATGATCAGGCCGTCGCGCGTGGTCAGCTGCTCGATCGGGCGGGTCTTGCTGCCGAAATACTCACCGGCGGCGATCACCAGTGCGAACGCGATCAGCATGAACGACACCAGCCACAGGTTGCGGGCGCCGGTGCGAATCTCGTCTTTGAACAGGAATCCGAGCACGCCGATCGGGATGGTGGCGATGATCACGTACCAGCCGACGCGGTAGTCGAGTTCGCGCTGGGTGTCGCGTTCGTAGGCGTCGCGGGCACTGCGGTCCATCACCGGCAGCCGGGTGGTGACCCGGTCGGCGACCGCGACTTCGCGCTGGGATCGTTCGCGTACACGCATGCCGAGGGTGGTGAACCAGGCGACGATGATCCGCCAGATGTCCTTGGCGAAGTACACCAGGACGGCGGCCTCGGTGCCGAGCTGGGTGACGGCGGTGAACGAGGCGCCCGCGTCGTCACCGAAGAACACGCCCGAGACGATGCGCAGATGCCCCGAAGAGGAGACCGGCAGGAACTCGGTGAGTCCTTGCACAAGCCCGAGTACCAATGCCTGTATCCAGGTCATCGACTCGCCCACCGTGTCCTCCTGCTTACTCGCGCCCGAAAGACCGCGTCCTCCTGGGCTTTTGCTTCACGTGCGGCCGGGTGGGGCCGCGATCCCGCAGCGACCCTACCCGCCCGGCCGCGCCGGTGCCGCCCGCCCACCTAGGGATCTGCTGAGAGTGCGCGACGCCACGGGTCGTCGGCGAAGACGGCGGGGAGCCGCCCATTAGGCTGGTCGCCGTGACGAAAACGCGGGCGCGGTGATGGAACAGCGAACGGTGGGACGCAGCGGCCTCCGGGTGTCGCGAATCGGGTTGGCGACCCATACCTGGGGGACCCATACCGACGCCGACGAGGCGTCCGTGCAGCTGGCGGCGTTCACCGAGGCCGGTGGCACGCTCGTCGACACCTCGCCGGTCTACGGCAACGGCGCGGCGCAGCGGATCCTGGCCGATCTGCTCGGCGATCTCGTCGCCCGCGACGAGCTGGTGCTCAGCGGCAGCGCGGGCGTCGTGCTGCACGCGCCCGGTGCCGGGGTCGGTGATTCCGTGCCCGCTCCGGCGGCGACCGGCCCGGTGGTCGACGCGTCGCGGCGGACTCTGCTCGCCCAGCTCGACCGCACGCTGCGCGAGCTCGGCACCGACCACCTCGACATCTGGAGCATCGCCGCCTGGGATCCCTACACCCCGCTCGACGAGGTCGCGGCGACCCTGGAGACCGCGGTCCGCACCGGCCGCACCCGGTATGCCGGGGTACGCGGCTTCGCGGCCTGGCAGCTGGCCAGTCTGGCGGCGATCGCACCGATCAGCGCGGCGCAGACGCCGTACTCGCTGCTGGCGCGGGGCACCGAGTCCGATGTGATCCCGGCCGCCCGCCACCACGGGGTCGGGATCATCGCCTCGGCCCCGCTGGCCGGGGGCATTCTGACCGGCAAGTACCGCGACGGGGTGCCCGCGGATTCGCGAGGCGCGGACGAGGCGACCGCCGCCGAGATCCGGCGCAGGCTCGACGACGATCGGGCGACGCGCGTGGTGGAAGCGCTGGTCACCGCGGCCGACGGCCTCGGTACCTCGCCGCTGGCGGTGGCGCTGGCCTGGATCCGGGACCGGCCCGGCATCGCGAGCATGATCGTCGGTGCCCGTGACATCGGCCAGCTCACCGGCGTGCTGGCCGCCGAGACCCTCGAGTTGCCGCGCGCGATCGCGGCGGCCCTGGACGATGTGAGCGCCCGTTCCGAATGATGGCTAGCCTTACCTGCATGAGACTGCGTGGTGTGCTGACGGCGATGCTCGCGGCGACGGTGCTGACCGGCGCCGTCGCCTGCACAGGCGGCAACACCGCATCGACTGCCACCACCGGCGGTCCCGTGACCGCCCAGCTGACCGACCTCGACCCGGTCCCGATCGGCACCGCGCCCACGCCGCGGCTGCCGGTGACCGCGCGGTCCTTCGACGGCACCGAGGTGACCGTCACCGACACCTCGCGGATCATCGCCGTCGACCGCTACGGCACCCTCGCCCAGACCGTGTACGCGCTCGGGCTCGGCGCGAACCTCGTCGGCCGCAGTACCTCCGCGTCCTTCCCGGCCGTCGCGAACGTGCCGAACGTGGCGGGCGGCAACGGCAGCCTGAGCGTCGAAGCCGTACTCGCGCTGCGCCCGTCGGTGTTCCTCACCGACACCACCAGCGCTGCCCCCGCGGTCCGCGAACAGCTGCGCGCGGCGGGCGTGAACGTCGTCTACTTCGACCCGGACCGCACCATGGACGGCGTGGTCCCGCAGATCGAGGCGGTCGCCGCCGCGCTCGGCGTGCCGGAGGCGGGGACCGCGCTCGGGCAGCGCACCCGCGACGAGATCGCCGCCGCCACGGCCCGCGTACCGAAGCAGGACCCGCAGCCCAAGATCGCGTTCCTGTACCTGCGCAGCAGCGCGATCACCATGATCGCGGGACCCGGCTCTGGCGCGGATTCACTGGTCACCGCGATCGGCGGGATCGACGCGGGCACGGCGTCCGGGGTGAAGGAACCGTTCACCGCCATCACCAGCGAGGCGATGATCGCCGCGGCACCGGACGTGCTGCTGGTCATGTCGGACGGGCTGAAATCCGTCGGCGGGGTCGACGGACTGGTGAAGGTCCCCGGCATCGCCCAGACCCCGGCCGGTCGCAATCACCGGGTGGTCGACATGGCCGACGCGGTGGTGCTCAGCTTCGGCCCCAACACCGGCCGCGTCATCACCGCCCTGGCCGACGCCGTCTACGGCAAGCCGGCATGAGCGATGCCCCGGACCTGACGAGATCCGCGAACGCCCCGCGGATCGACGACGCGACGCCGGACCCGCTGCCGCACCCCCGGCACCGGACCACCCGGGTGGCCGTCGTCTTCGCCGTCGCGCTGCTCGCTCTGGTCGTGCTGGCGCTGGTCTCGGCGGTGCTGGGGCAGGTGCCGACCACCGCGGCCGAGGTACTCGGCAGCGTCGCGCACCGGATCGGCCTCGACATCGGCCCGCTGCCCGCCCATCCGGCGGGCGAGGTGACGCTGTGGGAGGTGCGGTTCCCGCGGGTGGCGCTGGCGATCCTGGTCGGGGCCTCGCTGGCGACGGCGGGAGCGTTGCTGCAGGGCGTGTTCGCCAACCCGCTCGCCGAACCCGGCGTGATCGGGGTGTCGGCGGGCGCGGCGGTCGGGGCGGGCACAGTCATCGTGGTCGGCGGCGCGTTCGTCGCGGCCTGGTCGGTGGCCGCGGCCGCGTTCGTCGCCGGGCTGCTCACCACCGTGCTCGTGTACCTGCTGTCGCGATCGGGCGGGCGGACCGAGGTCGTGACGTTGATCCTGACCGGTGTCGCGATCAACGCGTTCGCGGGCGGTCTGATCGCGCTGCTGCTGTTCGTGGCCACGCCCGCCGCGCGCGACCAGATCGTCTTCTGGCAGCTGGGCAGCCTCAACGGCGCCACCTGGCAGTCGGTGGCGATCGTGGCCGTGCTCGCCTCGGTCGGGATCCTCGCTGCCGTCCTGATCGCGCCGCGCCTGGATCTGCTCGCCCTCGGTGATTCGGCGGCCCGGCACCTCGGTGTCGACGTCGAACGGCTGCGCAGGCAGGTCATCGTGGTGGTGGCCGTGCTGACCGCCGCGGGTGTGGCCTTCAGCGGCATCATCCTGTTCGTCGGGCTGATCGTGCCGCACGTGGTGCGCATGCTGGTCGGGCCGGGCCATCGGGTGCTGGTACCGCTGAGCGCGATCGTGGGCGCGGTGATCCTGCTCGGCGCCGACGTCGTCGCGCGCACCCTCGTCGACAATGCCGACCTGCCGCTGGGCATGCTGACCTCGCTCATCGGCGGTCCGTTCTTCTTCTGGCTGCTGCGCCGCACCAGGGCACGCGCGGGAGGCTGGGGATGACCGACATCCGACCCCACGATCCGGCTCTCGCTCCGCCCGTCACGCCGCCGCGACGCACCCGACCGTGGCGCGGCCTGTTCACCAGGACACCCGATGTCCCGCAACGGCCGGAACCCGGGACCGTGACGTTGCGCGCGGTTGGCCTGACCGTGCGCCGGGGCAGCCGGACCGTGCTCGAGGACGTCGACTTCCAGGTGGCGGCCGGTGAGATCGTCGCCCTGGTCGGCCCGAACGGGGCGGGCAAGTCGAGCCTGCTCGCCGCGCTCGCCGGGGAACTCGAACCCGGTTCCGGCACCGTGAAACTCGAAGGCCACGCCCTCTCGCACTGGACCCACGCCGACATGGCCCGCCGCCGCGCGGTGCTGCCGCAGTCCCACGCGGTCGGCTTCCCGTTCACCGCGCGCGAAGTCGTCGCGATGGGCCGCGCACCCTGGCTGCACACCCCTGCCGCCGACCACGACGACGAGCTGATCGCGGCCGCGCTGGCCGCCACCGACGTCATCCATCTGGCCGAGCGGATCTTCCCGTCGCTGTCCGGCGGTGAACGCGCCAGGGTGGCTCTGGCCCGCGTTCTCGCTCAGGACACCGCTACCCTCCTGCTCGATGAGCCCACCGCCGCCCTGGACCTCGGCCACCAGGAAGCCGTCCTGCGCCTGGCCGCGACCCGTGCGGCCGAGGGCGCGGCTGTGGTCGTCGTCGTCCACGATCTCGGTGTCGCCGCCGCCTACGCCGATCGGGTCACCGTCCTCGACGGCGGTCGCGTCGCCGCCGACGGCCCGCCCCGCACCGTCCTGACCCCCGACCTGCTCACCGAGGTCTACCGCCACCCCGTCGATGTCTTCGACCATCCGGTCACCGGGGCGCAACTCGTGCTCCCCGAGCGTGGGCACCCCTGATCCGGTTGCCCGGATCAAATTATTGACCCAGAGGTCTAGAACGGATACGGTCGAATCATGGCCAGGCCGCGCAACTTCGACGCCGACACGGTGATCGATCGCGCCATGGACCAGTTCTGGTCCTACGGCTATGCCAACACCTCGCCCGCTCAGCTCGCCGATGCCACCGGCATCGGAAAAGGCAGTCTCTACAACACTTTCGGCAGCAAGCGCGCCCTGTTCGAGCAGGCCCTCGAACGCTACGGCCGCAACGGTGTCGCCATGGCCGAGGACTACATGTCCCGGCCCGGCTCCACCCGCGACTGCCTGCGCGCCTACCTCCGCGCCGCCGTGGATCTCGACTTCACCACACCCCTGCGGCGCGGCTGCCTGGCGGTCAATACCGCCGCCGAGTTCGGCGACCGGGACCCCACGATCGTCGCGACCTTGCGGGGGATCGAGCGCCGCATCGTCGCGGCGTTGACCGCCCGCATCGATCAGGGGCGGCGCGACGGTGATGTCGACGCCGCCGTCGACCCGGCCGCGATCGCCGCGCTGCTGTTCACCACCAGCGCCGGCCTGCGCATCATGGCCAAGACCAACGACACCCCCGAGCTCTACCGCCTCGTCGACGTCGCGCTGACCGTCCTCTGATTTCCCACCCCGCCGTCGAGCGGCTTCCGACTGCCCGAATATTTGACCTGTAGTTCAAGAAAGGTATCTCCATGGATCTCGCACTCACCGGCAAGACCGCCGTCGTCACCGGCGCCTCCCGGGGCATCGGCCTCGCCGTCGCCGAAGCCTTCGCCGAGGCCGGCGTCCGGGTCGTCGGCGCGGCCCGCACCATCACCCCGGAACTCGACAAGGTCTCGGCCGCCACCGTTTCCGCCGACCTCAGTACCCGTGACGGCGCGGTCGCGGTCATCGATGCCGCCCTCGAAGCAGTCGGCGGCATCGACATCCTGGTCAACAACGTCGGCGGCGGCGATCCGGAGTGGCTCGACCTCGACGGCTTCCTCAACAGCACCGACGAGCAGTGGCGTCACTATCTGGACCTGAACCTCTTCAGCGCGATCTGGACCACCCGCGCCGCCCTGCCCAGTCTCCTCGAACGACGCGGCTCCATCATCAACGTGTCCTCGATCAACGCCCACGTCCCCGGCTCGGGCCCGGTCGGCTACAGCGAGGCCAAGGCCGCCCTGGCATCGTTCGGCAAGCGCCTCAGCGAAGAGTTCGGCCCCCAGGGCGTGCGAGTCAACACCATCTCCCCCGGCCCCGTCGGCACCCGCATCTGGCGCGACGAACACCGCATCGGCGCCAAACTCGCCTCCGCCCAAGGCATCTCCCAGGAACAATTCCTCGACGCACTCCCCACCCAGTTCGACATCGCCTCACGCCGCATCACCGAACCCGAGGAAGTAGCCGCCCTGATCGCCTTCGTCGCCTCCGGCAAGGCCGCCAACATCGTCGGCGCCGACCTCGTCATCGACGGCGGCATCATCAAGACCACGTAACCGATACCCGGCGGCAGGCCCCACACACCGGACCTGCCGCCGAACCTCGGCGTCACAGCTCGCGCACCCGAAGCCATTCGCTCGCTATGTCGATGTCCGCGGCGGTGACAGCGTGTCCGGCGGTCCGGACAACGGCGGAAGAACGCGTACCCGCCGTCCGTTCCCCGGATACCCACTCCCGGTGCGCCGGGCGATACCTCCCCGGCCAGCGGCAGCAGATCGGATTCGGTGCCGTCCGAGCCGTGGAGCAGCACGAGAGGCGCACGCGCGGTATCGGTGCCGGGGAGGAAGCCCAGGACATGCGGGAGCGGGCCGGTGGTCACCGCCAGATGATCTTGAGGAGAGCGGGGGTGAGGACCATGCGGATGATTGTCGCGTCGATGACGAGGGCCACGATCATGCCGTAGGCGATGTATTTCATCAGGACCAGGTCGGAGAAGCCGAAGGCGCCGGTGACGACGATGAGGATCGCGGCCGCCGAGGTGATGACGCCACCGGTGTGGGCGACGCCGTAGCGGATGGATTCGGGTGCGTCGGCGCCCGAGGCCCGTTTCTCCGCGATCCGGGACAGCAGGAACACCTCGTAGTCGGTCGACAGGCCGAAGATCACCGTGACGATCAGCGCCACCACCGCGAACATCAGCGGGCCGGGGGTGAACTGGAAGGTCCCGGCCCCGTGTCCCTCCACGAAGATCCAGGTCAGCACGCCCAGCGTCGAGACGAGGCTGAGCGCGCTCATCGCGACGGCCTTGACCGCCAGGATCACCGACCGGAACGCGATGACCATCATCGCCAGGGCCGCGGCCATCAGGATCGCCAGCAGCAACGGTAGTCCGTCGATCAGGCCGTTGATGCTGTCGCGTTCCAATGCCGGGATGCCGGCGACCATGATCTGCACGCCCGGTGGCTCGGGCAGCGCCCGCAGGGTGTCGATCACCTGGTCGGCGTCGCGTTTGTCGCCCAGCCCGGCCGAGAGCACGTTGACGCCGTCCTTGGTCGGCGCGGCGGGCTCGAACCTGCCGGTCAGCCCAGGGACCTGATTGGCCTCGTACCGGATGTCACTGAGCTGCTGGGGTGTCGCGTTCACCACGACCAGCTTCAGCGGTTCGGTGCGGAACCCGGGGAACAGGCGGTCGAAGTCCTCCTGCGCGACGCGCGCCGGATTGTCCGCGGCCAGGTACTTCTCGCTGATCCCGCCGAACTCGATGTGCCGCAGCGGAATACTCAGGGCCAGCAGGCCGAGCACGATCGGGATGACGACCGCCCACGGCCGCCGCATCGCCCACTGGGCCAGCCGGGAGAAGAACCCGGCATCGATCTCGGCCTCGGTCTTGCTGCGGGAGAACCGCTTCCAGCCCAGGAAGTCGATGCGCCTGCCCGCGATGCTCAACGCGGCGGGCAGGGCCGTCACCGACAGCAGCGCGGCCAGCATCACCGCGGAGATACCGCCGTAGGGCACCGATCGCAGGACGCCGTTGGGGAAGATGAACAGCGCGCCGAGACTGATGGCGATGATCGCGGCCGAGAACAGCACGGTGCGGCCCGCGGTCGCGACGGTGCGCGCGGTCGCCTCCTCCACGCTGCGCCCCGCCGCCAGCTCCTCCCGGAACCGGGTGACGGTGAAGAGCCCGTAGTCGATCGCCAGACCGAGGCTGACCAGCGTCATCACCGCGCTGGCGAAGACGTTGACCTCGATATGGGCGGTCAGGAAGCGCAGGATGCCGGAGGTGCCGAGCACGGTGAGCCCGCCGATCATCACCGGCAGCAGGGCCCCGATCACGCCGCCGAACACGAAGTACAGCAGGATCGCCACGATCGGCAGCGCGATGAGCTCCGCGCGCCGGATGTCGTGCTGCATCCCGATATTGATGCCCTCGACCACCGGCTGCAGCCCGGCCAGCTGCACGGTCGTCCCGCCCGGCCCCGCCCCGGGAACATCGGCGTTCAGATGGGGTTTCAGGGCCAGGTAGTTCTCGACCGTCGCCGTGCCGCCGCCACCGGCCAGGCCGATGCTGGCGAACGCGTGCTGCTTGGTGGGATCGGAGGCGTTGGCCGAGAACGGTGAGTCCCAGTAGCTGTCGATCTTGTGGATGCGTTCGCCGTAGCGTTCGCGCAGGTCGGCCAGCGCGGCGACGACGGGGCCGCGCACCTGCGGATCGTCGACGGTGGTGCCCGGCGGCGCGGTGTAGATGACGATCAGGTCGCCGTCGGTGTCGCGGCCGAAGATGTCGTCGGCGAGCTTCGAGGCCGCCACCGACTCGCTGGACTCGTCGAACCAGCCCTCCTGGGTGTAGCGGCCTGCCATATCGCGGCCGTACCAGCCCGAGATCAGCACCGTCAGGACGAACAGTCCGAGCACCAGGTAGCGGTGGCGGTGGACGAACCGGCCCCACCGCATCGAACGCGATTCCCGCATCGTCAGCCGCAGGCGGCGGTGCGGTAGTCGGCCGAGCGCAGGATGCCGCACAGGTCGGTGCGCGAGATCTTCCACTTCCCGTCGAGCAGCACGAAATGCACGATGGTGGTCCGGATATTGGTGCCCGAACCGTCCTTGTCCAGGCGCATGGTGGCGGTCAGGGTGCCGTCCCGATTGTCGAAGACCGGGTCGACGACGCCGTACACCGCGTGCGGATTGTCCCGCAGCGCCTTGTACATGTCGGGGATCGCGTCCTTGAACGCGGCGCCGTCCTCGATCAGATCGGTGCGTTCGACATCGGGCAGGTTCGGGTCGAGCGCGCGTTTGATCTGCGCGTCGAGTTCCGCGGCGGTCGGCAGCGGCACGTTGGCCTTGCTCGACGACACCGAGATGGAGGAGGACAGGGAGGCGTTGGCCGAGGACCGTGCGGCGTCGACCGAGGCCTCGTCGGTGCCGCCACCGCAGGCGGTGAGGGCGACGAGGGCCGTGAGGCAGGCGGTGGCCGCAGCGGCCCTGGCGAAAAGTGTGGAAGACATCACCATCTACATACCATCAATGACCGCGCTGATCCGGCCCAGGATGCTCCGCACGGTCGTGGTGTCCCGCGGCGCGGCCGCCGGGACAGGGACGGCGTCGTGGATCAGGTCGCGCACGAACGCGGTCACGCTGCGCTCGTCGCCGAGGTCGATATCGGTGACCTGAGCCTGCGCGGTGGCGACCACATCGTCGGCGCCCGGCACGGCTTCGCCCAGGTCGGGGCGGTAGATCTGCACCGTGAGGGTGGCGCGGCGGGTGCGGAAGGTGAAGGGGCGGCCGTCGTCGGTGGTGCCGAAACCGTGGGCGAAGGGGCCGACGGAGATGTCATCGATGCCGAAACCCGCGGTTGTCCGGTCGGTCATCGCGCTGATCTCCTGCCGTTCGCCGGTAACGGATTGTCGACACGTCAACAGTAGCCCCCGCCACCGACAGGCCCGACGCGCGCCACCCGGTCGGAGCTACCGGTGAGTCATCATGGTCAGATGGTGATCAGCGGTCACCTCGTGAGATTAGGAGTTCGGTGCATGCGCCCTCGCGACTCGGTCGCCTCAGCGCTGGTCGGCGCGGCGGCACTGGTATTGCTGACCGGTTGCGCCGGTGAGGACGGCGCCCCGGACGTGCCGACCAGGGAACCCGCCACCGCGGCCGTCTCCCCCGCCACGGCTACCACCCCGGCGGGGCGGGTCGTCCCCGCCGCCGCGACGAAAGCCCTGCTGGCCGAACGCGAGACCGGACGCCTCGCGGCGCTCGACACCGCGGGCACCACACTGTCGCTGATCGACCCCGCCGCGCCCGCCACCGCCCGCACCGTCGCCCTGCCCGCCGCGGGTGCCGCACTCGCCCAGGGCAAGCCGGGGGAAGTGCTCGTCGCCGCGCAGGGCCGGGTACTGCGGGTGGATGTGGCCGCGGGCACCGTCAGCGAGGTTCCCGTCGACGGTGACGTGCACAGCGTGCAAATACGCACCGACGGCAACCTGGTGGTCGGCACCGCCGGCGGCAAGATCGTCGAACTGCGGCCCGACGGCAGCGTCGCGCGCACCGTCACCGGCCTGGTCTCGGCCGACGCGATCGCCCTGACCGGCGAGAACATCACCGTCCTCGACCGCAAGCAGACCGCCGTCGTCAGCGTGCGCGACGACGCGCTCGGGCTGATGCTGCGGGCAGGCGACGGCGCGACCAACGCGATCGCCGACCCGGAGGGGCGGATCATCGTCACCGACACCGCGGGCGGTGAACTGCTGGTCTACTCGGCCGGTCCGCTCGTGCTGCGTCAGCGTTTCCCGGTAGCATCATCGCCTTACGCGCTCGCCTACGATCCGCGGTCCAGCACGGTGTGGGTGACCTGCACGCAGAGCAACGAGGTCGTCGGTTACGACCTGTCGACCGGGATCGGTGTCGAGGTGGGGCGGTTCCCGACCCTGCGCCAGCCCGACGCGGTGACCGTCGACCCCCGCACCGGCGACCTGTTCGTGGCCTCGGCCGCGGGCGACGGTCTGCAGCGGATCGGCGCGGACGAGCGGAAGAGAGGGCAGTGATGGCGGCCATATCTCGCGGTGGACGCTCGGCGATCCCGCCGAGCTGGGAAACCAGCAACGACGACTACGAATACGTGCCCCTGCGTCTGCCACCGGAGGTCACCCGGGTCACCGCCTCGATGCGGCTGGCCATCCAGGCCGAATTCGGTGGCTGGGAGTTGTCGCGCGTGCGCGCCTACACCGACGGCAGCCGCCGGGTGTTGTTGCGCCGCCGCAAGAATGCCGTCCTGCCTGTGCCCGAGCCCGGAATGTGAGCCGACCCATGTACGCCCTGCTACTACGCCTGATGTTCCTGATCCCGCCGGAGCGGGTGCACCACCTGGTGTTCTCCGCGCTGCGGTTCGCCACCTGGTTCCCGCCGACCCGCTGGCTCGCGCGCAGGCTGACCGTCGTCGAGGACCCGATCCTGGCGACGACCGCCTTCGGTGTCGACTTCGCCGCGCCGCTCGGGCTGGCCGCCGGCTTCGACAAGAACGCCGACGGCGCGAACACCTGGGGTTCGCTCGGCTTCGGGTTCGCCGAGATCGGCACCGTCACCGCGCACGCGCAGCCGGGTAACCCGGCGCCGCGACTGTTCCGGCTGCCCGCCGACCACGGCCTGATCAACCGGATGGGTTTCAACAACCACGGTGCCGCCGCGGCCGCCGCCCGCCTGCACGACGCGCGCCCCACAGTCCCGATCGGCGCGAACATCGGCAAGACGAAGGTCACCGAACCCGAAGCCGCCGCGGGCGACTACGCCACCAGCGCCCGGTTGCTCGGCCCGCTCGCCGATTTCGTGGTCGTCAACGTGTCCTCCCCCAACACCCCCGGTCTGCGTGACCTGCAGGCGGTCGAGTCGCTGCGCCCGATCCTGCAGGCCGTGCTGGACAGCGTCAGCGTCCCCGTGCTGGTGAAGATCGCCCCCGACCTGTCCGACGACGACATCGACGCCGTCGCCGACCTCGCCGTCGAGCTGGGCCTGGCCGGCATCGTCGCCACCAACACCACCATCCGCCGCGACGGCCTGGCCACCCCCGCCGCCGAGGTCGAGGCGATGGGCGCGGGCGGGCTGTCCGGTGCCCCGGTCGCCGAGCGGTCCCTGGACGTCCTGCGCCGCCTCTACGCGCGCGTCGGCGACCAGCTGGTCCTGATCTCCGTCGGCGGCATCGAAACCCCCGAGCAGGCCTGGGCCCGCATCCTCGCCGGCGCCACCCTGCTGCAGGGCTACACCGGCTTCATCTACGGCGGCCCGTTCTGGACCACCCGGATCCACCGCGGCATCGCCGCCAACCTGCGCGCCGGTGGTTTCCGCTCGCTGGCCGACGCGGTCGGCGCCGAGCACCGCACACCCTCGGCCTGAGGGTCTATCCGTAGTTGACCTGCCGCGTACCGCCGTGCCCGAACAGGTGCGTCGCGGTGCGCGGCCTGGTCAGCGGCGGGCGCGGTGCTGCTTCGTCGGGATCGTCGAAGCGGGCCAGCATCCGCTTGTAGAGCCGGATGATCGCCTGCTCCCACACGATGCCCACGGTGTCGGCCAGCGCGTTGATCTGCGCGTGCGCGAGCCGGTCGTGCGCGGCGGTGAGGTCGCTGATCAGTTCGTCGAGTTCCATGCCCGCGTAGGCCTGGTCGCGGCTGAGCCGGCGTTCCGGCAGCCAGGTCAACCGCCAGACCTCGGGGTTCGTTCCCACCCGCTCGGCGTATTCGGGGCTGCGGGTGCTGCGCATGTCGTCCGGTGTGATGTGAATGGTCATCGGATACTCCGATTCCACGAGGGGAGCCGTGCGAGCTCCCGGTTCCTGGGATGCGGAACGCGTACGTGGCGCGTTCGGCGAGTGCGTCGGCGGTGCCGACCACACCTGAGTTCGCCGGTGGATCCGTGAACTCGTCGCGCGGATATTCAGACGACCGTCCGGTATCGGTTCGGGGTGGATGTCGTCTGCACCAGACCTCCCGGGTTGTCCGGTGGGCGAAGGATCGCCAATTCCAGTGTGGCATTTGCCCTTCTATGCGGTCAATTGCCGTTGTAGATTGGTAATTGCCCGACAAGATGTTGTTCAAACACCGCCGTCACGACCATGGAGGGCAGAACGCGTGCCGATGCTCCCGCACGACGCACGAACAGACCTGGTCCGCGGCATCCTCGCGCGGCTCGGCAAGTTCTCCGGTCTCAGCGCAGAACGTTTGCGGCACACCGAGATCGGTGCGGCGCCGATCCTCGAACTCCCGGTGGTGACCGGTTACGCGCAGCGCGAAGGCGTCTCCCGCGAGGAGGCGGTGCTCCCGGTGCTCCGGGAGACGACCCGGCAATTGCCCCCTGCCGACCGGCTGATCGCCGATGCCACGCTGGCTCTCGGCCTCCTCCGCGAACCGCCGAACGGCGACATCGACCCCGACCAGCTCTACGCCGCCAATCTCGGCGCCCGCCGCGAGTACCTGGCGCAGCAGTGGATTCCCCTGCACACCGCGCTCGGCGTCACCGACACCCCGGCGGCACCCACGGTGAAACGCTTGCGCACCACCGCCGAGCGGGCCGCGCTCACCGCACTCGCCGGCCTGCTCACGGCCGGACCGGTGACGGCCGCCGGTCCCCCGCCCGGCACGACCTCGACATCGTCGCCCACGGGCCGCTCGGTCACCGTGATCGGGGACGCGGTGATCGATCATCTCTACCGGGTGGACACCTTCCCGGCCAAGCAGTCCCCCGTCGACGGCACCTTCGCGGGTCTGCCGGGCGGCAAGGGCCTCAACCGCGCCGTCGCCGCCGCCTTGCTCGGGCTCGACGTGCGGCTGGTCGCGGCCGTCGGCGACGACGCCAACGGCCGACGCATCCTCGACCTACTCGCCGACTACGAGGTGAGCCGGGACCTGGTGAAGGTGGTGCCCGCGGCCTCGACCCTGGTGACCGCCGTGGTCATGAACCACAGCGGTGAGGTGCGGCTGATCGCCTGCCGCGACGCCCGCGTGCAACTGCTCGACGACGACATCAACCGGCCGGAAGTCCGGGCAGCGCTGGCCGGGTCGGCGGTGGTCGTGCTGACCTTCGAGCAACCGGCGCCGATCATCGAGCAGGTGCTCGCCTACATTCGCGAGCTGCCCGAACGCCCGCAGGTCATCGTCTGTGCCGCTCCGAGTATCGCGGTGCCACAGGGGCTGTACATGTATCTCGACGTCGTCGACTATCTCGTCGGCAGCACCGTCGAACTCGACGCGCTGCTGCCCGAGGTCGACACCGACTCGGCGGCGGACACGGCGCGACGCCTGCGCGGCCTCGGGGTATCGGCCGTGTGCGCGGTGGACGGCTTCGGCTGCACCGTCTATTCCGACGACGACGATATCGTCGTCGACCACTTCCCCCAGGTCCTCAAGGCGGCGGTCGGTGCCGCGGCGGCGTTCGCGGCGGCCCTGGCCTACCGGGTGGTGCAGTCCGAAGACGCGCTCACCGCAGCCGATTTCGTGTGGGCGACGGCGGCGATGATCCCCACCCAGAAGCTGGGCGCGGTGTCGGCGGTGTTCCCCGACGTCACCGAGGTCGACCGGATCATGCACCTCTACGCGCGCGGCGGTGCGACCACCCGTAACACCGGCGTGACCCCCGGTTGATGTGCCTGGCATCACAGCCGGAGTAGAGTCGCGCCGTTGCCTTGCCCACACACCGTCCACGCAGCGGGTTTTCCGGTGCCGACACTGTCTCGGAGGAGCGCTTGACGATCATCGAGCCCGTCCAGTTCCCGCCGGGTGAGGCGACCGGACGAGACGTTGACGATCCGCGACCGGAGCACCAGTTCAGCCGCAACGGCGCCCAGCTGCGCGTGCAGGTGCACACCATCGACGACCCCACCGACGGTGGCTATGTGCTGGTCTTCGGCGCCCCCGGCGAACAGCCGCTGGTCCGGGTGCATTCACGCTGCCTCTACGGTGACGCGCTCGGCTCCGACGACTGCGATTGCGGACCCGAACTGGCCCTGTCGATGGACCTGATCCAGGCCGAGGGCGCGGGCGTCCTGGTCTATCTCGAGCAGGAAGGCCGTGGGGCCGGGCTGATCTGGAAGGCGATCGGCTACGGCACCAGCGAGCGCTACGGCATCGACACCTTCGAGAGCTACGCCCGCCTCGGCCTCGAACCCGACACCCGGCGCTACGAACTCGTCGCCAAGGCGCTGTTCGGGCTCGGCTTCCATCGGGTGCGCCTGCTGACGAACAATCCCGACAAGCTGCGCGCGCTCGCCGACGCCGGCATCGCGGTCGAGGTGATCCCGCTGTCCGTGCGCATGGCAACCGATCGCGGCCGGCGCTACCTGGATGCGAAAGTGCGGTGGCGCAAGCACATGATTCCGCGCGATTTCGCGCCCTGGGCCCCGCAGACAACCCCTTTTCCCGCGCCGGAACGGCCCGTGGACGACGATCGGCGTGCGAGGCGCCGCTGGCAACGGCTCTTCGGTCGGCGGTAACCGACGCCACAATCCCGTATGTCCGGTTACGATGAGTGAGCTGTGCCACTGTGACGCCCATCGCTCGAGACGATGAGAAGGATTCACTCGCATTGGCTCGGCATCCGGAACGGCCTATTCGGGAACAGGGATATGACAGACATCGGTTTCGCGCACGCCTCGGGCGTCACGGTGCACACCGTGCCCGCCGCCTTCCAGCAGACCGCCGCGTTGCGGCCCGACCAGATCGCCTTGCGGACGGTCGGCGGCACCCAGCAGATCACCTGGGCGGAGTATGCGACGCGGGTGCGGGCGCTGGCCGCCGGCCTGGCGAAACTCGGTGTGCGCCACGGTGACGCGGTCGGCATCATGCTCACCAACCGCCCCGAGTTCAACCTGATCGACACCGCGGCCCTGCACCTGGGCGCGACCCCGTTCTCGGTGTACAACACCAGCTCCCCCGAGCAGATCGCGCACGTGTTCGCCAACGCGGGCAACAAGGTCGTGATCACCGAGCAGGCGTTCCTGGACGTCATCCGGGAGGCGGGCGCCGACGTCGAGCACACCGTCCTGGTCGACGGCACCGCCGAGGGCACCCTCGGCCTGGCCCAGCTGGAATCGGATCCGGAGCCCGACTTCGACTTCGACGCCGCGTGGCAGGCCGTGCAGCCGGGCGATCTGGCCACCCTGATCTACACCTCCGGCACCACCGGCCCGTCCAAGGGCGTCGAACTCACCCAGGGCAATGTGATCGCCCAGGTCGTCGGCCTGGTTTCCGGTCCGCTGCCGGTCGGCTTCGATGACCGCGCCGTGTCGTACCTGCCCGCCGCGCATGTCGCCGATCGCATCTCCGCGCACGCGATGAGCCTGCTCACCGGCATCCAGATCACCACTGTGCCCGACCCGCGCGAGATCGCCGCCGCCCTGCCCGACGCGCGCCCCACCGTGTTCTTCGGTGTGCCCCGGGTGTGGCAGAAGATCAAGGCCGGCATCGAGAACAAGCTCGCGGTCGAGCCGAGCCCGGTGAAGAAGGCCCTGGCCAACTGGGCGATCGGCGTCGGTGTCGCGCAGGCCAAGGCGAAGCTGTCCGGTGAGGGCGGTTCGCTGCTGCTCGGCGTGCAGCACAAGGCCGCCGACGCGCTGGTGCTGTCTAAGCTGCGCGAGGCGCTCGGTTTCGGTGAGCTGAAGGTCGCCGCGTCCGGCGCCGCCCCGGTGCCCGCCGAAACCCTGGAGTACTTCCTGGGTCTCGGCTTCGCGGTCAGCGAGGTGTGGGGCATGTCCGAGACCACCGGTGTCGGCACCTTCACCGATCTGGACAAGCCGCGCCCCGGCTCGGTCGGTCGGGTCATGGACGGTGTCGAGCTGCGGCTGGACGCCGACGGCGAGGTGCTCATCCGCGGCCCGATCGTCACCCCCGGCTACCGCAACATGCCCGACAAGACCGCCGAGGCGATCGACGACGCGGGCTGGCTGCACACCGGTGACATCGGCACCCTCGACGCCGACGGCTACCTGCGCATCGTCGACCGCAAGAAGGAACTGATCATCAGCGAGGCGGGCAAGAACATCGCCCCCTCCAATATCGAGAACGCGATGAAGGCGGCGTCGTCGATGATCGGTCAGGCCGTCGCGATCGGCGAGGCCCGCCCGTACATCACCGCGCTGATCATGCTCGACCCCGATGTCGCGGCGTTGCGCGCCAAGGAATTCGGCGCCACCGACGCCACCCACGCCGAGCTCGCCCGCCGCAGCGAGATCGTCGAGGAGATCAAGGCCGCGGTGTCGGCGGGCAACCGCAAACTCTCGCGGGTGGAGCAGATCAAGCGCTTCGTGATCGTGGAGACCCTGTGGGAGCCGGGCGGTGACGAGCTGACCCCGAAGATGTCGCTCAAGCGCACCCCGATCGCGGCCAAGTACGCCGGGGACATCGAGCAGCTCTACGCCGCGACCCCGGCCGATCACGTGGTCAACGTGAAGTAACTACGACAACGGCGGTGGCCCCGGGCGGTGAGGCCCCCCGGGGCGCCCCCCCGGGACGGTGATTGATTGTGGGAGGGGTGGGCGTAGGTGGGGAGGCCGGGCGT
>NZ_JBHVWX010000008.1:25739-482382 GCF_042882065.1 Nocardia sp. NPDC058244 | reverse complement strand
GTATAAGAGACAGGTGCCGGAGCACCGGGCGCGACGCGACGCCGGTCAGTTCAGGATGATCGGCAGCGCGGCCAGATCGTTCTGCGTGAGCACCGGCAGGTTGCCGAGCTCACTGTCGGGCACGGCCAGCCGCAGCTCCGGGAAGCGGGCGAAGAGCGCGGGCAGCGCGATCGCGGCCTCCAGCCGGGACAGCGCGGCGCCGGGGCAGATGTGCGGGCCGTAGCCGAAGGCGAGGTGGCGGTTCGCGGTCGGGCGGGTCACGTCGAACTCGTCGGCGGTCTCACCGTGCACCGCGGTGTCGCGGCCGATGGCGCGGTAGGACATCACCACGCCCTCGCCCTTGGCGATCACGGTGTCGCCGACGGTGATGTCCTCGGTGGCGAAGCGCATCAGCAGGTGCGAGACGGGCCCGTCCCAGCGCAGCGACTCCTCGATGACCTGCTTCCAGTCCACATCGCCCGCCAGCACCTTCGCCAGCTGCTCGGGCTCGTTGAGCAGCGCGCGCACCGTGTTGACGATCAGGCTGACGGTGGTCTCGTGCCCGGCGGCGACGAGAGCCTTGATGTTGCCGATCGCCTCCTCCTCGGTGAGCGGCTCGCCGCCCTCCTCGTCGGCGACGACGAACGCCGAGGTCAGATCGTCGCCGGGGTTCGCGATCTTCTGCCGCACCTGATCGGTGAAGTACACGTCGAGCTCGCCGATCACGCGCAGGCGCTCGTCCTGCGGGGTCATCACCGAGAAGAACTTCTTGTACCAGTCGAGCAGCTGCGCGTGGTCCTCGCGCGCGACGCCCATCAGGTCGCCGACCACCCGCATCGGCAGCGGGTAGGCGAAGACGGCCTTGAGGTCGACCGGCGTGCCGTCGGCGCCCGCCGCGGCGAGGTCGTCGAGCAGTTCGAGGGTGAGCCGCTCGATCACCGGCCGCAGTTCCTCGAGCCGGCGCGGCGCCAGCGCCTGCGCGGTCTTGAGCCGCAGCCTGCGGTGCTCGGCACCGTCGACATTGAACATCGACCGGTCGACATCCACCATGCCGATCAGCGGCCACTGGTTGGTCACCACGCCGTCGGTCCACAGCTTCCACGCGTGGATGTCCTTGACCAGGCGGGAGTCGGTGGTCAGCTGCCGGGCGACGGCGTGGTCGGTGACGGTCCAGGCGGGCACACCGAGCAGGTCGATCCGGGTGAGCGGACCTTCGGCGCGCAGTCGAGCGGTCTCTCCGTTGAGGTCACCGACCATGGGATCGATGGCGAAAGGGCACTGGGAACTCACGACGAACCTCCGACGGGTCTGACTGGTGTGAAACGAACGGGCAGTGCGGTCATGCCCCGAAGGAAAGCCGAAGGTCGCCGGGTGAGTTGCTCGGCGGGCACGGCCAGGTCGACGTCGGGGAGCCGGTCGAGCAGCACCTCGATCCCGGTCCTGGCGATGATCTCGGCGATCTGCTGCGCCGGGAAGGGGCAGCGGTATTCGCCGTAGCTGAACGCGAAGTGCGCGTTGTTGCCGGTCGGCACCGTGTCACCGTCGGTGAACGACTGGCGGATGTGCGGGTCGAGATTGGCCGCGGCCAAGCCGAGCAGCAGCATGTCGCCCGCCCGGATGGTCTGGTCGGCCAGGCGGGTGTCGCGGGCGGCCCAGCGCCCGGCCAGGATCGAGGTCGGGCCCTCTTCCCAGAGCACCTCGTTCATGGCCTGGCCGACGCTGCGCCTGCCGCCACCGAGCGCGGCCGCGAACCGGTCGTCGACGAGCATCAGCCGCATGGAGCTGCCCAGCCAGTCGGCCGTGGTGAGGTGACCCGCGGCGGTGATCGCCATCAGGTCGTTGATGTATTCCTCGTCGGTGAACGGTTGCGGGTCGGCCAGCATCAGCGACACCAGATCGCCTGCGGGCCGTGCCTTCTTGGCCGCGAGCAGCCGGGCCATGTGCTCGCCGAAGCGGGCGTGCCCGGCCTGGGCGTCGGCGCCGCCGTCGGCGAGCAGCTTCATGGTGAGGGCCAGGTCGGCGGCGTCGCTGTCGGGCAGGCCGAGGATGCGGCCCAGCGCCAGCACCGGCAGCGGTTCGGCGAACTCGGCCACCAGGTCCGCGCTGCCGCGGCCGCAGAATCCGTCGACCAGGCGATCGGCGAGTTCCTCACAGGCCCGACGCAATTCGAAGTGGTCGACGGCGTCGAGCGCGGGTTCCACCATCGCCAGATGCCTGCGGTGCTCGGCACCGGCGGTGAAGTAGATCGAGGGCATCGGCCTGCCGACCATCGGCAGCAGCGGCCAGTCCTCGGGGACCCGGCCCCACTGGTTCCACAGCGACACATCGCGCGGGAACAGCAGCGGATCGCTGGTCACCTGGTGCAGTTCGCGGTAGCCGATGACCAGCCACGCGGGGAACCCGCCGGGCAGCTCGACCGCGACCACCGGACCGTGCTCGCGCCGCATCCTGCGGTAGACCTCGTGCGGCTCGATGTGGAATTCGGGACCGCTCAGCGGCACCGCGCCGGTGATCGGGCAGGCACCGGTGCCGGTGGGTGTGCTCATCAGACGGTCTCCCCCTGCGGGACAGCGGAATACAAGTGCTCGACCAGGGCGATCAGCACCTGTTTGCTCGATTCGCGCGAGCGCGCGTCACACATCACCAGCGGCACCGCGGGATCGAGGTCCAGCGCGTCGCGCACCGCCTGCGGCTGGTGCGAGCCACCGAAGTCGTTGCAGGCCACCACGAACGGGGTGCCCTGGTGTTCGAGCCGGTCGATCGCGTACCAGGAGTCCTCGATCCGGCGCTGATCGACCAGCACGATCGCGCCGAGCGCGCCGGTGAACAGCCGGTCCCACAGGAACCAGAACCGTTGCTGGCCCGGCGCGCCGAACAGGTACAGCACGTGCTCGGCGTCGAGGGTGATCCGGCCGAAGTCGAAGGCCACCGTGGTGGTCGACTTGCCGGGAACGCCGGTGGCGTCGTCGATCCCGACGCCGATGTCGGTCATCGTCGCCTCGGTGTCGAGCGGCCTGATCTCGCTCACCGAGCGCACCAGGGTCGTCTTGCCGACGCCGAATCCGCCGATGACGACGATCTTCAGTCCGTGCTTGGCCGTGCTGTGCAGCGGTGCCAGCGACCGCTCGGGCGCGGATTCAGAGCTTGCGAAGTCCAACGAGCACCTTCTCGAGGGTGGAGGCATCCAGCGACATCGCCGCCGACAGCGGCGGCCGAACGGTGATCTTCCCCGCGTGCAGCAGGTCCCCCAGCAGGACCGTGGCGACGCCGACGGGCAGCCGCAGTTCCGCCGCGATCTCCACGACCGCGGTCGGCGCCCGGCACATGTCCAGGATCGCGACCTGCTCGGAGGTCATCCCCGCCGACGGCGCCGATTCGCTGACCACCAGGGTCACCAGGTCGAAATCCTCGGTGGCCGGGGCCCGTCCGCCGGTGAGGGTGTAGAACCGGTCCGGATCCTCGTCGCGGACCGACCTGCTCAATTCGGCACTCCGCGTCTGGGCTGGGCGGCCATATGCTCACCGAGCTGTTCGACCAGCTCGTGCATGGTGTGCCCGACCAGCCCCGCGTCGGCGTCCTCGGCGGCCACCACCGCTAAATGCGCGCCGCGTCCCGCCTCGACCACGAACAGGATGCCGCCGTAGAACTCGGTCATCGACTGGCGGACACCGCCACGCCCGTCACCGAACTCGACGGAAGCCCCGTGCGACAGGCTCTGGAACCCGGCGGCGATCGCGGCCAGCTGATCGGCGCGGTCGACATCGAGTTCCGGTGTGTGGCAGATCTTCAGGCCGTCCCCGGACAGCAGCAGCGCGTGCCGGGTGCGTGGGGTGCGGGCGAGCAGTTTCTCGAGCAGCCAGCCGAGATTCGTCGGGGCGGTGGTGGTCATCGGTCCTCCATGGGGTCGGGAGCAGTGGCGGCGCTGCCTGGGTGGTGGCCGGACCGATCCGCCGCCCGACCGGGCGCGGACCGCTGGAACGCGCCGAGCGCGGCCGGCTTGGCCGGTGCGGTGTCGGCGACCGGCGAGCCGGTCAGGCCGTCGGGATGGACTTTGGCCAGGGTGTCGCCGCGGCGCCGCTTGGGCAGCGCGGGCGAGGTGGACACCGTGGGAGTCGGCGGCTCGGCCGGAATCCGGTGGGCGGGCTGCCCGACGGTCTCGGCCCAGCCCAGTTCGTCGGTGGTCCTGGCGTGCTGGGCCCGCGGGGTGGGCGCGTCGAACTGGCCGAGGGTGGTGAGCTGGGGTTCGGTGCGCCGCGGGGTGGGCGCGGCGAGCTGGGCGGCGGGGCGGCTGCGGCGTTCGGCGCGGGCGGTGAGCTCGCGCGGCACGACCACCACCACCGCCGTGCCGCCGATCGCCGACGGCCGATACGACACGGTGAGTTCGTGTTTGCGGGCCAGGTGGCCGACGACGGCCAGACCGAGCCGGGTGCCCGAGAGCGAGGCCAGGTCGGCGCCCTTGCCCTTGTGATCGCGTCCGCTCACCGCGGCCTCGGCCCGGCGCAGCGCCGAATCGCTCATCACCAGGCCGCTGTCCTCGATCGTGATCACCACGCCCGCGGGCACTTCCGCGGCGTAGACGTGCACCTCGGTGGTGGGCGGGGAGAAGTTGCAGGCGTTGTCGAGCAGTTCGGCCAGGGTGTGCATCACGCCCTCGGCGGCGTGCCCGGCGATGCCGACGTCGGCGACGGCGCGCAGCCGCACGCGCTGGTACCCGGCGACCCGGCCCATCGCGCCGCGCAGGATCGATTCCATCGCAATCGGTTTCGCCCAGCGGCGGCCGGTGCGAGCGCCGCTGAGCACCGCGATGCTGTCGGCGAGCCGACCGGTCTGCGCGGTGCGGTGGTCGATGTGGAGCAGGTCGGTGAGCACGCGCGGGTCGGCGTGCCGGTGTTCCATCTCGCGCAGTTCGGCCAGCATCGAGGTGGTCATGGCCTGGATGCGGCCCGCGGCGCCGGCGAAGGCGGCCAGCGCGGCCGCGCCACGGCGGCCGTTCTCCTGTGCCTCCCAGGCGTAGTGGGTGGCGTGGTCCTCGGCGGTGGTGATCCGCTGGGTCGCCTCGGCGACGGCCGCGGCCAGCTGCTGTTCGGCCCGCTCGGCGGCGGCCGTGGCGGCGCGCGCCCGCGCGTGCTGACGCAGGGCGACGAACACCGCGGGGCAGGCGATCAGGGCGACGGCGAGCGACGCGGCGAGCACCGGAATCCCGATGGCGGTCGGCGTGAACACCGCGACCACGGCGGCGATCGCGGCCAGCACCACCCCGGCGCCGAGCACCACGTAACCGGCAGCTCCCGCGGTCGCCCCGCGGGCGGTGCCCTCCCCCGGCGGCACAGTCGTCGACTGTGCCATCGGCCCGACTTCCGCAGTACTCACAGGCCCCCAACCACCAATCGGCACACCGAACGCGCAGCACGACAGCCCGTTTCGATAACGCAGGCGAGCATATCGAGCCCTCGCCCCGCCTGCCACCCGAGCGAGGAGGGTTCATCACGAGTTCGTCTGCGATTCGTTACCGAATCGGGATGTCCTCGATCCGCCGACCTGCGGAGATACCGGTTCCGGGCGGTGCCGACCGTGGCGACCGTCACGCGCGGGGCGTGCCGGCCGAAACCCACTGAGACAGTTGCCCGGCCGGGCACCACCGGTCAGTCGAGGGTCCACGTCATGCCGAAGGCGGCCAGCGCGTCGAGGAATTCGGCGGGCTCGAACAGCTCGGCGGGAGCCTGCGCGCCCGGCGTGCCCGCGCCCGCGGCGATCCGGGTGGCGACCTCGACCGCGAGCTGGGCGCTGTTGCGGTAGGCGTCGGGTCCGCTGCCGATGCCGCGCAGGGTGCGTCCCTCGTGGCGGACGTCGACGACCACCGAGTACGCGGCGGGCGCCGACGGCGTCTCCGGCGCGGCCGCCAGATCGGCCTCGGTGACGGTGCCGATGATCTCGAAGATCGACGTCGCCAGCACACCCTCGACCGAGCCCGCCTGCGTGTGCCGCGGGATCGTCACCACCGACGGCTGCGGGAACTTGCGCACGGCAATGGGTTCGGTGGTGCCGGGAACCAGGAAGGTGTCGCGGCGCGGCTGGGGACCGGTGCGGAACTCGCCGTCCGACCAGGACAGCCCACCACTGGTGAAGACGTCCAGGTTCTTCAGGACCGTGTGCATACTGCCGCGCGACCCCTCCCCGCCCGGCAAGGCGACATGACTCAGCACGATCTCGTCCGCACCGCCGAGCCGCTGTGCCCCGAGGTGGGCGAGCAGATCGCCGAAGATGCCCGCCTCGGTGGTGGCGGTGGCCAGGGTGACCCCCGCCGCGGCCGCGAGCGGACCGTACTCGGTGAACACCCGCTGGACGAAGAGCTGCTCGCCCGCGACGTCGACGTAGTGGGCACCCGCCGCGATGGCGGCGCGCAGCACCCCGGTCCCGTTGCCGGTGTAGTCGGGCAGGGTGCTGATCACGACGTCGATCCCGGTGAAGGCGTCGACCAGGGCGGTGTGATCGTCGGCGGCGGCCACCCGGACCACCCCGCCGACCTCGGCGAGCCGCTCCGCGTCGCGGCCGACCACCACCGGGTCGATGCCACGCCCGCGCAGCTCGGCCACCGCGAATCGGCCGACGTGTCCGGTGGCTCCGTAGACGGCGATCTTCATGTCGTTCTCCTTGTTCATCGGGATGATGAACTCAGGTTATGTGCCACGATCGAGACAGAAAATCATCCAGAATCTTCCGCAGATATCCCGTCGTCTCGTGACGTAGGCTTTCCGACATGGATCTGCTCAGCGACGTCCTCGCCACCGCGCGGACCGGCACCCCCGCCTCCGGGATGTTCGTGCGGCACGGCACATGGGGCAGGCGGTATCCGCACATCGACGGCGCCGGCTTCCACGTCGTCCTCCAGGGGTCGTGCTGGCTGACCCGGCCCGGGGTGGAACCGCTCGCGCTCGGCGCGGGCGACGCGGTGTTCCTGCCGCGCGGCATCGCCCACGATCTGCTCGACCAGCTCGACAGTCCCATCACCGAAACCGCCGGACCGGGCGACATCCGGCTCATCGAGGGACCGGGCGCGCCCGCGACACTGCTGTGCGGGTCGTATCACCTCGCCGTCGACCGCACCCATCCCCTGCTGACCGAACTGCCCGAGGTGGTGCACGCCCCGGCCCGGCTGGGCACCCATCCGGCGCTGCGCGCCGCCGTCGAACTGCTCGCCGCCGAGCTCACCGACGCCGGACCCGGCTCCGACGCGGCGATTCCCCCACTGCTGGATCTGCTGCTGCTCTATCTGCTGCGCGCCCATCTCGCCGAGGCCGCGACGTCCTCGGGCTGGGCCGCCGCGGTCGCCGACGCCGACATCTCCCGATCCCTGCGCGCCATCCACGACGACCCGGCGCACGGCTGGACCGTCGAATCCCTCGGCGCCACCGCGGGTCTGAGCCGCGCCGCCTTCGCCCGCCGGTTCGCCGAGCTCGTCGGCGAACCGCCGCTGACCTACCTCACCCGCTGGCGGATGCTCACCGCCGCCCGGCTGCTCCGCGACACCGATCATCCGCTGGCGACGGTGGCCCGGCGCAGCGGCTACGGCTCCGAATACGCCTTCGGCAAGGCGTTCAAGCGCGCGTTCGGCACCGCCCCCGGCCGCTATCGCGCGGCCGGGATACCGGTGCTCGTCGCGGGCGCGAGCTGATCGGTCAGGCGAGGACGGCGGTGGCCTCGACCTCGACGAGCAGATCGGGCTCGCCCAGCGCGGCGACGCCGAGCAGGGTGATCGGCTTGACCGGGTCGACACCGAGTTTCGCCGCGGCGCGGGCGACACCCTCGCCCAGCAGCGGGTACTTGTCCGGGCCCCAGTCCACGACATAGATGGTCAGCTTGGCGACATCGTCGAACGAGCCGCCGATCGCGGCCAGCGCGGTGCCGATATTGAGGTAGGCCTGTTCGACCTGCGCCGCGAAATCGCCCGTGCCGACCGGGTTTCCGTCGGCATCCCGCGCCACCTGCCCAGCCAGGAAGACCAGCCGCGACCCGGTCGCGATCGAGAGCTGCCGATAGACCTCGGGCTTGGGCAGCCCGTCGGGATTCACCAGTTCCACTGCCATGTTCTCTCCCACTATCCGAGGGTCGACTGCCGATAACATAACGCCCGTCACCGACAATCCGGTGCGCGATCTGGCCGCCCTCGGCAGCGCGTACCTGGCCACCCAGAGCTGGACTTTCGGCCACGGGCCGACCGGGATGGTCGCCACCGGCCCGCTGCCACCGGCCACGCTGGACTCCGGAATCCCGGTCCTCACCGCGCTGTTCGTCGCGGCGGGCGACGATCCGCGGCGCTGCGCGGCATCGGTGGCGGCGGGCCGGCACGTCACTCCAGTTCGGTGAGCGCCTGTTTCGCCGCCGCCGCGACCAGGGCATTGGCGGGCTCGGCGTCCTGCGCCGGCTTGGTGGTGAGTACGGCGAGCACGAGCGGCGCGCGTCCCGGCGGCCACGCGACGGCGACATCGAGCGCGGACCCGTAAGCCGGGGTGCCGGTCTTGTCGCCGACGATCCAGTCCGCGGGCAACCCCGCCTTGATCCGCTTGGCGCCCGTGGTGCTGGCCTTCAGCCAGGCGGCGAGCTGGGCGCGCTCGGGCTCGGCCAGCGCGGTCCCGACGACGAGGGCCCGGTAGTCGGCCGCCAGCGCGGCGGCCGTGGTGGTGTCGCGTTCGTCGCCCGGGATCGCGGTGTTCAGCTCGGGTTCCCAGCGATCCAGGCGCGACACCGTGTCGCCGAGAGTGCGCAGGAAGGCGGTGAAACCTTCCGGGCCACCGAGCAACCGGAGCAGCAGATTGCCCGCGGTGTTGTCGGACTGGGTGATCGCGGCATCGCAGAGCGCGGCGACGGTCATGCCGGTGTCGATGTGCCGCTCGGTCTCCGGGGAGTTCACGACGATATCGGCGGCGGTGTACCGGATGACCTGGTCGAAGTAGCCGCTCGCGAGCGGGTGCGCCTGGAGCAGGGCGCCGCAGGCCAGGCCCTTGAAGGTCGAGGCCATCGGGAAACGCTCGTCGGCCCGGTACGCGACGGTGCGGCCGGTGCCGGTGTCGACCACCGACAAGCCGAGGCGCGCAACGTATTCCGTCTCCAGCGCGGCGAACGAGAGCGCCACCGACGCGGTCGACGAGGTGGCGGGGGTGGTCGCCTCGGAGGCGTTCGAGCAGGCCGGGACCGCGACGGCGGTGAGCGCCAGCGCGGCGGCGGCGAGGCGCCTGCGGAGGGTGGTGGTCACGAAGGAAGTCACCACTGCACCCCATCACCGGCGCCACCGCGCGAGCCAATACCCGACACGGCCGCCGCCGAGTCGCCATCGATATCGGCGCAGGTCGTTCCCGGCCGGATCGGGTGAACGGTCGAGCGCCCGTGGCCGATCCGGGGTGGCCGCACGCCGGGCGCTGGTTCAATGGCCGACATGGATCTGCTCCGTCACCTCCGGTTCTTCGTCGCGGTCGCGGACGAGGGCCACTTCGGGCGGGCGGCCGCCGCGCTGGAGATGACGCAGCCGCCGCTGTCACAGGGTCTGCGCCGCCTCGAACAGCACCTCGACCTCGAGCTGATCCACCGCACCAGTCAGGGCGCGATGCTCACCGCCGCGGGCAGGCAGTTGCTCCCGCGAGCCCGGCTGCTCGTCGACGACGCCGATCGGCTGCTCGCGGAATCCGAACGGATCGCCCAGCGCAGCGGCACCGTGCGGTTCGCGGCCACGACCGCGTTGCCGGACCGGCTGGTCACCGCCTGCGTCACCGCGCTGCGAGTCGCGGGCGGCACCGTCTCGACCGCGCTCGGCACGACCGCCGACCTCGCCGCCGAGGTGCGCGCCGGGATCTGCGATGTCGCGGTGATCGAGCATCCGGCCCTGGTCGACGGCCTCGACGCCGGGCCGGTCGTGAAACTGCCACGCTGGCTGGTGGTTCCGGCCGAGCACCGCACCACCACCGCCGAACGGCCGACCTTCCCGATGCTCGCCGACCTGCACTTCGCGCATCCGGCCCGCGCCGCCAATCCGCCCGCCTTCGACACCGTGCTCGACCTGCTGCGCGAGCGCGGCCTCGACACCGCGACCCTCACCGCGGCCGACGACCGGGCGGTACTGGCCGCCGTCGCCGCGGGCACGTGTTTCGGCCTCACGGCCACCCCGCCGACACCGACACCGGGCGTGGTCTGGCTGACGCTCGCGCCGCAGTCGGTCGCCCTGCGGGTCCGGATCATCCGTCGTCCCGACGCGGGCGACCACGCCGACGCCCTGGACCGCGTGCTCTACCGCGAGCGCCTGCGATGAGCGTGACCGACCGGATCCGCGCCGTGTTCGCCGACGCCGGGTGCACCGGGTGGCTGCACGCCCGGCGCTGCGACGGCTCCCCCGCCGAGCTGTCCGTGGGCGGCGGCGAGCGGGTGGTCATCGCGTCGGTGTACAAGCTGCTGCTGTTCGTGGCGTTCTGCCGCCGGGTCGACGACGGGCTGCTCGACCCGGCCGGGCGGATCACCGTCGACCCCGCCGACTGCACGCCCGGACCCACCGGCCTCGCGGCGCTGCACGATCCGGTCACCCTGAGCCGCCGCGACCTGGCCACCTCCATGATGACGGTGTCCGACAACGCCGCCGCCGACGTGCTGCTCGGCGAACTCGGCCTGGCCGCGGTCACCGATCTCCTCGACGAGCTCGGCCTCACCGAGACCCGCGTCGTCGGCGGCACCGCCGATCAGCACCGCAGCCTGGTGCGCGACACCGACACCCACACCACCGCCGAGGCCTTCGCCGCGCTCGCCGACAACGACGAGGCCTGGACCGTCTCGGCCTACGACCCCGCCTACGCCAGCGCGACCACCCCCGAGGAGATGACCCGGTTCCTGTCCCTGCTCTGGCGCGGTGACGTGTTGTCCACGGCGAGCACCGAATTCGCGCGCGCCGTGCTGAGCAGACAGATCTGGCCGCACCGGATCGCCGCCGCCTTCCCGCACCGCGGTGTGGTCGTCGCAGGCAAGACCGGCACCATCGGCGTCATCCGCAACGAGGTCGCGGTCGTGGAGTTCCCCGGCGAAACCCCGGTCGCGGTAGCGGTTTTCACCCGCGCCGCCCGCGCCGACCCGACCCTGCCCGTCGTCGACGCCGCCATCGGCGAAGCCGCCCGCCTGGCCGTCACCGAACTCCGCCGCCCGCACTGACCCACCCCGGCGCGGCCGGATATGGCTAGCATCGTCGGCTGTGGGTGGAGATTCTTCCGGTTTCGGCCGGGTGCGAATGGTCGGGATCGTGGCGGGGGTCGTCGGGGTGGCGCTGGCGGTGGCGGCGCCGCTGCTGCCGGTGCGACAGGAACACGCGAGCCTGGACTGGCCGCAGCCGCAGTCGATGCAGCTGAGCGCGCCGCTGGTGGACTACGTGCCGCTGTCGCTGGAGCTCAGCGTGCCGTGCACGGCACTGCGGGACCTGACCGGCGCGACGGTGCTGTCGACGGTGCCGCCAGAGGCGCCGCGCGCCGGCTCGAAGGGACTGGTCGCCCGGATCGAGGACCGACCGGAGACCGGGCGGACCCTGGCGGTCGTCCTCCGCGATCGCCTGCTGCTGAGCGCGTCGCTGGCGGAGATCACCGGGACGCCCGGCGGTGCGCCCGCCACCGAAACCGAATCATCCGGCAGTCGACCGCCCGGTGGCGACCCCGCAGGCAGCACCCCACCTTCCGGCACACCGGCGCCCGGTGCCACGCCACCTTCCGGCGCACCAGCGCCCGGCACTGCCGCGCCTGGCGATGGTCGGCAGCCTCCGGGAACACCACCCGCCGGTGCTACGCCCCCACCCGGCGCAACGCCGCCAGGTCCCGCCGCGCCTCCGTCGAACGCTCCGGCCGGATCGGCTCCCACCGGCCCGAACGCGCCAGCCGGATCAGCACCCCCAGTCCCAGGCGGATCCGCCGGGACGGCCCCCGCACCCGAGGCGCCGCCGTCCGGCGCACCCGCTGGATCAGCGCCAGGTCCTGGCGCACCGCCATCAGGCGCTCCGGCCGGATCCGGCCTCGCCGGTCCGGGCGCGCCTTCCGGTGCCTCTGCCGGGGCGACACCCGCGCCCGCCGCTCCGCCGTCCGGCGCGCCCGCTGGATCAGCACCAGGTCCGGGCGCACCCTCAGGCGCTCCCGCCGGAGCTGCGCCCGCCGGGCCCGGCGGGGCGAACCAGCCGACCGGATCACCCGGCGCATCACCGTCCACGAGGGAGCAGGGTGGTGGAAACCCCGGGGGCGCAACGCAGAACGGGCAGGCGGCCGGATGCGGTGCGCTGACTGTCGTCTCGACGGCGTCGGGGACGACCGCCGAGCTCACCGGGTTGACCAAGGCCGACGGGTCGCCGGTGCGGACCACCATCGATGGCGATGTGCGCCCGCAGTTGGTCGGCGTCTACACCGAGCTGGATCGGGGGCGGGCGGGGGACGCGCGCCTGCATGCCGAGATCGATGCGCGGTTCTCGTCGAGTCCGAGCGGGTGGAAGCTCGCGGCGATCCTCGGGGCGGTGCTGTGCACGCTCATCGCGCTGATCTGCCTGCATCGCGGTGACATTCGCGACGGGCGGCGGACGCGGCGCGTGCTGCCCGCGCGCTGGTGGCGCTGCACCGGTCTGGACGCGACGGTCGCGGGCACGCTGGTGGTCTGGCATGTGATCGGCGCGAACAGCTCCGACGACGGCTACATCCTGACCATGGCGCGCGCCTCCAGGGAGGCCGGGTACACCGCCAACTACTACCGGTGGTTCCAGGTCGCCGAGGCACCGTTCGGCTGGCCCTACGAGGTGCTCGCGCAGCTGACCCGGATCAGCGAAGCCGGGCTGTGGATGCGCCTGCCCGCGCTGCTGGCCGGACTGGTGTGCTGGCTGGTGCTCAGCCGGGAAGTGCTGCCGCGCCTGGGTTCCCGTGTCGCCGCGAGCACCGCGGCCCGCTGGACCGCGGCCCTGGTGTTCCTGTCGCTGTGGCTGCCCTACAACAACGGCTTGCGCCCGGAACCGCTGATCGCGGTCGGCGCGCTGCTCACCTGGTGCTCGATGGAGCGAGCCATCGCCACCCGCAGGCTGCTCCCCGCCGCCGTCGCGGTGGCGATCGCGGCCTTCTCCCTCGCCGCGGGCCCGACCGGCCTCATCTGCCTGGCCGCCCTGCTGGCCGGTTCGCGGCCGGTGCTCCGCACGGTCATCGCGCGCACCACCACGGATTCGGGCCCCGCGCTGCTGCGCTACGCCGCCGTGCTGGCGCCGATCGCCGCCGCGGGCATCCTCGTGCTCGTCGTGGTCTTCGCCGACCAGACCCTCGCGACCGTGCTGGAAGCCACCCGCGTCCGCCAGCTCGTCGGCCCCGACATGTCCTGGTTCGAGGAGCGCACCCGCTGGGATTCCCTGCTGTCGGTGAACCCCGACGGCTCCCTGGCCCGGCGCTTCGGCGTGCTGGCCATGCTGCTGTCCCTGGCCGTCGGCATCCTGGTGACCCTGCGCCGCAGCGGTCGCCTCCCGTCGACCGCCCGCGGCCCGGTCACCCGCGTTCTCGCGATGACCTTCCTCGCGCTGCCGCTGATGATGTTCACCCCCACCAAGTGGACCCACCACTTCGGCGTCTACGCCGGTCTCGCGGGTGCGCTGGCCGCGGTCACCGCTGTCGCGTTGAGCCGCAGCGTCATTCGGGCGCCCTACCTCCGCACCCTGTTCGCGGCGGCGGTCCTGTTCCTGCTCGCCATCTGTTTCACCGGCTCCAACGGCTACTGGTACGTCTCCGGCTACGGCGTCCCGTGGCCTGACCGCGCCCCGACCCTCGCCGGCATCGAGGTCTCCACCCTCTTCCTCGCCGCCACCGGCCTGACCCTGCTGCTCGCCCTCTGGCAGTACTACCGCGCAGCCCCCGAAACCACCTCGCCCAGGACAACATCCAACGTTGGCAGCCCGCAGCGCAAAGCCACCGAAACCGCGGCCATCGAGTCCACGGACGAGGCGGCGACCCCAACTGCGACCGCGACCACGAAGCAGCCTGAGCCCGATACCGGTGCAGTGGGCACGAAACGGCCCGGAACCGACAGCGGGGCCGCCGACACACAGCCGCCAGGAACCGATGCCGAGGCCGCAGACACGCCCAGGGGCTCCGGACGGTTCCGGTTGCCGGTGGTCGCGCCCCTCACGGTCGCCGCGGCGGCGATGGTGCTGTTCGACGTGGGATCGCTGGCGACCGCTGCCGTCGCGCAGTACCCCGCCTATTCGGTCGCGCTGTCGAACCTGCGGACGATGACCGGGAACTCCTGCGCGATGGCCGATGCCGTCCTGGTCGAAACCAACACGGCCGACTCACTGCTGACTCCCTACACCGGCACCGTCGCCGACGGCCTGTCCGCCGAGAACACCGGCTTCACCCCGAACGGCCTCGGCAGCCTCGCCCCCGACCCGGGCCCCGGCCAATCCTCGGCACCCCCATCGGGCTCCGGCCCCGCTCCCGGCGGCCCTGGTGGCGCAGGTCCGGGCGGCGGCCCAGGCCCCAGCGATAGCGCAGGCCCCAGCGGCGGTGCAGGTCCGGGCGGCGGCTCGGGTCCCAGCAGCGGCGCAGGCCCCGGTGGTAGCGCCGGTCCGGGCGGCGGCGCAGGCCCCAGCGGTGGCGCAGGTCCCGGCGGCACGACCCCCGGCGGTCCCGGCGGACCCACTTCCGGCGGACCCGGCTCCACCCCCGGCGTGAACGGCAGCACCGCCGCCCTCCCCTTCGGTCTCGTCCCCGAACGCACCCCGGTCCTGGGCAGCTACTCCACCGGCGCACCGCAGCGCACCCAGCTGACCACCCAGTGGTATCGCCTGGATCTCGCTGCCGCTCAGCAGGATTCGGCGTACCGGGTGCTGATCCTCACCGTGGCGGGCCGGATCGAATCCGTGGCTCCCGACGGGAGTCCGCTGCCCGGGCAGCGACTGCGGGTCGAGTTCGCCCACGCGGCGAACGGAACCTTCACCCCCACCGGTGAACTCACCCCGCCCACGGTCGGTGGCGCACCCGGATGGCGGAACCTGCCGATCGACCTGGACGAGATCCCCGCCGGAACCACGGCGGTCCGGCTCGTCGCCGCGGCGGGCGAACCGGATCCGATGCAGTGGCTGGCGGTCACGCCCCCGCGCCTGCCGAAACTCTCGTCGCTGAACACCGTGGTCGGCACCACGGATCCGGTGCTCGGGGATTTCCATGTGGGACTGGCCTTCCCGTGCCAGCGACCGTTCGACCACCGGGCCGGGGTCGCGGAGCTGCCGATCTGGCGGATCCAGCCGGACAAGCTCAACGCGCAGGTCTCCGAGACCTGGCAGGGCGATACCGGCGGCGGCCCGCTGGGCTGGACCGGTCTGCTCATGCGGTCGCGCACCATCCCCGCCTACCTCGCCGAGGACTGGACCAGGGACTGGGGCGAACTCCAGCGCCTCACCCGACTGGTCGCCGCACCACCGGCGGAGATCACCGTCCGCGTCGGCGACACCTGGGGCTGGACGAACGAAAGCCCCATCAGGACAGGCTGACCCGGCACAAATGAAACCGCCGTTGCCTCCATGGAGGCAACGGCGGTTTCGCGCAGGGAAGAGACTACTTCGGCGGCTCGCCCGCGGGCGCCTGACCACCGGCGGGCGGCTGACCGCCCGGCGCACCGGCCGGCGGTTCCCCACCGGCGGGCGGCGCGCCCGCGGGCAGCGGCTTGCCGATATTGCGCGCCATATCCGGCATCAACCGGATGGCGACCTGCTCCCAGGTGCCCCAGTTGTGGATGCCGATATCGGGGAAGTCGTAGCTGACGTTCGTGTAACCCAGTGCGGTGATCCGCTTTTCGAACGAGCGGGTGTTGGCCAGCGCGATCGCCTCGAGCGGCATGCCCTGGGTGATCGCGTCGATCGAGGACAGGTCCTGATCGGCGGGCTTGGCACTGCCCGCCGAGATGTAGAGGCGGGTGTTGTTGGCGATCAGCTTCTCGGCGAACCCGTAGGGGTCCATCCGCTTCCACTTCGCACTGCCCGCGGGCGCCATCGCCTCGATGTTGTAGCCGCCGCTGGCGATCATCGCCCCGGCCAGCGCCTCGCGCATGCCCGGCATCGACATGTGCAGATAGCCCGACAGCGATCCGGCGTAGACGAACTGCTCGGGGTGGTAGGCCGCCATCAGCAGGGCCGCGCTGCCACCGCTGGACAGCCCGACCACGCCGTTGCGGCTGTCGCTGAAGCCCAGCCGGGACTTCAGCGCGTCCGGCAGGGTCTCGGTGATGAAGGTTTCCCACTGGTAGGTGTTGGTCTTGCCCTGGGTGTCCTCCCAGCCGCCGATGGCCGATCCGGAGTCGGCGCTGGGCAGCAGGGAACCGTCGGGGTTGACGCCGTTGAAGCTGCTCGGCTGGTCCCAGTCGGCGTAGAAGCTGGACTGGCCGCCGACCGGCATCACGACATTGATGTTGAACTTGGCGATCTGGGCGGGGATGGCGGTGTGCTTCTCCCAGCCGTTCAGGTCGTCCTCGGCGCGTTCACCGTCGAGCAGGTAGACCACCCGGTCGGTGTTGCCGTCGGCCGCCCGCACGATGCGGGTGTTGATGGTGCCCATCGAGGACTCGACCGGGAAATCGATCGCCGACGGGTCGGCGTCGGCCGCCGCCGGCCCGACCGCGGCCACCGACGCGCCGAACGGCAGCATGGCGGCCACCGCGGCACCCGCCAGAAGTCTGCTCGTGCGGTGTCGGCGCCCCTGCGCCCCTCCCACAGTTACGCCACGCATGATCGTGTTCGGACCTTTCCGTTGTGCGGCCACGCCGCTCCCCACTCCACCCGGCCGCGGCGCGACAGCCTGCGGACGGATCCTGCCGGGCAGCATAGCGCGCCCCCGATCCGAGGGGCACATCGAAAACCGATGTGACGCAGTTCTCTTCGGCTCGCGCGCTCACCCGGTGGCGTCGACGCGGGAGATACAGAATCCGTCGGTGCCGTGGTCGAGCGTCAGATACACCTGCTTCGAGGCGCCATCGGCGCTGGTCACCGGCGCGCTGACGGTGACGACCGAGCCGGTCGAACCACGCACGGTGAGCGCCTTGTCGTCGAAGCGCCGCGCCCCCGACAGCGCGGTGCCCGGCTGAGCGCCGGTGCACAGCAGCGGATAGTCGGGCTCGATGTCGGCCGGGTTCACCGGATAGCCGACCACCCGGCTCAGGTAGCGCTCGGCGGTGTAGCGGGCCTGTTCGTCGGTGAGCCGGGTCGCCGCCCGGTCGCTGACGATCGGGCAGCCGTAGCCGGAGCGCAGCTCGCTGGGCCGCAGGCTCACCTTCAGCACGTCGTTCTGCCAGTACGGACCGAACTGGCCGAGGATGCCGGGGCGGCGCACCGCGTCGGTGATCTGGTCCACGTCGCCGTACATGCGCGGGATCTCGACGGGTGATTGGGTCCAGCACTTGCGGATCAGCGCGTCGGTATCGCCTGCCCGCACGTCGTCGAGCCAGGGGCGCAGCACCGTCGCCGCGGTCGGGCTGTCGGGGACCGCGCCGATCTGTGCCGCCTGCGTCGGGCCCGGCGCGTTCGAATCACCCGACGAGACACGGTCTTTGGCGGTGAGCACGGCGATCGCGGTCAGCCCGGCGACGGCGGCGGCCGCTCCGACGCCGACCAGGATCGCCCGCGCCCGCGACCGCGGCTTGCCCGGCGGCGCGGGCAGTTCGGCCGACCGCGACACCAGCGTCTCCGCCGACAGCGGGGTGTCGGGCATCGTCCCGGCCAGCGCCGCCACCGCCGCGTCGGCGAGCTCGCCGCAGGAGGCGAACCGGTCGCGCGGATTCTTCGCCATGGCGCGCGCGATCACCGCGTCCATGGCGGGCGGCAGCGCCGGGTTGCCCGCCGACGGGCGCGGCGGCGCCTCGATCAGGTGCGCGCTGATCATCGCGGCCGGACTGTCGCGCTGGAACGGGACGAAGCCGGTGAGCAGCTCGTAGAGGGTGCCGCCGAGCGCGTACACATCGGTGCGGACGTCGAGCGGATCACCTTCGAGCTGTTCGGGCGCCGCGTAGGCGAGGGTGCCCAGCACCGAGCCCGCCGAGGTGAGGCTGGTCGTCTCGCCCATGCTGCGGGCGATCCCGAAATCGGTGACCAGCACTTCGTCGGCGCCGTCGTCGGTGCGGGCGATCAGCAGGTTGGCCGGTTTGATGTCGCGGTGCAGCAGTCCCTGCCGGTGCGCGTAGTCCAGGCCCTTGGCCGCCTCGACGACGATCCGCACCGCGCGCGCGGGCGTGAGGATCGCCAGGCCGTGGCGCAGCAGCTGGGCCGCGTCGAGGCCGTCGACGAACTGCATCGCGATCCACAACCGGTCACCGTCGACGCCGCGATCGAAGATCTGCACCACGTTCGGATGCCGCAGGCGCGCGGCCAGATCGGCTTCCCGCTCGAAGCGGGCCCGGAAGGTCGGTTCCACCGCGAGCCGCGCGTCGAGCACCTTCAACGCGTCGTGGCGCGGCAGCCGGGGATGTCGCGCCAGATAGACCGCGCCCATGCCCCCACCGCCGAGCCTGCGTTCGATGCGATACCCCGCGAGGCTCGCCCCCGGCCCGAACTCCATCACCCGGTCAGGCTATCGGCTGGGCCCCGGCGCCGCCGCCGGTCGGATCACGCTGCGCCGGTTCATCGGTGGTGCGCGGCGAAGAAGTCCCAGATCACCCTGGTCGCGTCGAGCGCTGCGTGCTCGTCGGCCCCGGGCCACCGGTGCCCGGCTCCCGCCACGGTGACGAGGTCGACCGCGCGTCCGTCGCGGCAGGTGGCGCGCAGCGTCGTCACCCGATCGCTCGACATGGACACCGGTGCCGCGCACTCGTCGACCGTCCGCCAGAACCCGTTCAGCTCCGGCACCGACGGCCCGTCGATCCGCGCGACGCCGCTGCCCGGCGCACCGTCGTAGCGGATGTTCTCGTCGTCGGTGCCGTGCACATGGATCACCGAGACCGGGTCGGGCTGCGCGCAGTCGCCGAGCTGGGTGCCCGCGACCGCGCCGACGGCGGCGGCGAGCGTGGTGCGGCACGCCATCGCGTACGCCATCATGGCGCCGTTGCTCATCCCGGTGAAGTAGATCCGCGCGCGGTCGATCGTCAGGGCGCGGGCGATCTCGTCGACCATCGCGGTCAGGAAGCCCACGTCGTCGACGCCGGTGCGGCCGGGGTTCCCACAGCAGCCGCCACCGGCGTTCCAGGCCCGGCCGACACCATCGGGATAGGCGACGACGAAGCCGGCGGCCTCGGCCACCGCGTCCCAGCCGACGCCGCGCTGCGCCAGCTCGCCGGTACCGAGTCCGCCGTGCAGCATCACCACCAGCGGTGCGGGCTGGGACAGTGTGGCGGGCCGGTAGACGCGATAGCTGCGGGTACCGCCGTCGTGCCCGAGTTCGTGCAGCGAGGTGCCCGCGGTCGTCGCGACCCCCGGATCGTCGCGGAGCAGCACGATGCCCGCGACGAGCAGTACCACCGTGACAGCCGCTGCGGCGAGCGTGGCGATCCGCATGGCACCAGTGAACCGGTCGACGCGCCGCCGGGCAACGGGGCGGCGCTAGTGTGGATGATCTATTCGTGGCCGCGACCGCACCCGGCGGCCCTGCGCAGGACGGGACCGGAGTGAGATTCGCTGTACGCCTGATGTTGATGCTGCTGATTCCGGCCGTGCTGTTCGCGCTGCCCTGGTGGACGCTGGTCGCGGCGCCCACCGGCGGCACCGGCCCGCTGTTCTGGGCCGGGACCGCGGTGTGCATCCTCGGATACCTGTGTCTGCCCGCCGCGATGTTCCTCGGCCACGGACCGGCCCAGTCCGATCCGGCGGTGATCGTCGGCGACACCCTGCTCGGGGTGCTGTGGGTGGTGTTCTCGTGGTCGGTGCTTGGCGTCTTCGTGCGGGGCGGGCTGGCCGTCGCCGGGGTGGAGGGCCCGCTCGCCGCGCGGATCGTGGCGCTCGGGGTGCTGGCGGTCTCGGTCGCGCTGGTCGCCTGGGGTGTCTACGAGGCGCGCCGGGTGCCGCGGGTCCGCACCGTCGACGTCGCCATCCGCGGCCTGGCCGACGGCCTGGACGGACTGCGCGTCGTGGTCGTCACCGACACCCACTACGCGGCGCTCGACCGGCAGCGCTGGTCCGAGCGGGTGGTCGACGTGGTCAATGCCCAGCGCCCCGATATCGCCTGCCACGCCGGTGATCTCGCGGACGGTTCGGTGGTGAAGCGGCGCGCCCAGGTCGACCCGCTGGCCCGCGTCGAGGCCCCGCTCGGCCGCTTCTACATCACCGGCAACCACGAGTACTTCGGTGACGCGCAGGGCTGGATCGACCACATGGCCTCGCTCGGCTGGCAGCCGCTGCACAACGCCCACCGGACCGTCGAGCGCGACGGTGCTCGCCTGGTCGTCGCCGGGATCGACGATCCCACCGGCGCCGGTCTGCCCGGCCACGGTCCCGACCTGCCCGCCGCGCTGGCAGGCGCCGACCCCGCGCTGCCGGTGGTGCTGCTGGCCCATCAGCCCAAGCAGATCACCGACAGCGCCGCGGCGGGCGTGGCGCTGCAGATCTCCGGGCACACCCACGGCGGACAGATCTGGCCGTTCCACTACCTGGTCCGGCTGGATCAGCCGGTGGTCGCCGGCCTGAGCAGGCACGCGAACAACACCCAGCTCTACACCAGTCGCGGCACCGGTTTCTGGGGTCCGCAGCTGCGGGTGTTCGCGCCCAGCGAGATCACCGTGCTGGTGCTGCACCCCGAACCGGCTTAGCGGTGGGGCTGGGTCACCTCCGTCGGCAGCGGCCCACTCATGACGACATTCGAGCCGTTCCAGGTGTAGTGGATCGCCACCGGACCGCCCTGCGGCGCGGCGAAGGGCTCGTCGCCCGCGAGCCACTTGTACTCGACCGTCACGGTGGTGTCGGTGTAGCCGACCACCGAGGTGAACGCGTATGCCTCGGACGTGGCTGTGCCCAGCCACTTCCCGTCGTGGAAGAACAGCACGTGGATCGGCGCTCCCGCGGAGTTGCCGCCGACCGCGCGTACCCACAGCAGCTGGGCGCACTGGCCCGGTAGGTCCGCCGACGCCTGCTGGGCGACCCAGGTGCCGTCGAGCCGCGCCAGCGCGTTCCGCACGCCGGTCGACTGGGGATCGATGCAGCGGCCCGGTCCGCTGATGTCGTCGGCCGGTTGCGGTTTCGTGGTGCCGGGGGCCGCGGTGACGGGAGGCGCTTCGGTCACCACCGGTGCCTGGGTCCCGCCGGACGACCCGTTCCCACCCGGCGCCTCGGTCGCCCGCGGCTGCTCGCCCGGCGTCTGCGGCGCGCTCGCGGCGACCGTGGTCGTCGCCCGGCTCGTCGACGGCGCAGCGGCCGAACCGTTCTCCGCGGTACAACCTGCCACCGCCGCCGCGGCGATGGCGATCAGCGCGCTCATCCGAACTGCGTTCTTCATGGTTCTCGACTCCTCGTCCGCCGCGCCGGTCGCGCGTTCTGCTGACTCCATCGGGACCCTGAACAGCCCTGTTAGGCGAAAAACTGCGATCATCACCCTAGGGTGCGAAATCATCACCCTTGCTAAGGAAATCCCGGACCGAAGCCGAAATGCCATGCGGCGGACAGTGACCGAGCCAGGGCGCCGCCACGCACGACTCCGGCCGGGGGCGCAGCGCACCCCCGGCCGGAGTCGGGTCGATCAGATGCCGGTTCAGACGATGTCGGTGGTCCCCGAACAGGTCACGACCGGCACCGGCACGGGTCCGGTGTTGACGACCGACAGGTCGATGCGCACCGGCCCGGTCCCGGTCGGCACGTCGGTGAAGTACACCGTGCCGCCGGTGCCGAAGAACGACGAGATGTTCGTGTGCCCGGTCAGCGAGCCCGACGCCCCGGTGGCCAGATTGGTCCAGGTCAGCGTGGGATGGGTCTGGTAGCCCCAGATGCTGGCACCGGAATGCACGGTGAACGACGGCAGCCCCGACTGGTCGTACAGGTAGGAGACGATCACCTGGTTGCTGTAGGGCACATCGACGATATTGGGACTCAGCCCGAGGCAGTTGATGCCGACCAGGCTGCTCGGCAGCGCGTTCGCCGCCCCGGCGCCCGCGACCATCGTCCCCGCCACCACCGCGACGCCCGCCGCGAGACCGGCGATCGTGGACCTCACTCGCATAGTCATACAGATCCTTCCACTCGTGTCGTATCACCCCCGTATCCGACCGGGACGCCACATTGTTACTGAACGAAAGCATCCTTCGAGGTCCGACACGCGACATACCTAGGTCTGCTAGGTTATGACCTAGCGGTTCTAGGTATAGGAGTCCGATGCGGATCGACAAAGACCTGGTGGCGGCCTCGGCGACCCCACTGGTACTCGGGATTCTCGCCGAGGGCGAGTCGTACGGGTACGCGATTCTGGAGCAGGTGAACCACCTGTCCCGAGGCCGCATGCAGTGGACCGACGGCATGCTCTACCCCCTGCTGCACCGCCTGGAACGGCAGGGCCACGTGACCTCGGCCTGGCGCACCGCCGACAGCGGGCGACGGCGCAAGCACTACCTGATCACCGAGTCGGGCCGGGCCGCCCTCGCCGAGCGACGCGCGCAGTGGGCCGTCGTCGCCGAGGCGCTCGACCAGGTCTGGCGCGATGCCACGACCCGCCCCAGCGTGGCGAAAGGATGGGCGTGATGGACGCCGAGACCCAGCTCCAGGCCAATATCGAGCAGTGGCGCGGCTACGTCCAGCGCCACCGCGCGATCTCGATCGCCGACGTCGACGAGATGGAAGACCATCTGCGCGAACAGGTCTCGTCCCTCCAGGACGCCGGACTGGACGCCGACGAGGCGTTCCTGGTCGCGGTGAAGCGAATGGGCAGCCTCGATGCCCTGTCCCGCGAGTTCGCGCTCGAGCATTCCGAAAGACTGTGGAAGCAGCTGGTCCTGGTGCCCACCGAGGCCGACACGACCGGACGGCAGCACAATCGGGAGCTGGTGGTCGTCCTGGCGCTCGCGGTCGGCGCGGCCCTGTCGCTGAAGGCCGGCTTCGCCTGGCTGCACGGGTCGGCGGTCGGCGTCAACGCCGCGCTGCTCGTACTCCCCTTCCTCGCCGCGTATTTCGCGTGGAAGCGGCAGGTGACGGCGCGGGTCGCGATCGCGCTGGCCGTGCCGTTCGTGCTCGTCGCGCTGGTGCTGAACCTGTATCCCTTCGAGCCAGAGGGCGCGACGGAGGTGATCGCGGCGATCCACGCGCCGATCGCGCTGTGGTTCGTGATCGGCCTGGCGTATGTCGGCGGTGACTGGCGATCGGACCGGCGCCGCATGGATTTCATCCGGTTCACCGGCGAATGGTTCGTCTACCTGACCCTGCTGGCCCTGGGCGGCGGCGTGCTGATCGGGTTGACGGTCGGCGCGTTCGGCACGCTGGACCTGGATATCGAACCGGTCATCGAGGACTGGGTGCTGCCGTTCGGCGTCGCGGGCGCGGTGATCGTCGCGGCCTGGCTGGTCGAGGCCAAGCAGAACGTCGTGGAGAACATCGCGCCCGTGCTCACCCGGGTGTTCACCCCGCTGACCATCCTCATGCTGGTGGCCCTGCTCGCCGCGTTCGCGACGACCCGCAGCGTGATCGACGTCGACCGCACCCTGCTCATCCTGATGGACCTGATCCTGGTGCTGGTCCTCGGCCTGCTGCTGTACTCGATCTCGGCGCGCGACCCGCTGGCCCCGCCCGGCTTCTTCGACCGGGTGCAGCTGGTGCTGGTGCTGTGCGCCCTCGCCGTCGACGTGGTCATGCTGACCGCCATGCTCACCCGCATCGCCGAGTTCGGGTCATCGCCGAACAAGGTCGTCGCGCTCGGGCTGAATGTCGTGCTGCTGGTGAACCTGGCGTGGTCGGTCCGGCTCGGCCTCGGATTCCTGCGCGGCCGAGCGGGATTCGCCGACCTGGAACGCTGGCAGACCCGCTATCTGCCCGTGTACGGAGCCTGGGCCGCCTTCGTCGTGGTCACCGTTCCCCCCGTCTTCGACTTCGTCTGAGGCCGCAGCCCCGCGAGTAGACTCGGGGAATGCACGCGGCGCCGGCGTGCCCGGCGCCGCGGTCCACGGGAGTGGCGGATGAGCGCTGGTGACGGGTCCGAGCGGATACCGAGGAAGTGGCGACTGCTGCTGACGGCAGTCGCGGTGGCCTTTCTGTCCCTGCTGCTCGTGCCCCGGCTGATCGGCGTCTACGTCAACTGGCTGTGGTTCGGCGAGGTCGGCTATCGCAGCGTGTGGTCGACGGTGCTGCTCACCCGGCTCACGCTGTTCGTGGTGATCGCGACGATCCTCGGCGGCGCCCTGTTCACGGCCCTGTGGCTGGCCTACCGGTCCCGTCCGGCCTTCTTCCCCGGCGGGCGCGACGATGACCCGATCACGCCCTACCGCACCGTGGTGGGCCGCTATCCGCTGCGATTCGGGCTCGGCATCGCCGCGGTCTTCGGCCTCATCTGCGGCCTGGCCGGGCAGTCACGATGGCAGACGGTGCAGCTGTTCCTGCGCGGCGGGTCCTTCGGCGAGCGAGACCCCCAGTTCGATCTCGACGTGGGGTTCTACGTCTTCGACCTGCCGTTCTACCGGCTCGTGCTCAGCTGGCTGTTCGTCATCGTGTTCGTCGCGTTCCTGGCCTGCCTGGCGACCCACTCCCTGTTCGGCGGGGTGCGGCTGTCCGGGAAGTCGATCGGGATCACGGTGGCGGCCCGCTGCCAGCTCGCGGTGCTGGCCGGGCTGTTCTTCGTGCTGAAGGCGGGCGCGTACTGGCTGGACCGTTACGCCCTGCTGTCGAGCGGGCGGCGGGAGCCGACCTTCGCCGGCGCGGGCTACACCGACATCAACGCCGTGCTGCCCGCCCGCTTCATCATGTTCGCCATCGCGCTGATCTGCGCCGCCGCGGTGTTCTCCGCGGTGGTGGTGCGCGATCTGCGGGTGCCCGCGATGGCCGCCACCCTGCTGCTGCTGTCGTCGATCGTGGCGGGCGGGGTGTGGCCGCTGGTCGTCGAGCAGTTCTCGGTACGCCCCAACGCCGCCGACCTGGAAAGCCCCTACATCGAGCGCAATATCGCCGCGACCAGGCAGGCCTACGGCATCGGCGAGGATCGCGTGCACTACCAGCCCTATCCCGGCGTCGGCACCGCGCCGCCGCCGGAGGTCCCCGCCGACGCCACCACGATCGCCAACCTGCGTCTGCTCGACCCGCACGTGCTCTCGCGCACCTTCACCCAGCAGCAGCAGCTCAAGAACTTCTACAGCTTCCCCGACAACCTGGACCTGGACCGCTACCGCATCGACGGACAGCTGCGCGACTACGTGGTCACCGCCAGGGAACTCACCCCCGCCGCGCTCAGCGGCAACCAGGGGCACTGGGTCAACCGGCACACCGTCTACACCCACGGGGACGGGTTCGTCGCCGCCCCGGCGAACCGGGTCAACGCGGCGGTCGTCGACGCGGCGAGCGACAGCGCGGCGGGCAACAGCGGCTACCCGATCTACGCGGTCAGCGATATCGCCACCCAGCACGCCGGGCACCAGGTGATCCCGGTCGAGCAGCCCCGGATCTACTACGGCGAGGTGATCGCCAGGGGCGATCCGGACTACGCCATCGTCGGCGGTGGCACCGAACCGCGCGAATACGACACCGACAGCACCAAATACACCTACGCGGGCAAGGGCGGTGTCCCGATCGGGAACTGGCTGAACCGGCTCGCCTTCGCCACCGTCTACACCGAACGCAACATCGTGTTCTCGACGGCGATCGGCGCCGACTCCAAGATCATCTTCCATCGCGATCCGGGCGAGCGGGTCGAGCGGGTCGCGCCCTGGCTGACCATCGACAACAATCCCTATCCCGCCGTCGTCGGCGGCCGCATCGTCTGGATCGTGGACGCCTACACCACGATCGACGGCTACCCCTACGCCGCGCGCAGTTCGCTCGAGGCCCTGTCCGTCGGCGAGGACCAGGGACTGCGCGAGCCCGGGGAGATCTCCTACATCCGCAACTCGGTCAAGGCCACCGTCGACGCCTACGACGGCACGGTGACGCTGTACCAGGTCGACGAGCAGGACCCGATTCTGGCGGCCTGGATGCGGGTCTTCCCCGGCACCGTCCAGCCACCGTCGGCGATCGGCGACGAGCTGCGCGCCCACTTCCGTTACCCCGAGGACCTTTTCGTCATCCAGCGCGACATGCTCGCCCGCTACCACGTGGACGAACCACGAGAGTTCTTCACCAACAACGCCTTCTGGTCGGTGCCCAGCGACCCGACGGTCGAGAGCAACCCGCACCAGGCCCCGTTCTACGTGCTGGTCGGCGACCCCGGCACCGCCGACGCCTCGTTCCGGCTGGCCGGTGCGATGGTCGGCTTCCGGCGAGAGTTCCTCTCCGCCTACATCTCCGTGCATTCCGACCCGGAGAACTACGGCGAGTTCAGCATTCTCCAGCTGCCCACCGACACCCTCACCCAGGGCCCGCAGCAGATCCAGAACTCGATGATCTCCGATACCAGGGTGGCCTCCGAACGCACCCTGCTGGAACGCTCCAACCGCATCCAGTACGGCAACCTGCTCACCCTGCCGATCGCCGACGGCGGCGTGCTGTACGTGGAACCGCTGTTCACCGAACGGATCTCGACGGCGCCCAACGGGTCGACGTTCCCGCAGCTGGCCCGCGTGCTGGTGAGCTACCGCGAACCCGGCACCGGCGGCGTCCGGGTCGGCTACGCGCCGACCCTGGCCGAGGCCCTCGACCAGGTCTACGGCCCGGCCACCGGCGATCTCGCCACCGCGCCCGGCGGCGGCCCCGGCGCCCCGCCACCCCCGGGCCGTCGTCCACCGGCGCAGGCCCCGCCGCCACCGTCGGCCACCGAAGCGCCGCTGGACGAGGAAGCCATCGCCCGCATCGAAGCCGAACTCGAGGCGGCCAGGGCCGCGCTGGAACGGCTCGAACAGCAGCTCGGCATCCTGCGCGGTCCCGGCCGGTGACCGCGCGCACTCGGCTCAGAGCCGGGCGAGCACCAGTGCGGCACAACCGATCAGCGGCGGCACCAGCTGGATCAGCGCGGCCCGCGCCTTGTCCGGCGACGACACCAGCAGCACCACCCCCGCCGCCACCATCGACCCGGCGCCCGCCAGCACCAGCGCCAGCCCGATCCCGGTGTCACCGAACGCGGTGAACCCCATGCCGACCGCGGCGACGATCGCGAGAAACAGGTTGTAGAACCCCTGATTGAACGCCATCTCCCTGGTCGCCTCGGCCTGCTCCGCCGTGATCCCGAATGTCGCCCTGGTTCGCGGCCGGGTCCACTGCAGCGACTCCATCACGAAGATGTACCCGTGCAACAGCACAGCGACCCCGACGAACACCAACGCCACCGCCGTCATCGCGCCACCTTCCGACCGGCCCGGCCCACACCGAGCTCGCCGCGATTATCACCCACCACCGCACCGCCGACCGGGTCGCCGGGCCGGTTCTCGCCCCGGAAAACCACTGGCCCGCCATGACAGGATCGGTGTGTGCTGTTGACGATCTCCACCACCCACACACCGGCGACCGATCTCGGGTACCTGCTGGTCAAACACCCCGACCGGGTGCAGTCCTTCGCGACGACCGGTGGCACGGCACATGTCTTCTACCCGCAGTCCGACCCCGACCGCTGCACGGTGGCGCTGCTGCTCGAGGTGGACCCGGTGGAGCTGGCGCGTCCGGCCAAGGGCCACCACGGCTTCGCCCTCGGCCGCTATGTCAACGACCGGCCCTACGTGGCGTCGAGCCTGCTGGCGGTGGCGCTGGGCAAGGTGTTCCGGTCGGCGCTCAACGGGACGAGCCGGGACCGCGCCGAGCTGGCGGCGACCGCCATCCCGTTGGAGATCGACGTGCCCGCCGTCCCGTGCCGGGGCGGCGCCGACCTCGTCGAGCGCCTGTTCGCGCCGCTGGGCTGGACCGTGTCCATCACGACCGCACCGCTGGACCCGGAGTTCCCGGACTGGGGCGAGTCACCGTATGTGCACCTCCGGCTGACCGGCACGCTGCGCCTGTCCGCCGCGCTGAACCACCTCTACGTCCTGCTGCCCGTCCTCGACGACGCCAAGCACTACTGGGTGTCCGAAGACGAGGTCGACAAGCTGCTGCGCGCGGGCGACGGCTGGCTCGGCGAGCACCCGGAGCGGGAGCTGATCGCCCGCCGGTACCTGGCCGGGCGCCGCTCGCTCACCCAGACCGCACTGGAACGCCTGCGCTCGGTGGACGACCAGGTCGACGACGCGGTGCCCGACACCGACGCCACCGAGCGCCGCGCACCACTGGTCCAGCTGCGCAAGGAAGCGGTCCTGGCCGCCCTCGCCGAGACCGGCGCCACTCGCGTCCTCGATCTCGGCTGCGGCCCCGGCACGTTGCTGCTGGCGCTGGAGGCCGACCACCGCTACACCGAGATCGTCGGCGCCGATGTCTCCAGCGCGGCGCTGAGCATCGCCGAACGCCGCCTGCGCTTCGACCGGATGTCGGATCGGCAGCGCGCCCGGATCTCGGTGCTCCAGTCGGCGCTGACCTACCACGACGACCGGCTGCGCGGCTTCGACGCCGCCGTCCTCATGGAGGTGATCGAGCACGTCGACGAGGCGCGCCTGCCCGCGCTCGAACGCGCCGTCTTCGGGCACGCCGCACCCGGCGCCGTCATCGTGACGACGCCGAACGTCGAGTACAACGCGCGCTACGAGACGCTCGACGGGCACCGCCACGACGATCACCGATTCGAGTGGACCCGTGCGGAATTCGCCGCCTGGACCGCCCGCGTCGCCGCCGCGTTCGGCTACACGGCCGAGCTCCGTCCCGTCGGCGACCTCGACGCCGACCTCGGCGCCCCCACCCAGCTCGCGCTCTTCCGGAAGGCCTGACCTGTGAACATCGACCTTCCCGAACTGTCCCTGGTGGCGCTGATCGGCATCTCCGGTTCCGGTAAGTCCACCTTCGCCCGCGAGCACTTCGCGCCCACCGAGGTGCTGTCGTCGGACTTCCTCCGCGGCATGGTCGCCGACGACGAGAACGACCAGTCCGCGACCGCGGACGCCTTCGACGCGCTCGGCCACATCGCCGGGATCCGGTTGCGCGCCGGGCGACGGGTCGTCGTCGACGCGACGAATGTGCAGAAGCACGCGCGGGCCGCCTTGGTCGCGCTCGCGCGGTCTTTCGATGTGCTGCCGGTCGCGATCGTGATCGATACGCCCGAGGCCGTCGCGTGGGAGCGGACCAAGGATCGAGACGACCGCGACTTCGGCCGCCAGGTGCTGCGGCGGCAGAGCCAGGACCTGCGCCGATCGCTGCGGCACCTCGGCCGCGAAGGTTTCCGTAAGGTGCACGTCGTCACCGATCCGGCCGATGTCACCATCACCTACGAGCGGGCCTGGAACGACCGCCGCGAACTCACCGGGCCGTTCGACATCATCGGCGACGTGCACGGCTGCCGGTCCGAATTGGAAAGCCTGCTGGGCGAACTCGGCTGGCGGTTGATCCGGGACGAGGCGGGCCGGGCCGTCGACGCCACCCACCCGGCGGGCCGCCGGGCGGTGTTCGTCGGTGATCTCGTCGATCGCGGTCCCGACTCCCCCGGTGTGCTGCGGCTGGTGATGGGGATGACCGCGAGCGGTGCCGCGCTGTGCGTTCCGGGCAATCACGAGCAGAAGCTGCTCAGGAAGCTGCGCGGGCGCGATGTCACGGTGTCGCACGGGCTGGCCGAGACCCTGGAGCAGCTGGCGGCCGAGCCGCCGGAGTTCGTCGAGTCCGCCGCGCGGTGGATCGACCAGCTGGTCAGTCACCTGCGCCTCGACGGCGGGCGGCTGGTGGTGGCGCACGCCGGACTCGAGCAGGAGTACCACGGCCGGGCCTCGAGCCGCGTCCGCGACTTCTGCCTCTACGGCGAATCCACCGGTGAGACAGACGAATACGGGCTGCCGGTGCGGTATCCGTGGGCGCGCGACTATCGCGGCTCGGCCATGGTCGTCTACGGCCACGTGCCGACCCCGAAGGTGGAGTGGATCAACAACACCGTCTGCCTGGATACCGGCGTGGTGTTCGGCGGCGAGCTGACCGCGCTGCGCTACCCGGAGAAGACGTTCGTGGCCGTTCCCGCCGAGCGGGTGCACTACGCACCGGTGAAGCCGCTGGGCGATGCCGGTGCCGCCCGCGCGGGCGACACCCTCGATCTCGCCGATGTCACCGGCCGCAAGCACCTGCGCACCGACTACGGCACCGTGCTGGTCGAGGCCGAGAACGCCGCCGCCGCACTGGAGGTGATGAGCCGCTTCGCCATCGATCCGCGGCTGCTGCTGTGGCTGCCGCCGACCATGTCGCCGCCGTCGACCTCGACGGTCGAGGGCTACCTCGAATACCCCACCGAGGCGTTCGCCGACTATCGCGCGGCGGGCGTCGACCGGGTGGTGTGCGAGGAGAAGCACATGGGCTCGCGCGCGGTCGTGCTCGTCTGCCGCGATCGGGCGACGGCGGCCGACCGTTTCGGTGTCACCGACGGCTGCTCCGGCGCGATCTACACCCGCACCGGCCGGTCGTTCTTCACCGACGCGGCGCTGACCGAAGCACTGCTCGAGCGCGTCCGTGCCGCCGCCGCACCGCTTTTCGACGAACTGGACACCGGCTGGCTGCTCGTGGATTGCGAGCTCCTGCCGTGGTCGGCCAAGGCGGGCGGGCTGATCCGCACCCAGTACGCGGCGATGGGTGCGGCCGCGCGGGCAGCCCTGCCCGCCGCGGTCGACGTCCTGGACGCCGGTCTGGCCCGCGGACTCGACCTCGGTGAGCTGCGGGCCCGCACCGCCGCGCGCGCGGACACCGCGGCCGACTTCACCGCCGCCTACCGGCGATACTGCTGGCCGACCACCGATCTCGACGGTCTCCGGATCGCGCCGTTCGCGCTGCTGGCGGCCGAGGGCGCGAGTTTCGCCGGGCGCGACCACGGCTGGCACCTCGATGTCTGCGATCGACTCGTGGCCGACGACCCGGCGACGTTCCGGCACACCGAACGCCGGGTCGTCGACCTGTCCGATCCGGTCGCCGAGGCCGAGGCCACGGCCTGGTGGCTGGCGCTGACCGAGGCGGGCGGCGAGGGCATGGTCATCAAGCCGTACGCGGGGCTGGGGCACCGAGCCAAGGGCAAGCTCGTCCAGCCCGGGATCAAATGCCGTGGCCGCGAATACCTTCGGATCATCTACGGTCCCGACTACACCGTGCCCGAACACCTCGAGCGCCTGCGCGACCGGACGCTGAGCCGCAAGCGTGGTCTGGCGATGCGCGAACACGGTCTCGGGCTCGCGGCGCTCGACGCCGTGGCCACCGGCGAGCCGCTGTGGCGCGTGCACGAACTGGTGTTCGCGATCCTGGCGGTGGAGTCCGAGCCCACCGATCCCCGGCTCTGATCGGCGCGGCCGCCCGCGCCGATCGGGCGCGGGTGGCTAGCCGACGAGGTCGACCTGGCGGCCGACCTCGTCGAGGTGGCCCAGGGCCTGGGCGTAGGACTCGAGCAGGGAGGTCTCGCAGTACGGGACACCGATCTCGGCGCAGAAGTCCGCGACGACGGGCTGGGCTCGGTGCAGGTGGGAGCGCGGCATGGACGGGAACAGATGGTGTTCGATCTGGTAGTTCAGGCCGCCCAGGGCCGTGTCGACGAGAAAGCCGCCGCGGACATTGCGAGAGGTGAGGACCTGGCGCCGGAGGAAGTCGGTGTTGTCGCCCTCGGGCAGAACCTCCATCCCCTTGTGATTGGGGGCGAAGGTGCACCCCATGTAGAGGCCGAACAGTCCCTGCTGAACGGCGATGAACGCCAACGCCTTCCCCGGCGAGAGCATCAGGAATACCGTGCCGAGATACGCGCCCGCGTGTGCGGCCAGCAGCAGGCCCTCGGTGACCCGGTTCGGGATCGGCCAGCGGAAGACGGCCCGCACGCTGGCGAAGTGCAGACTGCCGCCCTCGAGCAGCAGCATCGGGAAGAACAGCCACGCCTGGTAGCGGAAGACGAAGCGCCGCCAGCCTTTTCCGGCCCTGGCCCGCTCCGCGGAGAACGCCAGGACACCCATGGCGTCGGGATCGGCGCCCTCGGTGTTGGGGTGGGCGTGGTGGCGATTGTGATTGCTGGTCCACCAGCCGATGCTCAGCCCGATCGCGAGGTTGCCCGCGATCAGGCCGTACAGGTAGTTGGCGCGGCGGGCCGCGAAGATCTGCTTGTGTCCCGCGTCGTGCCCGAGGAACGCGATCTGCGCGAACACCGCGGCCAGGAACACCCCGATTCCCAACGCCCACCAGGAATCTCCGACGGCCACGAGAGCCGCCCACCCGCCGACGAACGCCGCCGCGGTGAGCGCGCTCTTCCACCCGTAGTACCGCAGGTCACGGTCCAACAGGCCGGCCGCCCTGATCCGGCGCAACAAGATCGAATACTCGCTGCCGCGCACCGGGGCGACATCAGAAACAGCTACCACCGCACCAGCATGACGGATCCAGGCCACCGCCAGGTGAACTCGGCGCATCTGCCGAGATGGACTAGGTCACGTCGGAGCGGGAACGGCCGGTGTCCAGCGCCGTGAACGCCGCCGCGGCCAGGATCAGCACCGCCGACACCACCAGGGCCACGTCCAGCCCGTGATGGAAGGCCACCTTGCCCTCGTTGAGCACCTCCGACACCTTCGACAGGTACTTCAGGTACGGCCCGATGTCGACGCCTTCGGGAATGCGACCGCGCTCCACCGCCTGGATGGCGTCGGGCTGCAACGAGGTGGGCAGGCCCAGCGCGTCCATCTTCTTCTTCAGATCCGCGGTGAGGAACGAGCTCACCAGCACACCGAGCACGGCGACGCCGAACGCCGAGCCGACCTGGCGCATCGTATTGGTCACCGCGGCCGCCATGCCCGAATGCTCCGCCGGGACACCCGACATCACCGCCGAGGTCAGCGGCACCACCGCGATGCCGAAGCCGAGCCCGGCCACGCCCATCGCCGCGGCGATCCACGGATCGTGCAACGTCCCCGACAGCGCCTGGCGGGTCAGCAGGATGCCGCCCGCGCCCAGCACGCACCCGAGGATCATCGGGACGCGGGCCCCGCGCCGCGACACCCAGTAGCCCGCCACCAGCGAGCCGATCACGATCGTCACGGCCATCGGCACGAAGACCGCCGCCGTGCGCGCGGCCGAATACGACTGCATCACCTGCAGATACAGCGCGGTGAAGAAGAAGATCGAGAAGATGCCGAAGTAGACGGCGAAGGCGACCACCAGCGCGCTGCGCACTGCGGGCACCTTCAGGTATTGGAAGTCGAGCAGCGGTGCGCGCACCCGTTTCTCGACGACCACGAACGCGAACAGCGCGGCACCGCCGAGCGCGAACAGGCCGAGCACCGACGGCGAGGTGTAGCCCCGGTCCTGGCCGACGGTCGCGGCGTAGACCAGCGCGCCGAACGCCGTCGCGCTGAGCACGGCACCCGCCCAATCGACGGGCTCCTGCCGCGGATCGGAACTCTCCGGGACCGCCCACAGCGCGACGATCATCGCAACCGCGCCGATCACCAGGTTGAACCAGAAGATCGACCGCCATCCGTACAGGTCGACCAGCACACCGCCGAGCACCGGTCCCGCCGCCAGCGCGAGGCCGGACACCGCCGCCCACACGCCGACCGCCTTGGCCCGCGAGCGTTCACCGGGGAAGATGTGGCGCAGCACCGACAGGGTGCCCGGCTCCGAGGCCGCCGCGCCGAGGCCCATGATCGCGCGGCCCGCGATGAGCAGCGCGACGCTGCTCGCGAGCGCGGAGACCACCGATCCGGCGCAGAAGATCACCAGGCCGACGATCATCACCTTCTTGCGCCCCCACCGGTCACCGAGCGATCCGCCCGCCAACATCAGTCCGGCGAAGACCACCGTGTAGGCGTTGACCACCCACTGCAGCAGGGTCACATCGGTACTCAACTCACGTCGGATATCGCCGAGCGCAACGCTGACCACGGTGGTGTCCAAGAAGGTCACGAACACCACTGCCACGACTGCTGCCAGAGCGACTCCCGGCCGCGCCGGTGTCCCCGGCGCTGTGTCCATCGGTCTCACGGGCACAGGTTACTGGCGAGTTCCCCCGGACGCCGACCCAACCTCGATGCCGGCGCGGACACACCGGGCTTCGACGGTTCCCGTTGGGCGAGCCGACGTCTCGCCGTCACCAGGCGTAGTACGACCGGACCGACGGCTACCCGGTATATCCCGGCCCCGCGGTGTCGTCGGCGCCCAGGTAGGCCGCCGGGAAGCGGGGCGAGCGCTGCCCCTCACCGCGCAGCCGGTGCGTGCGCCTGTCGAAGGTCATCCCGCTCGCGCGCAGGGCCGCGAGGACGGCGGCCCCGGCCTCGGATCCATCCGCGCGGCGGATCTCCCCGGGATCGAAGTCGGCGGCACACCGGCCACCGGGTGCGACCCAGCCCGCCATGGCGGTGAGCACGGCGAGTTTGTCGCCGATGTAGTGCAGGCCGTGGACACAGGTGACCAGGTCGGCGGGCCGGTCTGGGCTCCAGGTCGTGGCGGAGCCGGTGATCAGCCGCAGGCGATCGGTGCGCGGCGGGGCACGGAAGAAGCCGACGAGATCGATCCCGATCAGCGTGACATCGGCCGACGGAAACTCCTGCGCGAACCGCTCTTCCGCCGCCAGCAGCGCCCGCCCCTCCCCGCAGCACACATCGATCCAGGTGACCGTGGCGTCGGGGTCGGCGCGCAGCCGCTGCGCCAACCACCGGTAGGGATCGAAGCCGAGTTCCCTGGCATAGCTGTTGACGCCGGACAGCCCGCGCCCGCGATTCATCGCGTTGTTCGCCACCACCGACGACAGTTCCAGCGCGGCGTCATCGAGCAGGCGGGGTGCGGATTCCGTGGTCACCCCACCATTCTGCCGTTGCCCGTCTACCCCTCGTTCAGCTCGACCGCCGCCCGCACGAGCTCCTTGAACCCCGCCTCGTCGAGCTCGTCCCCCTCCCGCAGATCGATCACCCGCCGCGTGTTCCCCTCCAGCCCGGAGTTGAAAACCCCACGCGGATCAGGCAACCGAGCCCCCTTGGCGAAGGTGACCTTCACGATCTCCTTGTACGTCTCCCCCGTACACACCATCCCGTCGTGGTACCACACCGGCACCCCACGCCACTTCCACTCCTCGACGATCCCCGGATCCGCCTCGTGCACCAACTCCCGAATCCGCGCCAGCACCTCCCCCCGCCAATCCCCCAACTCCGCGATCCGCTCATCGATCCGCCGCCCAGCCGAACCCTGATCACCCGTCACAGTCATCACCGGTCGCTCTCGTCGTCGTCACCCGCCTGATCCCCGAGTATCCCCCGGCCACGCCGAGATCCCGGTCAGGCCTGCTCGAGCATGTCGAACGGAATCGTCGACGCTGGTGCTGGCCGTCGCGAGACACAGCGGACGGAAGTAGGCAAGGGACGTGGGAGAGGTGTCCCGGTGATCGGGAGAGCGTCGAGGAGGGGTGCCGAGCTGACCCTAGTGTCCTGGCTCACACGCATAGCCACGAAGGAGTCTCCATGCGTCTGCTGAAATCCCGTCCGTCCGCGATCCTCGGATCGATCATCGCGGCGGGGGCCCTCATCGCCACCGCAGGCGGTAGCGCCGCCGCCGCGCCGAGCACCGGTGAAATGTTCATCACCTTCGTCCGGCACGCCGAATCCGCGGGCAACACCTCCGGCCTGATCGACACGTCGGTGCCGGGACCCGACCTGACCAGCAAGGGCCGTGATCAGGCCGCCGCGGTGGCCGAGTTCCTCGGCGACTGCAAGTTCGACGGCATCTACGCCTCGACGATGGTGCGCACCCAGCAGACCGCCGAGCCGACCGCACAGCGCTGCGACCTGCCGACCGTCGTCGGCAACGGCTTCCACGAGATCGAAGCGGGCATCTACGAGGGCACCCCGGAGGCGGAAGCGCGCGAGGGCTACCTCGCCGCCCCGATCCAGTGGCTGCAGGGCAACCTCGACGCCCGCATCCCCGGCTCGCTGAACGGCCACGAGTTCAAGAAGCGGATGGACGACTCCCTCCAGGGCATCCAGGACCGCGGCGACAAGCGGGCCGTGGTCTTCTCCCACGGCGGCGCCATCATGATCTGGGCCCTCATGTCCGTCAACAACCCCGACATGAGCAAGCTGCAGACCGACCCCCTGCACAACACCGGCCGGGTGGTCGTGAAGGGCACCCCCGCGAAGGGCTGGAAGCTCGTCTCCTGGGACGGCCATTCCGTCTCCTGACCCGGAGACCCCCGCCGACGACAGTCTGGCGAACAGCAGCGGGATCGCGCCGAAACCTGGCCGCGATCCCGCTGTCGTGCCAACTCGGCCCCGAGACGCACCGGATGACCGGATCGACTGGCGGACGATTCAGCGAATCATGTTCAGCAACAGGGCATTACAGAGAACGTCACAGCGTCCCCACCCGCTACGACTGAGATGGGCGGCGCTGCCCTAAGGGCCACGAGCACCGCCACTTTTGCTGTTGCGTTCCGCGCCGGATTGTCGCTACGTTGGTCTCGATACATCGAGGAGGGGGCTCGCGTGTCGACTGAATCAGGTATGCCCGGAACAGATCTCGCGATGGGTCCAAGCGAGGTAGCCGATGCCGGTGTCTACATCCAGCAGGTCGCGGATTCTCTGATCAACGGACGGAGTTCGGTCGACCTACCGGAACTGAACATGTGATGGCCGACGACGCACGCGACTTCACGTTCGACATCGACGAGCTGGACCAGCTCGTCATTGAGCGAATGATTGGCGTGGAGGAGTTGGAATCAACCATGACCGATGTTCAATATCCCGAGATGCGCAAGTCCGCGTTAGACGCACTCGAAGCATTCGCCGATCCGGACTATCAAAGGCGAGTCTGGATAGATCACGAATTCCCGCAAGAGAATTTTTACGACGACTTGGACGTGAACGTCAGTATCTTGTACGACGACTGCGTCGTCGTCCCCGACCCTCGCAGCAGGATCGGCACCGTGCTCGTCGATGGACCAGAGGTCGACCGACTGATCGAGCTGGACCAGGTGCTCGGCCCCATGATCGGCCGACTGCGAAACGCACCGGATGCCACATACCTCGGCGATTCAGAGTGGCCGATGGTCGTTACAGCCGCACGTGCAGCTCTGGCCGCGATGCGGGATGCCTGACAACGCGTCGCCTAATCCGTGCCGAAGCAGTGATACTCGGCCAACTCGAGGTTCGGGCCTCGCGTCGACCTGCGGGTCGTAGCCTCGAGGCGACTTGGCGTTCGGGCTCGGCCTGATCTGAACCAACAAGCCCGACCCGCCGACGGCCCAAGCCGTGTCGACGGGAAGCAGGACCAAACGGGGTAACGCGGGCCAGATACAAACAGGTCAGGCCCGGACTAAGTCCGGGCCTGACCTGATATTTGGGTGGAGCTAAGGGGACTCGAACCCCTGACCCCCACACTGCCAGTGTGGTGCGCTACCAGCTGCGCCATAGCCCCTTGTTCTTTTGTTTCAGCCGCTCTCGCTGCTGCCTGAATGAAGTTACACCATGCATCTCGGCGACAACAAATCGGCTGGTAGAGGGCGAAAAAGTGGGGTTTCGGGCGGGGCGGGTGTGGCTTGCGTGGGGGGCGGGGAGGGTGGGGGCGGAGTAGAATGTGCCGAACCTCACGCGGGGGTGTCAGGGGGCGAGGTTCACGACCCAGTTCGGGTCGGTCCAGTCGATCTTGGTGGTGCCGTCGTAGATGGCGGGGGTGGCGGCCTTGTTGCCGGTGCGGGCGTCGAGGTCGTCGAGGTTCTTCTTGGCGGCGGCGCGGGCGGCGTCGAGCTGGGTGCCGTTGGTGATGCAGGGGCCGACCGACTCGGGGGCGCCGGATTCGATGGCCAGGGTGGCCAGGGCCGGGTTGCTCAGGTCGTCGCCGCCCTCCTCGGGCTGCTTGGTGGTGAACAGGGCCTCGTGGAACTTGCTGTAGGTGGGGCCCGAACCGGTCTGGGCGACGCAGAGATTCGCGGCGAACGCGCGGGTGGAGTAGTCCTTGCTCTTGGACTGGGTGTCCAGGAACGTCACGAAGTGGTAGTTCACCGCCAGCTTGCCCTCGTCGACCTTCTGGGCGAGTTCCTGGCCGAAGGTCGTCTCCATCGCGCTGCAGGCGGGGCAGATGGGGTCTTCGAAGATGTCGACGGTCTTCGCCGCGTCGGGCTTGCCCAGCCGGATGACGCCCTCCGGCGTGGTCGTGACCTGTACGGCGGCGTCGCGCACCGCGCCGTAGCCGTCGTTGCGCACCTCGGTGGGCGCCTGCTTGGTCCACTTGAACGCGGCGAACACGAGGAACCCGATCACCACGACCGCCACCGCGGCCAGGGCGTAGGTGGTGTTGCTGGAAACGGGACGTGGATTGTGCTGGGAACCGGTGCTGCTCACCCGTCCACAATGCCTCGAGTGCCCGACGACGCGGCGTCTGGGCGGTCGATTGTGCCGCTGAACTGGGGATCTATCGAGTCGGCGTGTCGGCGTCGAGCGGCTTGCGCGACGGGACGAGGCCCGCGCGCACGACCGGAACGCCGTCGGGACAGCCGTCGCAGGTGCACTGCGGGTCGATGCCGTCGCCGGCGTGATCGGGATGCTCCGGGTCCTCGGGGTGCCGGATGCGCGACGGTTCGGGCGTCAGCAGCCAGACCGTGGCCGAGACCGCGAGCACACCGCCGGTGACCGCCATGCCGACTCCGAACGAGGTGTGCTCGGCGATCCAGCCGATCCCGATCGGCCCGAGCACCGTGCCCAGGTCCGCGGCCATCTGGAACGCCGCCAGCACCGGGCCGCCGCGGGCACGGTTGCCGATCACATCGGCCAGTGCCGCCTGCTGGGCCGGGCTGAACATGCCGGACCCGACACCGGCCACGAACGACGCGGCCAGGAACCAGGGCAGTGAGGGGGCGTAGCCGAGCACGCCGGTGCCGAGCGCGCAGATCGCCGACCCGGCGATCAGGAAGGGTTTGCGCCCGAATCGGTCCGACAGCCTGCCCGAGACGAACAGCACGGCGGCGTTGCCCGCCGCGAAGACCGTCAGCGCCACGCCTGCCATGCCCGATTCCTGGTGCAGGATCTCCACGACCAGCAGCGGCACGAACGCCATCCGCACGCCGAACACAGCACAGCCACCGGCGAAACTCGACAGCAGGATCGCCCGGTAGGCGGGCTCGGACCACGCGTGCCGGAAGGTGAACGCCGGACCGGCCGCGCCCTCCTCGGCCGCCAGCACCGGCGACTCGCGCAGGCCGAGGAACACGATGAGGCAGACGATCAGCAGCGCGGCGGCGTAGATCAGGAACGGCGCGCGCAGCCCGAGCCCGGCCAGCCCGCCGCCGACCAGCGGACCGAGCAGCGACCCGATCAGGAAGCTGGTGGAGTACACCCCCGAGACCCGGCCGCGCGCGGCGGGCGGCGAGACCCGGATGATCAGCGCCATCGACGACACCGTGAACATCGTCGACCCGACGCCGCCGAGCGAACGCAGCACCAGCAGTTGCCAATACGTCTGCGCCAGCGCGCACGCGCCGGTCGACAGCGCGACGATCACGATGCCTGCCAGATACACCCGCCGCTCGCCCAGCTTCTGCACCAGCCGCCCGCTGGCCGGCGCGAACAGCAACCGCATCAACGCGAACGCGCTCACGATCGCCGACGCCGCCGCGATGCCGACGCCGAACTCGCGCGCGTACTGCGGCAGCACCGGGGCGACCAGCCCGAAACCGAGCGCGATGACGAACGCCGCCGCGATCAGGACCCAGATCTCGGCGGGTAGCCGGACCTTGGCGGGTGCGCTCACTCGCTCAGCGCCTGGGTCACCATCTCCTCGGCGGCGGCCTGCACCTGGGTCAGGTGCTCGGCGCCGAGGAACGACTCGGCGTAGATCTTGTATTTGTCCTCGGTGCCGGAGGGGCGGGCCGCGAACCAGGCGTTCTCGGTGGTGACCTTGAGCCCGCCCAGCGACGCGCCGTTGCCGCGCGCGGTGGTGAGGATGCCGGTGATCTCCTCGCCCGCGATCTCGGTGCCGGTGATGGCGTCCGGGCTCAGCGCGGCGAGCTTGGCCTTCTGCGGGCCGGTGGCCGCGGCGTCGATGCGCGCGTAGGCGGGGCTGCCGTACTGGCGTTCCAGCTCGCCGTAGCGGGCCGACGGGGTCTGCCCGGTGACGGCGGCGATCTCGGCGGCCAGCAGCGCGAGCAGGATGCCGTCCTTGTCGGTGGTCCACACGGTGCCGTCCATCCGCAGGAAGGACGCGCCCGCGCTCTCCTCGCCGCCGAATGCCAGGCTGCCGCTGAACAATCCGGGCACGAACCACTTGAACCCGACCGGGACCTCGTAGACGTCGCGGCCGAGCACGTTGACGACCCGGTCGATCATCGACGAGCTCACCACCGTCTTGCCGATCTTGGTCAGCGCGTCCCACCACATCCGGTTGGCGACCAGGTACTCGATCGCCACCGCCAGGAAGTGGTTGGGGTTCATCAGGCCACCGTCGGGGGTGACGATGCCGTGCCGGTCGGCGTCGGCGTCGTTGCCGGTGGAGATGTCGTAGTCGTCCTTGATGCCGACCAGCGCCGCCATGGCGTGCCGGGAGGACGGGTCCATCCGGATCTGCCCGTCGCTGTCGAGGGTCATGAAGCGCCAGGTCGGGTCGACGAACGGGTTGACGACCTCGAGCTCGAGATCGAACCGCTGCCCGATCTCCTCCCAGTAGTCGACGCTCGCGCCGCCCATCGGGTCGGCGCCCATCCGGATGCCCGCGCCCCGGATCGCGTCCAGGTTCAGCGCGTTCGGCAGGTCGGCGACGTAGTGGTCGAGGTAGTCGTAGCGCTCGACGTGGGTGCTCAGCGCCTGGGTCAGCGACACCCGCTTGACCCCGGCCAGGCCGCCGCGCAGCAACTCGTTGGCGCGCGCGGCGATGGCGTCGGTGGCCTTGGTGTCGGCCGGGCCGCCGTGCGGCGGGTTGTACTTGAAGCCGCCGTCGCGCGGCGGGTTGTGCGACGGGGTGACCACGATGCCGTCGGCCTGGTGCTTGGTGCCGCCCCGGTTGTGCCGCAGCACAGCGTGACTCAGCGCCGGGGTCGGGGTGTAGCGGTCGCGCGCGTCGACCACCGCGGTGACGTCGTTGCCGGCGAGCACCTCGAGCGCGGTGGTCCAGGCGGGCTCGCTCAGCGCGTGGGTGTCGCGCGCGAGGTAGACCGGGCCGGTGATGCCGCGGGTGGCACGGTACTCGACGATCGCCTGGGTGATCGCCATGATGTGCGCCTCGTTGAACGCGCAATCCTCGCTCGAGCCGCGGTGTCCCGAGGTGCCGAACACGACCTGCTGACTCGGTTCGGCCGGATCGGGCACGCGGCTGTAGTACGCGGTGACCAGGTGGGCGATGTCCACCAGGTCGGTCGGGCGGGCTGGCCGTCCGGCGCGATCGTGGGCCATGGTGGGTGTTCCCTTCCGTGTCGGCTGCGCGCGGCTGGTCATGAGGATCATGCGCACAACCACTGGGTGAGGGACGCGGCGGCGTACACCGCGGCCAGGCTCGCCGCGACGCTGATCACGACATTGCCCACGGCGTACACGTAGGCGCCCTCGGTCACCAGACGGATCGTCTCGTAACCGAACGTGCTGAACGTGGTCAGCGCACCACAGAAGCCGGTCCCCGCGAAGGCCAGCAGCGTACTGCCCGCACTCGCGCCGATCAGACCACCGAGCAGCGCCGAACCGACAATGTTAACGGCTAGCGTGCCCCACGGCAGCCCGGTGGGAAAGCGCGCGGAGACCGAGCGATCGACCAGGTAGCGCGCCGGTGCGCCGAGCATCCCGCCCGCCAGTACGAGTGCCGTCGTCATGCCCGTCCTCCCCGTGCCAGCGCCCACATCTCGATCATCGGATGGCACCTTCCGTCGTCGGATTCATGTGGTCCGCCCCGCCACCCACCTCGTCGCGGCCATGGCCACGACGACAGCACCGAGCCCGGCGAGCATCGACAGCCCGAGATAGGCCACCGCCGTGGCCACCGCACCGGTGTCGATCAGTCTACGAAGCTCGAGGCCGAAGGTGGAGAAAGTCGTGAACCCGCCCAGCACACCGATTCCCAGAAACGGGCGCACCAGTTTCGGCGCCGCCCACAGTTCGGTGACCGTCACCATCAGCACGCCGATCGCGAAGCAGCCGACGACGTTGACCGTCAGCGTCGACCACGGGAACTCCCCCGGGCGCACCGGCCACCACTGCGCGACGCCGAAACGCGCCGTCGCCCCGAGGCCACCACCCACCGAGATCGCCGCCAGGACGGCCGGATCGAGCGCCGGGGGCCGCGATGCCATGCGCTGCCCTCCCCTGCCGATCCGATGGTGGTCGTTGCTCATGGTATCGAGACGCACCGACAGCCGGACGGGCGGTGGCCCGCAACGACGGTGGGAGCACGGCCGCGGGCAAACTCTCAGCACCCACGCGGCGGAGCCCGCCGTGGCACGGAAAACACGACGGCCCGGACCGATCTCGGTCCGGGCCGTCGTGGCGTTTCCGGCAGGTCAGTGCGCGAGCACCGGCTCACCTTCGGCCGGCGCGGGCACCGTGTTCGGCATGAGCAGGCCGATCACGATCGCACCGAGCACGAATGTGGCTGTCGCCCACCAGAAGCTGGTGGTGTAGCTCTCGATCGCGCCCTGCGCCATGGTGAGCGGGCCGGGCTGGTGCGAGGACACGTAGTCGGTCATCGCCGAGGCTGCGATGGTGCTCAGCAGCGCGGTACCGATGGAACCGCCGACCTGCTGGCTGGTGTTGACCATCGCCGAGGCGACACCGGCGTCGTCGTGGTGCACACCGGCGGTCGCGCCCTGGAACGCCACCGACATCGCGCCACCGAGGCCGAGGCCGAGCAGGATCAGCGCGGGCAGGATGTGGGTGGCGTAGCCGGTGTCGAGACCGATCCGGGTCAGCCACAGCATGCCCGCCGCGGCGACCAGGAAGCCACCGCTGATGACGACCTTCGGCCCGACCTTCGGCAGCAGCAGCGAGGGCGCGGTGGTCGAGGAGGCCACCATGCCCGCGACCATCGGCAGGAACGCGACGCCGGTCATGATCGGCGAGTAGCCCAGGGTCAGCTGCATGTAGTAGGTCAGGAACAGGAAGATCGCGAACATCCCGATGCCCATGATGAACACGGTCAGGTAGGACGCGCCACGGGTGCGGTCGGCCACGATGCGCAGCGGCAGCAGCGGATGCGCGACCCGGGTCTCGATCCAGGCGAACGCGGCCAGCAAAACCGTGCCACCGATCAGGAAGGCCAGCGTGGACGGCGCGGTCCAGCCCTCGGACTCGGCCTGCGAGAAGCCGTAGACGATGCCGAACAGCGCGGCGGTGACGGCGATCGTGCCCGGCCAGTCCAGCTTGGGCCGGGTGGTCGCGGTGTGCTTGGCCAGCAGCAGCACGGCGCCGACCAGGGCGACGGCGGCGAAGATCAGGTTGACGTACATCGCCCAGCGCCACGACGCCCACTCGGTGAGCGCGCCGCCGAGCAGCAGGCCGATGGCACCACCGGCACCGGCGACCGCGCCGAAGATGCCGAAGGCCTTGGCCCGCTCACCGGGTTCGGTGAAGGTGACCGTCAGCAGCGAGAGCGCGGCGGGCGCGAGCAGCGCGCCGAAGACACCCTGGCCGACGCGGGCCGCGACCAGCATCTCGAAGCTGGTGGCCGCGCCACCGATGGCCGAGGCCACCGCGAAGCCGATCAGGCCGATGATGAAGGTGTTGCGCCTGCCGAACAGGTCGCTGAGCCTGCCGCCGAGCAGCAGGAGGCTGCCGAAGGCCAGGGCGTAGCCGGTGATGACCCACTGCCGGTCACCGTCGCCGAAGCCGAGGTCCGCCTGGGCCGCGGGCAGGGCGATGTTCACGATCGTCGCGTCCAGCACGACCATCAACTGGGCGATGCCGAGGACGGCAAGCACCCACCAGCGCAGGGCGTGCGACCCGCGGCGGCCGGTATCCGCGGCCGCGGGACGCTTCGTCCCGGTGTCGAGTGTGGTGGTCATAACTCCCCTTGTAGGTCGGCTGGGTCGATTTCGGGTGGCATAATCGGAGATACCGCCTCCGCTTCATTCGAAGCTACCAGAGTAACGGAGAAACCACCTCCACTTAATCCCTCGATTGGTAGGATGTACCTGTGAATCACGCCACGACGACTGCCGCACCACCCCGCCGACTGCGCGCCGACGCCGCGCGCAATCAGGCCCGCATCGTCGCCGCCGCGCGTGAACTGTTCGCCGATCACGGCCTGGAGATCACCCTCGACGACGTCGCCGAGCGCGCCGGCGTCGGTGTCGGCACCGTCTATCGCCGCTTCGCGAACAAGAAGGAATTGATCGCCGAGGTCTTCGACCAGCACATGGTCGACTTCGCCGACGCCGCCGACGCCGCCATGAACAACCCCGATCCCTGGCTGGGCCTGGTGGAGTTCTTCGAAGACGCGTGCAGGCACCTGGCGACCAATCGCGGTTTCGGCGAGGTGATGCTCGAGCTCGAGGAAGACCCGGCCCGCTTCGCCGAACTGCGCGATCGGATCCGCCCCTCGGTCACCGCGATCATCGATCGCGCGCGCGACGCGGGAGCCGTGCACCCCGATGTCACCACCACCGATTTCTTCGCCCTGATCCACATGGTGAACTCCTTCGCCGAGTTCGCCGGACCGGTGAATTCCGAAGTGTGGCAGCGCTATATGGCCATCACCCTCAACGGCGTCCGCACCGACGCCGTGCCGCGCAGGCCCCTGCTCGTCGCCCCGCTGACCGATGACGAGGTCGAGCGCGCCAAGGCGGCGGGCTGCCTCGGCCGACGCCGCTGAGCAGTACTTCTTCCCAGCACCAGTAGCGCGCGTCACAGTCCATCCTCTACAGTTGGACACATGACCAACAGCTCCTGGGTGAACTGGGCGGGCGAGCAGCGCTGCTCACCCGCCGTCGTCGCCGCACCGCGCGGCGCCGAAGAACTGGCCGAGATCGTCACCGCGTCCGCCGCCGCGGGCCGGACCGTGCGCGTCGCGGGATCGGGCCATTCGTTCACCGACGCCGTCCTCACCGACGGCACCCTGATCGATCTCGGCGGCCTGGACCGGGTGCTCGACGTCGACACCGCGACCGGCCGCGTCCGGGTCGAAGCCGGACTGACCCTGCACGCGGCGAGCCCGCTGCTGCACTCGCACGGCCTGGCCTTCCCCAACCTGGGCGATATCGACACCCAGACCATCGCGGGCGCGACCGCCACCGGCACCCACGGCACCGGCGCCAAGCTGTGCAATATCTCCGCCGCGCTGCACTCGGTGGAGATCCTGCGCGCCGACGGCACCACGGTCGAGCTCAACGAGGAGACCGATCCGGACGGCTGGCGCGCGGCGCGGGTCAGCATCGGCGCGCTGGGCATCGTCACCGCGGTGACCCTGCAGCTCGAGCCCTCCTTCGTGCTCGACCTCGTCGAGCGGCCGGTCCCGATCGCCGACGTGCTCGCGAATCTCGACGAACTCGCCGACGGCAGTGACCATTTCGAGTTCTTCGCCTTCGCGCACGCCGATGTGGCGATGACCAAGTCGAGCAACCGCAGCACCGAACCCGAGCAGCCGCGCGGCAAGGCGGGCGCCTGGCTCAACGACGTCCTGCTGTCGAATCACCTGTACGACACCATGTGCAAGCTGGGCAGGCGGGTGCCCGCCACGGTCCCGGCGATCCACCGGCTCGCGACCAAGGCGGGCAGCAACAATCGCAAGATCGACCGGTCCTACCGCGTCTTCGCGACCCCGCGCCTGGTGAAGTTCAACGAGATGGAATACGCCATCCCGCGCGAGCACGCGCGCGCCGCGATCGGCGAGATCCTCGATGTCACCAAGCGATTCGGCACCCCGATGCCGATCGAGGTGCGCTGGGTCGCCCCCGACGACGCGCTGCTGTCCCCCGCGGGCGGGCGCGAGACCTGCTACATCGCCGTGCACCAGTACGAGGGCATGGTGTGGGAGCCGTACTTCCGCGCCTGCGAGGCGGTGTTCAACCGCTACCAGGGCAGGCCGCACTGGGGTAAGCGGCACTTCCAGACCGCCGAGACGCTGCGCCCCCGCTACCCCGAATGGGACCGGTTCACCGAGGTGCGCCGCCGCTTCGATCCCACCGGCGTCTTCGCCAACGACTATGTGAACCGGGTGCTCGGGCCGCTGAGCTGACGGCGGACATCCGCCGGACAACAGTGTCGCCGGTCGCCCCCACACCCACCGGTGCGGATGGAATGATGGTCGGTGATACCCGAAGCGCCACAAGCACTTCGCCCCTGCGCCGAAAGGGCGACCATGGCCCACACTCCCAGCGTGTTGTTCGTCTGCGTCCACAATGCGGGTAGATCGCAGATGGCGGCGGGTTTCCTACGGGCGATGGCGGGCGACCGGATCGACGTGCGGACCGCGGGCAGCGCCCCGGCGGCCGAGCTGAACCCCGCCGCCGTCGCGGTGATGGCCGAGATCGGCATCGACATCGCCGGGGAACGGCCCAAGCCGCTCACCGACGACGCCGTCGGGGTGTCGGATGTGGTGGTCACCATGGGCTGCGGCGAGGTGTGTCCGTACTTCCCGGGGATCAGCTACCGGGACTGGGTCCTCGCCGATCCGGCCGGGCAGCCGATCGAGGTGGTCCGCAGCATTCGCGACCACCTGCAGATCCTGATCGGCAATCTGATCGCCGAACTGGTGCCGGTCCCGGCCCGCTGAGACCGCGGCCCGGACGTCCGATTCGTTCAAGACGACACCACACGCCCGTGTCTACGCTGCGGATATGACTCCTCAGCTCGATGTCGTCTCGATCGTCGTCTCCGATATGGCCGCCTCGGTGGCCTTCTACCGCAAACTGGGGCTCGTGTTCCCCGAGGGCGCCGAGTCCGAGGGCCACGCCGAAGCACAGGTCGGCGGTGGCCTGCGCCTGGCCCTGGACACCGAACAGGTGATCGCCTCGTTCACCCCCGGCTGGCACCCGCCGACCGGGCACGGACGCAGCGGAATCGCGTTCCGCTGCGCCGACCCGGCCGAGGTCGACAAGCTCTGGGCCGAACTCGTCGACGCCGGCTATCACGGAGAACTCGCGCCGTGGGACGCCGTCTGGGGCCAGCGCTACGCCACGCTCGCCGACCCCGACGGCCAGGGCATCGACCTCTACGCCCCGCTGCCCAGCGAATAGGCCGACCAGCCGCCGGGATCGCGCTGACGCCGCTGATAGCGGCCGAGCAGCTCGCCGACCTCGTCGCTGACCGGCGGTTCGCCGGTCAGCCTGGTCCACAGGTGGGTGTCGTGATCGGTGAGCGTCACCGGTCCGGTGGCGGCGACGTCGACGACGAAGGTGAACTGCCGCGTGCGGGCACCGCGCCCGGACAGGTAGTCGAATTCGCCCAGGTAGTCGCTGACCTCGGTGACCCGCAGGCCGGTCGCCTCGAAGACCTCGCGCGCCACCGCGTCGTCGAGCGACTCCCCCGGCTGCACGACCCCGCTCGGTAGCTCCCAGCGACCACTCAGCGAATCCGATCGTCGGCGGCGGAGGATGAGCACCCGGTTGTGGCGGACGACGACCGCTCCGACGACAAGTCGACGGACTTCGTCTCTTTCGGCCTCGATACGGAGCGTGGAGTACACGGATACGTCGATCATCGGGTTCACATCCTCTCGTCGGTGGTTCGGACTTGCCTGGCACATACGACGGGGCGTGCCTTGTGAGCGTAACTCGCCGGTACGACCTTGCCGAATGAGACTTTCCGGGCACGGGCGCGCGGCTCAGCCAGCTTGTAACGCGCGCACCGAGCATCCGGCCAGGTCACGGACTTCCCTGGACAGATGCGCCTGGTCCGCGAAGCCGGTGACCGCGGCGGTTTCCGCCGCCGGAAGGCCCGCGCGCACCGCCGCGAGCGCGCGCTGGAAGCGCAGAATCCGGGCCAACATCTTGGGTCCGTAGCCGAAAGCGGCCAGGGAGCGCCGGTGCAGCAAACGCGCGGACATCCCCGCCGCGGCCGCCGTGCGCGCCACCGTGGTGCCCGCGGCGATCGCGTCGACGATCCCGGCGAGCGCCGGGTCGGGTGGTGCCGCGTCGGAAGCGAATCGCAACACGATCGATTCCAAGGCCGCAACGCGGTCGGGCGCGTTGTCCACCCGGTCGATCAGCGCGCGGACCCGGCGATCGGGGAAGAGGTCGGCCAGGTCGACCCGCTGATCGAGCAGTTCGACGGCGGGTATGCCCAGCAGCGCGGGCGCGGTGCCCGGCGCGAACCGGATGCCGACGAACTCCGCGGCCCTGGCGGTGGGTACCTGGACGGCGCGGCTGTCCGGACCGGCCACCATCAGCGTGCCCTCGGTCCAGATCAGGTCCATGCAGCCGTCGGGGAACACCGTGACCGGGCCTGCCGGTTCAGGCACCGCGCGCGTCCACACGACGGCGCGATCCAGCCGCGCCGCGCGTTCCCGGTATTCCGCCACGGTTTCGACGGTAACCCCGACCACCGACGAATCGCTCCGCCACCGGCCCGCAATCGATACCCTGGCTGGCGTCGGGACAGTGAGGTCCCGTTTCGCGAAAGGACGCGGCCCATGCCCGCAGACGACTTGGTCGACACCGTCAACAGCGTCATCGAGGTGGCCATGCCGGTCGCCGCGAAGATGGGGGTCCGGGTGCTCGAGGTGGGGCGCGGCCACGCCGTCACCACCGTGCCGATCGAGGGCAACGGCAATCACTTCGGGGCCATCTACGCCGGCGTGCAGTTCACCGTCGCCGAGGTGCTCGGCGGTGCGATCACCGCGGGCAGCTTCGACACCTCGGCGTTCTATCCGCTGGTGAAGTCCTTCGACATCGCGTTCCGGGCGATGGCCCGCACCGACCTGCGCGCCGAGGCCACCCTGAGCGAGGACGAGATCACCCGGGTCGCCGCCGAGGCCGCGGCCGTCGGCAAGGCCGATTTCGTCCTGGAGGCGGTCGTCACCGACAGCGCGGGCACCACGGTCGCCACCTCGCGCGGGCTCTACCAGCTGCGCGCCTTCGGGCGCTGACCCGTCGCGGCACGGCCGGGGCGTGGATCGGGGCTGACCGCGACCCGGTGCCGGATCGGTCGTAAGATCTGGCGGCACAACGTTTCGGCTCGGCGGAGGGGTGCGCTCCATGCAACCGGCAGGATCAGTGCGGCGACCGCGGGTCGCGGGATTTCCCGGCCCCGACATCGATGACGAACCCGATGTCTGGTCGGGCGCGGCGGTCGACGACGACCGGATCAGGGCGCTCGCCGTCGGCGCCTACTACGGGCGCAGCTGGGGTGCCTACTGCGACGCGGTCGCGTTCCTGCCCGAGGAGGACGACAGCACCGCGACCCGGCGCGAGACCGCCATCGAGGGCCTGCACGAATCGTGGGGCGTCGACAACGCCGAGGACGCGCGCGACACCATCCGCAGGCTGCTCGCCGGCATGCACGCGCCGCTGTTCGAGCTCGTCCACCCGCTGGCCGTGGCCGCGGCCACCGAGACCGGGCGGGTCGACCGCACCGGTCTGGCCGACGAGCATCGCGAATTCCTGCACACCCTCTCGGGTTTCCGTGGCTACCGTGGGCCCGCCGGCATCGACCGCGACTACGACGCCTGGCTGCAGGCGATCAAACTCGGCATCACCGAGAGCCTGCCGACCCCATTGCAGACCGACGCGACCGCCTGGGACCTGGCCCGGCTGGTCTTCATCGCCCGCGCCGCCTGCACCGCCGGGTACCTCACCGAGGACGAGGCGTGGGAGCACATGCTGACCGGCCTCGACCGCGCTCGGCAGCACTACCGCAACTGGCGCCAGTTCGGCGACGGCTTCCTCACCGGCGCCATCTTCTGGGCCGCCGCGCAGGATCTCTCGGCCGCCAGGACCCAGATCGCCGAACGCAGGCGGATGATCGCCGGGCTGCACTTGCGACCGTCGAGCCCGTGGCGGCGAGTGGCCCTGCACCGGGGCGCGCCGGTGTTCAGCCCGGCATCGCCAGCATGATGCCGACGGCCTGACGCCGGAACGGATCGTCGGCGACCATCCCCAGCTTGCGTCGCTCCACCAGCAGCTGCCATTCGCCGAACAGGTCGGCCGAGGACGGCAGCGACGGCGAGATCGACCCGTCGACGTGCTCGATCTCGCAGGCCAGCCGCAGCGCCTCGGCGACCCGGCCGAAATCCTCGGGCTCCCAGTCGAGGAAGTCCAGGTCGCTGCCCGCGCCCGACACGCGCAGCGTCACCACCTGGCCCGGCGGGCTGCGCACCTCGGCGCCGGTGAGCACGGCGACCGGGAACTCGTAGATCGCCCACGCCGAGACGAACAGCAGCCGCAGCGTGGTGATCGCGACCAGTCCCGGCGCGCCCTCGTGTCCCGCCTGGGCCAGCTCGAGTACGTATTCGTCCGGCCGTGCGCAGCCGTGCAGGATGTCGATCTCGCGGACCGAGTTGCCCGCGAAGCGCATTCGGTCCGCCGCGGCCGCGACATCGGGCCTGCGCGGACCGTTCGGGCCGGGCACCGGGCGCGGCGGCACGAGATTGGGCCGCGGCGGGAACACCCGGCGCAGGCTGACCAGATCGCGTTCGACCGCCCGGACCAGCACCTGCGCCTGCTCACGCACCCCGAGCTCGAGGAACACCGGGACCGGATGCCGGTCGGTCGCCGAGCCGTTGACGCGGAACTCCGACGACCGGAAGAACAGCAGCATCGCCAGCTGGTCGTCGTCGGTGGTCGCGAGCGCGATCCGGGCCAGCTCGGCCACGGCGATATCGAGCGCGGTCTCGTTGTCGGCCCGCAGCGGCGTCGTCACCAGCCTGCCGTCCGCGTACCGCACGGCGACGCGCGCACCCCACACCTCGATCACAGCCACATCCCTCCTGGCCCGCCCCGCCTCGCAGGATCCTACCGATGGGCTGTTCCGGCGGAAGGGGGCGGCGTAGATTCGACTGCGCTGCTCGGGTGAGTTTTCTTCCACGAAGGGATCGCCGTCATGAGCGTGTCGCCCCGGTACCGGGGGCACCGTAGCGCGTCCGCGGTGCTCGCGTTCCTGCTCGTCCTCGGCACCGCGGCCTGCGGGTCCGGCAGCGACACCGGGTCGTCGACCGCGCCGCCGGACAGTCCCGAGGCCACCGCGATCACCGACATCGTGCGCGGCAAGGTGACCGAGCTCGGCGTCAGCTCGGCCGTCTACGGTGTCTGGCGGGGCGAGGAGCAGATCGCGCTCGGCGCGTTCGGCGGATCCCCGCTGGGCGTCCCCGCGACCCCCGAGATGAAAGTGCGCGTCGGCCAGCCGATGGAACCGATGCTGTCGACCGTGCTGTGGCGGCTCGACGGCGACGGCGTGCTGAAGATGGACGAACCCATCGCCCGCTGGCTACCCGACTTCCCGCGCGCGGACAAGATCACCCCGCGCATGCTCGCCGACAGCACCTCCGGCATCGCCGACTACGTGACCGACCCGGAGTTCCTGAAGATCTTCGCCGAGAACCCGATCCGCGAGTGGACCGCGTCCCAGCTGTTCGAGCGCGCCAACGCCCGCCCACCGCTGTTCGAACCCGGCACCGACTTCGGCTACGCGCACAGCGATCTCGTCGTCCTGGGCGAGGTGCTGCAGAACGCCACCGGGAAGCCACTGGGCGAGTTGATCACCCAGCACATCCTGATCCCGCTCGGCATGCACGACAGCAAGGTCGTCCTGAACCCGGCGATCGACGAGCCGTACCTGCACGGCTACACCAACGAGCGCAACGGCTTCGAGGACTCCACCTTCTGGAACCCCACCGCCTTCCTGCACAGCGGCAACATGAACGCCCCCGTCGCCGACCTCGGCCGCTGGGTCCGCGCCCTCGCCACCGGCGAACGCCTCACCCCCGACCAGCTCCAGCAGATGATGAGCCCCTCCACCGCGGGCCTCGGCCCGTTCACCACCGAGAAGTACTTCGCCTTCGGCGTCGTCCACCTGGCCGACTGGCTCTACATGAACCCCGCCTACGGCGGCTACAACGGCGTCGCCCTCTACGACACCAAAACCCAGACCACCATCATCGTCTACACCACCCACGGCCCCACCTCCCCCGCCACCAACAACGCCATCCCCATCGGCACCGCCCTGGCCACCCACCTCGTCCCCGACCGCCCACCGGCTGTGCCCTGACAAGTCCCGAAAGACGCATCGGGCGCGTAACAGAACCTGCCACGGAAACGGTGTGCAGCACGTGAAGCTCTCGAGAGGCGAAAACGCTGCTGTCACAGCGCCAACAGTGACGGTGACACTCACATGGGGATCCCGGCAGGAGGTCGATCCACAAGCGCTTCTCTTATCCGAATCCGGCAGGATCAGGACAAATGATGACTTCGTATTCTACAATGCCGCACACCATCCGTCGGGTGCGGTCTCACTGTCCGAGTCGATCGTTGGTCGCGCGGTACTGAAGGTCTCCCTCACCACCGTCGAGGCGGCGGTTTCCCGCATCGTTATCTCGGGATCCGTTGACGCGGGTTCGTTTCGAGACATCCCCGACCTCACACTGACGGTGCATGACGGGGCTAGTGCACTGATCTCATTCGACATCGATCAGCCGGACGCCGTCACGGCGATGATGCTCGGCGAGTTCTACCGGCGAAACGGTCTGTGGAAGTTCAGGTCGGTCGGCCAAGGCTGGGCAAGCGGTCTTCGCGGACTTGCCGAAGAGTTCGGTGTCGAAGTCGACGACCCGCCCGCCGCCGCACCGCCGACAGCATCTCCTGTTCCGCCACCTTCCGTCACAGCGACCCCGCCATCCCAGCCGGAACGGGAGCCCGGGTGGTACCCGGATTCGACGCCGTCAGATCAGTTGCGTTGGTGGAATGGCAGAGCCTGGACCGATGACACCAGGCGGCAGTTCCCGCCGAGTCCAGCGCTGTGCGAGCGATGTGGGCGAGAGAAGCGGGTCCCTCGGTTCGGCAGCGCGCCACCATGTCGCTGGTGTGAGTCCGACGTCAACGGGTTCATGGAGACATGGCGATCACAGGCCTGGCACGTGTTGACCACATCCGGCCCGCACGGCAGCGGTTGGGACGAGTTGTGGACTGCCCTCCGCTTCCAACGGATTCATGAAGCCAGCGGCAAGGAAGCGCTACGACCGCTCGCTGTCGCCTACCTGGAACGCGTGGTCGCTTTCGCCTTCGCTGACAACGAAATCGAAGCAGGTGAGCTGAGCGAGTTCGAGCGCGCAGTTGCGGATCTCCAAGCGGTCGTTGATCTCGGCGTTGCGCAGCGACGCGTTGACGAACTTCGTCAACGTATGCTACGCGGGCGATCGCTCACGCAGGTCCGTGCCGGCGATCTGCCCCGCATCCAACGATCGGACTTGCATCTGGAAGCAGATGAGACGCTGTACATCGACGTCAATGCTGCGCAGATCAAGTACCTGGCCAGCGGGCCACGCCGCAACGGCGGCAGGTTGATCGGGAGCAGTAAGAAGCTCCGGTTCATCGGCGCGGGAGCCGGCAGCGAGTTGCCTTGGGCGAAAATCGTCTCGATCTCGAGCGAATACGGAAACATCATCATCTCCGCGACCACCGCCCGCGGCGGCGGCACCTACAGCGTTCCTGACCCCGAGTACGTCGCAGCTGTGTTGGAAGGAGCGCTCCGTATCGCGAAGCGCCTGGTCTTGGCTCCCGGACAGCGTGACACCCGATCGATCCCACCGGATGTGAAATCCGAAGTGTGGCAACGAGACGGCGGCAGATGTTGCCAATGCGGAGATGCTCACTACCTCGAGTTCGATCACATCATCCCGCTGAGCCGAGGGGGTGCGACGAGTGCCGGAAACCTCCAAATACTCTGCCGTAGATGCAATCTCGAGAAGGGCGCACGAATCTGATCCGGCTTATCCCGGCCACCTGACCGCGACCGGTTCGCCGCTATGGTGTCGAACCGTGCCCGCCCGACATGCGGGCAGGTGGATCCACATGAGCTCTGTCCGGTCCGGACACGACCCCTGCGATACTGACCTGCGGTTTTACGAGTTGCGCAAGAATTTCGTCATCGATCTCCCCTAGCGTCTACGGAAGTATTGCGCTGCAAAACAACAACGTCCGGTGGTGTGAGTTCCCGCCGGAGCGGAGGGGAGAGATATGAAGACGTCTGCAATCGCGGTGGCTACCCTAGGCGTCGCGCTGACTGTGGTCGGCAATGGGGTCGCCGGGGCCGAGGCCGGGATGAGCACGATCGTGGCGGAGGACTTTCCCGGGTCGTGTCTGGTGGTGCAGAACCATGTCGGGCACGATGTCGAGATCCGGCTCAACTACCCGACGTGGGGTGGGTACTGGACGTTCGTGCACGACCAGGTGAGTGTCGTGGCCGACGCGGACGACGTCGTGATCACCTCGCCGAGTGGTGCCTGGAACTTCACCATGAATCCGCCCGCCGAGGTCGTCTGGGTGTTCGACGCCGGGCTCAACACGGAACTGGGGTGCAACGGTTCCTGGGTGGCCAGCCTGACCTGACAGCGGTTGCCCGCCTGCGGATTCGACGATCGGCCGAAAGGTGGCAGGCTGTGGTGATGGCCGACGAACTAGAACCCGCCACCGAACTCTCCGGTGGCGACGCAACCGAAACGCAGGAAGAAGCGACCAAGCGGAAGTTCCGCGAAGCACTCGAGCGCAAGAACGGGAAGGCCGGGGTCGGCGGCGCCGGGCAGAACGCCGCCAAGGTGCGCGGCACCCAGTCCGGGGCAGGGGGCAAGCGCACCTTCCGCCGCAGGGCCGGCGGGTAGACCGAAGCGAAAAGCCCCTCACCTGGGTTCCAGGTGAGGGGCTTCGAGTGGAGCTGCCGGGAATCGAACCCGGGTCCTCCGTCGTGCCATCAGGGCTTCTCCGTGTGCAGTTCGCTCTGCCTCTACTCGGACCTCCAGGTCTCGCGAACAAGCCCGGATGACGATCCCAGTCGCTGTTAGATGTCCCGTCCGACTCCGCGACCGAGCCGAACGGTAATTCCCTCTAGCTGATGCCAGGGTCCGGATCGAGGGACGAACCCGGTCTGACAGAGACGACCTGCTACTTAGGCAGCGAGGGCGTACTCGCGCTGATTGGAATCGGCGCTTAATTGGTTGCAACGACGCTTACGGTGGTCTCTTGCCTGCACCGACACGCTTCCCCTGAATCAACGTACGCAGTCGAAACCGTTCAGCCCCGTACGTGCCCGCACCGTGCGGGCTAGTCATGTTAACACTGCCGTCGCCGCGAATCTTCCCGATATTTCTGCCAGCGCGGGGTGTCGCCGATGTGACTCGTCAGCGAACCACACTGATTCGCACCGCCGATCCGGGTAGACGCGCCGGTCGACCGGGGTACTGTTCTCGATCGGCCGGACCGGGACGCGCGAGATCCCGTGTGCGGCTGGAACAAGGAGTTACCTCATGGCATTCACCAGTCGGCTGCGTCGGTCGGCGGCTGTGCCCGTCGTGGCCGGTCTCGTCCTCGCTGCCGCTTGCTCCGCCGGCGAATCGACCGCCGGGCCGGGTGTGACCAGCGCACCGTGTCCCGGATCACCGCACAGGGACCGGGGGTGCATCTACCTCGGCGTGCTGTCCGACCTGGCGAACGGCCCGTTCACCGCGCTCGGCGCGTCGATGAACGAGGGCCAGCTGGCGTTCTGGAACCAGGTGAACCAGGCGGGCGGCATCGGCGGCTACGACATCGACATCACCACCAACACCCGCAACACCTCCCTCGACCCGCGCACGCACCGCACCGCCTACGCCGAGATCGAGCCGAATGTGCTCGCGCTGGCGATGAGCTTCGGCACCGCCCAGACCATCGCGATGCTCAATCAGATGGACGCCGACGACATGGTCAGCGTGGCGGCCACCCAGTGGTCGGGCTGGAACTACCGCAGCGCCGACCGCAATCTGGTGCTCAGCGCGGGCTATTCCTATTGCACCGAGGCGGTGACCGGCCTGGACTGGTTCACCCGCACCCACTACGCGCCGCACAATATCGCCGTCGTCGCCTACCGCGGCAACTACGGCGGCGACTACGCCAGCGGCGCGCTGAAGTGGGCGATCGCCAACGGCGCCACCATCGCCGACCGGATCGACACCGGTCCCAACGGTGAGGTCGGCAATCAGGACGGGCCGGTCGAGGAGATCCTGGCCGCCGACCCCGACCTGGTCATGCTGGCCACCGGTCCGGCCGAGACCGCCGAGATCGTGGGCAAGCTGGTGAAGTCGGGCTACACCGGCCGCTTCCTCGGCTCGCTACCGACCTGGAACGCGGCGCTGCTGCAGACCGCCGCGGCCCCCGCGCTGACGGCGCTCTACAACTACACGACCCCGGTCGACAGCTGGAACGGCGACAGCGTCGGCGCCCGGCACGCCCGCGCCGCCATCGATCGCGAACCGGCCAACTTCGGCTATTCGCTCGGCTGGGCGATCTCCTATCCGCTCAAGGCCCTGCTCATCGCGGCCGCCGAGGAGCGGGAGCTCACCCGGGCCGGGTTGCGCCGCACGATCACGGATCTGCGCCCCGACGGTGAGGGCATGGTCGTCATCCATCCGGCGGGCGCGAACGAACCCGATCTGAGCGGCGAGTGGACCTCGGTGTTCGAGCCGGACAAGGCGGCGCCGATGGGCGCGCGGGCGATCGAGGTCGGCTACCAGGGCAGCACGCTGGAAAAGCTTAACCTGCACGAGCCCTGCACCCGGCTGTAGCAGCTCAGCTCGCGGCGATCATGGCGACCGCCGCGAGCGCGAGCACCATGCCCACCTTCTGCGTCGTGCTGATCCGTTCGCCGAGCAGCACCATCGCCAGCAGCACGGTCGCGGCCGGATACAGCGAGCCGATCACGCTGACCACCGACAGCAACGATCCGTGGAAGGCGTACAGCAGCGCCGCGTTGGCGATCACGTCGAGGACACCGACCGCCAGCGCGAGCCGCAGCGGTTCCCCGTGCAGGCCGCGGAACTGGCCGGCGGCCAGCGCGGAGGTCCAGACGACGGCCGTCGCGGCGGCGCGCTGGCCGAGCAGCGGCCACAGCCCGGCGCTCGCGCTGGTCTCGTGCAGGAAGAAGAAGGCGAACCCGAACGCGGCGCCGGAACCCACGGTCAACAGCGCGACCCGGCGGGTGAAGCGCAGTTCCCGCCCGCCGATGATCTCCTCGGTCGTCTCGTCGGGCGCTTCCCGGCTGACCAGCACGACCGCGACCAACGCGAGCGCGATCCCCGCGATGGCCGCCGGACCCGGCCGCTCGCCGAGGAAGAACCCGGCGACCACCGGGATCCCGGCGACCAGCACCGCGGTCACCGGCGACACCACCGACATCGGCCCGTCGGCGAGCGCGGCGTAGAACCACCACACCGCCAGCCCGCTGGCCACGCCGGCGGCCAGGCCCCACAGCATCGATGCCGCGTCCGCGTGCCCGCCGACCAGCGGCGCGATCAGCAGGACCAGCAGCACCGAGAACGGGTAGGACACGACGACCACCCGCAGGGCGGTGACCCGCCGGGCGGCGATCCCGCCGAAGAAATCGCTGACTCCGTAGCCCGCCGCCGCCACGAGGGCGAGCAGGACGGAGATCAACGCATGCCTTTGACCCGTCGACCGATCTCGCGCGTGACCTCCCGCTCGGCCTGCCTGCGGGCGAGGTCCTGGCGCTTGTCGTAGTCCTGCTTACCCTTGGCGAGCGCGAGCTCGACCTTCACCTTGCCGTCGGAGAAGTACATCGACAGCGGCACCAGCGTCTGGTTGCCCTCCCTGGACTTGCCGACCAGGTGCTCGATCTCGCGCTTGTGCAGCAGCAGCTTGCGGGTGCGCCGCGGCGAATGGTTGGTCCAGGTGCCGTGGCTGAACTCCGGAATGTGCAGGCCGCGCAGCCAGACCTCGCCGTTGTCGACGGTCGCGAAGGCGTCGACGAGGGACGCCTTGCCTTCGCGCAGGCTCTTCACTTCGGTGCCGACCAGCGCGATCCCCGCCTCATAGGTGTCGAGGATCGTGTAGTTGTGCCGCGCCCGGCGGTTGGTCGCGATGACCTTCCTGCCCTTTTCCTTCATAACGGTCAACTCTAAGTGACCGCGCCAGCCGTTTATTCCAAGGTCCGCCCCGCCCTCAGCTCGCCGCGCGCTCGAGGGCGCGGGCCAGTGCCCGGTCGCGCTGTTCCTCGAAGCGGTTCGCCTTGGCCTCGAGGTCGAGCAGGTAGGCGTGCAGTTCGTCGCGGGCGCGTTCGCCCTCGTCGCCGAGGTCGGTGCGGTCGAAGACCTTCCAGGTGCGCAGCACGGGCTCGAGCACGACATCGAGGTGCTGGCGCAGGTCGTAGACGCCGTGCTTGGCGAGCAGGACCGCGTTGCGGCGGAAGTTGGGCTGGTTCAGGCCGGGCATCTGAAAGCGCAGGACGACGTCGGCGATGGCGCGCATGGTCGCGTCGGGGGTGAGGTCGAGGGCGGCCGCGCAGAGCTTGCGGTAGAAGACCATGTGCAGGTTCTCGTCGGTCGCGATGCGCGCCAGCATGCGGTCGGCGATCGGGTCGTCGCACAGCCTGCCGGTGTTGCGGTGGCTGATCCTGGTCGCCAGCTCCTGGAAGGTGACGTAGGCGACGCCCTTGAGGAACTGCGAGCCCTTCTCCGGCTTGGCGATGCCCGCGGTCATGTGCGCCATCCTGGCTTCCTCGAGCGCCACCGGGTCGACCGCGCGCGTCACCACCAGGTAGTCGCGCATGACGATGCCGTGCCGGTTCTCCTCGGCGGTCCAGCGCCCGACCCAGGTGCCCCAGGCGTTGTCGAAGCCGAAGGTGTCGGCCAGCTCGCGATGGTAGGAGGGCAGGTTGTCCTCGGTGAGCAGGTTGGTGATCATCGCCGCCTTGGCCACCTCGCTGAGCCGGGACTGCTCCGGGTCCCAGTCGATGCCGCCCATCGCGGCGAAGTTGCGGCCCTCGTCCCACGGCACGTAGTCGTGCGGGTGCCAGTCCTTGGCCTTGGCCAGGTGGTCGTTCAGGTTCGCTTCGGCGGTCGGTTCGAGTTCGGCCAGGATGTCGCGGTCGGACAGCTGGAGCGTCATTGGATGTCACCTCGGAGTTGACGGGCGGGAAACGGCGGACCCCCTGGGCCCAACGATGGCGGGCCGACGGTCCGGCGGCGGGTCACATGACGAAACACTGTGTCCGGTCACAGCGAACGGCTAACCGGGCGGTAGCGCGGGACCGAAGCGGTCGATCCGCAGGGGCAGCACCGGCCACAGCGTGCGGTCGGGGGTGAGCTCGCCGACGACGAGCACGCCCGCGTCGTCGAAGGCCGCTCTGGCCCGGTCGACGTGGTCGCCGGAGGTCACCAGCACGGCCGCGCGCAGGTGATGTTCGGCCATCAGCGCGGCGGTGAAGCGGGCGTTGGCCACCGTGGAATCGGCCTGCGGCTCCCGCAGGATCCGCGCCGGGTCGACACCGGCCGCGAGGAGCCAGTCGGCCATCGCGTCGGCCTCGCTCAGCCCGGCCTGCGGGTTCCCGCCGGTGACGATGATCGGCGACCACGGCGCGAACACCGCCTGCACCAGGCCCGCCCGTAGCCGCCGGACCAGTTCCGGGCGCAGGTCGCCCTCGGGTGTCAGGCCGTAGCCGAGGATCACCACGGCGGTGTCGTCACCGTAGGTGCCGGGCAGCGTCGGCGTCAGCATCCGGTGCAGGTCCGCGACGCCGATCGGTGTCGCGGACTCGGCGGTGCCCACCGGTGCTGTCGCACAGACGAATCCGGTCGCGATCAGGGCGGCGCACACCCCTCGCGTCACCCAGGTCACCCACAGCATTCCCGTCGCCTCCTCGGGCCGGGACCGATCGGCTCGATCGGTCGAGGAGGCCTACAGTGCGCCGGGGGCGGGTCGGTCGGCGGGGCTATGACCTGCGGCTACCACAGGTCACAGTGCTCGGCGCCGTCTCCTGGTCCGCAGCATCGCAAAGATTCCGGAACCGGGCGGGTACCGGATCGCGAAGGGCCCGGCCGTCAGCCGCCCGGACGCAGGGCCAGATAGAGGGCGAGCGCCGAGGCGAAGACGAGGATCAGGGCGACGGTCGACCAGCGCGGCCTGCCCCGGTGGACCACCGGGTGGTGGCCGCCGAGCAGGCTGGGCGCGACGACCGGGTCGATGTGCCGGTGCGGGATCGGCGGCAGCGGAGTATCGCCGCCGCCCTGGCTCGTGCCGCCCGACGACTCGCTCTCGGAGCCTTCACCGTTCGCCATGCCTCGACAGTATCGCGCCCCGCCCCGGTTCGTCGCGGGTTCCTTCGCCGGTTACTCCTCGGTCAGCGCGGCCAGTACGCCCTCGCCGTAGCGGGCCAGTTTGTTCTCGCCGACGCCGCCGACGGTCCCGAGCTCGGCGAGCGAACCCGGTTTGCGCGCAACGATTTCGCGCAGGGTCGCGTCGTGGAACACCACGTAGGCGGGCACGCCCTGCTCCTTGGCGGTCGCCGCCCGCCACGCGCGCAGGCGTTCGAACAGCGGCAGGTCGGTCGCGGGCAGATCCACCGTGGCCTTGGCCGATTTCGCGCTGCGCGCGGGCCGGGCGGCGCGTTCGGGCTCGCGGCGCATCAGCACCTTCTTGCCCTCGAACAGCACCTCGTTGCTGGCCTCGGTGAGCGCGAGCACGCCGTACTCCCCCTGCACCGCGAGCAGTCCGCCGGCGAGCAGCTGACGCGTCACGCCGCGCCACTCGGTATCGCGCAGATCGGTGCCGATGCCGAACACCGACAGCTCGTTGTGCCGGTGCTGGGTGATCTTCGGGTTCGACTTGCCCAGCAGGATGTCGACCAGATGGCCCGCGCCGAACGCTTGTCCCCGTTCGCGTTTGAGCCGCAGCACGGTCGAGAGCAGCTTCTGCGCCGGGACGGTGCCGTCCCAGGTCTCCGGCGGATTCAGGCACACATCGCAGTTGCCACAGGCCTGGCCGGGCTGACCGAAGTAGTTCAGCAGCTGGACGCGGCGGCAGCCCACCGTCTCGCACAGCGCGAGCATGGCGTCCAGGTGCAGCTGCAACTGCCTGCGGTGCGCGGCGTCGCCCTCGCTGGAGTCGATCATCTTGCGCTGCTGGACGACATCGGCGAGGCCGTAGACCATCCACGCCGTCGACGGCTGCCCGTCGCGGCCTGCGCGACCGGTCTCCTGGTAGTAGCCCTCCACCGATTTGGGCAGATCGAGATGGGCGACGAACCGCACGTCGGGCTTGTCGATGCCCATGCCGAAAGCGATGGTGGCCACCACGATCAGGCCGTCCTCCCGCAGGAACCTGGCCTGGTTCTCGGCGCGGGTCCGGTTGTCCAGGCCCGCGTGGTACGGCACCGCGCGCACGCCGTTCTCGTTGAGCATCGCGGCGGTCTTCTCCACCGAATTGCGCGAGAGGCAGTAGACGATGCCCGCGTCGCCGGGGTGTTCGGCGCGGATGAAATCGAGCAGCTGACGGTCGGCCCGGTTCTTCGACTCGATCCGGTACTGGATATTGGGCCGGTCGAAGCTGGAGACGAACTGCTTCGCCGACCCCAGGTCGAGCCGCTCGACGATCTCGGCACGGGTCTTCTCGGTGGCGGTCGCGGTGAGCGCGATGCGCGGGACATCGGGCCAGCGCTCGTGCAGCAGCGACAGCGCGAGATAGTCGGGCCGGAAGTCGTGGCCCCACTGCGACACGCAATGCGCCTCGTCGATCGCGAACAGCGCCACGGTGCCGCGGTCGAGCAGCCGCAGCGTGGACTCCAGGCGCAGGCGTTCCGGCGCGAGATAGAGCAGGTCGAGTTCACCGGCGACGAACTGCGCTTCCACCGTGCGCCGCTGATCCGGCGACTGGGTGGAGTTGAGGAACCCGGCCCGCACACCGAGCGCGCTGAGCGCGTCGACCTGGTCCTGCATGAGCGCGATCAGCGGCGAGACGACGACGCCGACACCGGGCCGGACCAGCGAGGGCACCTGGTAGCACAGCGATTTGCCGCCGCCGGTCGGCATCAGGACCAGCGCGTCACCGCCGCCGACGACCTGCGCGACGATGTCGGCCTGGTCGCCACGGAAGGCGTCGTAACCGAAGACCCGGCGCAGCACCTCCTCGGCGGTCTCCGCGCGGGCGGGCGCCGCCGCGCGGCCCGGGGTGGCCGGGGCGAGGTCGTCGAAGTGGAAGCCGCCGGTGTCGTCGAGATCGTGCTCGGAGATATAGCCACCATCGGACGGGTACGCGTCGTCGGGCGGGAAGTCTTCGGGCGGGAAGTCGTCGACATCGGGGGCTGTGGCGCCGGAATTGCTCACCGGGCCATCCTACGAGCGTGGGCCGGGCGCGCAGTCCGTCCACCGGACCCGACGACGGCGTTCACCGGCCTCCGCACACATGTGGATAACTCGGATCAGCCGCGCAAACGGGCGAGGACCTCGTCCTGGAGCAGGCCGTTGCTCGCCACCGCGTCGCCGCCGTGCGGGCCGGATCGACCGTCCAGGGAGGTGAACGCGCCACCGGCCTCGCGGACCAGGATGTCGAGCGCGGCCAGGTCCCACAGCGAGACCTCGGGCTCGGCGGCGATGTCGACCGCACCCTCCGCGACCAGGCAGTAGTTGAAGAAGTCGCCGTAGCCGCGGACCCGCCAGACCTCGTCGGTGAGGTCGATGAACTTCTCCCGCAGCCCGCGCTCGTGCCAGCCGGACAGGCTGGAGAAGGCCAGGCTGGCCGAGTCGAGAGCGCCCACCGCCGACACCGTGATCGGCTTCGGCGCGCCGGGGTGCACCTGGGCCCACGCGCCCGAGCCCGCGGCCGCCCACCAGCGCCTGCCCAGCGCGGGCGCGCTGACCACACCGACCACCGGCACCCCGTCGACCAGCAGCGCGATCAGGCTCGCCCACACCGGCACGCCACGGACGAAGTTCTTGGTGCCGTCGATCGGGTCGACCACCCACTGCCTGCCGGTGAACTCGGCGTCGCCGCCGAATTCCTCGCCGAGCACGGCGTCGCCGGGGCGTTCGGCGGCGAGCACACGCCGGATGACCTGCTCGACCGCCAGATCGGCATCCGAGACCGGCGTCAGGTCCGGCTTCGCGTCGACTTTCAGATCGACGGCGCCGAAACGCACCCGCGAGATCGCGTCGGCCTCGTCGGCCAGTCGGAGGGCAAGGTCCAGGTCAGCGGAGTAGGCAGCCACGCGGGCCAGTGTATTTGGCTGCGCGGACGCGGCCGACGTCGCGGCCGACGGGCGTGCGGCTCGGCGCGGCGGCAGGTGCGCCCGCGGCCGCGCACGGCGGCCTTCGCCCCGGGCCGAGCACGCGGTCGGCCCGCCTGCCTCGGTCGTCAGACCGCGACCTGTGCCGACCGGGCGGCGACGAGAGCGCTTGCCCACCAGTGCAACTGATCGAGCAGGGCCTGCGCCGCCGCCGCCGGCTCCGCGGGCTCCCGCAGCTGCCCGTTCTCGTCGAAGAGCAGGTAGTAGCGCGGGAAGGACACATAGTTGCGCACGGTGTGGGCATTGAGCTCGTTGAACACCTGCCGCAGGTGCTCGATGGCCAGCAGTCCGCCGGAGCCGCCGCTGTAGCCGACGAAGCCGATCGACTTGGCATCCCACTGGGTGAAGTGCCAGTCGATGGCGGCCTTGAGCGCGGCCGGGTAGCTGCGGTTGTAGTCGGGCGTGACGATGACAAAGGCGTCGGCGGCGGCCAGGCGCTCGGTCAGATCGCCCATCGCGGCCGGACGGGCGGGCGCGGGGTCGAGGGCGGGCGGCACCGCGGGCAGCGCGGCGGACACGTCGGCCTCGGCCAGATCGATGATGTCGACGTCGAAACGGTCGTCGACCTGCTGTGCGAACCAGTTCGCGACCACCGGACCGAACCGGCCCTCGCGGACGCTGCCGATGATGATCGCGAGCTTCAGTGGCTGTGCGGACACCGTGTTCTCCTCTGTCGTGAGCCCGGCCCGATCGGCCGGTGTCACTACCGTCGCCGGTCGCGGAGCTGTCAGGGAGACCACGCTGAGAGTGGTAGTGGCACGGCCACTCTCCGGCCCGCGCGAGTGGGTACCGTCGATCGGGTGAGCGACAACGAACTCGGGCTGTTCCTGCGTACCCGCCGCGAGGCGGTGACGCCCGCCGAGGTCGGCCTGCCCGCTGGCACGCGCAGGCGCACACCGGGGCTGCGCCGGGCCGAGGTCGCGATGCTGGCCGGGGTCAGCGTGGAGTACCTGATCCGGCTCGAACAGGGCCGCGACCGGCATCCGTCGCCGCCGGTGCTGTCGGCGCTGGCCGACACGCTGCGGCTGAGCCCGCGCGAACGGGTGCATCTACACCAGCTCACCAAGGGCATGTCCGGTTTCAGCTGCGGTGCCGCCGAGAACGGCCCGAACCGCACCGTCCGGCCGACCATCCGCGCCATCCTCGACCAGCTCGAACCCGCGCCCGCCGCGATCACCAACCGGTTCACCGAGGTGCTGGCCTGCACCGCGGGCTACCGCACGCTGATGGCGCCCAGCGGCCTGTTCGAGCAGGGCGAACCGGCCAATGTGGCGCGGTTCGTCTTCACCCATCCGGGCGCGCGCGAGCTGTACCCGGACTGGGACGCCGCCGCCGACAAGCTGGTGGCCTCGCTCAAGCAGGGCCCGTACCGCGCCGACCCGATGGTGGCCGCGCTGGTCGACGAGCTGACGGTCACCGCGGGCGCGCCGTTCACCGATCGGCTGGCCACGCTGCCGGGACTGCCGCCCTCGGGCGGGATCAACCGGATCAGCCATCCCGAGGCGGGCACGCTGCGGCTGGCCTACGAATCACTGGATCTGTCCCTCGACGACGACCAGTCGCTGTATGTCCTGCTGCCCGCCGACGAGGCCAGCGCGACGGCCCTGGACCGGCTGCTCGGACGGCGCCCCGGCGGCCTGCGCGCCATCGCGAGCTGACCGCAGCGCGCCGTCGCGGGTGCGCGTGTTTCACCGTGTCGGAGCCGACCGGTAACCTTGGGAATCGTGCATCCTGACGTTATCGCCGATCTCGCCGAACTCGACACCACGCTCAAGACGGTCGAGTCGGTCCTCGATGTCGAGGAGCTACGCCGTCGCATCGATGAGCTCGAGCACCAGGCGGCCGATCCCGAGCTGTGGAACAACCAGGACCACGCCCAGCAGGTGACCAGCGAGCTGTCGCACGCGCAGAGCGAGCTGCGCCGCGTGGAGGACCTGCGCCAGCGCCTCGAAGACCTGCCGGTGCTCTACGAATTGGCCGAGTCCGAGGAGGGCGCGGCCGCCGCGGAAGCCACCGCCGACGCCGACACCGAGCGCGCCGCGCTGCGGGTCGACATCGAGGCGATGGAGGTGCGCACCCTGCTCTCCGGCGAGTACGACAAGCGTGACGCGCTGGTCAACATCCGTTCCGGCGCCGGTGGCGTCGACGCCGCCGACTGGGCGCAGATGCTGATGCGCATGTACATCCGCTGGGCCGAGCGGCACAAGTACGTCGTCGAGGTCTACGACACCTCCTACGCCGAAGAGGCGGGCATCAAGAGCGCCACCTTCGCGGTGAAGTCGCCCTACGCCTACGGCACGCTCTCGGTGGAGATGGGCACGCACCGGCTCGTCCGGATCAGCCCGTTCGACAACCAGGGCCGCCGCCAGACCTCCTTCGCCGAGGTCGAGGTGCTGCCGGTGGTCGAGACCACCGACCACATCGAGATCCCCGAGGGCGAGGTCCGGGTGGACGTGTACCGCTCCTCGGGCCCCGGTGGTCAGAGCGTCAACACCACCGACTCCGCGGTGCGCCTGACCCACATTCCCACCGGCATCGTGGTGACCTGTCAGAACGAGAAGTCGCAGCTGCAGAACAAGATCTCGGCCATGCGCGTGCTGCAGGCCAAGCTGCTCGAGCGCAAGCGCCAGGAGGAGCGCGCGCAGATGGACGCGCTCAAGACCAACGAGGGCGCCTCGTGGGGCAATCAGATGCGCTCCTACGTGCTGCACCCGTACCAGATGGTCAAGGACCTGCGCACCAACTATGAGGTGAACAACCCCTCGGCGGTGCTCGACGGCGATATCGACGGCTTCATCGAGTCCGGAATCCGTTGGCGCATGCGGGAACAGGCCGACGCGTAGCCACCTGTTCGCTCGGCCGGTGTGACGCTGTTCGCGTTTGACCGCGCACCGTGACCCCGCTGTAACCTTTCGGGTGTGTGTTCGAGCGAACCGGAACTGTGCCAGCGCAAGCCCCGTCGACTCTCGGCCGGGGCGAGGCGATGAGCGGCGTCCTCGCGATCAACACGGCACCGGAGATCACGGCCTGGCTGCGGTCCAGCGGGCTCGAGATCGTCCTGCTGGTGGTCGGCGCGATGCTGTTCGGCCGGTTCGCCGCCTTCGTGCGCGACCGGGTGACCACCAAGATCGACGCGGGCTTCCACTCGAGCGACGCCCTGGTTCGCACCGAGGCCGCCAAGCACCGGCACGCCCTGGCCCAGGTCATCACCTGGGTGGTGCTGACCATCGTCTACGTGCTGGTCGGCATGGAGGTGCTGCGCAGGCTCGGCTTCGCGGTGACCGGTCTGGTCGCCCCGGCGGCCGTGCTCGGCGCGGCGCTCGGTTTCGGCGCGCAGCGGATCGTGCAGGACATCCTGGCCGGGTTCTTCCTGATCACCGAGCGCCAGTACGGCTTCGGTGACGTGGTGCGGATCGCGGTCACCGGATCGGCTGACGCGGCCGAGGGCACCGTGGAGGACGTGACGTTGCGCATCACCACGCTGCGCAACTCCGACGGCGAGGTCATCACCGTCCCGAACGGGCAGATCGTGAAGGTGACCAACCTGTCCAAGGACTGGGCGCGTGCCGCGATCGACGTGCCGGTGTCGGCCCAGGCCGACATCACCAAGATCAACGAAATCCTGCACGAGGTGTGCACCAAGGCCTACCAGGACCGCCGCCTCAAGCCACTGCTGCTCGACGAGCCGTCCGTGATGGGTGTGGAAGATCTCTCGCTCGACGAGATGAACATCCGGATGGTTGCCCGCACATTGCCGGGCAAACAATTCGAGGTGGGGCGTGAGCTGCGCGTACGCGTCGCGGCCGCCCTGCGTAAGGAAGGAATCAGTGAAACCACGTAAGTCGACGGCGATCCTCATGGCCACCTGGGTGTCCACGTTCGTCGTCTACCTGTTCGTCAAGCCCGCCGAAACCACCAACACCGGCCCGGTGTCGCTGCTCAACGCCGTGCCCGCCTGGGTCGATCCGACGCCGTAGGGTTGCTCGCCGCCTCGCCGACGCCGGTCGGGGCCCGGTCGCCGGGGCGGTCGCTGGCTACACTGGCTCCCCGTGATCACCATGCGCAACGTCACCAAGTCGTACAAGACCTCGACGCGGCCGGCGCTGGACAACGTCTCCGTCGAGGTGGACAAGGGCGAATTCGTCTTCATCATCGGCCCGTCCGGTTCGGGGAAGTCGACCTTCATGCGGCTGCTGCTCAAGGAGGAGTCGCCGACGGCGGGCGAGATACGGGTGGCCGATTTCCGGGTCGACCGGCTGCCGGGCCGGAAAGTGCCGAAGTTGCGGCAACGGATCGGGTGCGTCTTCCAGGACTTCCGGCTGCTCCAGCAGAAGACCGTGGAGCAGAACGTGGCCTTCGCGCTCGAGGTGATCGGCAAGCGGCGGCAGTTCATCGAACGCACCGTGCCCGAGGTACTCGACATGGTCGGGCTCGGCGGCAAGGGCAACCGCCTGCCCTCGGAACTGTCCGGTGGTGAGCAGCAGCGCGTGGCGATCGCGCGCGCGTTCGTCAACCGGCCGCTGGTGCTGCTCGCCGACGAGCCCACCGGCAACCTCGACCCCGACACCAGCGCCGACATCATGGCGCTGCTGGAACGGATCAACCGCACCGGCACCACCGTGCTGATGGCCACCCACGACAACCACATCGTCGACGCGATGCGCAGGCGGGTGGTGGAGCTCGACCACGGCAGACTCGTGCGTGACGAAGCGACCGGTGTCTACGGGGTGGGGCGATAATGCGACTGAGTTTCCTGTTCACCGAGGTCGTCGACGGTCTGCGCCGCAACCTGACGATGACCATCGCGATGATCCTGACCACCGCGGTCTCGCTGATGATGCTCGGCGGCGGCATGCTGTCGGTGCGGATGGCCGACAAGACCGAGAACTTCTTCATCGGCAGGCTCGAGGTGCGGTTCTACCTCGACGACGCCGTCTCCGACACCGATCCCGACTGCGCCGCCGACCCCTGCAAGTCGTTGCTGGCGGATCTGAAGGGCACCTCCGGGGTGGAGAGCGTGCAGTTCCTCAATCGCGCCGACGCGCTCGAGGAGGCCAAGAAGCTGTTCGCCGATCAGCCGGAGATGGTGCAGTACATCGCCGACTCGCCGCTGCCCGCCTCGCTGCGGGTGAAGATGACCGACGCCGACCAGTACCAGCACATCTACGACAGCTTCGCGACCAGGCCCGGCGTGCGGATCGTCGCCAACGACAAGGAGTTCGTCGACCGGCTGGTGAGCCTGTTCGACGGGTTGCGCAATGCCGCGTTCGGGCTGGCGCTGGTGATGGCGCTGGCGGCGATGCTGCTGGTCCTGAACATGGTGCAGATCGCCGCGTACACGCGGCGCACGGAAGTCGGCATCATGCGCCTGGTCGGCGCGACCCGCTGGTATACCCAGCTGCCGTTCCTGCTGGAGGCGGTCGCGGCGGCGTTCGTCGGCTCGGTGCTGGCGATCCTCGGGCTGGTGATCGCGCGGCCGCTGGTCATCGACCGGGCGCTGGGCCCGCTGTTCGACAGCAATGTCTTCCCGCGCATCACCGGGGACGACATCGCGGTGGTCGCGCTGACCATCGCCCCGATCGGCATCGTGTTCGCCGCCGTGACGGCCTATCTCACCCTGCGGTTCTACGTCAGGGAGTAGTCGCGGAGCCGTGGGCGGGGACCCGCTCCCCGGTCCCCGCCGTCCGCGCGTCCAGCGCCGCGCCGAGTTGCGCGGTGAGCTCGACGCGCTGCCGGTCCAGGTCGGTGATCCGCCGGGTCAGCTCGGCGCTGCGCTCGGACATGATCCGCACCGACATCTCACACGCCTGCACCGGCCCGTCCGGGTCGGTGCAGGGCATCAGCTGGGCGATGTCGTCGGTGGTCAGGCCCGCCGCGAGCAGCTCGCGGATCTTGGTCACCTCGCCGACCGCCGCCTCGGGATAGCTGCGATAGCCGTTCGGGTCACGGTGTGGCCGCAGCAGGCCCTGTTCCTCGTAGTAACGCAGCAAGCGCGTGCTGACGCCGGTCCGGTGCGCGAGTTCGCCGATCAGCATGTGATCGCCCGCACGTTCGCCTTGACCTTCACACCCATGTGAATCCCTAACCTCCGCCGTATGACAACGATTCCCCTGCGCACGACCGTCCACGGCTCCGGCCCCGGCCTCGTCCTCGCCCACGGCGCCGGCGGTGCGATCGAGAGCAATTTCGGCGTCGTGCTCGCCGACCTGGCCGCCGCGCACACGGTGGTCGCCTCCGACTACCCCGGCGACGACACCCCGCTCGACCTCGACGCCCTCGCCGACGCCCTGGTGGCGGCCGCGGTGGACGCGGGGGTGCCGACCTTCACCATCGTCGGCTTCTCACTCGGCACCGCCGTCGCCGTGCGCGCCGCCGCCCGGCACCCGGAGCGGGTCACGGGCCTGGTGCTCACCGCCGGACTCGCGGCACCGGACAATCGCGCCCGGCTGGCCGTGCAGGCCTGGCAGGATCTGCTCGCGCGGGGCGCAACCGAGAGTTTCGCGCGGCTGGTCCTGCTGACCGGGTTCGCACCGGAGTTCGTCAACGCGCTGCCCGCCGCCGCGATCGACGAACTGGTCGCCCAGACCGCCGCCGGTATCCCCGGCGGCACCGGGCAGCAGGCCGCGCTCATCGAGACGGTCGACACCACCGCCGACCTGGCCGGCATCACGGTGCCGACGCTGATCGTGAACACCACCGCCGATCTGCTCGTCGACCCGGCCAATTCCCGGGCACTGGCGGCGGCGATCCCCGGCGCCGAGTACACCGAGATCGACGCGGGCCATGTGGTCATGGCCGAGCGGCCCGACCAATGGCGCGCGGTCCTGCTCGAATTCCTCGCCCGGCGCGGTCTGTAGCGCGCTCAGCCGAGGGCGCGCAGCTGCGGCCACACCTGCGACCACGGCCGCAGCGGCGCCCGGCAGACGAACAGCGGCTCCCCCTGCTCGTCGTTGTCGATCCCGAGCCCGTTGTCGAGCACACCCACCGGTTCGACGACCGCGCACAGCTCGGCGAGCCGGTCGCGCTCGATGCCGACGGTGAGGACGGTGGTCGCGGTGTCGGGTGGCGGGCCCCACCACCAGTAGGCGTTGTGGCCCGAATACGGTGTCGGCAGGCCGTATTCGGGGCCGTAACGTTCGATGGCGCCCGCTTCGCCGTAGTTCGCGGTGAGCACGGCGGCCTCCGGTGGCCGGGCGGCCGCGATCTGCGCGACATAGCGGGGCCAGCCGATGGTCTCGCCCGCGTCGTAGTTCACCGCGAGCACCGGCGAGTCCGGCAGCTGCGCGACCGGGAGCACCGGCAGGAACAGCACCGCCGACATCGCCGCGTTCAGCGCGACCACCGAACCCACTGCCGCCCAGCGCTTCCGGTGATCACCGAGTGCCGAGGCCAGCCCGACCGAACCGGCGGCGAGCAGCACCGGATACATCCCGCCGAGGTAGTACGCCTTGCCGCCACCCACCAGGAACAGCGCGAACAGCAGTCCATAGGCGAGGGGGAAGGCCCGATACCGCGAGCGCCACAATCGCCACATCCCGTAGCCCCACAGCGGCACCAGCAGCGGGCCGAACAGCCCGAATTGCAAGAGCACGAACATGATCGGCGAATCCGAGGTCCCCGACGACCCACCGGCGATCGCCCGGCTCAATGCCCACTGCGGCCAGCCGTTGTCCACCTGCCACCACAGATACGGCGCCGCGAGCACCGCCGAGATTCCGAGCGCTGCCGCGAAATACTTGGTGGCGAACACTTTTCGCTGGTCGGTCAGCAGCACAGCGAGGGCGAGCGCGCCGACCGGCACGACGACCAGCACCTTGTTCTGCACCCCGAACCCCACCGCCGCGCCGACCGCGAGCCACCATCGCGGATCGGCCCCGCGCAGCAGCTTCAGCACCAGCAGGCAGATCAGCGACCAGGCCGCCAGGTCGAAGACCGTGGTCCCGAACAGGTGTCCGGCCGCCTGTGCCATGGCCGCGCTCGCCACCGCGGCGGCGGCCAGCGCCCGCGCGCCGCGCCCGCCGCCCAGCTCTTTCGCCAGCAGTCCGGCGCACACCACGACGAAGGTCGCGGCCGCGATCGCGGGCAGCCGCAATACCCACAGGGCATCGGGGTCGATCGTGCTCAGCAGCCGGGCCAGCGCGGGGGTCAGCGGGGGCTGGTCGGGGTATCCCCAGTCCAGGCGGCGACCCGCCGCCAGGAAGTACATCTCGTCACGGTGGTAGCCGTAGCGCGTCGTGGTGATCAACAGAACCAGCGCGAAAACCGACGCGATCACGGTCACTCGTCCAGACTGACACGAAATCCCCGATTTCGCGGACATCGACGAGCTTCTTACTCCAGAGTAAGATAGTCTTACCGAGGAGTAAGATAGCTGGGGTCCACAGCGCCCCGACAGCCGAGGAAATCAGGTGATGATGAGCACTCGAGACAGCGCGACGAAGCGACGTCCGAACGACACGTCCGCGGTCGGCCTCAGCCAGCCCAAGCGGGACTGGATGGGCGCCGCCATGCGCGCTTTGACGACCATTACCGGGTCGGAGCTCGCCGAGAAGTACAACCTGCGCAAGCCCATCGAACGCGTCACCTACGAGGGCACCAAGACCGGCTTCCGCACCCTGGGCGCGGCGACCCGGACCTTCGCCAAGGTCACCGGCGGCGGCCAGCCCAAGCGGCTGCCCGACAACGAGGCCAAGACGAAGGACTACTTCGACCTCACCCCCTCCGACGAGCAGCAGATGATCGTCGAGACGGTGAAGGACTTCGCCGGCGAGATCCTGCGCCCGGCCGCCTACGACGCCGACAACGCGGCCAAGGCGCCGCGCGATCTGCTCGAGCGCGCCGCCGAACTCGGTATCACCCTGATCAACGTGCCCGAGGAGCTGGAAGGCGCGGCCAGCGAGCGCGGCGCCGTCACCAACGCCCTGGTCGCCGAGGCGCTCGCGCACGGTGACATGGGCCTGGCGCTGCCGATCCTGGCGCCCAGCGGCGTGGCCGTCGCGCTGTCCCAGTGGGGCACCGACGCCCAGCAGCAGACCTACCTGCCCGCCTTCACTGGCGAGAACGTGCCGCAGGCGTCCGTGGTGATCAACGAGCCGCGCGCGCTGTTCGACCCGTTCGCCCTGCAGACCAAGGCCACCCGCTCCCCCAGCGGCTTCCGCCTCAGCGGCGTGAAGAGCCTGGTCCCGGCCGCCGCCGATGCCGAGCTGTTCATCGTGGCCGCCGAACTCGACGGGCGCCCGGCGCTGTTCATCGTCGAGTCCGACACCGCGGGCCTGTCCGTCGAGGCCGACCCGAGCATGGGTCTGCGCGCCGCGGGCCTGGGCCGGCTGGTCCTGGACAACGTGGCCGTCGGCGCCGACGCCGTGCTCGGTGACGGCGACGCCAAGGCGCGCGCCGAGGAGTACGCCGACGCGGTGCAGCTGGCGCGCCTGGGCTGGTCGTCGCTGGCGATCGGCACAGGCCAGGCCGTGCTGGACTACGTGATCCCCTACGTGAACGAGCGTGAAGCGTTCGGCGAGCCGATCTCGCACCGCCAGGCGGTCGCGTTCATGGTCGCCAACATGGCGATCGAGCTCGACGGTCTCCGGCTCGTGACCCTGCGGGGTGCGTCACGCGCGGAGCAGGGTCTGTCGTTCGCCCGCGAGGCGGCGCTGGCGCGCAAGCTGGCCACCGACAAGGGCATGCAGATCGGCCTGGACGGCGTGCAGCTGCTCGGCGGCCACGGCTTCACCAAGGAACACCCGGTCGAGCGGTGGTACCGCGACCTGCGAGCCGTCGGCGTTGCCGAGGGCGTGGTGCTGGTCTAGTCGGTCCGTCTTCGATACCCAGGAGAATTCCATGATCAATCTCGAACTCCCCAAGAAGCTGAAGGCGAGCGCCAACCAGGCCCACCAGGTCGCCTCCCAGATCTTCCGTCCCATCTCCCGCAAGTACGACCTCGGCGAGCACGAGTACCCGGTCGAGCTCGACACCATGGCCGCCATGATCGAGGGCCTGTCGGACTCCGGCACCCAGAAGATCGGTGGCGCCGCGGGCGGTCGCGGTGACGAGGCGGACGGCGACCTGGTCGCCAATGCCAACGGCGGCAACATGTCCGCGCTGCTCAACGCGCTGGAGACCTCGTGGGGCGACGTCGGCCTGATGCTGACCATCCCCTATCAGGGTCTGGGCAACGCCGCGATCGCCGCGGTCGCCACCGACGAACAGCTGGAGCGCTTCGGCAAGGTGTGGGCCGCGATGGCCATCACCGAGCCGTCCTTCGGTTCCGACTCCGCCGCCGTCACCACCACCGCCGTGCTCGACGGCGACGAGTGGGTGCTCAACGGCGAGAAGATCTTCGTCACCTGCGGTCAGCGCGCCACCCACATCGTGGTGTGGGCCTCGGTCGACAAGAGCCTCGGCCGCGCGGCGATCAAGTCCTTCGTCGTCCCGCGCGACGCTCCCGGCCTGTCGGTGGCGCGGCTCGAGCACAAGCTCGGCATCAAGGCCTCCGACACCGCGGTGCTGCTGCTGCAGGACTGCCGCATCCCGGCCGACAACATCCTCGGCTCGCCGGAAGTCAACGTGGAGAAGGGTTTCGCGGGGGTCATGCAGACCTTCGACAACACCCGCCCGCTGGTGGCCGCGATGGCCGTCGGTGTCGCCCGTGCCGCGCTGGAGGAACTGCGCACCATCCTCACCGAGGCCGGTGTCGAGATCTCCTACGACACCCCCGCGATCAACCAGCACGCCGCCGCCGCCGAATTCCTGCGCCTGGAAGCCGATTACGAGTCGGCCTACCTGCTCTCGCTGCGCGCGGCGTGGATGGCCGACAACAAGAAGCCGAACTCGCTCGAGGCTTCCATGTCCAAGGCCAAGGCGGGCCGCACCGGCACCGACGTCACCCTCAAGGCCGTCGAGCTGGCAGGCACCCTGGGCTACTCCCAGCGCCTGCTCCTGGAGAAGTGGGGCCGCGACTCGAAGATCCTCGATATCTTCGAAGGCACCCAGCAGATCCAGCAGCTGATCGTGGCTCGCCGCGTCCTCGGCAAGACCAGCGCCGAGCTCAAGTGAGCTGGTAGACAACGGAAATCCGGTGCGAGTCGACTTGCTGACTCGCACCGGATTTCTGTTTTCGGAGACCGGCCGTTTCGGGATCATGGTCACTCAGGCCGCTTCCAGGCCGTTGGTGGGAGGAAGCTCCCAAATGTGGGCCGACTCGTCGACGGCCTGGCGGGCGCGCTCGTGACTGGACGAAAGCAGGTGTGTGTACACCCGAAGCGTGAAGCCCGGATCTTCGTGGCCGAGGTAGTCGGCGAGCTCCTTGACCGAGACACCACGTGAGAGCAGCTTCGAGGCGTAGAGGTGGCGCAGGCCCGAGTGCATCCCATCCGCCCGGTTCACGTATTCAAGGCGCCTGCGGCGGCGCGTGCGCGCCGCCGCCGCGCTGCGACCCGCAGCGCGGCTCCCTGAACGGCGGTCGCCGCGGCGGGTCGGCACGTCGGCGACGAGCACGCGCTACACCAGGCGGCTGCCCCTATCTGGCTGCTTTCTGCTTTTACCCGAGCAGTGCTGGGCGCGACGTGAGCCGTCCCCGGCTGTCTCTCCCGCAGCTTCTGACGGATCGGTCGGCATCGTGCCAGTCGACCGGCTGTGGTTGCGCCATACCCACGCAGATAGCAGCGATGGTCATCAGGGTTCCTCTCCGTCCGGTGCGGCCTGACTCTGCGTCGACGGAATCTGCCGATGGCGTACCAGACCACACCCACCCCGGCAAAGGCCAAAACGTGTCACCACCCGAGGTGGTCACCGGCGGCGACGTCATTTCGGGCGGTTCATCTCACCTCGAGCTCTCAGCCGGGTGACCACCTCGGGTGGTGAGCCTTTGCCGGGGTGGGTGCGGCCTGGTCCGGGCGAGCTCAGATTCCACCGACACAGAGCCAGACCACCCCAACCGGAGAGGAGCCCCGATCATGTCCAACACCACCGTCATCACCTGCTGGGCCTGCACCACCGCACCCTCGACCACCGTCTTCCCTGGGTACGACTTCGGCCCCTGGAAGCCGCTTTTCGCGTGCCAGCCCTGCCTCGACGACTACCGCATCGGCGAGCACCTCATGACCGAGTACCACTGACCACCCGGGGGCATCGGCCCCCTCACTTCCTGGCCGCCGTCAACGAAGCCGGTAGCGGGTCGCCAACGATGTCGACCCCGGGCTAGGAACCATGCCCGGCGAATTGCTGAACGGAATCCGCGGTGAGGTCGGTGGTATCGCGACCGGTGGCCGCGTGGCCCTGGACTGGGTTGGCATGCATTGTGATCCCGCGCCCCTCACACCTCAAGGGCGCCATGGCGTCAGCTGCGCTGATTGCTTCGCACCCCTTGACCTGTGAGCCTCTGCGCGTGAACGGCAGGCCTTATCGGGCAGGCGGTGAGCCAGCCCCGGTGTGCGCACCTCAACCCAGTACACGGCCACAACATACTCGCGACGTGGAAAGGTGGATGACAGACTCCCTGCGTTCGGCAGGTCCCTCAGTACTAGTGGAGTGAAAGTGTCTGACCGAGAAGCCATTCCCGCCGACCTCGTTCGTGACCTGATGATTGAGGCGGGTTACAGGTGTGCCGTACCGACCTGTCGGACCGTTGAACCCCTCGAAATCGAGCACATCGAGGAGTACGCCAATGTCAAGACACACGAGTTCTCGAACATGATCGTGCTGTGTGCCAACTGCCATCGACGGAAAGGCACGGGTCCGCGGCGGCTTGACCAGAAAGCACTCCGGATCATCAAGCGGAACCTAGCAGTCGTGAACCGCCGATACAACGATGTTGAGCGCCGCATCCTAGAGCACTTCGTTGAGAACGAGGACTCACCGTATGTCCTCTTACCCGAAACGCCCGTACTGTTCGGATACCTCCTGAAAGATGGCCTGGTCGAAGGGCTTAATGGCACCGACGTCGCGGGTGCATTTCACGGAATCACCGAGGGTGGACGAGAATTCTACCTCACGCGTGGCTATGCACTCACTGCCGATGGACAACGTCTCGTACACAATCTGCGTCAGAACATAGAGGTCATCTGATCGGTGGATCTAGGCCACGCATGAGTCCTTGTAGCTCGTCATGGTCGCGATCCAGCCCCGCAGCCAAGACACGACGAAACAGCGGGGGTCAACCACCGCTGTTCCAAGGTCGAAAGTCCGCATTCGTCCGCGGTAGCTTCGAACTCCACAAACACCCAAACGATGCAAACCCGCGTTCTTGCAGGTCAGGCCGGAATCCTCACACCGACAAACGATGCCGTGACCTGCAACGATGCAGCATCGTAACCTAAAATCCGCACAGTTAATGCCACATTTTCAAGAACCCGCACATATTTTAGATCGCCTCACGGGAGGATTCATCTCCGCCCTCCATTTCGAATTCGTCCGGGAGAGGTCCAAGTACCGCGATCTGACCAAAGCGCTGCTCATTGGACTGTGGTCGGATTGACAATCCGCCAATTTGTCGACTAATGATGAATTGGTGTTTGCTCTCCAAGTTGTTTGTTTCATCTTCAGACATCGGGACTAGCGTTTTCCAGATGCCCTCGTCCTCGTTCTCTTCCTCGGAGCTCATGGTGAATGCCCCAAGGCCAGTTGCCACTTCTTCTCGATGTCCTTTCATTCGTTCAGCAAGCTCGTCCATGGATTCCATCAGCTTCGTTACATATTCATCAAAAAAGCATTCATGGACCACGTCGTAGTATCTGGCCGTGTTTGAAAATATTCGAGGACCACCCTGGTCAGGTTCTACATGGGTTACTCGATACCACGGCATTGCCACCAGATGTGGCTGTTCCTCGTGGATCGTTACACCGATCAGTGGCGCGCGCGCCACGACGACACAGAACGTTATCAGAAATGGTTTATCTTTTCCATCCGGACCGATCGAGACCGCTTCAAGGTGCTTCACCGCCTTCAAGAGCGGCAGAGTAAGAGAGCGGTAGGCCTCTTCTCCGGTTAATTCGACCTTCGGCTTTCGGACGGCTTTTGAAAGAGATATAGCCCAGGGCGCCGGGGTGTCGAAGAAAGGTAAATCGTACGCAGAAAACACGTCGTGGATAGGCATGTGGAATGCGACTCGAGGCTTCGGATCCTCATCCGCCTCTCCAGTAAGGTCAACCAGTCTAATCATTCCGTTTTTCGATCCCGCTACACGCAATAGCTGCACACCATTAGGTGCGGACTCGCGCAAGAAGAAGACATAGGGGAGTTCGCTCTGTTTGCATTCTACAACGAGATTTAGCGCAGGGTAATCCGCATCAGCGCCACCTTTGGGGCCGAGGAAAATTCGGGCATAGATATCAACCGTCCTCGCATGCCCTGACTCGTCATCGATATACGGCCACTCCTCCTGAATTGCGGAGGATCGAGACATCTGCTCTAGAGCCGAGCGTAGGCGGTCCGCGATAACTGCTTGAAACGGATAACCGGATCGTGTAATGGCGTTGTGGAGATCCTCGCCGGTGAGGCCCGCTGCCAATCGTGCGTATGGGGGAATGTCACTCTCGTTGCTCGATGCTTCGCTCACTGCGCAATGATGCCATGGCGTTGATGCCGAAACCATCGAATTCAACACGCTATCCTCCCGCCACCAGCTCCCAGCGATGCAGGCATGCCTCGAGATAAGTACGCTGTCGCGATCCGGAGAACCTATGCACCGAGAGGTCTTGACGGCCAGGCGGTTAGCGGTGCCGTCGTCTACAGAACACCCGGCACAGCGCCGTCCGGATCCGAACACGACGAACCGTGGGATCTACACCGCCGCCGCTCCGAGTCGACGTCCGCTGCTGGTCCGCAGAGTCGCTATCTCCGTCGGACCACCGTGCATCCGTAGCAGCGTGGTAGTGCTCAGTGAGACCGAAAGGTACGGCCCGTCGTCAATTACAAGTCCGCGGACGCTCAACCTCGGGCTTGCGACGGGACCAGAACGGGACCACACGCTACGAACGATGCCGAACAACCCCCCCCTGTCACCGCCGATCGGTGCATCACTGAAAGATACTTCTGACCAGGCGATTTCGCCCACCGGCTGAACTGGGGGTCAGGTGGGCGAGTTGAACCGTCAGCCGTCCGCTCAGGCCGTCCGCAGGCCGTTGGGCGCCGAAAAGTACCCAGAATTGCCGAGAACACCCGAGAGGTATATCTACAGCTCAGAGGCGGTTTCTGGCCGCTTTCGACAGCATGGGCAAAACTGGCCGGAAGATCCTCGACATCTTCGAAGGCACCCAGCAGATCCAGCAGCTGATCGTGGCTCGCCGCGTCCTCGGCAAGACCAGCGCCGAGCTCAAGTGAGCTGGTAGACAACGGCAGAACCGGTGCGGGTCGTCACGACGCGCACCGGTTCTTTCGATTCCGGGGTCAGGGGACTTCGGTCAGGGGTGGGGGTGCCCAGCCGCCGTTGCCGACGGAGCTTTTCGGGACATAGCAGCGGAAAGTCAGGGAGAACGGCTTGTCCGGGGCCGAGGGGAGCCAGTTCGATTCCGGTACGCCGGGAGCAGCTTTCGGGCCGATGCCGATCTTCAGCGAGCCGTCAGGTTCCGGGGTCAGCGGGGAGTGGTTGTTGAAGTTGTAGCGGTGCAGTGGGTTCGCGATCACCCGGAAGTCGGGGACCGAGACCAGGATGACCGACCAGTAGCCGTCGACAACCGAACTCGGCAGGCCGTCGGCCGGGAAGTGCAGGACGTAGCTCTTCGCACCGTCGAGCGGCTTGCCGTCCGCGCCACGGCTGGTGTTGAAGTAGACGACCTCCTCGGAGGTGTTGGCCCAGATGCCGAGCAGGTCGACGACGGTGCGCAGGGTGTAGTCGGCGCCGTAGTTGCCCGAGGGCATGCCACCGACCCAGCGGTTCACGTACGGGGCGCTCTCGGTGAGCGCGTACTCCTTGAATTCCGGGACGACTGTCTCACGCAGAAACGTGTCGACTTGGTCGCGCACGCTCGGGTCCGAGGCCAGGTAGGTCGCGATCGAGCGGGCCAGGACCTGCATCCGGAACGCCGCGGGCGAGACGTCGAGCGCGCTGGCCAGCACCGTGTCGAGATCGTCGAAGATCTCGGCGCCGAGCAGGGTCGCGTTGTCGAAGTCGGGGATCCGCGGCGGTGCTGCCACCGTGATGTCACCCAGCGGCGTGGCGGTGAACTTGCGCTGCAAGGCGAGCGCACCGTCGGGATCATCGCCCAGTTCCACCCTGGCCAGCATCTTCGCCTTCGCCGAATGCAGGTCGACGCGCGTCGCCCCGTCCGGAATCGGTGGGTACGTCCCGGGTTTCACCAGCGCGAAGGTGCCGTAGGGCTGCGACGGCGTGGTCCGGTCGTTGATATTGAACGTGACCTCACCCCACTCGTCGAGCACCTGTGCCGTGTAATAGCGCCCGGTCACCTCTGGGACCTCCAACAGGACCGCGGTGTCGTCGTCGACGGCGAACCAGGCCTCCAGGTAGGCCACGTCGAAATTGGGGTTCACGAAGTCGGCGTCGCCGAGCGGGTTGTACTTGATCCGGTTGTAGTCGAATCCGTCTTCGGCGCGGTCGGTGTGTTCCTGGCGGATCACCAGGAACCGGGCGAGCAGATAGATGTAGGCCTGCCGGATCTCGTCGTCGATCGGCTTCCAGGTGTTCGCGTTCTCCGGCATCGCGGCGCTCCTTCGGCTGGTCGTCGGCATCTCCGATGATGTCGATGCCGACCCGGCGCCACCTCATCTGTTTCGGGTGATCCGCCGGGTGCGGCGCGCGACACACCCGGCGGAAAATCTTTGACTGAAATTTCAGTCAGGATCTACACTCGGGGCATCGGGCGGCCGCAGGGCTGCCGGTAGCGGGACGGCGGCCGTCGTCCCGGACCCGAACGAGGAAGCTGGTCCCCGCGATGCGACGTCGCACTTTCGTACAGTCGAGCCTGGCCGCCATCGGCGGCCTGCTGGTGGCGGCGTGTGATGACCCCGCCCCGACCACGCCCACCGGGAGCAATCAGCACGATGGGAGAGAGTGGATGATGCCCGACGAGGGGCACCCGCACGAGCGCACCTGGATGGCGTTCGGCGCCAGTGCCCGGATCTGGGGCCGGGAGCTACTGCCCGAGGTGCAGCGCAACCTGGCCACGATCGCGACCACCATCGCCCGCTTCGAACCGGTGTCGATGCTGGTCCGGCCCGGTGAGATGGAGCTGGCCAGGAGCCTGGTCGGTGGCGCGAACGTCGAGCTCATCGCCACCGAGATCGACGACCTGTGGATGCGCGACACCGGCCCGGTGTTCGTGCGCAGCGGCGGCACGCTGGCCGGCGTGGACTTCAACTTCAACGGCTGGGGCAACAAGCAGGAGCATCGCCGCGACGCCGAGGTCGCCGAGTTCGTCACCGGCCGCGCCGGCGTGGAGACCCTGCACACCGATCTCGTGCTCGAGGGCGGCGGCATCGAGGTCGACGGCGAGGGCACCGCGATCATCACCGAGAGCTGCGTGCTCAACAACAACCGCAATCGCGGCTGGAGCAAGGGCGACGTCGAGGAGGAACTCGCCTACCTGCTCGGCATCGAGAAGGTGATCTGGCTGCCCGGCATCGCCGGCGAGGACATCACCGACGGGCACACCGATTTCTACGCCCGGTTCGCCACGCCGGGCGTGGTCGTCGCCGGGCTGGACAACGACCCGGATTCCTTCGACTACGACGTCACCCGCAGGCACCTCGACATCCTGCACTCGGCCACCGACGTGCAGGGCAGGCCGCTGCGGGTCGAGGTCCTCGAAGGCCCGTCGACGGTGCGCGAGACCTACGCCGACGACGACTTCGCGGCGGGCTACATCAATTTCTACGTCTGCAACGGCGCGGTCATCGCCCCCGAATTCGGCGACCCCGTCACCGATCCGGCGACCGCGGCCACCCTGGGGCGCCTGTTCCCGGACCGCGAGATCGTGCAGATCGCCATCGACGGCATCGCCGCGGGTGGCGGCGGAATCCACTGCACCACCCAGCAGCAGCCCGCGCGCTGATCCGCCCGACCCCTAGTGTGAGGACCTGTGTCACCGCGTCGAACTCAGATCCTGGAAGCCGCAGTCCGCGTCATCGCAGCGCACGGGGTGCGCGGACTGCGGGTCGAACAACTCGCCGCCGAGGCCGGTGTGTCCACGGCCCTGATCTACTACCACTTCAAGGACCGCGGCGGCGTCCTGCGCGCGGCGCTCGAGCACATCAACCATCGCGCGCAGGACTACACCGACCAGGCGCTGGCGGCGGCCGAGGATCCCCGCGCCCAGCTCGAGCACCTGCTGCTGCTCGAGCTCCAGGACGTGGACGAGGTCAGGATGAACAGCATCGCCTGGGGTGAGCTGCGCGCCAGCGCGGTCTTCGACCCCGATCTTCGGGCCCCGCTCACCGCGACGACCCGCGCCTGGAACGCCGACGTCGAAACCCTGCTCGCCGAGGCGGGCGCCGCGGCGCCCGCCCTGGCCGCCGAGCACCTCACCGCCCTGGTGGAAGGGCTCAGCGAACGCTGGCACACCGGCTCGATCACCCTCGACCGCGCCCGCGCCATCCTCACCCACGCCATCGAACGGGAACTGGCCGCCTGATTCAGAGGCTCGCGGTGTCGTCGAGGTGCAGGCGGCGGTCGAGGCGGTGCGGGTCGACGTCGAGGAGTTTGCGGTCCCAGTGGGCGAGGTCGGCGGCGGCCGCGTAGGTGGCGTCGAGGAAGTGCAGGAGGGTGGCGTCGGGGTCGGGGGACTTGCGGACGACGTCGTACGGGAGGACGAATTCGCCCAGGGTGGAATCCCATTCGGCGCCGTCGGGGCCCGCGGGACGGCCGCTGTAGCCCTCGGGAGCCGGGTAGGCGTAGGCGTAGAAGGTGCCCTCGGCGCCGCCCGGCCAGAAGCCGGCGCTGGCACACTCGCGGGAGTAGGCCTCCTCCATGACCCAGTCGGCGCAGTTGGGCGCGCCGCCGGGGTGCAGGGGTGCGGTGCGGCCGGAGAAACGGGTGCAGGCCAGGTCGAGGGAGCCCCAGAAGACGTGCACCGGGCTGGTCTTCCCGGCGAATCCGGCGCGCCAGAACTGGAAGACCCGTTCGGCCTGGACCAGCTGCTGCCAGAACAGGGTGACGGCGTCACCGTCGTAGGAGTGGTGCGTGGTGTCCTCGGCGAACGGGATCGCCGGGTCGACCTCGTTGGGTGAGGCCTCGATGTCGACGACGATGTCGAGGCGGCCCAGGACGTGGCCCAGCTCGGCGTAGAAGTCGGCGACCGTGCGCGGGCGCAGGGCGACCATGGCGCGGCGGCCGTCGCTGGTGCGCAGCACGAGTTCGTGGTCGACGAAGTCGAATTCGATGTCGAGCAGGCGGCCGTCGACGGGGATCGCCCCGGTTGCCAGCCCGCGCGCGGAGACCGCGAAGGTGACGTTCCACCAGTGATTCACCAGCGGCGTGCCCGCCATCTTCAGCTTGCCGATGATCTGGGTCCACATGTGCAGGGTGTCGCGGGTGTCGCTCCAGGAGTCGACCCGCAGGGTCGGCCACACGGCTTTCGCGGGAGTCAGGGTCATCGTCGGTCCTCGCTCTCTCGGTGCACGACCGGCGCGGGCGCACCGTTCACTGGCAGCCAGGGAGCTGGCTGACTGGTCAACCGTCCGACACTTTCTGCGATGCCCCATGGTACGTCGACGCAGGTAACAGCCGCGAAAAGCACGAATCACGGACCCGCACAGTTGCCTGAGACTCCGAGTCCCATATAAAGTGAGAGCTGCGCCACCCCCGAAGGAGACACCGCCGATGCTGTCCACCACACTCAAGAACACCGCGACCGATCCCGAGTACCACGAGATCCTGCGCAACCTGTCCGACGGTTCGGTGAACCGGCACTTCGACCCCTATGTCGATATCGACTGGGAGTCACCGGAGTTCGCCGTGCACTCCGACGATCCGCGCTGGATCATGCCCGACGAGGACCCGCTGGGCCGCCATCCCTGGTACAAGGCCCAGCCCGTCGACAAGCAGATCGCGATGGGGATGTGGCGCCAGGCCGGAATCGCCAAGGTCGGCCTGGATTTCGAACAGCTGCTGATCCGCGGGCTGATGCAGTACCTGATCTCGGTGCCCAACGGTGACCCGGAGTTCCGCTACGTCACCCACGAGGCGGCCGAAGAGTGCAACCACACGATGATGTTCCAGGAGATGATCAATCGCATCGGCTACCGCGATGTGGTCGGCATGGGCACCATCGACCGCAAGCTGACCATGCTCATCTGGCCCGCGGTGAAGTACTTCCCGGAACTGTTCTTCACGATGATCCTCGGCGGCGAGGAACCGATCGACCACCTGCAGAAGTCGCTGCTGCGCGCCGGGGTCGACCTGCATCCGATGGTGCAGCGGGTCATGCAGATCCATGTGGCGGAAGAGGCGCGGCACATCTCGTTCGCGCACGAGTACCTGCGCCGCAATGTGCCGGGCATGCACCCGATCACCAAGACCGCGCTGTCGGTGCTGTTCCCGATCGCGATGCGGATCATGCTCGACATGATCATGACGCCGCCGAAGGAGTTCGTCGACAAGTTCGGCATCCCCGCCGAGGTCATGCGCGAGGCGTACTGGGGCGGCGAGGAATCGCAGGTCACGATGCGCAACATCTTCGGTGACGTGCGCGCCCTGGCCACCAACAGCGGCCTGATGAACCCGGTCGCCAAGCTCACCTGGCGGCTGCTCGGCATCGACGGACCTGCCACCCGGTACCGCAGCGAGCCCGCCCGCAAGGTCGCCTGAGCACGCGTCGGCCCGCCGGAATCGGGCGGGCCGACAGCGGACTCCGCAACGCGCGCCACGACTGTACACACCGATGTACAGTGGACTATGGCCGATTACGAAACTGTGCCGTTGACCGAGTTGCGGGGGCAGCTCGGGAGCGTCTTCGACGGGGTGTCCGCCAGCGGACGACCGGTGATCGTCACCCGGGAGGGGAAGGAGTTGGTCGCGGTGGTTCCCGCCGAAATCCTGCGCCACGGGGCCCTGCCCCCCGCGTACTTCAACGACGACCTGCGCGAGCAGATCCTGGGCGGCCTCGACGACCGCATCCAGCAGCACTCCCCCGCCGAGATCGCCGACGCGGAGGCGAAACTCGACAAGCTCATGAGCGCCCTGGACGGCACCGACGCGGGCCGCCGGTGAGCGTCGCCGACCACACCGCGCTGACCTCACTCGCCCTGTCCCCGCTGTTCGGGCAGGTGATCATGCGGCAGTTCACCCAGCAGCGCCGGATCATGGTGGTGCCGACGGTGAGCCTGATGGCCGCGATGCGGGCCGTGGACAACATCGACGAACTCGGCCGCCTGCTCGACAATCGCGTCGCCGTGCGCTGGGCCGAACTGGACGCGGCCACCGCGATCCGCACCGGCACCACCGTCCCGATGGCCGACGACCACACCGAGTGGCCGCTCGTCGCGCCCGTCGTCTTCACCGCGCAGCACCTCGACATGCCGGTGCTGACCGCCAAGCCGGAGCTGTATCGCGGCTACAAGGTGCAGGTCGCGCCGATGCCGTGAGGCCGGGCCAGTGACGGCGGCCACAGTCCGGGTCCGTTACGGTGCACGAGCGAACGATTCACCAGGGAAAGCAGTACCAGGAACACTCGAGGAGAGCTGGTTATGCATCAACTGAGTTTCATGCGTCGCTTCACCACCGCGGTCGCCGCCACCTCGGCCGCCGTCGCCGTCGTCTTCGCGGCCCCCGCGGCCGCCGACCCCGCGCCACAGGCCACCGTCGACGTGGCCGCGGCCGTCGCGAAGCTGCGCACCACGGTCGCGGACAACCCGGGCGCGCTCGCCGCCCTGGACCAGCTGGTGGACAAGGGCACCGTCGACGTCGCGCTGCCCGCGCAGCCCTTCCAGATCCCCGCGACCTCCGATATCGGCCAGAACGGCGCGGGCGCCGGCGTCTACGGCTCGGGCATCGCGCTCGACATCGACGGCTTCCGGCTCGGCTTCTTCGGCGGCCCCGGCACCATCTCGCCCAACCAGGGCGGCGCCAAGCTCGAGGTCATGTGGCTGAACCTGACCAGCGGCCAGAGTGGCACGGCGGTGCTGTCCGAGCACCAGGACGTGCCGGTCGACACCACGATCCGCACCGCCGCGCTGAACACCGGCGCCGGCCTGGTCGTCGCCGCGGTGTACGGCAACCTGTGGCACCGCTGGTCGGTGCCGGTCGACGAGGCGCACCCGGACGGGTACGCCTACCAGCTGGGCACCATCCAGCAGCCGACCTTCGGCGCCGTCACCCGGTAATCCGTCCCGGTCCCGCACCCCGGAATCGCCACGATTCCGGGGTGCGTCCACGTTCGGTGGCGGCATCGGCGCGCGACGGGTCCGGGGTGGCGTAGGTTTGCCGCGTGGATCTGGTCGACCGACTCGAAGAACTGGAACGGCGGGTTGCCGCCCTGGAGCAATCCGGAAGTGGTGACGCGCAACTGCCGTGGGCCGTCGCGCGCCTGCGACAGGAGTTCGACGCCGCGGGCGTGCGCAACGGCGGCGTCCTGCTGGCCGGGGCGCTGCAACTGCCCACCGGCGAGCGGCTGGACTGGCAGGCGCAGTTCGCCACCGACGCCATCGTGGACGACGTGTGGACCATCGAGACCGCCAATTGTCTTGCGGTCCTGGCTAATCCGGTACGGCTGCGCCTACTGCGCGAGATCGTCTATGGTCGCCGCACCGCCGCCGACCTGGCCGCCATCGAGGAACTGGGCACCTCGGCCGAGATCTACCAGCATCTGCGCCAGCTGGCCGCGGTCGGCTGGCTGCAGACCGCGGGGCGCGGCCGGTTCGAAGTACCGGAGGGCAGGCTCGTCCCCTTGCTCGCGGCGTTGGCCAGCGCGCAACGCTGATTGAGAATTGTCCCAATTGTCCGTTTAGAATCCTGTGATCCAGGGCACATCGACTGCTACCGTGAGCATCCAGGGATCGATGCTGTGGAGGTAGCCGAGTGAACGTGACCCATCTGCTCGAAAGCGTCAAGGCGCTCGGAGTGCTGCGCTCGCGCGGCGTCTCCGACCCGACCAAGCCGCTCGAGACCTTGCGGACCATGAAGGAATCCAAGATCTACGGCCCCCAGGCCACCTTGGTCCGGCACTCCGCCCGCGTCGCGCCCGAGCAGGTCGCGCTGGCCGACGAGCGCGGTGAGCTCACCTACCGCGAGCTCGACGACCAGTCCACGGCGATCGCCCGCGGGCTGCACGACGCGGGCATCACCCAGGGCATGGTCATCGCGGTGCTGGCGCGCGATCACCGCGGGCTGCTCATGTCGATGATCGCCGCGGGCAAGCTGGGCGCGCGGATCGCGCTGATGAACACCGGCTTCGCCAAGCCGCAGTTCGCCGAGGTGTGCGAGCGCGAGCAGGTCCGCGCCGTGCTGCACGACAGCGAGTTCATCGGCCTGCTCGACGCGCTGCCCGCCGAGCTGCCACGCTTCCTCACCTGGGTCGACGAGGGCGCCGAACTACCCGAGGGCGCAACCACATTCGACGACCTCATCACGGGCAACTCCACCGAGCCGCTGCCCCCGCCGAGCAAGCCGGGCGGCTTCATCATCCTCACCAGCGGCACGACCGGGCTGCCCAAGGGCGCGCCGCGCACCAAGGTGACCCCGATGGCGACCGCGCAGTTCGTCGACCGGGTGCCCTTCCCCAAGCGCGGCACCATGATGATCGTCTCGCCGATCTTCCACAGCACGGGTCTGGGCACCTGGCTGGTCGGCACGATCCTGTCGAACAAGATCGTGGTACGCCGCCGCTTCGACGCCGAGGCCACCCTGGCCGCGATCGCCGAGCACAAGGTGGAGATGCTGGTCGCCGTGCCGACCATGCTGCACCGGCTGACCGAACTGCCCGCCGAGGTCAGGGCGAAGTACGACCTGTCCTCGCTGAAGGTGATCCTGTTCGCCGGGTCCGCGCTCTCGCCCGAGCTGTGCATCAAGGCCACCGAGGCGTTCGGACCGGTGCTCTACAACCTCTACGGGTCGACCGAGGTGGCCATCGCGACCATCGCCAACCCGGCCGAGCTCGCCGAGGCGCCGGGCACCTGCGGCCGATCGCCGATCACCTGCGAGGTCCGCCTCTACGACGAGAACGACCAGCGGGTCGAGACGCCGGAGACCTCGGGCCGGATCTTCGTGCGCAGCGGCGCGCCGTTCGAGGGCTACACCGACGGCCGCAACAAGCAGATCATCGACGGCTTCATGTCCAGTGGCGACCTCGGGCACTTCACCGCCAGCGGCCTGCTCATGGTCGACGGCCGCGACGACGACATGATCGTCTCCGGCGGCGAGAACGTCTTCCCGCAGGAGGTGGAGAACCTCCTGGTGGAGCGCCCCGACGTGAACGACGTCGCGGTGGTCGGCGTCGACGACGTGGAATTCGGCAAGCGACTGCGCGCCTTCGTGGTGCTCGAGGAGGGCCACAGCACCGGCGCCGCCGAGATCCAGGCGCACGTCAAGGAGAACCTGGCGCGCTACAAGGTGCCCCGCGAAGTGGTCTTCGTCGAGGAACTCCCCCGTAACGCGACCGGCAAGATCCTGCGCCGCGTCCTCATCGATTATGAGGTGTCACAGTGAGGTCGGCGGGCTGAGAGACAGAGCACAACCGGCCCGAGATGCTTGCTATTGTTAGCACCAGCACTGGATCTCGATGACGCGGTCCGGCCCCACGGGGGTTCGTCGTGGGATCGGTCTGCCGGAAGGCTGTTCGATGTCTCTGTCTCTGCCCGCGCTCGGCGGTACCGCCCGGCGCGCCGGTGATTTCGCGCTCGGCGTCAAAGTGATGATGGATCGCAAGCTGTTCAATCCGCTGCGTCTGGATCACGCCGCTCGCTCGTTCTTCAACGTCTCCAAGTTCGGCCCGTTCGCCGGTGTGGTCATGCACGCCGCGCAGACCAGGCCGGACGCGGGCGCCATCGTCGACGAGCGCGGTGAACTCACCTTCGGGATGCTCGACGAGCAGTCCAACGCGCTGGCCCGCGGCCTGCGGGCGAGCGGGATCGCCGAGGGCGACGTGATCGCGGTGCTGGCCCGCGATCACCGCGGCATGGTGCTGAGCCTGCTCGCCGCGGGCAAGCTCGGCGTCCGCGCGGTCCTGATGAACACCGGCTTCGCCAAGCCGCAGTTCGCCGACGTGGCCGCGCGCGAGAAGGTCAAGGCGGTGCTGCACGACAGCGAGTTCGTCGACCTGATGAGCGCCATCCCCGCCGACATCCCGCGCGTGCTCACCTGGGTCGACGAGGCGCACGGGGTCGACCCGGCGATCCCGACCGTCGAGTCGGTCTCGGCCGGTCGGTCGGTGACGCCGCTGACCCCGCCGAGCAAGCCGGGCGGCATGGTCATCCTGACCAGCGGCACCACCGGAACGCCGAAGGGCGCCCCGCGCGACAAGGTGAGCCCGTTCGCCTCCGCGCAGTTCATCGACCGGGTGCCGCTGCCCAACAACGGCACCATGATCATGGCGGCGCCGATCTTCCACGGCACCGGCCTGTCGCAGTTCACCCTCGGCCTGGCGCTGGGCAACCGGGTGATCTTCCAGCAGCGCCGGTTCGACCCGGAGAAGACGCTGGCCAATATCGTGCAGTACCAGGCGGATTCGCTGATCGTGGTGCCGACCATGCTGCAGCGCATCCTCGATCTGGACGAGCAGATCCTCGCGAAGTACGACCCGAAGACGATCAAGGTCATCTTCGCGGCCGGCTCGGCCATCGCGCCCGACGTGGTGACCCGCACGCTGGACTACTTCAACGACAGCCTCTACAACCTGTACGGCTCCACCGAGTGCGCCGTGATGACCGTGGCCACCCCCGCCGACCTGCGCAAGGCGCCGACCACCGCGGGCAAGGCCCCGGTCGGCATCCGGATCGTGCTGCTCGACGAGAACCGCAAGCCGGTCACGGCGCCGAACGTCACCGGAACCATCTTCGTGGACAACGGTTTCGCGTTCACCGGCTACACCGACGGCCGGACCAAGGAGATCGTCGACGGGATGATGTCCAGCGGTGACGTCGGCCATTTCGACGCCGACGGGCTGCTCTACATCGACGGCCGCGACGACGACATGATCGTCTCCGGCGGCGAGAACGTCTTCCCGCTCGAGGTGGAGAACCTCATCGCGGGCCGGGCGGACGTGTTCGAGGCGGCCGTGGTCGGCGTCGACGACCGCGACTACGGCAAGCGGCTGCGCGCGATCGTCGTCCCCGGGCCGGAGTCGGCGCGCGACGCGCAGGAGATCAAGGACTACGTCCGCGAAAACCTGGCCCGCTACAAGGTCCCGCGCGAGGTCATCTTCGTCGACGAGCTGCCTCGCAACGCCACCGGCAAGCTGCTGCGCAAGCCGCTGATCGAGATGGACGCCGAGCAGGCGTGAGCCCGGCCGTTCGTTCCCGGTCGGGCGGCCCATACCGGTCGACTATCATCAGCGCGTGATCATCGAGTTCGCGCGGACGTCCGCGCCGTCGCGTGCCGCCGGCGCGCGGCTGCGCGGCGCCTGCGCGGGCTCGATGTCGGGCGCGCTGTCGCTGGCCGCCCACGGGCTGGCCTCCGGCGGCGCGCTGCCGGGTAGCACCACGGTCGTGCTGCTGGCCGCGGTCTCGGCCGTGGTCGGCGCGCTGGTCGCCGGCATCGGCCCGCTGCGCGACGGTGCGGTCGGGCTGGCCGCCGTCCTGCTGGGCGGTCAGCTGCTCGGCCACACGACCATGAGCTGGTCGGGGCACGCCCATCACGGTGACGATTCGCTCGGCCTCGGCATGCTCACCGCGCACGCCGTCGCCGCGGTCGTCGCCGCCGTGATCATCCTCGGTGCCGAGGCCGCCTACCGGATCGGCAGCGCCGTGCTGGCGCGCATCCTGCCGCAGCGCTATCGCGCCCCCCGCATTCCCGACCCGGCGCCGCTGCGCCTGGTCCACCGTGACCGCGTCATCCTGCGGATCTTCGCCGCGCAGTCGCTGCGCACCCGCGGTCCGCCGCTCGCGATTCCTTTCTGACTCTTCCTTCACCCGGTGCACGAGCGATTTTCGCCGTGCGCTGTTCGCGCGTCGACGCCAGGAACGCTCCGACCGGAGCGGTACGCACCACAGTGCTGCCGGTCGACGCTTCGTCATGGCCGCGCACCGGGTTTCCGCACTTCAGAAACGAATCACCATGAGCATCACGGACACCCGTCCGGCCGAGGAACCCACCTCGGCGACCGCCACTGCGGCGGACCGTCCACGCGCCGGCACCCGCCGGGGCTTCCGTCTCTATCCCCTGGCCATGCGCCTGCACTTCTACGCGGGGATCTTCGTCGCCCCGTTCATCCTGATCGCCGCCCTCACCGGCGCGCTGTACGCGATCGCCCCGACCATCGAGGGGATCGTCTCCCGCGACCTGCTCCAGGTCGACACCACCGGCCCCGATCAGGCGCTCTCGGCGCAGGTCGGCGCGGCCGTCGCGGCCCGGCCCGACCTGACTCTCGTCGCCGTGGCGCCCGCGGCGGGCGACGGCGAGACCACCCGGGTGCTGTTCAACGACCCGACGCTCGGTGATTCCGAGCGGCTCTCGGTGTTCGTCGACCCGCACACCGCCCAGCCGGTCGGCGAGGCCGTGGTCTACGGCAGCGCGGGCGCGCTGCCCTTGCGGACCTGGCTCAGCGAGTTCCACCGCAGCCTGCACCTGGGCGAGCCCGGCAGGCTCTACAGCGAGCTGGCGGCGTCGTGGCTGTGGGTGATCGCCCTGTTCGGCCTCGTGCTGTGGGTGCATCGGGTGCGCAAGCGCCGGTCCAAGCGCTCGGCGCGGTGGCTGCTGGCGCCGGATCTGTCCGAGCCGAAGCGGCGCAAGCTCAACTGGCACGGCGCGATCGGTTTCTGGATCCTGCCGGTGGTGCTACTGCTCTCGGCGACCGGTATGACCTGGTCGACCTACGCCGGTGACAATGTCACCAAGCTGCGCGAGGAACTGAGCTGGACCACCCCCGCGGTGAACGTGAAGCTGCCCGGCACGGCCGGTCCCGCACAGTCCACCGGCGGTGACCACCACAGCGCCGGTCACACCGCGCCCGCCCCGGTCGACCCGGCCGCCCGGATCGCCCAGCTCGACAGCGTGTGGGAGATCGCCGAGGCCAATGGCATCACCCAGGCCGCCGAGATCACGATCCCCGCGACACCGGAGAAGGCGTTCGGCGTCAAGGAGCTGCGCAAGCCGGGCACCTACACCATCGACTCCGTCGCGATCGACGGTGCGACCGGCACGGTCACCGATCAGCTGGCCTTCGCCGACTGGCCGCTGATGGCCAAGCTCACCAACTGGGGCATCGCCTTCCACATGGGCCTGCTGTTCGGCACCGCCAATCAGCTGCTGCTGCTCGCGGTGGCCCTGGGCCTGTGCGCGATGATCGTGCTCGGCTACCTGATGTGGTGGCGGCGGCGCCCGACCAGGGCGACGAGCCGGTTCGCGGTCGGCGCGCCCCCGCGCCGGGGTGTGCTGCGCAAGACCTCGCTGTGGATCACCGTCCCGCTGGTCACCGCGGCGGTCCTGATCGGCTGGTTCGTGCCGCTGATCGGGCTGAGCCTGCTCGGCTTCCTGCTCGTGGACGTCGCGCTCGGGCTCGCCGCCCGCGCCCAGCCCACGGCCTGACCGCACAGCCCCCACACGAGGCGAAACCGCCTCGCCCACACCTCATTTCCCGTGCTCGGGTGCCGTCGCGATGACGCGCGCCCGCAGCCGCTCCATTCGATGAAGGACTCAGCTACCCCATGAAGACCACCAAGATCGCGCTCGCCGCTGCCGCCCTGCTGACCGCGGGCACCGTCACCGCGGGCACCGTGCACGCGGCACCGGCCGCGCCGGCGCCGATCACCTTCACCGCCGAAACCGTCGACAGCACCTCGCGGATCACCACCGACGCGGGTTCGCTGGTCGTCGAGGACGGCGCCTTCCAGGTGCGGGCCGCCGACGGCACCACCGTCGCCGCCACTCCCCTGCGCTTCCAGATCGACGATTTCGAGTTCCCGATCGCCGCCGAGATCACCGGCCGCACCGCCACCCTCACCCCGCAGCTGAGCATGGACAAAGCCGTCTACAAGCCCGTCGCCCTGCCCTTCGAGGACAAGGCGCCCTGGAAGTCCGAATACGACCGAGAACAAGCCGCCTGGTCGCGCATGACCAGCACCATCTCCCTGGGTGCTTCGATCGGCACCCTGGTCGGCGGACTCGGCGGCGCGGCCGTCGGCTGCGTCCTCGGCGGCATCATCGGCGCCACCGTCGCCTCGGCCACCATCGTCGGACTCTTCGGCCCGTTCCTGCCCGCCGCCGCCGTCGGCTGCATCGGCGGCATCCTCGCCATCGGCGCCCTGGGCACCGTCGCCGGACAGATCTTCGTCACCGCACCGGTCGCCCTCGGCGCCGCGATCCAGTACTTCACCACGATCAACCAGCCCTTCACCCCACCCGCCAAGTAGCGGACCCGAACGGTGGCGCGGTCGTCGCGTCACCGTTCGTTCGCGCGCCGCGGCCGGGCCGGACAGAATCGGAGGTGAACTCCGCATTCGGTGACGGTGAAAGGACGACAGGCGATGACGCTGTCCCGTCGGCAACTCCTGCGCTTCGGCGTGGCCGGCTCGGTCGCGGCCGCGGTGGGCGTGTCGGCGGTGAGCAGCGCCCGCTTCGCCGCGCCGCGCACGCTCGGCGAACCGTTCTCGCTCGGCGTCGCCTCCGGGGAGCCCACCGCCGACGGCGTGGTGCTGTGGACCCAGCTCGCGCCCGATCCACTGGCGCCCGACGGCTACGGCGGGATGCCGGTCGACCCGGTGACCGTCGACTACGAGGTCGCCGAGGACGAGCGGTTCACCAGGGTGGTGACCAGGGGTGCCGCCGTGGCGACCCGCGAGCTCGGCCACAGCGTGCATCCCGAGATCGCCGGGCTGGCACCGGATCGGTGGTACTACTACCGCTTCCGGGCCGGTTCGGCGATCTCGCCCGTCGGCCGTACCCGGACCGCACCGGCGGTGGGCGCTCCGACCAGCCGGATGCGCTTCGCCTTCGCCTCGTGCCAGTCCTGGAGCTCCGGGTACTACACCGCCTACGAGCATCTGCGCGAGGAGGACCTGGACCTGGTCGTGCACCTGGGCGACTACATCTACGAGTCGTCCTGGGTGGTCGCCCGGCGCGGCGCGACCCTGCTGCCCCAGCTCGAGGGTGAGGCGGTGAACCTGACGGGGTACCGGCTCAAGTACGCGCAGGCCAAGGCCGAGCTGCCGCTGCAGGGCGCGCACGCGGCGTTCCCCTGGCTGGTCACCTTCGACGACCACGAACTCGACAACAACTGGGCGGGCGCGCAGCCTGGCCTCGGCCTCGACGTGTACCGGCTGGCCCCGCTGTACCGGCGGCGCAAGGCCGCCGCGTTCCAGGCGATGTACGAGCACCAGCCGATGCGCTTGGCCCAGCTGCCCGCCGGACCGAACGTGCACCTGCACCGGCGGTACCGCTTCGGCGATCTGGCCGAGTTCACCATGATCGACACCAGGCAGTACCGCGACCCGCAGGCCTGCGGCGACGGCACCGCGGTCACCGGCTGCGCCGAGCGCTTCGCCACCGACCGCACGATCCTCGGCGCGGCGCAACGGGATTGGCTCGTCGACGGCCTGTCCAGCTCGCCGACGCGCTGGCAGGTGCTGGGCAATCAGGTCGCGATGGCGCAATCCGACTACGACCCGGGACCGGAGCTGCTGCTCGGCACCGACGCCTGGGACGGCTATATCGCCGATCGCAATACGGTGCTCGGCGCGGCGTCCGCGCGCGCGGCGGGCAATCTCGTCGTGATCACCGGCGACCGCCACGAGAACTACGTCGCCGATCTGCGCGGGGACTACGCCGATCCCGAATCACCGGTGGTGGCCACCGAATTCACCGGCACCTCGATCACCACCGGCGGTGACGGCGCCGACCTCACCGACGGGGGCCGGGCGCTGCTCGCCGCCAATCCGGACATGAAGTTCTACAACCGGCAGCGCGGCTACACCCGGGTCGATCTCGATCATCGGGTGTGGCGCACCGACTTCCGGGTGCTCCCGTATGTCACCCGCCCGGGTGCGCCGATCACCACCCGGGCGAGTTTCGTTGTCCAGGACGGTGTTCCGGGAGCCGAGCAGGCGTGAGACTCACGGCACGGTGACCGGGCGCAGGCAGCTCTGGAGCGGAGTGACGATCGAGCACAGCGCGGGCTTGCGCGTCGGACGGTAGTCCGCCGGGACTCCGTCCGCCGCCGTGACAGCCCGCAGGGCCGCCACCGCGTCGGTGGGCCGTCGGGTCAGGCTCGGATCGGTGGTCGCGTCCACCGTGTACAGGCCGAAACGCGGTGCGTAGCTGCCCCACTCGTAGTTGTCGGTGAGGCTCCAGTAGTTGTAGCCGATGACGTCGATACCGTCGAGCTCGGCGCGCTGGATCCAGTACACGGTGTCGCGCAGATGGTCGGCGCGGGTGTAGCCGTCGTGGCGCGGCGCGCCGTTCTCGGTCGGCAACCCGTTCTCCACCACGTAGATCGGCAGGCCGGGGAACTTCTCGGCGTAGGTGCGCAGGTCGTAGTAGATGCCCTCGGGTTCGATCGCGTTCTTCCACAGCTCGTCGCCGAGCAGCGCGGTGGTCGGCGGATGCTGGAGCGAAACACCGTAATAGAAGTCGATTCCGAGGTAGTCGAGCTTGTCCCGGACCCGGTCGACGAACAGCAGATCGGTCAGATTCTGCACGATCGGATACTGCGCCACATTGCTGGTCACCCGCGCGCCCGGCTGGCGCTGGTGGATGTGGTCGTAGATCTCCCGGTGCGCCCGCACCAGCCGGTCGAACATCGGCAGGGCGTCGAGCGGCCCGATGTCGCCGATCTTGATCGACTGCGCCACGTATCCCATCGGTTCGTTGATCGTCACCCACAGCGGATCGAACCCCGCGTATCGATCGACCACGCGGCGCATATTGGCCAGCCAGTCGGCGACCATCCCCTGGTTCTTCCAGCCGCCCTTGTCCGCCGCCCAGCCCGGGATCACCCAGTGATCGAGGGTGAGCATGGGCCGCATCCCGGCGGCCTGGATCTTCGCCAGGACCGCGTCGTAGAACCGGAAGTCGTTGTCGTCCCAGGTCCCCGCGCGCGGCTGCACCCGCGCCCACTCGATGCTGAGCCGGAAGACCCCTACTCCCAGCCCGGCCGCCAGGTCGATGTCCTCGGCGTAGCGGGTGTAGAAGTCGACCGAGTTCCCGTACCGGTCGCGCGCCTCCCCGGAGGCGGCGTACCGGCTCCAGTTGCTGTCCGGCGCATGGCCTTCGGACTGGAACCCGGACATGGAGACGCCCCACTGGAAGTCGGCGCCGAGCGCGGGCACCCGCGCCGGGGCGGCCGCCGCGCTGCCGGTGCCGGAGCCGCTGGGCGCCGCGGCCACCAGGCCGCCCCCGCCGAACACGAGGGCGATCGTCGACAAAATCGTGCACAGGATGCGCGTGCGTCTCATATCGGCAGAATCTCCCCGGGTGCTCGAGCGGCTGTGAAGTCAGCAGCCCGGACTTTACTGGTCGATTGTCCAATATGCGGCGGATTCGGCGAGCTAGCGGTCGGGGGTGAAATCCTCCAGGGTCAGTTCGGGCGTCTCGGGCACCTGGACCGGACGCAGGAACGCCCAGCCGACGAACACGACCGCGACCCCGAGCATGCCGAGGCCCGCCCACAGATTCACGTCGATACCCCCGGTCTTGGCCTCCTGCACGGCGGGGTCCTGCACCAGCGAGGTGATCACCAGGACGACGCCGTAGCAGCCGAGCAGCGCGCCGATGATGGTGCGGATATCGAAAAGCATGGCCCTGTCTCCTTATCCGACGATGATGTTGAGCGCGATCACCAGCACGAGCGCGATCCCCGCGAGCAGCACCGGGCGCTGGTACCAGGGCAGCGAGTCCGCGTCGGGATCGGTGCGCAGCGCCTTCGGCGTCTCGGAGTAGACCAGGCCGACCAGTTCCGCGGCCGGCTTGGGCCGGGTGACCAGGGTGACCGCCACGCTGACGGCGATGTCGACGACGAAGGCGACGCCCGCCGCGACGAAGCTCGTGCCCTGCCCGGACAGGTTCGTCACCCCGGTCTCGTTGAGCACGAACACGAACACCGCGGCCAGCGTGCCGCTGACCAGGCCGACCCAGCCCGCGGTCGGTGTCATCCGTTTCCACAGCATGCCGAGGATGAAGGTCGCGAACAGCGGCGCGTTGAAGAAGCTGAACAGCGTCTGCAGGTAGTCCATCATGTTGCTGAACCCGCCCGCGATGAACGCGGTGAAGATCGCCGCGATCGTCGCGCCGACCGTCGCCAGCCTGCCGATCCGCAGGTAGTAGCCGTCGGGCCTGCCCTTGCGGACGTACTGCTGCCACAGATCGAAGCTGAACACGGTGTTGAACGCGGAGACATTGGCCGCCATGCCCGCCATGAACGCCGCGAGCAGACCGGCCAGGCCCACCCCGAGCAGCCCGTTCGGCAGGACCTCCTTCATCAGGAACAGCAGCGCCTGGTTGTAGGTGACATCGCTCTCGTAGTCGGGATTCGCGGTGACCTGCTGCTTGTACTCGATCATCTGCGGCACCAGCACCGCGCTGATCATGCCGGGGATGACCACGATCAACGGGATGAACATCTTCGGGTAGGCGCCGATGATGGGCGTGCGCTGCGCGGCCGAGATCGAGTGGGTGGCCAGCGCTCGCTGCACCTCGACGAAGTTCGTCGTCCAATAGCCGAAGGAGAGCACGAAGCCGAGGCCGAAGACGATGCCCATGATCGAGGCGAAGTTGTCGGTGAACCCGCTCATCGCGGTGCCCGGCCAGGTACTCAGCTGATCGGCCCCGCCCGGCGAGGCGGTCACCCTGTCCTGCAAGCCTTCCCAGCCGCCGACCCGGTGCAGGCCGACCAGGGTCAGCGGCAGCAGGGCCGCCACGATCACGAAGAACTGCAGCACCTCGTTGTAGATCGCGGCCGAGAGCCCGCCCAGGGTGACATAGGACAGCACGATCGCCGCCGCCACGATCACCGAGATCCACAGCGGCCAGCCGAGCAGCACGTTGACGATGGTGCCGAGCAGATACAGGTTCACCCCGGCGATCAGCACCTGGGCCAGCGCGAAGCTCAGCGCGTTGACCAGGTGCGCGCCGGTGCCGAAGCGCCTGCGCATGAACTCCGGCACCGACCGGACCTTGGAGCCGTAGTAGAACGGCATCATCACCACGCCGAGGAACAGCATGGCGGGCACGGCGCCGATCCAGAAGTAGTTGAACGTCGGGAAGCCGTATTGGGCGCCGTTGGCCGACATCCCCATGATCTCCACCGCGCCGAGGTTGGCGGAGATGAACGCCAGCCCGGTGACCCAGGCGGGCAGGGAGCGGCCGGAGAGGAAGAAGTCGACGCTGGAGGACACCCGGCGCCGGGCGATCAACCCGATGCCGAGCACGAAGACGAAATACAGGGCGACGAGCGCGTAGTCGACGGGCGCGGCGTCGAGCCGCAAGGTCGACGACGCGTCGAGCGTGGTGGTGGAAACGGCAAGTGGCACAGCGTGTCCCTCCTGGCCTGGAGCCGGGCGGCGCACGGGCGTCGGTGACGACGGCGCGGGCTGCGTCGCCCGCCGAACATTCTCGGATGGATCCACTGTGCGCGCTCGCCCGCCGCGTCACCCGCCGATTCGTCGATGAGTGAACTTTTGTTCAGTCCAGTCTGCGTGCCCCGGCGGCCGGTTCGACGGTGAAGATGCGCGGTGCGGCGAGATCCGCCGCGGCGAAATCCGATTCGATCCGCGCGGTGACCCGGTCGGTCGCCGCGCGGTCGACCAACGCCAGTACGCTGCCGCCGAAACCACCGCCGACCAGGCGCGCGCCGTGCGCGCCCGCCGCCAGCGCGGCGTCGACCGCGAGATCGAGGGCGGGCGCGGACACCGCGAAATCGTCGCGCAGCGACCGGTGCGAGGCGGTGAGCAGCGCGCCGACGGCCCTGGGGTCGGCACCCGAGCGCAGCCGGTCGACGACGGCGAGCACGCGCGCGTTCTCGGTGACCACGTGGGTCGCCCGGCGCCGCAGCACCGGATCGGTGAGCCGGGACAGCGCGGCGGTGGTGGCGTCGCGCAGGGCGGGCACCCCCAGCGCGACGGCGGCCGCCTCGCATTGCGCCCGGCGTTCGGCGTACGCGCCGTCGGCGAGGTCGTGCGGGTGGCCGGTGTCGGCGACGAGCAGGGCCAGGTCCGCGGCCGCGAGATCGAACGGAATCTGTTCCACCGCATCCGGTTCCGGGCCGTCTGGCGCGGTGTAGGCACGGACGTCGAGGAACAGCGCGTGCCCCGCCGTGCACAGGATGGCGGCGGACTGGTCGAGCACCCCGGTCGGCACCCCGGCGAACTCGTTCTCCGCCGCGCGGGCGATCTCGACGACGGTGCGATCGGTGAGACCCGGCGCGAACAGATCCCGCAGCGCCACCGTCACCGCGCAGCACAGCGCCGCCGAGGACGACAGGCCTGCCCCGATCGGCACCGCGCCGTCGACGTCGAGGCGCACCCCCGCGATCGGATGCCCACGGCGCGCGAACTCGACCACGACGCCGAGCGGATACCGCGCCCAGCCGGGCACCCGATCACGCTGCGCGGCAAGCTCGTCCACGGCGACCGCGACGACCTCGCCGGGGCGCTGCGCCGAGGTGAGCCGGACCCGGCCGTCGGCGGTGGGCCCGGCCGCGCAGACGACCCCGAGCGACAGGGCGATCGGCAGCACGAACCCGTCGTTGTAGTCGGTGTGCTCACCGATGAGGTTGACCCGGCCCGGGGCGATCCACCTGTCCATCCTTCGGCTCCTCCGTACTCGTCGACGCTGCGGCGATCCCACCACACACCGCGCAGGCGCGGCGCCGGACATCGGGTACCGAATCGGTATCCGGCAATGCCGTCAAGGGCACGACAACCGGGGACCGGACGTGTCATGATCGACTGAGTTGTAAAGGTTTTGAGCGTCTCTCACGTTCGATCGGCGCTCGTCGCGTGCGCAGCAGGACCGAGGGGGGCCGATGACCATCAGCGAGACACGCCAGCGGAGCCCACGCTGGTACGCGCTCGTGCTCGGCGCGGCGGGGGCCGCGCTGCTCGCACCGCTGCTCGGCCCGCGGTCGCTGTCGTTCCTGCTGCTGGTCGTGATCGTCGCGGGCAGTCTGGCCATGATCGGCGTCGGCCTGTACAGCCACCGGCCCGCGCACCGGGTGCCCTGGTATCTGCTGGCCGCGTCCGTCCCGCTGTTCGCCTCGGGCACCGCGATACGCGAACTCGGTCTGCACGATACGTGGCATCCGATCGACGATCTGTGTACCGCGGCGGCCTACCTGTGCCTCGGCCTGGCGGCGGTGGGCTGGCTGCAACCGCGCCGGGTCGCGGGCGCCCGGGATCTGTGGCTGGACTCGATGCTGATCGGGCTCAGCGCGCTGCTGGCCTCGTGGACGTTCCTGATCTCCCCGATCCTGGCCGACCCCAACGGTTTCGACACCGTGCTGGCCGCGAGCTTTCCGGTGATCGACGCGCTGCTGCTCACCGTGCTCGCGCATTCGCTGGCCACCGTGGTCCGCAGCGAGACCGCGCTGCGGCTGCTACAGGCGGCGCTGATCGCGGTCCTCGTCGGTGGTCTGCTGGAAAGTCTCACCGCCGCAGGCACGGTCCTGGTCGACAGCGGGTTCGCGCTGGTGCCCCAGCAGTGGGCGTACCTGCTGGCCGGGCTGGCCGCGCTGCACCCGACCATGGGCGTGACCCACGTGGCCGACGACGCGCACCCGCACCGGTCCCGCAGGCGCGCCGGGGTGATCGCGGTGGCCCTGGTCGCCGCGTCGCTGGTGAGCGTGGTCGGCGCCGATCTCGGTCCGGGTGACCGGGTGGTGATCTGCCTGTTGCTCACCTCCCTGCTGGTCGGGGTGCTGGTGCGCAGTGAACGCGCGATCGCCCGCAGCCTGCGCAGCGAGCGCCGCGCCCAGTACCAGGCCGACCACGATCTGCTCACCGGGCTGTTCAACCGGGCCGCGCTGCTGCGGGCGCCGCACCGGCACCGCCGGGAGTGGGCCGGAAAACCGTTGTGCCTGTTGTTCATCGACCTCGACGGCTTCAAGATGGTCAACGACAGCTACGGGCACGCGGTCGGCGACGAGCTGATCGCCGAGGCCGCCGCCCGCATCCGCCGCACGGCCCGGCGCAGCGATGTGGCGGCCCGCTACGGCGGCGACGAGTTCGTCGTGCTCGCCGCCCGCGGGCGGGCCGAGGCGGCCGTGCTCGCCCAGCAGTTGCTCGGCGCGTTCGTCCGCCCGTTCGACCTGAGCTGCGGCGAGATCCCCATCACCGCCAGTATCGGCGTCGCCTGCGTGAGCACCCGGCCGACCGACTCCACGGTCTACGACCTCATCCGCGCCGCGGACGCCGCCATGTACCACGCCAAGGAGTACCGCCTCGGCCTCGCCTTCCACGACGGCCTGCGCCAGAACACCGGGCCCCGGGTCCTGCGCAGTACCGGAAACCCCACCAGCACAGCGGTATAGAGCTGTGCGGGCGGGGCGATGCTCAGTCTCCTAGTTCGGCGAGGAGCCTTTTGGCCGCCTCCAGTTCGGCCTGCAGCTGGGCGACCTTGGCCTGCTGCGCGCCACGCGCGGCCTCCAGGATGCCCGCCACGACTTCCTCGACCTCCGGGTGCAGGATCTTGGCGGCCTGGGCGACGGCGCCACTGCTCACCGCCAGCCCCTTCACACTGCGCTTCTTGCCGTTGACCACGTCGACGGTCCACTCGCCGTCGGCGGAGCCGGTGAGGGTGACGGTCACCTCGGGCGCCTTGGGCTTGCGCGCGGCCGGGGTCTTCGCCGCCGCCGGACGCGGTGTCGCCGGCTTGGGCGCGGCGGACTCGTCGGGGACGGGCGCGAGCGACCGAGGAGCGGGCGGCGTCGGTGCGGCGCTCGGCAGGGTCGACGGCTGGGTCACAGTGTGGTCCTTTCGATTGCTCGGCTCGGGGACACTCTCCGGGCGGGTCCGCGAGGATCCGCCCGGCGCTACGGTAGTCGCGCGGGCCGGCTTGGTCAGCGTCACCTCGCTCGGTCCGAACGACAGCACATCTTTGGAACCGGTGGGCTTCACCTGCAGGAAGTCGCCGTCGGCCGGGTCGCCGAGGGCGACGACCTTGCCCGACTTGCCCTCCGCGACACCGACGGCGGCGGCGGTGAACCACACCATCGGCGGTTTCCCGTCGGCCAGCTCACCCGCGATGCGCGCGAGCTCGGCCTCGGACAGTACCTGCGGGGCGGATCGGCGGGATGCGGACTTGGTGCTCGGCGAGGACATCGTGGACTCCGGAAGGTTGGTGCGTTCTACAGCGTGGTGTGCTGGAGATGATGCCGCACGCCACCGACATGTTCCGGGCGAGCCCACCGTCCCGGCCCGAAAACCCGTCCGATGACGGGCTTCCGGACCGTCGCGCGATCAGCCGCGGGTGGCGTTGCCCGCGGTCGTCGGGCGGATGTTCGCGCGCACCGCGGCGACATCGGGATACCCGTTGACCGCCATCAGCAGGTCCGCCTCGGCCGCGTAGCTGCGCAGCAGGTGCACCAGCCCGCGGACCCCGCCCAGCGCCAGCCCGTACACGTACGGCCTGCCGAGACCGACCATGGTCGCGCCGAGGCCGAGCGCCTTGACCACGTCGGCGCCGGAACGCACGCCGGAGTCGAACAGCACCGGCACCCGGTCCTCGCACGCCGCGACGACGCCGGGCAGCGTCTCCAGCGCGCTGAGCCCGCCGTTGGCCTGGCGCCCACCGTGATTGGAGCAGTAGATGCCGTCGGCGCCGAAGTCGATCGCCTTGCGCGCGTCCTCGGGGTGCGAGATGCCCTTGAGGATGATCGGCAGATCGGTGAGCGAGCGCAGCCAGGTCAGGTCGTCCCAGGTCAGGGAATTGCCGAAGGTCGCGATCCAGTGCAGGACAATCAGCTTCGGGTCGTCGGAGCCGACCATCGCCTGGAACACCGGGTCGCTGGTGTAGTTCTTCAGCACGTGCCCGCGCAGCTGCGGGAAGTTGCCGCTGGACAGGTCGCGCGGCCGCCAGCCGGGCACCCAGGTGTCGAGGGTGACGGTGATGCCCGCGTACCCGGCGGCCTCGGCGCGACGCACCAGGCTCTCGGCCAGCTCCCGGTTCTTCGGCGTGTACAGCTGGAAGAACGACGGTGTGTCGCCCGCGTGCGGCCGCACGTCCTCGAGCGGGTCCTCCATCAGGGTCGAGAACATCGCGGGCACACCGGTTTTCGCCGACGCCTGCGCCACCGCGATGTCACCGTGGCCGTTCTCGCCGACCAGCCCGATCACGCCGACCGGCGCCAGGAACAGCGGGCTGGCGAAGGTGTGCCCGAAGGCGGTGACGGTGAGGTCGCGCTCGGTCGCGCCGACCAGCATCCGGGGCACCAGGCCCCAGTCCGCGAAGGCCTCGGCGTTGCGGCGCTGGGTGAGCTCGTCGCCCGCGCCACCGGCGATGTAGTTCAGCAGGGTATCCGGCAACGCGGCGGTCGCCTTGCGCTCGAGCGTCGCGTAGTCCATGGGAAATTCGGGCAGGTTCCCACCGAGCGCGGCCAGGTAGATCTCGTTCTGATAGTCGGCGAACTGACTCATCGCTGAACTTTCGCATGCGAGCCGTGGTTCACAGACCCCAGGGGGGATGTAAGGTGCGTCATACTCGTAAGTAGACAGCAGCGTACCCAGCAGCACGTTCCGAGATTGTGAGTGCCCCTGTCGTGACCCTCGTCGAACACTCGGCCGCACCCGCCGACCCGGACGTTCTCCTCGCTCAGCGCATCACCAACGGTGCCATCCGCTACCTGACCCTCCTCGCCTGTGGGCTCTCCCAGGACTCGATGGACCTGCTCACCTCGGTGACCGACCGACTACGGGCCGCCGAGGGTGCTTTACGCGATCCCCTCACCGCCGATCTCGGCTTCGACTGATCACCGCAGGCGCGCGGTGAGCGCGGCCAGGTCCGCCAGCCGGTGCGCACGCGCGATCTCGGCGGGCGTGAATGGTTCGTCGGGGCGGACGAAGCCCCAGCGATCGTCGTCGCGTTCGAGTTCGAGCACGGTGCCCGCACCCACATCGCCCGCGTCGGGCGTGCCCGGCGCGAGATAGCGCGCACCGAGCAATTCGGCGACAGCCAAGGGTAATTCGTCCGGATCGCCCACGATGCGGGCCGCGATGGCCAGCGCCTTGGTCTGGCCGTCGATCAGCGACAGCACCGTGGCGGGCCAGACCCGCACGCCCGAACCGCCCGCCTGCACCACCGCCGAGGTGAGGCTGTGCACGGTGACCCCCTCGGGCGCGGCGACGACGAGTTCGTCGAGCACCGCGTCCTCGAGCTGATGCACGTGCACGGTCAGGATGTTGGCCTCGCGATGGGCCAGGTGTTTGGCCAGTGTCTCCAGCGCGCCCGGCCGATCCGCCAGCCTGACCCGGATCCGCCACAGTGCCTGTGCCTCGTCGATCCGGTCCCGGTGCCGGAGTTCCGGGCCGTGCAGCCACCCGCCCAGCATGCGCATCGCGCCCGGTTCGACCACCCAGATGACCAGGATCGTGGTGGTGATCGTCAGCAGGGTGACGGTGAGCAGGTAGGGCGGGTGCAGGTGGATCACCAGCGCGTGCAGCGCCAGCTCCACCGGGAACACCGCCGCCAGTTTGGCCAGCGCCAGCCGGGTGCGGCGCGGGTGCGGCAGCCGCCCGCACACCTCGCAGGCCAGGGCCGTGACACGGGGTCGCACTGCGATTCGCCACATGCGGGTCAGCGTCACCCGCGCACATGTCGATCTTCGACGTGACACGTAAACGGGGCGTGACAGCCGCTCCGAAACCGCTTGACCTGCAACGTCTTCCACGGTGATACCCGCCACGCGCAGCGCGCGGATGTGACCGCGGGCACCTTCGGTCCGGCCGCGACCAGCGATAGGCGGTGACAACGATTGTGACTCGCCTCACTAAAAGTGATTGACAAAGCCACACAATCGGGCATAAAACAACATGAGTACACATTCATCGAAGCGGAGGAACCCATGTACGCCGAGGAACGGCAGCAGGCGATCGCGGCCCTGATCGGGCATCGCGGGCGGGTCTCCGTCGCCGAACTGGCCGACCAGTACGGGGTCACCACCGAGACCGTGCGGCGCGACCTCGCCGTGCTGGACCGGCTCGGCCTGATCCGGCGCGTGCACGGCGGCGCGGTCGGCGCGGGCGCGCTGACCACCATCGAGCTGGGCACCGCCGAACGCGACAGCACCCGCGCCGTCGAGAAGGACCGCATCGCCGTGCTGGCCCAGCGCTTCCTGCCCGCGTCCGGTGGCAGCGTGCTGTTCGACGCGGGCACGACGACGGCCAGGGTGGCCGCCGAGCTGCCCACCGATCTCGACCTCGTCGCGGTCACCAACTCGCTGCCGATCGCCACCCGGCTCACCGGCTTCGCCGGGGTGCGGGTGCATCTGCTGGGCGGGCGGGTGCGCGGGGTCACCCAGGCGGCCGTCGGCGCCGAGACACTGCGACTGCTCGGTGAGCTGCGCGTTGATGTCGCGTTCGTCGGCACCAACGCGCTCACCGTCCGGCACGGGCTGTCCACGCCCGATCCCGAGGAGGCCGCGGTGAAGCGTGCGATGATCGCCGCCGCCGACCGGGTCGTGGTGGTCGCCGACGCGGGCAAGGTCGGCCGGGAGGACTTCGTGCGCTTCGGCAGCACCGACGACATCGACGTACTGGTCACCGATACCGAGATCCCGGCCACCGCGCACGCGGACCTGGTCGCGGCGGGTATCGAGGTGGTGCTCGCATGATCGTCACCCTGACCGCGAACCCGAGTGTGGACCGGACGGTCACGCTCAGCGAGCCGTTGCGGCGCGGACAGGTGCATCGGGCCGTCGGGGTCACCGCGCAGCCCGGTGGCAAGGGCGTCAATGTCGCGCGGGTGGTCGCGGCGGGTGGCGCGCCGGTCGTGGCGGTGCTGCCCGGGGCCGAGGACGATCCGGTGGTGCACGGATTGCGCACGGCGGGAATCGGTTTCCGCGCGGTGCCGGTGCCGGGCGAGCCGAGGGTGAATCTGACGATCGCCGAAACCGACGGCACCACCACCAAGATCAACGCACCCGGCCGCCCACTGACCGGCCGCGAGCTGGCCGAGCTGACGACGGTGCTGGTCGAGCTGAGCGCCGAGGCGGCGTGGATCGTGCTGTCCGGTTCATTGCCGCCCGGGGTGCCGGTCGACTGGTACGCGGAACTCGTCACCACGCTGGGCGCATCGGCGAACGGGGCGGCCCGCACCCGGATCGCGGTCGACACCTCCGACGCGCCGCTGCTGGCCCTGTTCGACGAATCAGCCGGCGCCGCACCAGATCTCCTCAAGCCGAACTCCGACGAGCTGGCCCAGCTGACCGGGCTCGATCCCGTCGATCTCGACGCCCCGGCGGCCGCCGCCGCTGCCGCTGCCCGCCTGATCGATCGCGGGGCCGGCGCGGTGCTGGCGACCCTCGGCGCGGCCGGGGCGGTGCTGGTCACCGCCGAGGACGCCTGGTTCGCCGCGGCCCCGCCGATCGTGCCGCGCAGCACCGTCGGCGCGGGTGACTCCGCCCTGGCGGGCTATCTGCTCGCCGACCTGGCAGGCGCGGACCCGGCCGACCGGCTGCGCGCCGCCGTCGCCTACGGCAGCGCGGCCACCGCACTGCCGGGCACCGAACTGTCGGGCCCGGCCGACATCGCGCTCGACGCCGTCACCGCCCACCCCCTGCCGACCAGCTGACCGTTCCACCCCCACTCGCGAAAGACACCACGATGGCCGATTCGATCATCACCACCGACCTGATCACGCTCGACGCCGAGCTCGGTGCTGACAAGGACGCGGTGATCACCGCGCTCGCGGGCAAGCTCGCCACGGCGGGCCGCGCGAGCGACGCCGCCGCCGTGAGCCGGGCGGCGCTGGACCGGGAAGCGCAGTCGGCGACCGGACTCCCCGGCGGCATCGCCATCCCGCACTGCCGATCGGCGGCCGTCACCAGCGCGTCCCTCGCCTTCGCCCGCCTCTCCCCCGGCGTCGACTTCGGTGCCCCCGACGGCCCCGCCGATCTGGTGTTCCTGATCGCCGCCCCCGAAGGAGCGGGCGCCGAACACATGAAACTGCTGTCATCCCTGGCCCGCGCGCTCGTCCGCCCGGCCTTCGTCGCCGACTTACGATCGGCCGCGACACCCGCCGACGTCGTCGCCCTGGTCGACGGCGTCATCAACCCACCGCCCGCCACAGGACAGCAACGCCCAGCGGCCACAGCCGGTGTCGCGCCCGGTGGCAACGCAACAGCCGCTGATTCCGCAGCGAAGGGCGCCGACGCGGGAAGCGGTTACGCCGGAGCCACCGACGGCACAGCAACGACCGACACCGCACACGCGGACACCGCCACTGCCACAAGTGCCGCACCAACCGGCGGCGCCGCCGGCGCTAGTGCCGCACCAACCGGCAATGCCGCTAGCCCCGGTGCCGCACCAACCGGCAATGCCGCTGGCGCCAGTGCCGCACCAACCGACAGCGCCGCAGCTACCGAGGGCACAGCGGCAACCGACACCGCACAGGCGGAGAGCTCGGCAGGAGCCGGGGCCGCGGCAGCAGGCGATGCCACTGCCATCGGTGCGGCGGCGGCCGCCACTGTTGCAATGGGCAGCGGCGCAGCGACCACCAGGGCCGCAGCCGCTGGTGAATCGGGAGCAGACGCCGATGCGCGCGGTGGGTCGAGCGCTCCGAGCTCCGCAGCCGGTGGTGTGACGCAGGCTGGACCAGCTACGACTGCCGGAATAGGCAGTGCCGCAGAGACTTCCGCCGGAAGCGTGACCGGAGGACGGCGGCTGCGGATCGTCGCGGTGACCGCCTGTCCGACCGGCATCGCGCACACCTATATGGCCGCCGACTCTCTTGTCGCCGCCGGTGAGCGCGCCGGGGTCGATGTGGCCGTCGAGACCCAGGGGTCCAGTGGCGGCGACAAGCTGGACCCCGCCACGATCGCAGCGGCCGACGCGGTCATCTTCGCCACCGACGTGGGGGTGAAGGATCGGGGCAGGTTCGCGGGCAAGCCGGTCGTCGAGTCGGGCGTCAAGCGGGCCATCAACGAGCCGGACACGATGATCGCGGAGGCCGTCGCGGCGAGCACGGCACCGGGTGCGGCGACGGTGGGCGGCGCGGCACCGGCCCCGGCGGCCTCGGCGGCCAAGGGCATCGGCTGGGGCACCCGGCTGCGGCAGATCCTGCTCACCGGGGTCAGCTACATGATCCCGTTCGTCGCGGCGGGTGGTCTGCTGATCGCGCTGAGCTTCCTGCTCGGCGGGTACGAGATCTCCGACAGCGCGAAGGACATCGTGCTGAACAACTCGATCACCGATCTGCCCGACGGCGGCCTCGGCACCTACTTCGGCGCGGTCCTGTTCCAGATCGGCGCGCTCGCGTTCGGCTTCCTGGTGCCCGCGCTGGCCGGGTACATCGCCTTCGCGATCGCCGACCGGCCCGGTCTCGCACCGGGTTTCACGGCGGGCGCCATCGCGGTGTTCGTCGGGGCGGGGTTCCTGGGCGGTCTGGTCGGCGGGCTGGTCGCCGGGTTCGCGGCGCTGTGGGTCGGCAGGCTGCCGGTGCCGACGTGGGCGCGCGGCCTGATGCCGGTGGTCGTGATTCCGCTGCTCGCCTCGCTGCTCGTCGGCGTGGCCATGTTCGTGCTGCTCGGCAAGCCGCTCGCGGCCGTGACCAGCGGACTCACCGACTGGCTCAACGGCCTGTCCGGCACCTCCGCGGTCGCGCTCGGTGTCATCCTGGGCGTGATGATGTGCTTCGACTTGGGCGGGCCCGTCAACAAGGCCGCGTACTCCTTCGCCGCGGCCGGCCTGTCGGTGACCGATCCCGCGACGCTGCGGATCATGGCCGCGGTGATGGCCGCGGGCATGGTGCCGCCGCTGGCGATGGCGCTGTCGACCACCGTGCGCCCGCGCCTCTACACCGAGGCCGAGCGGGAGAACGGCAAGGCCGCCTGGCTGCTGGGCGCCTCGTTCATCTCCGAGGGCGCGATCCCGTTCGCCGCGGCCGACCCGCTGCGCGTGCTGCCCTCGATGATGCTCGGCGGCGCCGTCACCGGCGGCCTGGTGATGGCCACCGGGGTGACGCTGAGCGCACCACACGGCGGAATCTTCGTGTTCTTCGCGATCGGCCACCTCGGCTGGTTCGTGCTGGCGCTGCTGGCGGGCACCGTGGTCGCCGCGCTGAGCGTCACCCTCGCCAAGGAGTTCACCCGCACGCAGTCCGCGTCCCCCGTCCACACCACCGCGTAACCCGTTCACACACAAGGAGATATCTCATGGCCAGCACCACCGTCACCGTCGGCTCCTCGGTCGGCCTGCACGCCCGTCCCGCCGCCCTGATCGCCGAGGCGGTCGGCGCGGCCGGGGTTCCGGTCACCATCGCGCTGGTCGGCGGCGACCCGGTCGACGCGGGTTCGGCGCTGATGATCATGACCCTCGGCGCCGGTCAGGGTGCCGAAGTGGTGATCACCAGCGACGACCAGCCGACCCTGGACAAGATCACCGAACTGGTCGCCAGCGACCTCGACGCCTGAGACCTCGCGGCCACCCGTGTGTCGGGTGGCCGCGGCGTGCGCCCGCCTTCGCCGACAGGCGTGATCGCGGAACCCCCGGGTACATTCGAGGAGCTCGTACTTCAGTTCTCTCGAAAGGCCCTCTGCCCTATGGGTACTCGCTGGCTACGTCGCCTTTCCCCCGCCCCCGGCGCGGAATCCCGGAAGCTGGTCTGCTTCCCGCACGCCGGCGGTTCGGCCCTCGCGTACGGGCCACTGGCCAAGTCGATCGGCGCCGACTTCGACGTGCTCGCCGTGCAGTACCCCGGGCGGCAGGACCGGCGGCAGGAACCGCTGGTGGACAGCATCTCCGGCCTCGTCGACGGGTTGCTGCCCGAGCTGATCGAGGCGCTCGACGGCGACGAGAACTTCTTCGCCTTCGGCCACAGCATGGGCTCCGTGGTCGCCTTCGAGACCTGCCGGCGGCTGGAGCAGGCGGGCTCGACCGCGCGCGTGCTGTTCGCCTCCGGCCGTCGCGCCCCGTCGGCCCCGCAGCCGGGAACCGTGCATCTGCTGGACGATCGGGAGCTGGCCGCGCAGCTGCTCGAGTTCGGCGGCACCCCGCCGGCGCTGCTCGCCGATCCCGAGTTCCGTCAGCTCATCCTCTCGATCACGCGCAACGACTACCGCGCCATCGAGACCTACACGTGCGCCACGGAGACCACCGTGGCCAGCCCGATCGTCGCGCTGGCGGGCGCGGACGACGCCGACGCGCAGCTCGCCGACATCCAGGCCTGGCGCACGCACACCACCGGCGACTTCACCGCGACGACGTTCCCCGGCGGCCACTTCTACCTCGACGCGAACCTCGACGGCATCGGCCGCCTGATCCGCGAGCACAGCGCACGGGCCCTGGCCCGCTAGCCGCGTGGCCGGGTGAGCACCGCGCTCACCCGGCCACCCGGTTCAGGACTCCAGCCAGTCCTCGATGGCGGCGGCCGCGTCGGCCGAACCGCTCTCCAGGACGGTGAAGTGGTCGGCCTCGACCGGCACCACCGTGTGCGCCTGGTCCCAGCCCCTGGCCTGCCAGTCCGGCCGCTGCGCCGGATCCGCCAGGAACGACTGCGCGCACTGGACGAGCAGCGCCGGGGTGCTGACGGAACCGGGCACCATCTCCTGCATCAGCTGGACGTACCAGCCCATGCCGGACAGCCGGGCGGCGTCGAAGCGGCCGAACTCGGCCTCCCGCGACACCATGTGCTCGGCCATCTCCCGCAGCAGCCATTCGCCGCCGTCGTGCACCCGGTAGGTGTCGATCATGGCGACACCCTCGGGCACCGGGCCCTGGGCCGCTTCGAGGTACTCGGTGACGAGGTAGGCCAGCAGGCCACCCGAGGAGTACCCCAGCAGGACGAACGGTTCGCCCTGCGCGGCTTCGAGCACGCCGCACGCCAGCGTTTCCAGTGCCGCCTCGGGCGTGGCGGGCAGTGGCTCGTCGGCCGCGAACCCGATCGGCGGCAGCACCACGACCTCACGGCCGGTCCGCAGGTGCGCGGTGACCCTGGCGTACTGGTGCGCGCCGCCGGTGGCCAATGGCGGGTTGACGCAGATGATCCGCGGGAGGTCGGACCCCGACGCGAGCCGGGTGGGCACCGGCAGCTCGTCCAGGTCCGCCGCCGAGGCGAACTGCTCCCGCAGCTGCGCCGCGACCCGCAACAGGTCGAAGCCGGTGCGGGCGCGGCCGCCCTGCACCGCACCGCGGAACATCCCGTACAGCGACTCGTCGGTGCCCGATCGCTGCCCCGGCTGCGCGACCGCGGCGAGTTCCGCGCGCAGGTAGCGGGCCAGCCCGGCCGGTGTCTTCTGGTCGAAGATCGCGGCGGTCGGCAGGGTCAGCCCGGTGGAGGCGTTGAGCGTGGTGCGCAACTCCATCGCGGCCAGCGAATCGAAGCCGGATTCGAGGAAGTCCCGCTCGGCGTCGAGCGCGTCGACGCTCTCGTGCCCGAGCAGCCGCGCCGCGGTCTCGAGGATGTGCGTCTGGAGCCACTGCTCCTGCTCGGCCTCGGACAGGTGTGCCAGCTGCCTGCGCACCGCGCCCGCGTCGGGCGCGCCGCTGCTCTGCCTGCGTCCGGCGCGCCGGACCAGGTCACCGAGCACCGGCGGTACCGACTCCCTGGTCCGCAGGACGGCCGTGTCGATCTCGACGAGCACCTGCGCCGGACGATCGGCCGCCACCGCGGCATCGAACAGGGCCAGCGCCTTGTCCGCCGCCAGCGGAGGCAGGCCCTGGCGACGCATCCGCTGCCGGTCGGCCTCGCCGAGCCACTGCGCCATGCCGGTGTCGATGCCCCACAGCCCGTAGGCGAGGGAGGTGGCGGGCAGGCCGACGCTGTGGCGGTGCGCGGCGAGCGCGTCGAGGAACACATTGGCCGCCGCGTAGCCGCCCTGGCCCGCGGGCAGGATCGACCCGGCCACCGAGGAGATCAGCACGAAGGCCGACAGGTCGGTGTCGCGGGTCAGCTCGTGCAGATGCCAGGCGGCGTCGGCCTTGGCGCCGAGGGAGACGTCGATCTGCGCGGGGGTCATGGCGTCGACGAGGCCGTTGTAGGCCGCGCCCGCCGCGTGCACGATCGCCCCGAGCGGACGCTCGGCCGGGATCGCGGCGAGCAGCTCGCGCAGGGCCGACCGATCGGTGACATCGCAGGCGACGACCCGGGCCTCGGCGCCCAGGGCCGCGAGTTCGTCGACGAGTCCCGGCGCGGCGTCCGGTCCGCGCCTGCCGACCAGCAGCAGGTGCCGCACACCGTGTACCACCACCAGGTGTTCGGCCAGGAGACGGCCGATCCCGCCGGTCCCGCCGGTGATCAGGACGGTGCGGTCGGGATCCCACGGTGCCGTCCGGTCGCCGGTCGGGGCGACCGCGCGGACGAGCCGCGGTACCCACGTCCCGTCCGCGCGCACGGCGAGTTCGGGTTCGCCGGTCGCGACGGCGGCGACCAGCTGTTCGGCCGGCTGATCGGCGGCGGCCTCGACGAGCACGATCCGACCCGGGTGCTCGGCCTGTGCCGCGCGCGCCAGACCCCAGACCGCGGCCGCGGCCGGATCGTCGGCGCTGTCGGTGACCAGCGCCAGCGTGCTCGCGGCGTACCGCTCGTCGCTCAGGAACTCCTGGACGACACCGAGCGTGCCGTGCAGCGCGAACCGCAGCCGCTCCGGCACCTCGGCCCGGTCGACCGCGACCCGGTGGACGACCACGGCAGCCGGCTGCTGCGCCTCCCATTCGGCCCAGGACGTGTCCGCGGCGCTCAGCGCCGGACCGGGTCGCCAGCTCAGCTCGTACCGCGCGTCGCGTGCGGAACGCGAAGGCGCGGAGAGCAGTTCGGCCGACATCGGGCGCAGGGCCAGCGACCCCACCGACAGCAGCGGCGCGCCGCCGGCATCGGCCATGGTCAGGGTGACGGTCCCCTGGTTCAGCCAGCTCAGCCGAACCCGGACCCGCCGTGCGCCGTCGGCGTGTACCCGCACCGACGACCACGCGAACGGCACCAGTGTCGGGCGTTCGGCGGTCTCGTCCACGCCTTCGGGCAGCCCGAAGGACAGCGCGTGCATGGCCGCGTCGAGCAGCGCCGGGTGCACGCCGTAGCCCCGCGCCGAGGTCTGCTCGGGCAGGGCGACCTCGGCGAACAGATCCGCACCGCGCCGCCACAGCGACTCCAGCCCTTGGAAGGCGGGGCCGTAGTGGTAGCCGTGGTCGGCGAGTTCGGCATAGGCGCCGTCCAGCCGAACCTCGGTGACGTCGGCGGGTGGCCACTGGGCGAAGTCGGTCCAGTCCGGCTGTTCGCCGGTCTCGACAGCGGGGCGCACGGTGCCCTCCGCGTGGTGGGTCCACGGGACCGTCGGATCGTCGTCGTCGCCGCGCGAGTAGACGTCGACTCGGCGGTGCCCGTTCTCGTCGCCGTCACCCACGATGACCTGGATGTGCGCGCCCGCGTGCCCGTCGAAGACCAACGGCGACAGCAGCGTGAGTTCCGCCAGTTCCGGGCAGTCGACGAGATCGGCCGCGTAGGTGGCCAATTCGACGAATCCGGTGCCGGGCAGCAGCACCACACCGAGCACATCGTGGTCGGCCAGCCACGGATGCGTGGCCGTGGACAGCCTGCCCGTGAGCCGGAGACCGCCGCTCTCGGGCTGCGCCACCAGCGCGCCCACCATGGCGTGTTCGGTGCCGCGCAGGCCGAGGGTGTTGGCCTCGCCGGTTCCCAGCGGACTGGTGGCCCAGAACCGGCGGTGCTGGAAGTCGTAGGTCGGCAGCTCCGTCCGGGTGGCCCCGGTTCCGGCGAGGTAGCGCATCCAGTCGACGGTTCCGCCCGCGACGTGGAGCCGGGCCAGGCCGGTCACCAGGGTCGTGGGGTCGACCTTGTCGCGCCGGGTCAGCGCGAGGGCGGTCGTGGTGTCCAGGGTTTGCGCGACCATCGGTGTCAGGACGGCGTCGGGGCCGACCTCGGCGAACCGGGCCACGCCCAGCTCCGCCATCGTGGTGACGGCATCGGCGAACCGCACCGTCGCCGCGACCTGTCGCACCCAGTACGCCGGATCGGACATCTCGTCGACGACCCGCGCACCGGTCACCGTCGACACCAACGGCAGGCGCGGCCGTTCGAAGGCCAAACCTTCGACCACCGAGCCGAATTCGGCCAGCATCGGGTCCATCAGCGCGGAATGGAACGCGTGCGAGACCCGCAGTCGGTGTGTGCGCCAACCGTTCTCGGCACACACCTCGGCCGCGGCCTGGACCGCCGCCTCGACACCGGAGAGCACCACCGACGACGGACCGTTCACCGCCGCGATCGACACCCCCTCGCCCAGCAACGGCAGCACCTCCGCCTCCGGCGCACCCACCGCGATCATCGCCCCGCCCGAAGGCAGCGCCTGCATCAACCTGCCCCGCGCCGCCACCAGCACACACGCGTCGTCGAGCGACAGCACACCCGCGACATGCGCGGCCGCGATCTCACCGATCGAATGACCGGCCACCACGTCGGCCGTCACGCCCCACGACTCGAGCAGCCGGAACAGCGCCACCTCGTAGGCGAACAGCCCGGCCTGCGCGTAGACCGTCCGATCGACCAGCGCGTCGTCGGCCAAGGCCGCCGTGAGCGGAACAGGCTGTCCGAGCAGCGGTTCCAGTCGCGTGATGATGTCGTCGAACCGGTCGGCGAACACCGGGTACACCCGGAGCCCGGCGGCCATGTCCGCCCATTGCGCGCCCTGACCGGAGAACACGAGACCGGTCGAGCCAGCGACCACCCGGCCGCTCACCACACCGGGAGCACCGTCGGCCACCGCCCGCGTGCCCGCGAGGAGCCCGTCGCGGTCGTCGGCGAGGACCACCGCGCGATGATCGAACACACCGCGGGTGGCGACGAGGGAGAAGGCGACATCGAGCGGGTCCTGGCCGTAGGCGGCCACATGGTCGGCCAGCCGGGCGGCCTGACCGGTGAGCGCCGCACCACTGCGCGCCGACACCACCCACGGCACGACACCGCCGACCGGCGCGGTCTTCACCGCGGGCGCCGAATCCGGCACCGGCGGTGCCTGTTCCACGATGACGTGCGCGTTCGTCCCACTGATACCGAACGAGGACACACCCGCACGCCGCGGCCGATCCACCTCCGGCCACGCCACGGCCTCGGAGAGCAGCCGCACATTCCCCTGCGTCCAATCCACCTTGGTGCTGGGCTGATCCGCGTGCAGGGTGCGGGGCAGCACCCCGTGCCGCATCGCCATGATCATCTTGATCACGCCACCCACACCGGCCGCCGCCTGCGCGTGCCCGATATTGGACTTCAACGAGCCCAGCCAGAGCGGACGATCCTCGGCACGATCCTGGCCATAGGTCGCCAGCAGAGCCTGCGCCTCGATCGGATCACCCAAAGTCGTTCCGGTGCCGTGCGCTTCGACGACATCCACCTCCGCCGGCGCGATCCCGGCATTGGCGAGGGCCTGGCGAATCACCCGGCGCTGCGACGGACCATTGGGCGCGGTGAACCCGTTGGACGCGCCGTCCTGGTTGACCGCCGAACCCGCGAGCACCGCCAGCACCTGATGACCGTTGCGGCGGGCATCGGAGAGCCGTTCCAGCACCAGCACACCCGCGCCCTCGGACCAGCCGACACCATCGGCGCTGTCGGAGAACGACTTGCATCGCCCGTCCGGCGACAAGCCGCGCTGCCTGCTGAACTCCACGAACGTCTCCGGGGTCGCCATGACGGCGACACCTCCGGCCAGCGCCAGGTCACATTCGCCCGACCGCAGCGACTGCGCGGCCAGGTGCATCGCCACCAGCGACGACGAGCACGCCGTATCCACCGACACGGCGGGACCTTCCAAGCCGAGCGTGTAGGAGATCCGGCCCGAGACGAGGCTGCCGGTGGCATTGCCGCCGTTGCCCTGCGCGTAGTCGTGGTACATCACGCCGGTGAACACCCCGGTCGAACTTCCGCGCAGCACAGCGGGATCGACCCCGGCGCGTTCGAGCGCCTCCCAGGTCGTCTCCAGGAGCTGCCGCTGTTGCGGGTCCATCATCGTCGCCTCGTTGGGCCCGATGCCGAAGAAGTCGGCGTCGAAGTCGGCGGCGGTGTGCAGGAAGCCGCCCTCACGGGTGTAGGACTTGCCCGCCCGGCCGGGTTCGGGATCGTAGAGCCCGGCGAGGTCCCAGCCACGGTCGGTGGGCAGCGGCGTGATGGCGTCCCCGCCGAGCCGGACCAGCTCCCAGAGATCCTCGGGCGAGCCGACGCCGCCGGGGTAGCGGCACGCCATGCCGACAACGGCGATCGGGTCACCGTCGGCGGACCGGCTCGCGGTGACCGCCACGTCCTGACCGGTCCCGGCGAACTCCGCGGCCAGGTAGTCGGCCAGCGCCTGCGGCGTCGGGTAGTCGAACACCAGGGTGGCGGGCAACGGCAGACCCGTCACCGCCTTCAGGGCGTTGCGGAACTCGATCGCGGTGATCGAGTCGAAACCCAGGTCGCCGAACGCCTTGTCGGCCGCGACCGCGGTCAGGTCCTGGTGTCCCAGCACCGTGGCGACCTGGCCGCGCACGAGCTCCACGAGCACACCCGCACGTTCGCCTTCGGGTGTGCCCGCCAACCGGGTACGCAGGGCGGTCGCGGCGCCGGAGGCCGCCTTGCGGCGGTGCGGGACCAGGCCGGTGAACAGGGCGGGTGTGGCGAATCCGGCGCCGCGCAGGGCATCCAGATCCACCCGCGCGAGAACCGGTGCGGCCGTATCGATCCGGAGGGCGGCGTCGAAGAGGGCCAGCCCCTGCTCCGCCGCGAGCGGCAGCAGGCCCGAGCGGGCGATGCGCTGCCGGTCGACCTGGCTGAGTTCCCCCGCCATCCCGCCGTCCCACATGCCCCAGGCCAGCGACGTCCCCGCCAGTCCGGTGCCCCGGCGACGCGCGGCCAGCGCGTCGAGGACGGCATTAGCGGCGGCGTAGTTGCCCTGGCCGGGGTTGCCGAAGACGCCGGCCACCGAGCTGAACAGCACGAACGCCGTCAACGGGAGATCAGCGGTCAGCTCGTGCAGGTGCAGGGCGGCATCGACCTTGGGCCGCAGGACAGTGGCCATGCGGTCGGGGGTCAACGAGCCGATGGCACCGTCGTCGAGAACGCCCGCCAGGTGGAACACGCCGGACAAGGGTTGTGCCGCAGGGATATCGGCGATAGCGGCGGTCAGCGCCGCGCGGTCGGCGACATCACACGCGACGAAGGAGACCTCGGCGCCCGAATCTTCCAGTGCCGCCCGCAATTCGGCGGCACCCGGACCGGATTCGCCACGCCTGCTCAGCAACAGCAGGCGGCGGACACCGTGCTTGTCGACCAGGTGCCGGGCGAACAAGCCACCCAGCGCACCGCTCGCACCGGTGAGCAGGACCGTCTCGTCCGGCCCGAACAGCTCGTCGACGGTGGAAGTTCCTGCCGGAGGGGCAGATCGGGCGAGACGCGCGGCGTACACGGCACCGTCGCGCACCGCGACCTGCGGTTCACCCGCGACCAGGAGTCCGCCGATCAGACTGTCCGGCAGCGCATCGAGGGCGGCGGTGTCGACCAGGATGATCCGGCCCGGGTTCTCCGACTGCGCGGACCGCACCAGACCACCGATCGCGGCGCCGGCCAGGTTCGTGATGTCCTCGCCCGCCACCGAGATCGCGCCGATGGTCCGCACGATCAGCACCGATTCCGCGTAGGCGGGCTCGGCGATCCAGGACTGGAGTACCCCGAGGACGTCCCGGGTGGCGGCGTGGATGACGGCGGGGTCGATGCCCACCGGGCAGTCCAGGATCACCGCCGGGGGCACCTGCTCCCCCAGTTCCGGCCAGGTGACCGTGGCGATCCCGTTGTCCGGCAGCGTGATCGGCGTCCATTCGACCCGGAACAGCGCCGACCGGGCGATGTCGGTGCCGGTGGTGAGCTGGGCGGGGTCGATCGGCCGGGAAGCCAGGTGCCGCACGGTCGCGACGGGCGCGCCGGTCGCGTCCGCGAGGTCGATCGAGACCCCGCTCGCCCCGACCCGGACGAGCCGGACGCGCAGGGTGTCGGCCCCGTGCGCGTGGACGGTGACCCCCGACCACTCGAACGGCAACGCGAGGCCGGTGCCCGGCGTAGCCGGTTCGCCCGCGACGCGCAGGGCGTGCAGGGCGGCGTCGAGCAGTGCCGGGTGCAGCCCGAAGCGCGGTGCCTCCGCGCGGGCCTGGTCGGGCAGGGCGAGTTCGGCGTAGATGCCCGCGTCGTCCCGCCAGGCGGCGGTGAGCCCGCGGAACACCGGTCCGTAGTGGTAGCCCTGCTCGTCGAGGGTGTCGTAGACGCCGTCGAGGTCGACCACGGTGGCACCGGTCGGGGGCCACCGGGTGAGGTCCACCGGCACGGTGTCGCTGTCGGCCGCGAGCACACCCTCGGCGTTCAGGGTCCACGACGCCGCGGCGCTGTCGGGGCGCGAGAAGATCCGCACGTCGCGGCGGCCCGGCTCGTCCTCGGCGCCGACGACGACCCGCACCGCGACGCCCGCCGGGTCCGGCAGCGTCAGCGGGGCGCGCAGGATCAGCTCGGCCAGGGTCGGGCAGCCGACCTCGGCGCCCGCCTGCAGGGCGAGTTCGACGAACCCGGTGCCGGGGAACAACACCGTGTCCAGCACGGCGTGGTCGGTCAGCCAGGGGTGCGTCCGCACCGAGAGCCTGCCGCTCAGCGCGACGGCATCGGACTCGGGCTGGGCGACCACCGCCGAGACCAGCGGATGGTCACTGGCGACGAAGCCGAGGGCGCGGGCGTCACCACCGGCCGTGCTGTCCGTCAGCCAGTAGCGCTGCCGCTGGAAGGCGTAGGTGGGCAGGTCGACGCGGCGCGCGCCGGTGCCGGCGAACAGTGCCGCCCAGTCCAGGTCGGCGCCGGAGACGGACAGCCCGGCCAGTCCGGCCGTCAGGGTGGACGCGTCGGCGTTGTCCCGGCGGGCCAGCGCCACCATCGCGGTGGTCGTGTCTCCGGCCGCCTCGGTGATCTGGCTGATCATCGGGACGAGCACCGCATCCGGCCCGACCTCGGCGAACCGGCTCACGCCCGCCTCGGTCATGGTGGCGACCGCGTCGGCGAAGCGCACGGTGCCGCGCACCTGGCCGACCCAGTAGGCCGGATCGGACATCTCGTCGCCGACCCGGGCACCAGTCACCGTCGACACCAGTGCGAGGGTCGGACGCTCGAACGTCAGACCCGCGACCACCGCGGCGAATTCGTCCAGCATCGGCTCCATGAGCGCGGAATGGAACGCGTGCGAGACCCGCAAACGATGTGTCCGCCAGCCCTTCTCGGCACACCCCTCGGCCGTTGCCTGGACCGCTGCCTCGACACCGGAGAGCACCACCGACGACGGACCGTTCACCGCCGCGATCGACACCCCGTCGACGAGCAACGGCAGCACCTCGGCTTCCGGCCCACCCACGGCGACCATCGCGCCACCGGCGGGCAGCGCCTGCATCAACCGGCCACGGGCGGCGACCAGCACACACGCGTCATCGAGCGACAGCACACCCGCGACATGCGCGGCCGCGACCTCACCGATCGAATGACCGGCCACCACCTCGACCCGCACACCCCAGGATTCCAGCAGCCGGAACAACGCCACCTCGAAGGCGAACAACCCGGCCTGCGCGAAGACGGTGTCGTCGACCTGAGCGGGATCGGCGAGCGCGTCGGTCAGCGACACCGGCTGCTCCAGCAGCGGATCCAGCTGCGCGACAATCGCATCGAAGTGCTCGGCGAACAGCGGATACACGCGCAGCCCGGCGGCCATCCCGGCCCACTGCGCCCCCTGACCGGAGAACACCGCACCCGTCGACCCGGCCACCACGCGACCGGTGACGACGCCCGCGCGGGCCTCGCCACGGCCCAGCGCCGCGGCATCGGCCAGCAGACCGTCCCGATCGGCGGCCAGCAGCACGGCCCGATGGTCGAATCCGGTGCGCGAGGTCACCAGCGAGTAGCCGACGTCGACCGCCGCCGAATCACGCGCTGTCACCTGCGACGCCAGGCGGCTCGCCTGATCCGCGAGCGCCGTTTCGCTCCGCGCCGACAGCACCCAGGGCAGCACACCACCGACGGGAGCCACCGGCTCCGTCGACGCGGGCGGCACCGGCGCGGCCTCCACGATGACGTGGGCATTGGTCCCACTGATACCGAACGAGGACACACCAGCGCGCCGCGGCCGATCGACCTCCGGCCACGCGACCGCCTCGGTCAGCAGGCGCACATCGCCCTCGGCCCAATCCACCTTCGTGGAGGGCTCATCCACGTGCAACGTCCGGGGCAGCACCCCGTGCCGCATCGCCATGATCATCTTGATCACGCCACCCACACCAGCGGCCGCCTGCGCATGCCCGATATTGGATTTCAGCGAGCCCAACCACAGCGGACGATCCTCGGCGCGATCCTGGCCGTAGGTGGCCAGTAGGGCTTGGGCCTCGATCGGATCCCCCAAAGTCGTTCCGGTGCCGTGCGCTTCGACGGCATCGACCTCGGCCGGGGACACTCCGGCATTGGCCAGGGCCTGCCGGATCACCCGGCGCTGCGACGGACCGTTCGGCGCCATCAAACCGTTGGACGCGCCGTCCTGGTTGACCGCCGAACCGGCGAGCACCGCCAGCACCTGGTGCCCGTTGCGGCGGGCGTCGGAGAGCCGTTCCAGCACGAGCACACCCGCGCCCTCGGACCAGGCCACCCCGTCGGCCGCCTCCGCGAACGACTTGCACCGCCCGTCCGGCGACAGTCCACGCTGACGGCTGAACTCGATCAGCGTCTCCGGCGTCGCCATCACCGCGACACCACCGGCCAGCGCGAGATCGCACTCGCCGGACCGCAGCGACTGCGCCGCGAGATGCATCGCCACCAGCGACGACGAGCACGCCGTATCCACCGACACCGCGGGACCTTCCAGTCCCAGGGTGTAGGCGATCCGGCCGGAGACCAGACTGCCGGTGACATTGCCGCCGTTGCCCTGCGCGTAGTCGTGGTACATCACGCCGGTGAACACACCGGTCGAACTCCCGCGCAGCACCGGCGGATTCACCCCGGCGCGCTCGAGGGCCTCCCACGACACTTCCAGCAGCAGACGCTGCTGCGGATCCATGGCGGTGGCCTCGTTCGGGCTGATCCCGAAGAACTCGGCGTCGAACTCGGCGGCCTCGTAGAGGAATCCGCCGCGGCGGGTGTAGGTCTTGCCCGGCGTGCCGGGGACCGGATCGTAGATGCCGTCGATGTCCCAGCCGCGATCGTCCGGCAGCTCGCCGCTGGTGTCGGTGCCCGCGGTGACCAGGTCCCAGAGGTCCTCGGGCGAGGCGACACCACCGGGGTAGCGGCAGCTCATCGCGACCACGGCGATCGGATCGTCGCCGGCGGACCGGCTGGCGGTGACCACGATGTCGCGGCCGGTCCCGGTGAACTCCTCGGCCAGGTAGCGGGCGAGGGCCTGCGGTGTCGGGTAGTCGAAGACGAGGGTGGCGGGCAGCGGCAGCCCCGTCGCGGCTTTGAGTCCGTTGCGGAACTCGATGGCGGTGATCGAGTCGAAACCGAGTTCGCTGAACGCCTTGTCGGCCGCGATCGCGGTCAGGTCCTGGTGCCCGAGGATCGCGGCGACCTGTCCGCGCACGATCTCCTCCAGCACGCCCAGCCGTTCGCTGTCGGGCGTATTCGCCAGTCGGGTACGCAGCGCGGTCGCCGTCCCGGTGACGGCCCTGCGGCGCTGGGCGATCAGACCGGAGAACAGGGCGGGCAGGGCGATGCCGTGGCCGCGCAGCACCTCCAGGTCGAGCCGGGCGACCAGCGGTGCGGCGACATCGAGGCCGGTCACCGCGTCGAACAGCGCGAGGCCCTGGGCATCCGTCATCGGCAGCATGCCCGAGCGGAGCATCCGCTGCCGCTCGGCCTCGCCGAGCTCGCCCGCCATGCCGCCTTCCCACATGCCCCACGCCACCGAGGTGCCGACCAGACCGGCGGACCGGCGGTGGGTGGCGAGCGCGTCGAGGACGGCGTTGGCCGCGCCGTAGTTGCCCTGACCGGCATTGCCGAAGGCCCCGGCCACCGAGCTGAACAGCACGAACGCCGTCAACGGGAGATCGGCGGTCAGCTCGTGCAGGTGCAGGGCGGCGTCGACCTTGGGCCGCAGCACGGCGTCCATGCGGTCGAGGGTCAGTGCGGCGACGGCGCCGTCGTCGAGAACACCGGCGAGGTGGAACACACCCGACAGTGGTTGTGCCGCAGGGATATCGGCGAGGACGGCAGCCAGCGCCGCACGGTCGGCGACATCACACGCGACGAAGGAGACCTCAGCACCCGAATCCTCTAGTGCCGACCGCAATTCGGCGGCACCGGGACCGGATTCGCCACGCCTGCTCAGCAACAGCAGGCGACGGACACCGTGCCTGTCGACCAGGTGCCGGGCGAACAGTCCGCCCAGCGCACCACTCGCACCGGTGAGCAGGACCGTCTCCTCCGGCCCGAACAGCTCGTCCACGGTGGACGCCGGAGCGGGGATTCGGGTGAGCCGTGCGGCGTGCACGACCCCGGCACGAACCGCCACCTGCGGTTCGGCCGCCGCCAGGATTCCACCGACGGGGACGTCCGCGGAATCGGTGTCGAGCAGGACGATCCGGCCCAGGCTCTCGGCCTGGGCGGCGCGCACCAGGCCGCCGACGGCGGCACCGGCCAGGTTCGTGATGTCCTCGCCCGCGACCGACACCGCGCCGCCGGTCCGCACGATCAGCACGGAGTCGGCGAAACGCGCCTCGGCGGCCCAGGCTTGCAGCACCTCGAGCACATCGTGGGTGGCGGCGTGCACGGCGGCGGCATCGTCACCGCTCGGGCAGTCCAGAATCACCGCAGGAGGTATCTGCTCGCCGAGGTCGGCCCACGTCACCACACCGATCTCGGTGTCGGACACCGCGATCGGCGACCAGGTGACCTCGAACAGCGCCTGCGGAACGGTGGCCGAACCGGCCGTGAGCTGCGCGGGATCGATCGGCCGTGAGGCCAGGTGCCGCACCGTGGCGACGGGGGCGCCGGTCGGGTCCGTCAGCTCCAGCGCGACACCGTGATCACCGACCCGGGTGAGCCGCACGCGCAGCGCGTCGGCCCCGCTCGCGTGCACGGTCACCCCGGACCACTCGAACGGCAGGGCCAGGCCGCCCGCCACCGTGGCGTCACCGGCCAGGCGCAGGGCATGCAGGGCCGCGTCGAGCAGGGCCGGGTGCAGGCCGAACCGCTGGGCCTCGGTCCTGGCCTCCTCGGGCAGTTCGACCTCGGCGTAGAGCAGACCGTCGGCGCCGCGCCAGGCCGAGCGCAGCGCCTGGAACATCGGGCCGTAGTGATAGCCCTGCTCGTCGAGGTCGTCGTAGACGCCCTCGATCGGGAGAGCGGTCGCGTCGGCGGGTGGCCACTGGGTGACCTCCGCCGGGGCGCTGTCGCCGTCCGGCGCCAGCACGCCGTCGGCATTGAGGGTCCAGGCGACGGCATCGTCGTCCTCGGGGCGCGAGAAGATCCGCACCGCCCGCCTGCCCGCCGCGTCCTGCGCGTCGACGACGACGCGGACCGCGAGTCCACCGGACTCCGTCAGCGCCAGGGGCGCCCGCAGTGCCAGCTCGTCCAGGGTCGCGCAGCCGACCTGATCGCCCGCGTGCAGGGCGAGTTCGACGAATCCGGTGCCGGGGAACAGCACGGTGTCCATCACCCGGTGATCGGCGATCCACGGCTGCGACTCGGTCGAGAGGCGGCCGGTGAGGGTCACCGCGTCGGAGTCCGGCTGCGCGACGACCACCGACGCCAGGGGGTGTCCGGTGGCGACGAGGCCGAGGGCCCTGGCGCCGGTCCCGGTGGTGCCTTCGGTCAGCCAGTAGCGGCGGCGCTGGAACGCGTAGGTGGGCAGGTCGACGCGACGGGCACCGGTTCCGGCGTACAGCGCGGCCCAGTCGACCTCGGCGCCAACGACATACAGCCCGGCGACCGCGCGCAGCACGGCGGCGGCATCGGCGGCGTCACGGCGGGCGGTCGCCACGACGGCGCCGTCCTCGACGCTCTGGGTGATCATCGGCACGAGCACCGCGTCGGGTCCCACCTCGGCGAACCGGGTGACCCCCGCGGCGGCCATCGTGGCGATGGCGTCCGCGAAGCGCACGGTGTCGCGCACCTGGCCGACCCAGTAGGCCGGATCGGACATCTCGTCGCCGACCCGGGCACCGGTGACCGTCGACACCAGCGCGATGCTCGGTGCCGCGAAGGTCAAACCCTCGACCACCGTGGCGAATTCGGCCAGCATCGGCTCCATCAGTGCCGAGTGGAAGGCGTGCGAGACCCGCAAACGGTGTGTGCGCCAACCACGCTCGGCACACACCTCGGCCACGGTCGCCACGGCCGCGCCGAGGCCGGAGAGCACCACCGCGGTCGGACCGTTCACCGCCGCGATCGACACCCCGTCGATCAGCAACGGCAGCACCTCGGCTTCCGGCGCACCCACGGCGACCATCGCCCCGCCCGCAGGCAGCGCCTGCATCAACCGGCCACGGGCGGCGACCAGCACACACGCGTCGGCGAGCGACAACACACCTGCCACATGCGCGGCCCCGATCTCACCGATCGAGTGCCCGGCCACCATCTCGGCCCGCACACCCCAGGATTCCAGCAGCCGGAACAGCGCCACCTCGAAGGCGAACAGCCCCGCCTGCGCGAACACGGTGTCGTCGATTCGGGTCTCGTCGGCCAACGCCTCGCTCAGCGATACCGGCTGTCCGAGCAGCGGTTCCAGCTGGGCGACGATGCCGTCGAAGTGTTCGGCGAACACCGGGAAGGCGCGCAGTCCGCTGGCCATGCCCACCCATTGCGCGCCCTGACCGGAGAACACCATGCCCGTCCGGCCCGCCACCACCCGACCGGTCACCACACCCGGCGCGGACTCGGCCCGGCCCAGCGCCCGCGCACCGGCGAGCAGATCGGCCCGATCGGCCGCGAGCAGCACGGCCCGATGGTCGAACGCGACCCGGGCCGTCACCAGCGACGAGCCGACGTCGACCGCGTCCGAATCATGTTCTGCCACATGCGAGACGAGGTTCGTGGCTTGGTCGGCGAGTGCCGCCGCCGTCCGCGCGGACAGCACCCACGGCAGCACGCCACCGGCCGGGACAGTGGGCCGCACCGGCGCCGAGTCCACCACGGGCGCCTGCTCGACGATGAGGTGCGCGTTGGTGCCGCTGAGCCCGAACGAGGACACACCCGCGCGCCGCGGCCGATCCACCGCGGGCCACGGCGTGGCTTCGGTCAGCAGCCGGAGATGGCCCTCGGACCAGTCGACCTTCGTACTCGGCCGGTCGATGTGCAGCGTCTGCGGCAGCACCCCGTGCCGCATCGCCATGATCATCTTGATCACGCCGGCCACACCGGCCGCCGCCTGCGCGTGCCCGATATTGGACTTCAGCGAACCCAGCCACAGCGGCCGGTCCTCGGCCCGGCCCTGACCGTAGGTCGCCAGCAGGGCCTGCGCCTCGATCGGATCACCCAAAGTCGTTCCGGTACCGTGCGCTTCGACCGCGTCGACCTCGACCGGTGAGACCCCGGCATTGGCCAGTGCCTGCCGGATCACCCGGCGCTGCGACGGACCGTTGGGTGCCGTCCAGCCGTTCGACGCGCCGTCCTGGTTGACCGCCGACCCGGTGATCACGCCGAGCACCTGGTGACCGTTGCGCTGCGCGTCGGACAACCGCTCCAGCACCAGCACACCGGCGCCCTCGGCCCAGGCGACGCCGTCGGCCCCGTCGGCGAAGGACCGGCACCGGCCGTCCGGCGACAGACCACGCTGACGGCTGAACTCGAGGAACATGTCCGGGGTGGACATCACGGCCACACCACCGGCCAGCGCCAGATCGCACTCCCCCGAGCGCAGCGACTGCGCGGCCAGATGCAGTGCCACCAGCGACGACGAGCACGCCGTATCCACCGTGACCGCGGGCCCTTCCAGCCCGAACACATACGACACCCGGCCGGAGACCAGGCTGCCGCCCGCGCTGTTGCCGGTCCCGGCGCCCTGCGCGTAGTCGTGGTACATCACGCCGGTGAACACCCCGGTGGCGCTGCCGCGCAAGGCGGCCGGGTCAAGCCCGGCGCGCTCGAGCGCCTCCCAGGAGACCTCGAGCAGCACGCGCTGCTGCGGGTCCATCGTCAATGCCTCGTTCGGGCTGATCCCGAAGAACTCGGCGTCGAATTCGCCCGCGGAATAGAGGAATCCGCCCTGCCGGGTGTAGGTCTTGCCCGCCTTGCCCGGCTCGGGATCGTAGATGTCGTCCAGGTCCCAGCCGCGATCGGCGGGCAGTCCGCCGGTGGCGTGGCCGCCCGAGACGACCAGTCGCCACAGGTCTTCCGGCGAGGTGACGTCGCCCGGGTAGCGGCAACCCATGGCCACCACCGCGATCGGCTCGGCGTCGACCGTCCTGGTCGCGGTGACCGCGACCTCCTGCACGTCACCGGTGAGCTGGGAGTCGACGAACTCGGCGACCGCCTGCGGGTTGGGGTGATCGAAGACGAGGGTGGCGGGCAGCCGCAGACCGGTCGCCGCGGTGAGTTTGTTGCGGAACTCGACCGCGCCGAGCGAATCGAAACCGAGCTGCTGGAAGGCCTGCTGCGGCGGGATCGTCGCGATCGTCGCGTGCCCGAGCACCTCGGCGGCGACGGTCTGCGCCAGCGTGAGCAGGGCCGCGCGGCGGTCGGCCTCGGACAGCCCGGCCAGCTTCTGCGCGAACGCCCGGCCCGCGGGCGTCCTGCCGGTGCGGCGCACCGGGATCGGGGCGATGCCGCGCAGCAGGGCGGGCACCTGGTCACCCCGCGCGCGCAGCACCGCCGGATCGACTCGCGCCAGGACCAGCTGCGGGGTGTCGGTGGCGATCGCCGCGTCGAACAGGGCCAGCGCGTCGGACTCGGACAGCGGCGGGAAGCCCTGCTTGGCCATCCGCTCGAAGTCCTCGGCGGACAGGTCGGCGCCGAGTCCGCTGGCCCGCTCCCACAGGCCGTAGTCGAGCGAGGTCGCGGGCAGGCCGACGCTGTGCCGGTAGGCGGCCAGACCGTCGAGGAAGACATTGGCGGCGGCGTAGTTCGCCTGGCCCGCGGTGAGCACCAGACCACCGACCGAGCCGAGCAGGACGAACAGCGACAGCGGCCGGTCCCTGGTGAGTTCGTGCAGGTGCCAGCCCGCGTCGACCTTCGGCAGGAACACCCGGTCGAACCGCTCCGGGGTCATCGACTCGAGCACACCGTGATCGGCGACGGCCGCCGAGTGCACCACCCCGACGAGCGGCCGGTCGGCCGGGATGCCGTCCAGCAGGGCCGCGAGCGCGGCCCGGTCGGACACGTCACAGGCGGCGACGGTGATCTCGGCGCCGAGGTCACGCAGGTGCTCGGCCAGCTCGGTGGCGCCGGGGGCGGCCGCGCCGCGCCGGGAGGTCAGCAGCAGGTGCCGCGCGCCGTGCGCGGTGACCAGATGCCGCGCGACGACCGCGCCGATGCCCGCGGTGCCACCGGTCACCAGGACCGTACCCGCCGCGATCGAGCGCACCAGCGCGCCGGGCGCGTGCCTGGTCAGCCGCGGCACGAGCAGGGTCTCCCCCCGCAGCGCCGCCTCGGGTTCCGCCGCGGTGGCGAAGGCGGCCAGGGCACGCGGCTCGCGCGCGGTGTCGACGTCGAGCAGCTGGAACCGGCCGGGATGCTCGGCCTGGGCGGCACGCAGCAGACCCCAGACGGGCGCCTGCGCGGTGTCGACCTGGTCGGTGTCGCCGGTCCGCACGGCCGAGTGGGTGAGGACCACCAGCCGGGCGGCGGTGAGGCGCGGTTCGGCCGACCAGCGCTGGACGGTGGCCAGCACCTCGGCGAGCACGTGGCGGGCGGCGACGGGCGGCGCGGCCTCGGGGGCGACGCAGTCGAACAGGACCAGGTCCGGGGCCGGGCCGTCGCCCAGGTCGGCGAGCAGCGCGTCGATATCGGCGAAGACAGGTGTGTCACCGACGTTTTCGGAAGTTCCGAGTACGACGATGGAGCCCGGGTCGGTCGTGACCGGCGCGGTGGCGGTCCACTCGATGCCGAACAGCGCGTCGGCGATGCCGTCCGCACCGAGCCGGTCCGCCGAGACGGGCCGGGACACCAGGGCGCCCACCGACAGCACCGGGTTGCCGTCGGTATCGGCGACCTGCACCACGTGCCGACCCTGCTGCCTGGCGATCCTGACCCGTACCTCGGCGGCGCCGGGCGCGTGGATCTGCACCTGGTTCCAGCTGAACGGCAGTTCCGGCGCGTCGATTTCGCCCTGCCTGCGGGCCTGGAGGATGCCGACGTGCAGGGCCGAGTCGAACAGGGCGGGGTGGATGCCGAAGCCCTGCGCGTCGCGCCGCTCCGGCAGGGCCACCTCGGCGAACAGCTCGTCACCGCGCTGCCAGGCCGCCTGCATGCCCTGGAAGAAGGGACCGTATTCGTAACCGGCGTCGAGCAATTCGTCGTAGGCGCTGTCGATGGGCAGGGCGACGGCGCCGCGCGGCGGCCACGCGGCGAGCTCCATCGGGGCGGCCGGTTCGGCGGGCGCGAGCAGGCCCTCGGCGTGGATGGCCCACGGGCCGCCCGCGATCTGGCGGGAGTGCACGCTGAGCCTGCGGCGGCCGGTCTGGTCGACCGCGCCGACCATCACCTGGACCGAGACGCTGCCCTCGGCGGGCAGGGTCAGCGGGGTGTGCAGGATCAGCTCGTCGACCATCGGGCAGCCGACCAGGGCACCGACCCGGCAGGCCAGTTCCACGTACCCGGTGCCGGGCAGCAGCATGACGCCGAAGACGCTGTGGTCGGCCATCCACGGCACGGTGTCCACCGACCAGCGGCCGGTGAAACTCACCGCGTCCGATTCCGGGTGCGGCACCACGGCGCCCAGCAGCGGATGGTCGACACTGTCGAGCCCGACCGAGGTCACGCCACCGAGTTCGGCACCCAGCCAGGACCGGGCCAGCACCTCCTTGGCGTCTAGCCAGTAGCGGACGTGCTGGAAGGCGTAGGTGGGCAGGTCGACGCGGCGGCCGCCGCCGGCGACGGCCGCCCAGTCCACGGGCGTGCCCGCCACGAACAACCCGGCCACCGCGGCCAGCAGCGCGGCCGGGCTCGCCTGGTCCTTGCGCGCCATCGGCACGATCACCGGCGCGGGGCCCTGCGGGTCGGCGGTCGCGTCGACGATCTGGGCGATCATCGGGGTGAGGACGGCGTCGGGGCCGATCTCGGCGAAGCGGGTGACGCCCAGCTCGGCCATGGTGGCGATGGTGTCGGCGAAGCGGACGGTGCCGCGCACCTGGCCCGGCCAGTACGCCGGATCGGTCATCTCGTCGGTGACGCGGGCGCCGGTCACCGACGACACCAGCGGCAGGCTCGGCCGGTGCAGCATCAAACCCCGCACCACCGTGGCGAATTCCGCGAGCATCGGGTCCATCAGCGCCGAGTGCGACGCGATGGAGATCCGCAGCCGGTGGGTGCGCAGTCCGCGCTCGCGGCACGCCTCGACCACGGCGAGCACCGCGTCCTCGACCCCGGACAGCACCACCGACGCCGGGCCGTTGACCGCCGCGATCGCGACCTGCCCCGCGCTGTCGAGCGCGTCGATCACGGTGCGCGCGTCGGCCTCGGTCGTGCCGACCGCGACCATCGCCCCGCCCGGCGGCAGCGCCTCCATCAGGCGGCCGCGGGCGGCCACCAGCGCGCAGGCGTCGGCCAGGTTCAGCACGCCCGCGACGTGCGCGGCGCCGACCTCGCCGATGGAGTGGCCGGTCACCACATCGGCTCGCACACCCCAGGATTCGAGCAGGCGGTACAGCGCCACCTCGAAGGCGAACACCCCGGCCTGGGTGAACACGGTCCGGGCCAGCACCTCGTCGTCGGTCAGCGCCTCGGTGAACGAGACCGACTGTCCCAGCAGCGGTTCCAGCTCGGCGACGATGGCGTCGAAGTGTTCGGCGAAGACCGGGTACGCGCGCAGTTCGTCGGCCATGCCCGCCCACTGCGAGCCCTGGCCGGTGAAGACGAAGCCGGTCGACCCGGGCACCACCCGGCCGGTCACCACCCCGGGCGCTGCGGTGTCGGCGGCGAGGGCGCGCGCGCCTGCCAGCAGGGCGGCATCGTCGGTGCCGAGGAGCACGGCGCGCTGATCGAACAGGGTGCGGGTCGTCGCCAGGGAGAACCCGACATCCCGTGCGTCCGTGCCGTTCTCGGTGACGTGGGCGGCGAGCCGGTCGGCCTGCTCGGCGAGTGCCTCGGCGCCGCGCGCCGACACCACCCACGGCAGCACGCCGCCCACCGGGGCCGCGTCCGGTTCCGGTTCGGGGTCGGCGGGCGCCTGTTCCACGATGAGGTGCACATTGGTGCCGGCGACACCGAACGAGGACACCCCGGCGCGACGCGGCCGATCCACCGCGGGCCACGGCGTCGGTTCGGTGAGCAGCCGCACATGGCCCGCCGACCAGTCGACCTTGGTGGTCGGGGCGTCCACGTGCAGCGTCTTCGGCAGCAGGCCGTGGCGGATCGCCAGCACCATCTTGATCACGCCGCCCACACCGGCGGCGGCCTGCGAGTGCCCGATATTGGACTTCAGCGAGCCGAGCCAGAGGGGCCGGTCGGCGTCGTGTTCCCGGCCGTAGGTGGCCAGCAGGGCCTGGGCTTCGATGGGGTCGCCCAGGGTGGTGCCGGTGCCGTGCGCCTCGACGGCGTCCACGTCGGCCGCGGTGATGCCCGCGTTGGTCAGCGCCTGCTGGATGACCCGCCGCTGCGAGGGCCCGTTGGGCGCGGTCAGCCCGTTGGACGCGCCGTCCTGGTTCACCGCGGAGCCGGTGATCACCGCCAGCACCGGGTGCCCGTTGCGGCGGGCGTCGGAGAGCCGCTCCAGCACCAGCACACCGGCGCCCTCGGCCCAGCCGAGACCGTCGGCGGCATCGGCGAACGCCTTGCTGCGCCCGTCGCGCGCCATGCCGCGCTGCTTGCTGAATTCCACCAGGGTCTCCGGCGACCCCATCACCGCGACACCACCGGCCAGCGCCAGGTCCGATTCGCCCGCCCGCAGCGACTGCGCGGCGGCGTGCAGCGCGACCAGCGACGAGGAGCAGGCGGTGTCGACGGTGACCGACGGCCCCTCCAGCCCCAGCACATAGGAGATGCGCCCGGAGGCGACCGCGCCGGAGTTCGCATTGGCCGGATAGTCGTGATACATCATGCCGACGTAGACGCCGGTCCGGCTGCCGCGCAGCGAGGCGGGTGCCACCCCGGCGCGTTCCAGTGCCTCCCACGAGGTTTCGAGCAGCAGGAACTGCTGCGGGTCCATCGTCGAGGCCTCGTTGGGGCTGATCCCGAAGAAGCCGGGATCGAATTCGCCCGCCGAGTGCAGGAATCCGCCCTCGCGGGTGTAGATGCTGTTGGGCGCCTCCCCGGTCGGGTCGTAGAGGCGATCGGCGTCCCAGCCGCGGTTGACCGGCAGCTCCGACACCGCGTCGACGCCCTCGGCGACCAGCCGCCACAGATCCTCGGGCGAGCCGACCCCTCCCGGATACCGGCACGCCATCCCGACGATCGCGATCGGCTCCCGCTGGGCGGCGTCGAGCTGCCGGTTGCGGGTGCGCAGCCGCTCGGTCTCCTTGAGCGAGCTGCGGAGCGCCTCGGTGAGCTTCTGGATTTTGGCGTCGGGCTGGGTCATGCGTCTATCGCTTCCTGCGGTCGCCGGAACACTCCGGCGAAATGTCTATCGGGAGGCTGTCTTTCGATGCGGGTTACATCTCGGTCAGTCCTCCGAGTGGAAGGCCAGCTCGATCAGATCGTCGAGGTCGAGATCGTCGATCGCGTCGGCCGGGTCGGCCGGGTCGTCGCCGCCGGGGTCGTCCGGTCCCTGCGTCAGCTGGAGCAGGGCGTCGAGCAAGCCCGCCTCGCGCAGCCGCGCGAGCGGGATGGTCTGCAGAGCGCGGCGGATCTCGTCGTCCGGCTGGTCGGCCCCGGGGTCAGCGGCCGGGTGGTCGGTGAGTTCCGCGTGCAGGTACTCGGCCAGGGCGGCGGGTGTCGGATAGTCGAAGACCAGCGTGGCCGGCAGGGCCAGTCCGGTCGCGGCTTGCACGCTGTTGCGGAATTCGAGCGCGGTGATGGAGTCGAAACCCAGATCGCTGAACGCCTTGTCGGGATCGATCACGGTCCCGTTCCGGTGTCCGAGGGTCGCCGCGCCCCGGTCGCGCACGAGCTCGACCAGCACCCCGAGCCGTTCCCCGGCCGGAGTGCCCGCCAGGCGGGCGCGCAGCGCGGCGGCGGTGCCGTCGGCCGCCTTGCGGCGCGGGGTGGTGAGCCCGGCCAGCAGCGCGGGCGCGAAGCCCGCGTCGCGCATGACGTCGAGGTTCATCCTGGCCAGGATCGGCGCCGCGATGTCGAGCTGGGCCGCGGCGTCGAACAGCGCGAGACCGTGGGCCCGCGACAGCGGCAGCATGCCGGTGCGGGTCATCCGGAGCCGGTCGACGTCGCCGAGTTCCCCGGCCATGCCGCCGTCCCACAGACCCCAGGCCAGCGACTGCCCCGGCCGGCCCGCCGCCCTGCGCCGGGCGGCGAGCGCGTCCAGGCAGGCGTTGGCGGCCGCGTAGTTGCCCTGGCCGGTATTGCCGAAAGCGCCCGCTGCCGAACTGAACAGCACGAACGCCCGCAGCGGCAGGCCCGTGGTCAACTCGTCCAGGTGCAGGGCAGCGTCGACCTTGGGGCCGAGGACCGTGTCGAGCCGGTCTGGGGTCAGCGAGGCGATGGCGCCGTCGTCGAGCACACCGGCCAGGTGGTACACCCCGGCCAGCGGATGCCCGGCCGGGATGTCGGCGAGCACACGGGCCAGCGCGTCCCGATCGGCGACATCGCAGGCGGCGAAGTGCACCTCGGCACCGCATTCGGCCAGCTCCGCCCGCAATTCGGCCGCGCCGGGCGCGGTTTCGCCCCGCCTGCTCAGCAACAGCAGCCGCCGGACGCCGTGCGTGGCGACCAGGTGCCGGGCGAACATTCCGCCGAGCAGACCACCGGCGCCGGTGATCAGCACGGTCTCCGCCGGGTCGTAGGCCGGGGCCTGCGCGGAACCGAGGGCGGTGGTGGCGATCCGGCGCAGTCGCGCGGCATGCACCGTCGCGCCGCGCACGGCGACCTGCGGTTCGCCCGTGGCGAGGATGCCACCGAGCAACGGGCCGGGGTCGGTGTCACTGTCGACCAGGACGATTCGGCCCTGACTCTCGGACTGCGCGGCCCGCACCAGGCCGCCGACGGCGGCGCCCGCCAGGTCGACGCGGTCCGTGTCGGCGACGGCGGCGGCACCGGTGGTGCGCACGACGAGGACCGAGTCGGCGAATCGCGCGTCGGCCAGCCAGGATTGCACCGCACGCAGCACCCGATGGGTCGCGGCCCGCACCGTGGCGGGATCGTCGCCCGCCGGGCAGTCCAGGAGCACCGCGGGCGGGACGGTCGCGCCGAGCCGTTCCCACGACACGGTCTCGATCGTGTTCTCCGCCACCGTGATCGGCGTCCAGCCGACATCGAACAGCGCGGACCCGACGACGGAGGCACCGGCGACGAGTTGCGCCGGGTCCATCGGCCGGGACGCGAGCCTGCGCACCGTGGCGACGGGCGCACCCGACGGGTCGGCGAGGTCGAGCACCACACCGTGGTCGCCGACCCGGGTCATCCGCACCCGCAGCGCGGTGGCGCCCGCGGCGTGCACGGTGACACCGGACCACTCGAACGGCAACGCGAGAGCCGCTCCCGCCGTGGGCAATTCCCCGGCGAGCAGCAGCGCGTGCAGCGCCGAGTCGAACAGGGCTGGGTGGAGGCCGAACCCGTCAGCGAGCCTGGGTTCGGGCAGGGCGACCTCGGCGAACACCTCGTCGCCGCGGAGCCACGCCGCCCGCAGGCCCTGGAGGACCGGGCCGTAGCCGTAGCCTGCCGCGCGCAGTCCGTCGTAGCCGTCGTCGATCGGCAGCGGCCGCGCGCCCGCGGGCGGCCACGCGGCGAGGTCGGCACCGGGCGTGCTCGGGTCCGTGCCGACGGCGCCTTCGGCGTTCAGGGTCCACACCGTATCGCCGTCGTCCGGGCTGGAGTAGATCCGGATCGGGCGACGGCCGGTGTCGTCCCGGTCGCCGACGACGACGCGCAGCGCCGCGCCACCGGATTCCGGCAGCACCAGCGGCGCCCGCAGCACCAGCTCGTCCAGGGTCGTGCCACCGACCCGGTCGGCGGCGTGCAGGGCGAGTTCGACCAGGCCGGTCCCGGGGAACAGCACGGCGTCGTGCACCCGGTGATCGGCCAGCCACGGCTGGGTGGCGGTCGACAGGCGGCCGGTGAGCAGCACCGTGTCGGAGTCCGGCTGGGCGATCACCGCCGAGATCAGCGGATGCCCGGTGGACACCAGGCCCATCGATCGTGCGTCACCACCGCCGGTCGACCCTTCGGTCAGCCAGTACCGACGGCGCTGGAAGGCGTAGGTGGGCAGGTCGACTCGGCGCGCGCCGGTCCCGGCGTACAGGCGGGCCCAGTCCACCGTCGTGCCCGTGACGAACAGCCGGGCGAGGCCGGTCAGCAGGGTCGCGGGCGTCCCGTCGCCGCGCACGGTCAGCGCGACCGCCGTCGCGGTGTCGAGGGTCTGGGCGACCATCGGCGTGAGGGCGGCGTCGGGCCCGACTTCGGCGAAGCGGCTCACCCCGAGCGTGGCCATGGTGGTCACCGCGTCGGCGAAGCGCACGGTGTCGCGCACCTGACGCACCCAGTAGGCGGGATCGGTCATCTCGTCGGTGACCCTGGCGCCGGTCACCGTGGAGACCAGCGTCAGCGCGGGCTTGTCGAAGCTCAAACCCGCTACAACAGCGCTGAATTCGTCGAGCATCGGTTCCATCAGCGCCGAGTGGAAGGCGTGCGACACCGTGAGCCGGTGGGTGCGCCACCCCTGCTCGACGCAGCGTTCGACCACGGCGGCGACCTCGGCGTCGCCGCCGGACAGCACCACCGAGGCCGGTCCGTTGACCGCCGCGATCGACACCTTCGCATCGAGCCGCGCGGCCACGTCCAGCACCTCGGCCTCCGCCGCGCCGACTGCCACCATGGCGCCACCGGCGGGCAGCGCCTGCATCAACCGGCCACGCGCCGCCACCAGCGCACACGCGTCGTCGAGCGACAGCACGCCTGCCACGTGCGCGGCGGCGATCTCGCCGATCGAGTGACCAGCCACCACCTCGGCTCGCACACCCCACGATTCGAGCAGCCGGAACAGCGCCACCTCGAAGGCGAACACGCCCGCCTGGGTGAACACCGTCCTGGCGAGCAGATCTCCGTCGCCGAGGGCGGTCGCCAGCGAATCAGGCTGTCCCAGCAGCGGTTCCAGCCGATCGACGATGCCGTCGAAGTGCTCCGCGAAGACCGGGTAGGCCGCGCGCAGCCCGGTGGCCATGTCCGCCCACTGCGCGCCTTGGCCGGAGAAGACGAAGCCCGTCGAACCAGAGAACACCTTGCCGTGCACCACGTTCGGCGTCTCGGCGCCGTCGGCCAGTGCCCGTAGCTCCGCCGACCGGTCGCCGGTCAGGACGACAGCCCGGTGCTCGAAGACGCTCCGCGTCGAGGCCAGCGAGAAGCCGAGATCGATCGGGTCGAGGTCGCCGACCCGGGCCGCCAGCAGTGCGGCCTGATCGGCCAGCGCCTCGCCGCTGCGGGCGGACAGCACCCACGGGGTCGACTCGCCGAGCGGTGCGATCGGGGTGGGCGAATCCGCCACCGGCGGTGCCTGTTCCACGATGACGTGGGCGTTCGTCCCACTGATGCCGAACGAGGACACGCCCGCACGCCGCGGCCGATCCACCTCCGGCCACGCGACCGATTCCGTCAGCAGACGGACATGTCCCTCGGACCAATCCACCTTCGTACTGGGTCGATCCGCGTGCAGGGTGCGCGGCAGCACACCGTGGCGCATCGCCATGATCATCTTGATCACGCCACCCACACCGGCCGCCGCCTGCGCATGGCCGATATTGGACTTCAGCGAACCCAGCCACAGCGGGCGATCGTCGGCCCGTTCCTGGCCGTAGGTGGCCAGCAGGGCCTGCGCCTCGATCGGATCACCCAAAGTCGTTCCGGTGCCGTGCGCTTCGACCGCGTCGACCTCCACCGCCGCCACCCCCGCATTGGCGAGCGCCTGGCGAATCACCCGTTGCTGCGACGGACCGTTGGGTGCCGTGAACCCGTTGGACGCACCGTCCTGGTTGACCGCCGAACCCGCGAGCACCGCCAGCACCTGATGACCGTTGCGGCGAGCATCGGAGAGCCGTTCCAGCACCAGCACACCCGCACCCTCGGACCAGCCGACACCATCGGCGGTGTCGGAGAACGATTTACACCGTCCGTCCGGCGAGAGCCCGCGCTGACGACCGAATTCGAGGAACATGTCCGGCGTCGCCATCACGGCCACACCACCGGCCAGGGCGAGTTCGCACTCCCCCGAGCGCAGCGACTGCGCGGCCAGATGCAGCGCCACCAGCGACGACGAGCACGCCGTGTCCACGGTGACCGACGGACCCTCGAGCCCGAACACGTACGACACCCGGCCGGAGACCAGGCTGCCCGCGGCGCTGCTGCCGGTCCCGGAGCCCTGCGCGTAGTCGTGGTACATCACGCCGGTGAACACACCGGTCGAACTCCCGCGCAGCACCGCCGGATCCAGCCCGGCCCGCTCGAGCGCCTCCCAGGAGACCTCGAGCAGCACGCGCTGCTGCGGGTCCATGACGGTCGCCTCGTTCGGGCTGATCCCGAAGAAGTCCGCGTCGAATTCGGCGGCCTCGTAGAGGAATCCGCCGCGCCGGGTGTAGGTCTTGCCCGCCCTGCCGGGTTCGGGATCGTAGATGCCGTCCAGGTCCCAGCCGCGATCGCGCGGCATGTCCCCCGTGGTGTCCCCACCCGAGCTCACCAGCTGCCACAGGTCCTCCGGCGAGGCGACGCCGCCCGGGTAGCGGCAGCTCATGGCCACCACCGCGATCGGATCGTCGTCGGCGCGGACCCGGCCGACCACCCGCTGCTCGGCCGTCACCGTGCCGGTGAGCTGGGAATCGAGGAACTCCGCGACGATCCCCGGGGTCGGGTAGTCGAAGATGAGGGTGGCGGGCAGGTGCAGACCGGTCGCGGTGTTGAGCTTGTTGCGGAACCCCACGGCGCCGAGCGAGTCGAAGCCGAGCTGCTGGAACGGCCGATCGGCGACGACTGCGTCGGCCGAGGCGTGGCCGAGGATGTCGGCGGCCACCGTCCGGACCAGTTCGAGCAGCGCGCCGCCGCGATCGGTGTCGGACAGCCCGGCCAGTGTGCGCAGGAACGCCTGGCCCGCGGCCGTCCGGGTGGGACGACGCGCCGGTGCGGGGGCGATCGCGCGTAGCAGCGCGGGGATCTGCTCGCCGCGGGTCCGCAGCACGGCCGGGTCGACCCGCAGCGGCACCAGCTGGGCCGCGTCGGTGGCGATGGCCGCGTCGAACAGCGCCAACCCCTCCGCCTCGGTCAGCGGCGGGAAGCCCTGCCTGCGCATCCGGTCGAAGTCGGCTTCGGACAGCTCGGTGCCCAGGCCGGTGGCCCGCGCCCACATGCCGTAGTCGAGCGCGGTCGCCGGCAGTCCGAGCCGGTGCCGGTGCGCGGCGAGGGCGTCGAGGAAGACATTGGCCGCCGCGTAGTTCGCCTGCCCGGCGGGCAGGACCAGGCCACCCGCCGAGGACACCAGGACGAACAGCGACAGCGCGGACGCCGCGGTGAGTTCGTGCAGATGCCAGGCGGCGTCGGCCTTGGGCCGCAGGACCCGCTCGATCCGCTCCGGGGTGAGCGCCTCGATCAGCCCGTTGTCGGCGGTGCCCGCCGCGTGCACCACACCGACCAGCGGATGCTCGGTAGGCACGGTGGCGAGCAGGGCGGCCAGCGCGGCGCGATCGGACACATCGCACGCGGCGATGGTCACCTCGGCGCCGAGTGCGGCCAGCTCGGAACGCAATTCGGCCGCACCGGTCGCGGCCGCGCCGCGCCGGGAGGTCAGCAGCAGCCGACGCACGCCGTGCGCGGTCACCAGGTGCCGCGCGAACACCGCGCCCAAACCGCCGGTGCCACCGGTGATCAGGACCGTGCCGCTGTCGAGCGACCGCGCGACCGTGCCGGGAGTGGCCCTGGTCAGGCGCGGGACGAGCAGGGTGTCGCCGCGCAGCGCCGCCTCGGGTTCCCCGGCGGCCACAGCCGACGCGATCCGAACCGGATCGGGCTCGGTGTCCAGATCGAGGAGCTGGAGGCGGCCCGGGTGCTCGGCCTGCGCGGCGCGCAGCAGCCCCCAGACCGGCGCCTGTGCCAGGTTCACCTCGTCGGCGTGCACCGCGTGCGAGGTGAGCACGACCAAACGCGCGCCGTCCCACCGCGGATCGGCCAGCCATCGCTGCACCGAGCCGAGGACCTCGGCGAGCACGTCGCGGGCCGCCTCGGGCGCCGTGCCCGGGTGATCCGGCGCGACGAGCACGACGACCTCGGGGATCACCGGTTCCGGGGTCGCGTCGAGGTCGGCGACCAGGGCCGCGAGATCCGCGTACCCGGGCACCTCGCCCGCACCCACGGCACCCACCAGCGCGAGGCGGACCGGCTCGCCCACCGCTGCCACGGGCACCCAGTCGACCGCGAACAGCGACTCCGAGATCCGGTCCGCGCCCAGCCGTTCGGCCGAGACGGGCCGCGAGACGAGAGCGCCCACCGACATGACCGGCTGCCCCTGGCCATCGGCGAGCTGGAGGGCATACCTGGTGCCGTCCAGCACGATCCGGACGCGCACTGCGGCGGCGCCCGCCGCGTGCACGACGACCTGGTTCCAGGTGAACGGCAGCGCCGGGAAGCCGTCGACACCACCACGCAGCCCGTGGACGATCCCGGCGTGCAGGGCCGAGTCGAACAGCGCGGGATGGATGCCGAAGCCCTCGGCATCGCGCGGATCGGGCAGCGCCACTTCGGCGAACAGTTCGTCGCCACGCTGCCAGGCCGCCTGCAAGCCCTGGAAGAACGGGCCGTATCCGTACCCGACATCGAGCAATTCGTCGTAGGCGCTGTCGACGTCGATCGGCTCCGCACCGGCCGGTGGCCAGGCGGTCAGCTCGAAGTCGGCGGTCGTCTCGGCCGGCGCCAGCACGCCTTCGGCGTGCAGGGCCCAGGGGCCGTCGGCGGTCTGCTGGGAGTGCACGCCGAGCCGCCGGCGACCGGCGTCATCGGGCGCGGCCACCACGACCTGCACCGCGACGCTGCCTTCGGACGGCACCGTCAGCGGCGTGTGCAGGACGAGCTCGTCCACCATCGGGCAGCCGAGCAGCCCGCCGACATACCCGGCCAGTTCCACGAATCCGGTGCCCGGCAGCAGCACCACACCGAGCACGCTGTGATCGGCCAGCCACGGCACGGTGTCCACGGACCAGCGGCCGGTGAAGCTGACCCCACCCGACTCCGGGTGCGCGACGACGGCGCCGAGCAGCGGATGGTCGACCGCGTCGAGGCCGACCGCGGTGACGCCGCCCAGCTCGGCACCGAGCCACGACTTCGCCAGCGCCTGCTTGGCGTCGAGCCAGAACCGCTCGTGCTGGAAGGCGTAGGTGGGCAGGTCGACGCGCCGCGCGCCGGGGAACAGCCCGGTCCAGGCCACGGCCGCGCCCGCGACGAACAGGCCCGCGACACCGGTCAGCACCGACGACGCGTCGGCCCGGTCGCGACGGGCCAGCGCCACCACGGTCGCGGCGTCGATGATCTGGGTGATCATCGGGGTGAGGACGGCGTCGGGTCCCACCTCGGCGAACCTGGTCACACCCAGCTCGGCCATGGTGGCGACCGCGTCGGCGAACCGCACCGTCGCCCTGACCTGCTCGACCCAGTAGGCCGGGTCCGACAGCTCGTCTTCGACCCGGCGGCCGGTGACGGTCGACACGAGGTCGATACTCGGCCGCGCGAAAGTCAATTCGCCTACCACCGTGGCGAATTCGGCCAGCATCGGTTCCATCAGAGCCGAATGGAAAGCGTGCGAAACCCGCAAACGATGTGTCCGCCAGCCGTTCTCGGCACACGCCTCGGCGACGGCTGTGACGGCGTCCTCGGGTCCGGACAGCACCACCGCCGCAGGGGCGTTGACCGCGGCGATCGACACCGCGTCGCCCAGCAGCGGCAGCACCTCGGCTTCCGGCGCACCCACCGCGACCATCGCGCCACCCGCGGGCAGCGCCTGCATCAACCGGCCGCGTGCCGCCACCAGGGCACACGCGTCACCCAGCGACAGCACCCCCGCGACATGAGCGGCGGCCACTTCACCGATCGAATGACCGGCCACCACGTCCGGACGCAGACCCCAGGATTCGAGCAGCCGGAACAGCGCCACCTCGAAGGCGAACAGGCCCGCCTGCGCGAACACCGTCCGGTCGACCGAGTCCGCGGCCGAGAGCGCCTCGCTCAGCGACACCGGCTGCCCCAGCAGCGGATCCAGCCCGGCCACGATCTCGTCGAAGGCCGCGGCGAACAGCGGATAGGTGGCGCGCAGCTCGGACGCCATACCCGCCCACTGCGCGCCCTGACCAGAGAACACCAAGCCGGTCGTGCCCGCCACCGCCCGGCCGGTCACCACCCCGGGTGCCGCCGAACCGGCGGCCAGCGCCGCGATTCCCGCCCGCAGGCGATCCGGGTCGTCGGACAGGACCACGGCGCGGTGCTCGAAGACACCGCGCGTGGAGACCAGGGAGAACCCGACATCCTTCGACTCGACGGCGAATTCACCGAGGTGCGTGCCCAGCCGTGCCGCTTGGGCGGCGAGGGATTCTTCGCTGCGCGCCGACAACACCCACGGCAGCGATCCCGTGACGTCGTCCGTCGGCGTCGAATCCGCCACCGGGGGCGCCTGTTCCACGATGACGTGCGCGTTCGTGCCACTGATGCCGAACGAGGACACCCCGGCGCGACGCGGTCGATCGACCTCCGGCCACGCGACGGCCTCGGTCAGCAAGCGGAGGTGTCCCGCGGACCAATCCACCTTGGTACTGGGCTGATCCACGTGCAGGGTCCGCGGCAGCACACCGTGGTGCATCGCCATGACCATCTTGATCACGCCACCCACACCGGCCGCCGCCTGCGCGTGCCCGATATTGGATTTCAGCGAACCCAGCCACAGCGGGCGGTCCTCGGCGCGATCCTGACCATAGGTCGCCAGCAGGGCCTGCGCCTCGATCGGATCACCCAAAGTCGTTCCGGTGCCGTGCGCTTCGACCACATCGACCTCGACCGGCGAGACCCCGGCGTTGGCCAGCGCCTGCCGGATCACCCGGCGCTGCGACGGACCGTTCGGCGCGGTCAGGCCGTTCGACGCGCCGTCCTGGTTGACCGCCGAGCCGGCGACGACCGCCAGCACCCGATGACCGTTGCGCTGCGCGTCGGACAACCGTTCCAGCACGAGCACGCCGACGCCCTCGGACCAGGCGACACCGTCGGCGGCATCGGCGAAGGACTTGCTGCGCCCGTCCGGCGCCAGCCCACGCTGGCGGCTGAACTCCACGAAGGTCTCCGGGGTCGCCATCACGGCCACACCACCGGCCAGCGCCAGATCGCTCTCCCCCGACCGCAGCGACTGCGCGGCCAGGTGCAGGGCGACCAGCGACGACGAGCACGCGGTGTCGACGGTGACCGACGGTCCCTCCAGCCCGAAGACATAGGACACCCGGCCGGAGGCGATGGAACCGGAGTTCGCGTTGACCGGGTAGTCGTGATACATCATGCCGGTGAAGACGCCGGTCGCGGTGCCGCGCAGGGTCGCCGGATCGACACCGGCCCGCTCGAAGGCCTCCCACGAGCTCTCCAGCAGCAGGAACTGCTGCGGGTCCATCGCGGCCGCCTCGTTGGGGCTGATGCCGAAGAACGCGGGGTCGAAAGCGCCCGCGTCGTGCAGGAATCCGCCCTCGCACGTGTAGGTGGTGTTCGGTTTCTCGCCGGTGGGGTCGTAGATCCGCGCGGTATCCCAGCCGCGGTTCACCGGGAACTCCGAGGCCGCGTCGACACCGTCGGCGACCAGTCGCCACAGGTCCTCGGGCGTGCCGACCCCGCCCGGGTACCGGCAGGCCATGCCGACGATCGCGATCGGATCGCCGTCGACCGCCCGGCCCGCCGTGACATCGATATCGGTTGTCGTGCCGAGGAACTCGTCGGCCAGGTGCTCGGCCAGTGCCTGCGGTGTCGGATAGTCGAAGACGACCGTGGCGGGCAGGGCGAGACCGGTGACGGTCTTGAGCCGGTTGCGCAGCTCGACCGCGCTCAGCGAATCGAAGCCGAGATCCTGGAAGGCGCGAGCGGGATCGATCGCAGACGCGCTGTCGTGTCCGAGCACAGCCGCGATGTGGGTGCGCACGGTGTCGAGCACCAGCTGCCGCCTGCGGTCGGCGTCCGCGCCCGCGAGCCGAATCCGCAAGTCCGACACCACCGTCGAGGCGGCGGTCCGGCGGGTCGCGGGCGCCAGGTCACGCAGCAGTGGCGGCAGTAGTCCGGCCTCGGCCTGGGCCCGGATCGCGGCGGTGTCGAGGACGGCGATCACCGCGTGCGGTGTGCCGTTCGCGAGGGCCGCGTCCCAGCCGGCGAGCGCCTGGTCGTCCGGCATGGCGGTGAATCCGGTGCGGCTCATCCTGGCCACGTCGGTGTCACCGAGTTGTCCGGACATGCCGCTGGAGCGAGCCCACAGACCCCACGCGAGCGACTGACCCGCCAGCCCGGTGGCTCGACGCTGCGCCACGAGCGCGTCGAGGAAGGTGTTGGCGGCGGCGTAGTTGCCCTGCCCGGGGCCGCCGACGGTGCCCGACGCCGAGGAGAACACCACGAACGCCGACAGATCCAGGTGGGCGGTCGCCTCGTGCAGATACCAGGCGGCATCGGCCTTCGGCGCCAGGACGTTGTCGATCCGCTCGGGGGTCAACGAGCCGATGACCCCGTCGTCGAGCACACCGGCGGCATGGATCACCCCGGTCAACGGCGATTGCTCGGGCACCTCGGCCAGCAGCGCGGTCACCGCGGCGGCATCGGTGACATCAGCCGCTACCACCCGCACCCGTGCACCGGACTCGGCCAGCTCGGCGACCAGCGTGTCCACGCCTTCGGCCCGCGGACCCCGGCGACTCACCAGCAGCAGCGACCGCACCCCGTACCCGGCCACGAGGTGCCGAGCGATCACCCCACCCAGACCACCGGTACCACCCGTGATCAGGACAGTCCCGTCCCCGAAGCCCGCGACGTCGGTCGAGTCGGTGACCGCGGCGTTCGCTCCGGGAGCGCCGAGTCCTGCTCCGGGAGCCGCAGCACCTGTGCTGACGGCGGCAGCATCCGCACCAGTACCCGCAGCGCCCGCACCCGTAGTGGCAGCCCCCGCGAGGCCGGCGGTAGCCCCCGTGCGGCTGTCCGGGCGAGTCAGGCGGGCGGTGTGGACTACACCGTCGCGGACGAGGACCTGCGGTTCGCCCACGGCCAGAACGATGGCCGCCAGGCTCGGGTCGACGGCGGTGTCGGTGTCGACCAGGACGATGGGGCCCGGGTCCTCGGACTGGGCGGAACGCACCAGGCCCCAGACGGCGGCACCGGGGAGGTCGTCGCCGGGGAGCGCGACCGCGCCCCGGGTGGCGATGAGCAAGGTGCTGGTGGCGAAGCGCTCCTGCGCCAGCCACTGCTGGATCACGGAGAGAATGCGGGTGACCTCGGCGTGGGTGGAGGCCACCACGTCCGGGTCGGTGGTCGCGGACCAGCCGGACCCGGCCTCGACGACGACCACCGGCGGTACCGAGGACTCCGCGTCCAGGTCGTCCCACCGGCCGAGGGCCGGGGGCGCCGTGGCGGGTTCGGTCGTGACCGGTGACCAGGTCAGCGCGAGCAGGGGCGCGGCGGGCTTCGCCACACCGGCGGTGAGCTGGTCGAGTGGCGTCCGCCGGGTCGTCAGCGTGCCCGACAGCACCGGCCGGCCCTGGTCGTCGGTCGCGGTGCAGGCGACCGACGACCCCGTCGACACCAGCCGCACGCGCAGGACGGATGCTCCGGCGGCGTGCAGCGAGACCGACTCCCAGGAGAAGGGCAGCACCACCTGTCCGGCCGGGATGGTGAACGGTGACTCCGGCGCGCCGTCCAGCACACCGGCGAGCAGACCGGCCTGCATGGCCGCGTCCAGCAGGGCCGGGTGGATACCGAATCCTTCGGCCCGGACACCGGTTTCGGTGTCGAGCGCGACCTCGGCGAACACCTCGGCGCCGCGTCGCCACAGCGCTCGGACACCCTGGAAGGCGGGTCCGTAGTCGTAGCCGCGGGCCAGCAGTGCCGTGTAGGCGGCCGCGACATCGATGCCGGTCGCGGCGGGCGGCCAGGTCTGCGGGGCGGCGTCGAGCGCCGCGGACTCCCCGGCGAGCAGCCCGCGCGCGTGCAACAGCCACTGTCCGTCGCGGTCGTGTTCGCCGCGCGAGTAGATCGCGACCGACCGGCGCAGCGCGTCGTCGTCGGTCCCGCCGACCACCACCTGGATCTGCGTCCCACCCGTGGCGGGCAGGAGCAGCGGTGCCTGCAGGGTCAATTCCTCGACCACCGGATACCCGGCCTCGGCACCCGCGCGCAACGCCAGCTCGACGAACCCGGTGCCGGGCAGCAGGTCCGCACCCGCGACCACGTGGTCGGCCAGCCAGGGCTGGGTCGCGACCGACAGCCGTCCCGTCAGCAGGACACCGCCGGACTCCGGTTCCGACACCACCGCACCCAGCAGCGGATGACGCGCCGCGCCCAGCCCGGCCCACTCGACATCGGCGGCGCCGACGGAGGTCTCGAGCCAGTAGCGACGGCGCTGGAAGGCATAGGTGGGCAAGGACACCCGGGCGACCGGTCGCGACGCGAAGAACGCCGCCCAGTCGACCTCCACACCGACCACCTCGGCGGCGACGACACAACGCACGAACTGCTCGACCTCGGCCTGCCCGCGCCGCGCGCCCGCGACCACCAGCGACTGCGCCTCGATCTCGTCCGGCAGGCACTGCCGCGTCATCGCGGACAGCACCGCGTCCGGGCCGATCTCGACGAACCGGCGCACACCCGAGGCCACCAGCGTGTCCACGCCACGGGCGAACCGCACGGCCTCCCGGACCTGCCGCACCCAGTAGGCGGGGTCCAGCAGCTCGTCACCGGCGAGCTCACCGGACAGGTTCGAGACCAGCGGGAGCTGCGGACGCTGGTAGGTCACCTCCCTGGCGACGGACTCGAACTCGGCCAGCATCGCGTCCATCCGGTGCGAGTGGAACGCGTGCGACACCGTCAACCGGGACGTCTTGCGGCCGCGCTCGGCGAACAGCCGCTCCAGCGCCGTGACCGCGTCCTCGTCACCGGAAACCACCACGGAGGTCGGCGAATTCACCGCGGCGATCGACACCGTGCCCGGGTGCGCCACGAGCGCCTCGGTGACCTCGGCCTCGCTCGCCGCGACCGCCAGCATCGCGCCGCCTTCGGGCAGCCGCCCCATGAGGCGGCCACGCGCCGCCACCAGCCGGCACGCGTCCGGCAGCGACCACACACCGGCCAGATAGGCGGCGGCCAGCTCACCGATCGAATGACCGAGCAGGACATCCGCTGTCACACCGAACGATTCCCACAGCCGGTACTGCGCGACCTCATAGGCGAACAGGGCGGGCTGGGTGTACTCCGTGCGGTGCAGCGCGGCGTCGCAGCCGTCGAACATCAGCTGCCGCAGCGAGATTCCCAGCAGCGGGTCGAACTGCGCGCAGACTTCGTCCAGCGCGGCCGCGAACACCGGGAACGCCGCGGACAGCGCGCGTCCCATGCCGTGCTGCTGCGCGCCCTGGCCGGTGCACAGGAACGCGGTCTTGCGCAGCACCGCCTGGCCCGTGGTCACCCCACCGGCCGGCGACGACTCCGCCAGGGCGGTCAGCCCGGCGAGCAGTCCGTCCCGGTCGGCGGCCACGAACGCACCGCGCCACTCCAGCCGGGCACGCGTGGTCGACAACGAATAGCCGATGTCGTCGACGCCGAGTTCGGGGTGGTCGGTCACCCACCGCAGCACCTTGGCGGCCTGATCCCGCAGGCCCGCTTCGGTTTTCGCGGAGACCAGCACCGGGGTGACGCCGAGCGCCACGGCCGGTGGCGCGTCGTCTTCCTCCGGTGCGGCGGCCTCGACCGCGGCCGGGGCTTCCTCGAGAATGACGTGGGTGTTGGTGCCGCTGGCGCCGAACGAGGACACGCCGGCCCGGCGCACCCGCTCGCCCGCGGGCCACGGCTCCGCCTCGGTGAGCACCCGCACCGTGCCCGCCGACCAGTCCACATGCGGGGTCGGAGCGTCGACATGCAATGTCGCGGGCAGTGTTTCGTGGCGCATCGCCTGCACCATCTTGATCACACCGCCGACGCCCGCCGCGGCGGAGGTGTGACCGATGTTCGACTTGAGCGAGCCGATGCGCAGCGGAGCACCGGTGCGGTCCCGGCCGTACGCTGCGATCAGGGCCTGGGCCTCGATCGGGTCGCCGAGGGTGGTGCCGGTGCCGTGCGCCTCGACGGCGTCGATATCGGCGGGCGTCAGACCGGCATTGGCCAGCGCCTGCGCGATCACCATCTCCTGCGAGGGACCGTTGGGCGCGGTCAGCCTGCTGCTGGCGCCGTCCTGGTTGACGGCCGTACCGCGCACCACCGCGAGGATCGGGTGGCCGTTGCGGCGCGCGTCCGAGAGCCGCTCGACCACCAGCATGCCGAGACCCTCGGAGAAGCCGGTGCCGTTCGCCCCGGCCGCGAAGGCCTTGCACCGGGCATCCGGCGACAGCGCGCGCTGGCGGCCGAAGGCGATCAGCAGGGTGGGATCCGACATCACGGTCACGCCGCCGACCAGGGCGAGCGAGGTGTCACCCTGGCGCAGCGCCTGGCAGGCGAGGTGCAGGGCGACCAGCGAGGACGAGCAGGCGGTGTCCACCGACAGCGCCGGACCCTTGAGGCCGAAGGTGAACGACACCCGCCCCGACAGCACACTGGCCGAAACACCCGGGTAGGCATGGCCTTCCGCCTCGGCCGTCAGTCCGGGCGAGCCGACGCGCGGCCCGTAGTCCTGATGGATCACGCCGGCGAACACCCCGGTGTCGCTGCCGCGCAACGACACCGGGTCGATGCCCGCGTCCTCGAGCGCCTCCCAGGCGGCTTCCAGGAACAACCGCTGCTGCGGGTCCATCGCCTCGGCGGCGCGCGGCCCGATCCCGAAGAACCCGGCGTCGAAATCGCCCGCCGCGTCCAGGAACCCGCCCTCGCGGGTGTAGATCGCGCCCGCCGCGTCGGGGTCCGGATCGAACAGGCGCTCGAGGTCCCAGCCGCGGTCGGCCGGGAACGGGCCGACCGCGTCGGTGCCGGTCGCGACCAGATCCCACAGCTGGGCCGGGGTCTCGACGCCACCGGGATACCGGCAGCTCATGCCGACGATCGCGATCGGTTCGGCGGCCCGCTCCTCGAGCTGGTCGATGTGCTTCTTGGCGGCGCGGAGGTCTCCGGTGAGCTTGCGCAGATACCGGCTGAGTCGTTCCTCGTTGCTGGTGCCGGGGTTGCTCATGCTGGGCCAAACTCCTCGTCGATCAAATCCAAGAGCTCACTGCCGGAGGGCAGGTCGAGATCGTCGTACTCGCTGTCGGGCCAGCGGCCGGACAGGTAGGTGCGCAGGCGGTTGTTGACGCCGCGCAGGCCGGCGACGGTGTCGTCGTCATCGCCCGCGGTGGCGATGATCCGGTCGAGCAGCGACTCCAGCCGGGCGATGTCGTCGGGCGTCACCGCCGGGGTGGCCGGTGCGACGACGGTGGTCCGCGCCAGGAGGTAGTCGGCGAGGTCACCGGCGGTCGGGTAGTCGAACGCCAGGGTCGACGGCAGCGACAGGCCCGTCAGGGTCGAGAGCCGGTTGCGGAACTCGACGGCGCCGAGCGAGTCGAAGCCGAGTTCGTCGAAGCCGCGATCGGGGGCGATGTCGTCGGCCGAGCCGTAGCCGAGCACCGCGGCGACGGTGTCGCGCACCAGGTCCAGGACCAGACCGCGCCGCTTCGGCTCGGCCACGCCGTGCAGGCGCTCGCCGAGCGAGGGCTCGTTGCTCGGGGCCGCGGCAGCCCGGTCCCTGGTGCGGACGAAGCCGCGCAGAGCGCCGGGCACCGGGCCGGTGTGCGCTTCGAGGCGGAGCTTGTCGGTGTCCAGGTGGACCAGGGCCTGCACCGGGTCGGCGGTGGTCAGCGCGTCGTCGAACAGGCGCAGGCCGTCGGCGCGGTCCAGCGGGGCGAGGCCGAGTCGCTCCATCCGGCTCAGGGCGAGCCGGTCCAGGGTGCCGGTCATGCCGATGTCTTGCTGCCACGGCCCCCAGGCCAGCGACAGCGCGGGCAGTCCTTCGGCCCGGCGCCGGATCGCCAGCGCGTCCAGGAAGCTGTTCGCGGCGGCGTAGTTCGCCTGTCCGGCCGAGCCGAGCACGCCGGCGATCGAGGAGAACAGGACGAACGCGGACAGGTCGAGATCGCGGGTGAGCTCGTGCAGGTGCCAGGCCGCCTCGGCCTTCGGCGCGAACACCCGATCGACCTGCTCGGCGGTGAGGGCGTGGAAAGTACTGTCCGCCAACAGACCCGCGGTGTGCACGACACCGGTCAGCGGATGCTCCGCCGGGATGTCGAGCAGCAGGTCACGGAGTGCGGCCCGGTCGGTGACATCGCACGCGGCGATCCGCACCTCGGCCCCGAGCCCGGTCAGCGCCTCGGCGAGTTCCGCAGCGCCGTCGGCGCTCGCGCCGCGCCGCGACACCAGCAGGAGCTGCCGCACGCCGTGGGTGGTCACCAGATGCCGGGCCAGCAGGGCACCCAATCCGCCGGTGCCGCCGGTGATCAGCACCGTGCCCCGGCCGAAGGCGACGGGGTCGGTGACCACGGTGGTCACCGGCTCGAGACGCGGGGACAGGACGCGGTCGCCGCGCACCGCCACCTGCGGCTCACCGGTCGCGATGGCGGCCCGGATCGCCTCCGCCGACACGGGCGTCGCGTCGGCGTCGACCAGCACGATCCGTCCGGGGTACTCGGTCTGCGCGCTGCGGATCAGACCGGTGACCGCCGCCGCCGCGACATCCGGTGTCTCCTCGGGCAGTCCGGCCGCCCGCCGGGTGACCACGACCAGTCGCGATCGGGCGAACCGGTCGTCGGCCAGCCAGCCGCGCACCGTCGCCAGCGCGGCCTGCACCCGATCCCCTGGCGCCGACTCCTGGTGCGCTGCCGCGGCTTCGGACCAGACGACGAGGTCGGGCACCGAGCCCGCCGCCAGCGCCGCCAGATCCGGGTGGTGCTCGTCGATCCCGAGGACCGGGGCGGCACCGAGGACGGCGGCACTGCCCGCCGACGCGAGTCCGTCCGGCGTGCCGACCGCCGTCCAGCGCACCCCGTAGCGGCCCGCGCGGCCACCGGCCAGATTGGCGCGGAACTGCTGGACGTCGTAGGAGCGCATGACCACTTCGTCGATGGAGACGACCGGGTTGCCGTCCTGGTCGACGGCCACGACCGTGATGGTCTCGCTGTCGCGCTGGATGGCCATCACCCGCAGCGACGTCACCTTCGCGGTGGTGTGGAAGCGGGTCGCGCCCCAGCGGAACAGCAGCTTGCCCTCGGCCGGGTTGTTCGCTTCGTCGGACCAGATCAGGCAGACGAGCCCGGCGTGCATCACCATGTCGAACAGCGCCGGATGCAGCTGGAACCGGTCGGCGGGCACCTCCGGGCTCAGCGTGACCTCGGAGAAGATGGTGTCGCCGGTGCGCCACGCGCCGTCGATGCCGTAGAAGGACGGACCGTACTCCAGTCCGGCCACCCGGCCCACCTGCGCGGGAATCCAGGCGGGATCGACCGGTGCCGCGCCGACCGGCGGCCACGGCTCGGCGCGCAGCATCTCCATCAGCCCGATGTCGGTGAGCTGATGACCGCTCAGCACGCCGCTGGCATTGCGCGTCCACTCGGAATCGGCCGCGTCGGCGAGCCGGTAGTGGAAGGTGAACGACCGGCGCCCCGCGGCATCCGGTTCCCGGACCAGGACCTGGAGTTCCACGGCGCCCTCCGGGGGCGGGAGGATCGGCGACTCGAGGGTGAGCTCCTCGACCGCGCCGCACCCGATGCGCGCGCCGGCGACCAGCAGCATCTCCATGAGCGCGGCGCTCGGGACGAGCACGACGCCGTAGGTCATGTGGTCGGCGATCCACGGATGGGTGCGCAGCGACAGGCGACCGGTGAACAGCCATTCGTCCCGGTCTGCCACCCGCACCACGTCGGTGAGCAGCGGATGTTGCGCCGGTGCCGCGCCGGTGCCGACCGGCGCGGCGTCGAGCCAGAACCGCCGGTGCTCGAAGGCGTAGGTGGGCAGGCCGACTCGCGCCACCCGGCCCGCGGTGAACAGCCCGGTCCAATCCAGCGTCGCTCCGGCGGTGTGCGCGGTGGCGAGCATGGTCAGGAACTGCTCGACCTCGTCGTGGTCGCGGCGGGCGGCCGCGGCGACCGTGGATCGCTCCTCGATCTCGGCGGGCAGGGTCTGGCGCGTCATCGCCGCGAGGACCGCGTCGGGACCGATCTCCAGGAATCGGCGCACGCCCGAGGCCACCAGGGTGTCGATACCCGGCGCGAACCGGACCGCGCCGCGCACCTGCGCGACCCAGTACGCCGGGGCGAGGATCTCGTCTCCGGCGAGCTCGCCGGAGACGTTGGACACCAGCGGAATTCGAGGAGCGTGATAGGTGATGCCTGCCGCCACCGCATCGAACTCGGCCAGCATCGGTTCCATCCGATGCGAGTGGAACGCGTGCGAGACCCGCAGCCTGCTGGTCTTGCGGCCCTGCTCGGCGAACTGCCGATCGAGCGCGTCGACGGCGTCCTCGTCGCCGGAGATCACCACGGCGGTGGGCGCGTTCACCGCGGCCATCGACACCCGATCCGCGAATTCCGTTACGGCCGTGGCAACTTCGGCCTCGGTGGCGGCGACGGCCAGCATTGCGCCGCCCTCGGGCAGCGCGTCCATCAGCGCGCCGCGCGCCGCGACCAGCCGGCAGGCGTCGTCGAGGGACCACACGCCCGCGATGTGCGCGGCGGCCAGTTCGCCGATGGAGTGGCCGATCACCAGATCCGGGACGAGCCCGAACGATTCCACCAACCGGTACAGCGCCACCTCGAAGGCGAACAGCGCGGGCTGGGTGAGCCGGGTGCGGTCCAGGGTCCCATCCGCCGCCGCGACGCCCTGATCGTCGAGCAGGTGTCCGGTGAACATCGCCTGCTTCAGCGAACATCCCAGCAGCGGGTCGAACCGGGCGCACACCTCGTCGAGCGCCGTCGCGAAGACCGGGAAGGCTCGCGCCAGCTCGGCACCCATCCCGACGCGCTGCGCGCCCTGACCGGTGAACAGGAACGCGGTCTTGCCGGAGCCCACCGTCCCGGACACCACGCCGGTCGACGGGGTCCCGGCGGCCAGCTTGCCCAACCGGTCCAGCAGGTCGTCGCGGTCGCCGCCGAGGACCGCCGCGCGGTATTCGTGCTGCGCGCGGCTCGTCGCGAGTGAGTACGCCACGTCGGCCGGGTCGGCGTCGGGGTGGTCGAGCAGCCAGGTCCGCAGGCGCGCCGCCTGGGCCGCGAGCGCGGTCCGGCTCTTGGCCGACACCAGCAGCGGCACCGTGCGCGGACCGTCGGCGGCCCGCTCCGCGACGACCGATCGGACGGCGGGCGCTTCCTCGAGGATGGCGTGCGCGTTGGTGCCGCTGACACCGAACGACGACACACCCGCCCGGCGCACCGGCCCGCCCGCGCGCCACGGTTCCGGCTCGGTCAGCAGGCGCACCGCCCCCGCCGACCAATCCACGTGCGGGGACGGCACTTCCGCGTGCAGGGTCGCGGGCAGGGTCTCGTGGCGCAGTGCCTGCACCATCTTGATCACGCCACCGACCCCGGCCGCCGCGACCGTGTGCCCGATATTCGATTTGATCGAGCCGATGCGCAGCGGTTCGCGCTCGCCCCGGTCCTGGCCGTAGGCGGCGATCAGCGCGTTGGCCTCGATGGGGTCACCCAGCGGGGTGCCGGTGCCGTGCGCTTCCACCGCGTCCACGTCGGCGGGAGTGAGTCCGGCGCTGGCCAGCGCCTGGGCGATCACCCGTTCCTGGGACGGGCCGTTCGGCGCGGTCAGCCCGTTGCTCGCGCCGTCCTGGTTGACGGCGGTGCCGCGCACCAGGGCCAGCACGTCGTGGCCGAGGCGGCGGGCGTCGGAGAGCCGTTCCAGCACCAGCACGCCCACGCCCTCGGCGAAGGCGACGCCGTCGGCCGCGTCGGAGAACGCCTTGCAGCGCCCGTCCGGCGAGAGGCCGCGCTGCCGGGCGAAGTCGACATAGAGGTAGGGACTCGCCGCGACGGTGACACCGCTGGCCAGCGCCAGCGAGCTCTCCCCCTGCCGCAGCGCCTGGCAGGCCAGGTGCAGGGACACCAGCGACGACGAGCACGCGGTGTCCACGGTGACCGCGGGGCCTTCCAGCCCGAGGACGTAGGCCACGCGCCCGGAGATCACGCTGCTGGTCGTGCCGGTGAGCCGATAGCCCTCCAGGTCGCCGACCACGCGGTCGACGTAGCCCGAGGCCCCCGCGCCGGCGAACACACCGGTATCGCTGCCGCGCAACGAGATCGGGTCGATGCCCGCGTCCTCCAGCGCCTCCCAGGACACCTCGAGCAGCAACCGCTGCTGCGGGTCCATCGCCGACGCCTCGCGGGGGCTGATCCCGAAGAAGCCGGGATCGAAATCGCCCGCGTCGTAGAGGAATCCGCCGCGATTGGTGTACACGGTCCCCGGCGTGTCCGGGTCCGCGTCGAACAGGCGGGGCAGATCCCAGCTGCGGTCGGCGGGGAACTCGCCGGTCGCGTCGACCCCGGCGGCGACGAGATCCCAGAGCTGCTGCGGTGATTCGACGCCGCCGGGGAACCGGCAGGCCATGCCGACGATCGCGATCGGCTCGTCGGCCCTGACCCGGCGCACGGTCTTGGTGACGGGCGCACCGGTCGCCGGGGTGACGCGGGACTGCACCAGCGCGGCCACCGCCGCCGGGGTCGGATGGTCGAACACCAGGGTCGATGGCAGTTGCAGGCCGGTGGCCTTGCCGAGCCGGTTGCGGAACTCCACACCGCCGAGGGAGTCGAAGCCGATCTCGTCGAAGCGCTGGTCGGGCCGGATATCGCTGCCCGACTCGTGGCCGAGCACCGCGGCGGCCTGGGCCAGCACCACGTCCAGGATCAGTTCGGCGCGACGTGCCTCGGGGATCTCGGCCAGCTGGGCACCGAGGGAGCCCACCGGCGCCGCCGTCGCCGTCTGCGCCGGGCGGGTCGAGCGGCGCACATAGCCGCGCAGGACGGCGGGAACAGCGGCGGGATCGGTCTCCCGGCGCAATGCGCCCGCGTCGAACACGGTCGGCGCCAGGCACGCCGCGGGGTGGGCGAGCGCCTCGTCGAACAGGCGCAGGCCGTCGGCGTTCGCGAGTGGGCTCGTGCCCAGCCGGTCCCAGCGGGCGAGCGCGGCGCGATCCAGGTCGCCGGTCATGCCGCTGCCCTGATTCCACGGCCCCCAGGCCAGGGAGGTGGCGGCCAGCCCGGCGGTCCGGCGGCGCCGGGCGAGCGCGTCGAGGACACCGTTGGCGGCGGCGTAGTTGCCCTGCCCGGCCGTGCCGAGCACGGTCGCGATCGAGGAGAACAGCACGAACGCCGACAGCGTCCGGTCCAGGGTCAGCTCGTGCAGATGCCAGGCGCCGTCGACCTTCGGGGCCAGTACCCGGTCCACCTGGTCGTCGGTCAGCGTGGCGACGGTGGCGTCCGCGAGCACCCCGGCGGTGTGCACGACGGCGGTGAGCCCGGTGCCGATGCCGTCGAGCAGCGCGCGCACCGCGTCCCGGTCGGCCACATCGCAGGCCACGACGCGCGCCGCGGCGCCCAGCCGCGCGAGCTCGGCCACCAGTTCGGCGGCGCCCGGTGCCTCGGGGCCACGACGGGAGGTCAGCACCAGCTCGCGGACGCCGTGCACGGTGACGAGGTGGCGGGCGAACAGGGCACCGAGCCCACCGGTGCCGCCGGTGATCAGCACGGTTCCGTCGCCGACGGACACCGGTGCCGGGTCGGCGGTGGCCGCGCGCACCAGTCGCGGTGTCAGCAGCCGGTCACCGCGGATCGCCACCTGCGGTTCGCCGGAGCGCACCGCGGCCGCGATCCGCTCGAGGTCCAGTGGTGTGGCCGGGTCCTCATCGATCAGGACGAAGCGATCGGGGTGCTCCGACTGCGCGCTCCGCACCAGACCCCAGATCGCGGCGGCGGCGAGATCGGGTGTCTCACCGGGCATTCCCGCGCCGTCGGTCGTCACGACGAGCAGCCGGGTGGCGGCCAGCCGTTCCTCGGCGAGCCAGTGCTTCAGCGTGGCCGAGGTGTCGTGGACAGCCGTGCGCACCGCTTCCGGGCCCTGCGCGCCCCGCGCACCGGCTCGCCACACCACGACAGCCGGAACAGCGTCCGCCGCAGCGAGGTCCGCGACCGATGCGAACGCGAGGTCGATCCCGGGCACGGTCGTGGCCGTGAGGGTGGCCGTCGTCGCCACGGTGGCGGGCCCGGCGGTGTCCGTGGCCGGCTCCCAGCGCACCTCGTAGAGGCTCGCCTCGGCACCGGCGACCGTGCTCCGGAACTCCTTGACGTCGTAGGGGCGCATCACGACCGCGTCGACCGAGATGATCGGCGCGCCTTCGGAATCGATCGCCGCGACCGAGAGGGTCTCCGGGCCGGACGCGACCGCGACGACCCGCAGCGAGGTCACCTCCGGGGGCACCTTCCCCGGTGTGTGGAAGCGCGCACCGCCCCACCGGAACAGCAGCCGGCCCGTGTCCGGATCGGGATTGCCCTCGCCCCACAGCAACTGGGCGAAACCCGCGTGCATGACCATGTCCAGCAGGGCCGGGTGCAGCTCGTGGCGGCCCGCTTCGGGTGCCGCGTCGAGGTTCAGGGCGATCTCGGAGAAGACGGCGTCGTCACGCTGCCACACGGCGCGCACGCCGAGGAACGCCGGACCGTACTCGAGCCCGGCATCCCGGGAGATCCGCGCCGGAAGTCCGTCGCTGTCGACTGTTTCGGCGTCGGCGGGCGGCCAGTCCTCGTCGCGCAGCCGCTCCAACAGGGCCGCGTCGCCGTCCCAGCGGGCGGCGAGCGCGCCGGTGGCGTTGTGCACCCACTCCGACTCGGGCGAGGTCCGGAAGTAGAACTCGAACTGGCGACGTCCCGTCGCGTCGGCGGCCTGGACCAGGACCTGGAGTTCGATCTCGGTGTCGTCGGCCGGCAGGATCGGCGCCTGCAAGGTGAGTTCGTCGACGACCTCGCAGCCGATCCGCGTGCCCGCGGCGAGCAGGAACTCGATCAGGGTCGCGCTCGGCACGACCACCACGCCGTAGGTCATGTGATCGGCGATCCACGGCTGGGTCCGCAGCGAGAGCCTGCCGGTGAGCAGCCACTCGTCGGTGCCCGCCACGCCGACCACGCCCGTCAGGATCGGATGATCCGAGGCACCGGCCGAGCCGCTGTGGTCGGGCTGCAACCAGTGACGCCGACGCTGGAAGGCATAGGTGGGCAGGGGGATCCGAGGTGTGGGCCGATCCGCGAACAGCGGTGCCCACGTCACCGGCACACCCGCGACCTGGAACCGGGCCAGCGCGGTGACGAACTGCGTCACCGCGTCGACGGACCGCCGCGACAGCGCCGCCACCGTCGACACCGACTCGATCTCCGGCGTCTCGGCCAGGCACTCCCCGGTCATGGCCGTGAGCACCGCGTCCGGGCCCAGCTCGACGAAACGCCGCGCGCCCGCCGCGACCAGGGCGGCAACGCCCGGCGCGAACCGCACGCAGCCACGCACCTGCCGCACCCAGTACTCGGGATCGGTCACCGTCGCGTCCGCGAGCTCACCGGACTCGTTCGACACGATCGGCACCCGCGGCGCCGCGTAGGTGATACCGGTTGCCACCGTGCGGAATTCGGCCAGCATCGGCTCCATCCGCGCCGAATGGAAGGCATGGCTGACCCGCAACCGGCTCGTCCGCACCCCCTCGGCGGTGAGCTGTCGCTCGATCTCCTCGATCGCGTCGGCCTCCCCGGACAGCACCGAGGACGACGGACCGTTCACCGCCGCGATCGACACCCGCGGACCGAGACCCGCGACGATCTCGCCCGCGCGCTCGGCGGTGACCGCCACCGCGAGCATCGCGCCGCCCACCGGCAGCGCGCCCATCAGCCTGCCCCGCGCCGCCACCAGCGCGCACGCGTCCGGCAGCGACCACACCCCGGCCACGTACGCGGCCGCCAGCTCACCGATCGAATGGCCGATCAGGAAATCCGGTGTCACACCGAAGGATTCGACCAGCCGGCACATCGCCACCTCGAAGGCGAACAGGGCGGGCTGGGTGAACTCGGTGCGGTCGAGCAGGCCGTCGGTGTCGGTGAACATCACCTCGCGCAGCGACCGCCCGAGCAGCGGATCGAAGGCGGCGCACAGCCCGTCCAGCGCCGCCGCGAACACCGGGAACGCGCGGTACAGGTCCGCGCCCATGCCGACGCGCTGCGCGCCCTGACCGGTGCACAGGAACGCCGTGCGCTCCGCGGTCGCCGTTGCCGTCAACGCGCCGGGCGCGCCCGTCGCCAGCTCGGCCAGACCGGCGAGCAGTTCGTCCCGGTCCCGGCCGACGACCGCGCCCCGCCACTCCAGCAGCGCTCGCGAGGTCGTCAACGCGTGCGCCACCTCCCGGACATCGCGGTCGGGTTCGCCGATCAGCCACTGCCGCAGGCGATCCGCCTGGGCGCGCAGGGCGTCGCCGGACTTGCCGGACAGGATCAGCGGCACGACCTCCGGCCCGACCGGGGTCGCGACCGGCGCGGCCTCGTCGTCGACCGGCTCGGCGGGTGCTTCCTCGAGGATGAGGTGCGCGTTGGTGCCGCTGGCCCCGAACGACGACACACCGGCCCGCCGGGTCCGCTCCCCCGCGGGCCACGGCGCGTTGTCCCGCAGCAGCTCGACGGTGCCCGCCGACCAATCCACGTGCGGTGTCGGCGCGTCCACGTGCAGGGTCTTCGGCAGGACACCGTGGCGCAGGGCCTGCACCATCTTGATCACGCCGCCGACGCCGGCCGCCGCCGAGGTGTGCCCGACATTCGATTTGAGCGAGCCCAGCCGCAGCGGCGCGCCCGCGCGCCGCGCGCCGTAGACGCTGATCAGCGCCCGCGCCTCGATCGGATCGCCGAGCATCGTGCCGGTCCCGTGCGCCTCCACGGCGTCGATGTCGGCGGGCTCGAGACCCGCGTTCGCCAGCGCCTGCGCGATGACCCGCTCCTGCGACGGACCGTTGGGCGCGGTCAGGCCGTTGCTCGCGCCGTCCTGGTTGACCGCGCTGCCACGTACCACGGCCAGCACCGGATGCCCGAGCCGCCGCGCGTCCGACAGCCGCTCCAGCACCAGCACGCCGAGACCCTCGGAGAAGCCCGTCCCGTCCGCGGCGGCCGCGAACGCCTTGCAGCGCGCGTCCGGGGACAGGGCGCGCTGCCGCGCGAACGCGATCAGCAGGGAGGGATCCGACATCACGGTGACGCCACCGGCCAGCGCGAGGGTGGCGTCACCCTGACGCAGGGCCTGGCAGGCCAGATGCAAGGCCACCAGCGAGGACGAGCAGGCGGTGTCGACCGAGATGGCCGGGCCCTTGAACCCGAACGAGTACGCGATCCGCCCGGACAGCACGCTGTTCGAGACGCCGAGGTAGGCATGACCTTCCGTCTCGGCGCTGATGGCCGCCGACCCGATGCGCGGACCGTAGTGCTGGTGGATGACACCCGCGAACACCCCGGTATCGCTGCCGCGCAACGACACCGGGTCGATCCCCGCGTCCTCGAGCGCCTCCCAGGACGCCTCGAGCATCAGCCGCTGCTGCGGGTCCATCGCGGCCGCCTCGCGCGGGCCGATCCCGAAGAACGCCGCGTCGAAATCACCGATGGCGTCGAGGAATCCGCCGTCGCGGGTGTAGACGGTGCCGGGCGCGTCCGGGTCGGTGTCGAAGAGGCGCTCCAGGTCCCAGCCGCGATCGCCCGGATAGGCCCCGACCGCGTCCACCCCGTCCGCGGTCACCCGCCACAGGTCCTCGGGTGACCGCACGCCGCCGGGGTACCGGCAGGCCATGCCGACGATGGCGATCGGCTCCTGCGACCGATCGGTGAGCTCACGGAGCTGCTGCTTGGTCTCGTACAGCTCTTTCGCGGTCTTCTTCAGATACCGGCGTAGCTCGTCGTTGTCGGCCATCGGTGGAACTCCTGCTCGTTCAGCTCAGCTGAGGTTGTCGATGAAGTCGAATAGCTCGCGGTCGTCCGCGTCGTCGAGACCGTCGAGGTCGATCTCGCCGGGGTCTCGGTCCGCGAGCCTGCGCACCAGCGCGGCCAGTTTGTCGGCGATGCCGGACCGGTCCGCGGCGGACAGCTCGGCCGCGTCGAAGCTGCGGGCGAGCGCGTCGACCTCGTCGGCGATCCGCCGCGCGGGGTCGTCGACCGGGGCGATCTCCCGGCGGACGAACCCGGCCAGCGCCGCCGGGGTGGGGTGGTCGAACATGGCGGTCGCGGGCAACTGCAGGCCGACAGCGGATTTCAGCCGGTTGCGGAATTCCATGACGCCGAGCGAATCGAACCCGAGATCACTGAACGGCTTGTCCGGCGCCGTCGCGTCCGCGCTCGCGTGACCGAGGACGGCCGCGGCCTGGGCCCGGATCACGTCGAGGACGAGCCGGTCCTGCTCGGCGACCGTGCGGCCGAGCAGGCGCGCCGCCAGGGACGCGGCGTCGGACGACGTCGTGGCCCCGGTGGCTTCGCCCGCCCGCCGCCGGGCAGGCCGGGCCAGGGCCCGCATGACCGGCCGGACCTCGGCGGGATCGATCTCGCCGAGCGCGGCCGGGTCGACCCGGACCGCGACGAACGCGGACCGGCCGCCCGCCGAGGCCGCGTCGAACAGCGCCATGCCGTCCTCGGCGCCCAGTGGGAGCAGACCTTCGCGCCGCAGGCGGACGAGGTCGGCCGCACCGAGGCCGCTGGTCATGCCGCTGCCCTGCTGCCACGGCCCCCACGCGATCGAGGTCGCGGGCAGGCCGCGCACCTGCCGGTGCTGGGCCAGCGCGTCGAGGAAGACATTGGCGGCGGCGTAGTTGGCCTGCCCCGGGTTGCCGATCACGCCGGAGACGGAGGAGTAGAGCACGAACGCGGACAGGTCCAGGTGGGCGGTCGCCTCGTGCAGGTTCCACGCCGCGTCCACCTTCGGCCGCAGCACCTGGGCGAACTGGTCGGCGGTCATGGTGGCGAGGAGGCCGTCGGCCAGGACGCCGGCGGAGTGGACGACGGCGGTCAGCGGATGGTCCGTCGGGATCGCCGCCAGCACCGCGTCCAGGGCGGCGCGGTCGGCCGCGTCACAGGCGACCACGTCGACGTGCGCGCCGAGTTCGGTGAGCTCGGCGACGAGTTCGGCCGCGCCGGGCGCGTCCGGTCCACGCCTGCCCGCGAGGACGAGCCTGCGCGCACCATGCGCGGTGACGAGGTGACGGGCCGTCACCGCACCGAGTCCGCCGGTGCCGCCGGTGATCAGGACGGTGCCCTCGGACCGCAGCGGTGTCGGCACGGTGAGGACGTTCTTGCCGATTCCCCGGGCCTGGCTGAGGTACCGGAACGCCTCGGGTGCCCGGCGCAGGTCCCACGCGGTGGTCGCGGTCGGCGTCAGCGCGCCGCGATCGAACAGGTCGACGAGCGCGGCCAGGATCTCCTGGAGCCGGTCCGGTCCCGCCTCCATGAGCATGAAGCTCGCGTACCGCACACCCGGGTGGGCGGCCGCCACGGCGGCGGGGTCGCGACGATCGATCATGCCCATCTCGACGAACCGGCCGCCGCGCGGCAGCAGCCGCAGCGACGCGTCGACGAAATCGCCCGCCAGCGAGTCGAGCACGATATCGGCGCCGCGACCGCCGGTGGCGGCGTGGAACTTCCGTTCGAAGTCCAGGGTGCGCGAATCACCGATCTGGTCGTCGTCGAAACCCAGCTCCCGCAGCACATTCCACTTGGGCCTGCTGGCGGTGACCAGCAGCCGCAGGTCGAGGTGCCGGGCGAGCTGGATCGCCGCCATGCCGACGCCGCCGGTGGCCGCGTGCAGCAGCAGGGTCTCCCCTGGCTGCGCGGCGGCCAGGTCGACGAGGCCGTAGTAGGCCGTCGCGTAGACGATCGGCACGGCCGCGGCCTGGGTGAACGACCAGCCGCGCGGCATCGGCGCGAGCAGCCGCTGATCGGTCACCGCGACCGAGGCGACGCCGGGGGTGAAGCCGAACACCCGGTCGCCCGGCGCGAAGGCGGTGACGTCGGGCGCGACTTCGACGACGATGCCCGCGCCCTCACCGCCGATGCGGCCGTTCGGGTCCGGGTAGGTGCCCAGTGCCATGAGCACGTCCCGGAAGTTGAGTCCGGCCGCCCGCAGGCTCACCCGCACCTGGCCCGGAGCGAGCGCGGTGCCCGGGCGCTCGACCAGCGCGAAATTGTCGCTGGACAGCGTGCCCTTGTCGAGCGGGGTCAGCGCCCACTCGGCGGCGTGCGACGGTGCCACGAGCGCGCCCGCGCTGGGGTTCAGCCGGGGCAGGTAGGCGGTTCCGCGCCGGACGGCCACCTGGGATTCGCCCGCGATCGCCAGGGCCGAGGCCACGGCGGCCCGATAGTCGGCCCAGGAATCGGTGTCGACCAGCACGATCCGGTCCGGGTGCTCGCTCTGCGCGGTGCGCAGGAGTCCCCAGGCGGCCGCCGCCGACAGATCCACCGGCTCGCCGGGATGGGTGGCGACGGCGTGGCCGGTGACGACGACGACGCGCCCGTCCTCGGCCAGCAGCCGCCGCACCCGGGTGGCCAGCGCCGTTACCGAAGTACGCACCGCGGCGGGCAGATCGGTGTCGGTCGAGGTGTCGTCGAGGCATACCACCGTGGTGGTGCGGCCGTCGATCGTGACGGTGTCACCGTCGGCGCCGGCGCGCCAGTCGTCGACGGTGATGTCGCCGGTGGGCTCGGCGGCGGTGATCCAGTCGAGCTCGTAGCCGAGGCCGATCCGGCGCTGGGCCGTGCCGAGCGCGTCCGTCGACAGGGATCGCAGCGTCAGAACGCCCACGTCCGCCACGGGCGCGCCGGTCTGGTCGGCGAGGGTCAGCGCGATTCGCGCACCGCCGGAACCGGTGCCGGTCGAGGTGGCCCGCACGCGCAGTGCGGTCGCACCGGCGGCGCGCAGGACAACGTTCTCCCAGGCGAACGGCACGGCCACGGTCCCGACGGACTGGTCGGGCACCAGGCCGCCGAGCAGGATCGCGTGCAGCGCGGCATCGAGCAGGGCGGGATGCAGGCCGTACGCCGCGGCGTCCGGGCGAACCGGCTCCGGCAGGGTGACCTCGGCGAACACCTCGTCCTCACCGGCCCAGAGGGCGGTGAGTCCCTGGAAGGCCGGGCCGTACCCGTAGCCACGCTCGGCCAGGCCCGGGTAGGCGTCCGCGAGCGCGATCGGGGTGGTGTCCGGGGGCGGCCAGGCCACCAGATCGGCTCCGGCGGTGGTGTCCCCGGCGGTCATCGTCGCGACCGCGTGGCGGACCCATCGGTCCGCGTCGTCGCCGGTCGTCCGCGAGTACACCGAGATCGTGCGGGCGCCCGCGTCATCCGGTCCGCCCGCCACCACGCGCAGTTCGGCGGCGGACTCCGTCGAGATGGGCAGTGGCGCCTCGATCACCAGCTCCGCCAGCACCGGGCACGCCACCACGGTTCCCACGTGCAGGGCCAGCTCCACCAGCGCGGCGCCGGGCAGCAGCGTCACCCCGGCGACGGCGTGATCGGCCAGCCAGGGGTGCGCGGACGGCGACAGCCTGCCGGTGAACACCACCTCCGCGGAATCCGGCAGGCGCACCATCGCACTCAGCAGCGGGTGGGCCGCGTCGTCGAGGCCCGACTGCCGGACATCGGCGGCCTCGAGGGGCCGCACCCAGTACCGCTGATGCTGGAACGCGTAGGTAGGCAACGTCACTCGCCGAGGGGTATGCCCGGCGAACACCGGCGTCCAGTCCACCGGCAGACCCGCCGTGTGGGCCTGGGCCAGCGCCGTGACGAACCCGGCCGTCTCCGCGACGGAGCGCCGCGACGACGCCAGCACGGTCGACTTCGCCTCGAGCTCAGGGCGTTCGGCGAGGCAGGACCGGGTCATCGCGGTGAGCACCGCGTCGGGGCCCACCTCAACGAACCTGCGCACCCCGGCTTCGATCAGCGCGGTCACCCCGGGCGCGAATCGCACGCACCCGCGCACCTGCGTGACCCAGTACTCCGGGTCGAGGACCGCGTCGCCCGCCGGGGCACCGGTCACGTTCGACACGATCGGCAGCAGCGGCGCTCGATACGTCAACCCTTCTGCGACAGTGCGGAACTCGTCGAGCATCGGGTCCATCCGGGCCGAATGGAACGCGTGGCTGACCCGCAACCGGTGCGTGCGGCCGCCGCGCTCGGCGATCCGTCGCGCGAGCTCGTCGACGGCGTCCTCGTCGCCCGAGAACACCACCGCCTCCGGGCCGTTCACGGCGGCCACCGCGAGGCGATCGCCGTAGCCTGCCACCAGTTCCCGCGCCTCGTCCTCGGACACCGCGACCGCCAGCATCGCGCCGCCCTCGGGCAGCGCGCCCATCAACCGGCCGCGCGCCGCCACCAGCGCACACGCGTCCGCGAGGGACCAGACCCCCGACACGTAGGCCGCCGCCAGCTCACCGATCGAATGACCGGCGACGACATCCGGGACGACACCGCACGATTCGAGCAGGCGGAACATCGCCACCTCGAACGCGAACAGCGCGGGCTGGGTGAACTCGGTCCGGCTCAGCCCCGCTTCGGGGGCGTCGAACAGCACCGTGCGCAGTGATCCGCCGAGGTGGCGATCGAGCTCGGCGCAGACCTCGTCCAGTGCCGCCGCGAACACCGGGAAGTCCCGGTACAGCTCGGCACCCATGCCGGGACGCTGCGCGCCCTGCCCGGTGAACAGGAAGGCGGTCTTCCCCTGTCCGGCAACGCCTTCGACTACCGAGGACGAGCCGGTCCCGGCGGCGAGGGCGGCCAGTCCGGCCAGCAGCTCGGCCCGGTCACCGCCCAGCGCGCCGCCGCGCCACTCGAGCAGCGCCCTGGTCTCGAGCAGCGCCGCCGCCACGTCCCGCGGGTCCACCGCCGGATGGTCGATCAGCCACTGCCGCAGCCGATCCGCCTGTGCCCGCAGCGCCTGCTCGGACTTCGCGGACACCAGCAGCGGGACGGTCCCGGCAGGAGCGGTCACCGCGGGCGCGGCGGCGGCCGGCACGGGTGGCTCCTCGAGGATCACGTGCGCGTTCGTGCCGCTGATCCCGAACGAGGACACGCCCGCGCGCCGTGGCCGCGCACCGGCGGGCCACCGTTCGGCCTCCGACAGCACCCGCACCGCCCCCGCCGACCAGTCCACATGCGGCGACAGGGCGTCCACGTGCAAGGTCTTCGGCAGGGTGGCGTGCCGCATGGCCTGCACCATCTTGATCACGCCGCCCACGCCGGACGCGGCCTGCGAGTGTCCGATATTCGACTTGAGCGAGCCGATGCGCAGCGGCTCGTCCCGCTCCTGACCGTAGGCCGCGATCAGGGCTTGCGCCTCGATCGGATCGCCGAGGGTGGTGCCGGTGCCGTGCGCTTCGACGACATCCACCTCGGCCGGGGTCAGGCCCGCGTCGGCGAGCGCCGCCGCGATCACCCGCTCCTGCGACGGACCGTTGGGCGCGGTCAGGCCATTGCTGGCACCGTCCTGGTTGACGCCGGTACCCCGCACGACGGCGAGGACATTGTGCCCGAGCCGCTGGGCGTCCGAGAGCCGCTCCACGACCAGCACGGCCGCGCCCTCCGACCACGACACACCGTCGGCGGCCGCCGAGAACGACTTGCACCGCCCGTCCGAGGCCAGCCCGCGATTGCGGGAGAACTCCAGGAACACCATCGGCGTCGCCATCACGGTCGCGCCGCCGACCAGCGCCAGCGAACTCTCCCCCTGGCGCAGGGCCCGGCACGCCACGTGCAGGGCCACCAGCGAGGACGAGCACGCGGTGTCCACCGTCATCGCCGGACCTTCCAGCCCCAGCGCGTAGGACACCCGGCCCGAGGCCACACTGCCCACGGCCCCGGTCACCACATAGCCCTCGACCTCGGGCGTCTGCCGGGTCAGCGTCTCGTAGTCCTGATACATCACGCCCGAGTAGACGCCGGTATCGGTGCCGCGCAACGACATCGGATCGATGCCCGCGTGCTCGAGCGCCTCCCACGACACCTCGAGCAGCAGGCGCTGCTGCGGGTCCATCGCGATCGCCTCGCGCGGCGCGATCCCGAAGAATCCCGCGTCGAAGTCGGCCGCCTGGGTGAGGAAGCCGCCCTTGCCGGAGTAGGTCGTGCCGACGCGGTCGGGGTCGGGGTCGATCAACCGATCCAGCGCCCACCCGCGATCGGACGGGAAGTCGCTGATGGCGTCGGTGCCCGTCGACACCAGTTCCCACAGCTCGTCGGCGGAGCCGACACCGCCGGGGTACCGGCAGGCCATACCGACGATGGCGATCGGCTCGTCCGCCCGCACGCGCCGGACCGGCCGCGCGGACGGAGCGCCCGCCGCCGTCGGCGCGACCCGAGCCTGCACCAGTGTCGCCACGGCCGCCGGGGTCGGATGGTCGAAGACCAGCGTCGACGGCAGGGTCAGGCCGGTGGCCTTGCCCAGTCGATTGCGGAACTCCACCGCGCCGAGCGAGTCGAAACCCAACTCCCGGAACGGCTTCCCCGCGTCGACCGACTCGCCCGAATCGTGGCCGAGGACCGCGGCCACCTGGTCACGGACCGCCGCCAAGATCACGGCGGCGCGTTGCGCTTCGGGCACGCCCGCCAGTCGTGCCCCCAGCGAACCCGCGGGCTGCGTGGTCGACACGGTGACCGGCGCCGGGCGCCGGAGGTAACCGCGCAGTACCGCGGGGACCGTATCGACGTCGGTTTCGCGACGCAGGACGGTCGCGTCGAACCGGATCGGGACGAGTCGCGCGTCCGGACGGGCCAGCGCGGCGTCGAACAGGCGCAGGCCCTCGTCGTCGCCGAGCTGCCCCAGGCCCAGCCGGTCCCAGCGCGCGACGGCGACGCGATCCAGCGCGCCGGTCATCCCGCCCGCCTGGTTCCACGGACCCCAGGCCAGCGCGGTCGCGGGCAGGCCCGCCGCCCGTCGCTGTTCGGCCAGGGCGTCCACGACACCGTTCGCGGCCGCGTAGTTGCCCTGCCCGGCCGTGCCGAGCACGCCGGACACCGAGGAGAAGACGATGAAGGCCGACAGCTCGCCGGCCAGTTCGTGCAGGTGCCACGCGCCGTCGACCTTGGGCGCCAGGACCCGGTCGACCTGGTCGTCGGTCATCGACTCGACGACGCCGTCGTCGAGGACGCCGGCGGTGTGCACGACGGCGGTCAGCGGGCCGTCGGCGGCGATGGTGTCGAGCAGGGACCTGACCTCGTCGCGGTCGGCGACATCGCAGGCCACGACTCGGACGTCGGCGCCCGCGCGGGTCAGCTCGTCGGCCAGGGCGGCCGCGCCGGGCGCCGCGAGCCCGCGGCGGGAGGTGAGCACCAGGCTGCGCACCGCGTGCGCGGTCACCAGGTGGCGGGCGAACAGCGCGCCGAGGCCACCGGTGCCGCCGGTGATCAGCACCGTGCCGTCGCCGAACGACGGGGTGGCGGTGGTCGCCGGTGCGGACGCGCGCGTCAGCCGGGGTACCAGGAGTTCCGGGCCGCGGACCGCGACCTGGGGCTCCGTCGTCCGGATGACGGCGGCGATCCGGTCCGCGTCCAGTGGCGCGGCGGGGTCCTCGTCGACGAGGACGAATCGCCCCGGGTTCTCCGACTGCGCGCTGCGTACCAGGCCCCACACGGCGGCGGCGACGAGATCGGGCGCCGCGCCAGGGAGCGCGGCACCGCCGGTCGTGAGCACCACCAGCCGGGGCAGTCGTTCGTGGGCGAGCCAGGACTTCAGCACCGCCAAGGCGTCCAGGACACCGCTGCGCACGGCCTCGGGGGTCGTGCCGGTGGGCGCCCGCCACACCGCCACGTCCGGAACCTGCTCGGCGGCAGCAAGATCGGCCACCGTGGCGGCGGCGATTCCCGGCACTACGGTGTCGGCGAGCACTGCCATGGACGGGGTCGCGCCGCCGGGGACCACGGTGGGTTCCCAGCGCAGTTCGAACAGCTGCGCGTCGTCGGCCAGGGAGTTCCGGAACGCCGTGACGTCGTAGGGACGCATCACCACCGCGTCGACCGACAGGATCGGGGTGCCGTCCGGCGCGACGGCGGCGACGGACACCGCGTCCGGGCCGGTCGCGACGGCGAGGACGCGCAGCGACGTGATCTCGGGTGCGCTGTCGACGGTATGGAGACGGACCCCGCCCCAGCGGAACAGCAGCTTGCCGGTGGCCGGGTCGGCGGCGGCATCGCGCCACACCAGCTGGGCGAGTCCGGCGTGCAGGGTCATGTCCAGCAGCGTGGGATGCAGGACGTAGCGTCCCGATTCCGCCGCCGGATCGGTCGCGAGGGCGATCTCGGCGAAGACCGCGTCCTCGCGCAGCCACGCGGCGCGCACGCCGGTGAACGCCGGGCCGTACTCGAGGCCCGATCCGTTCGACATCCGCATCGGAATATCTTCGGCCACAACGGCTTCCGCGTCTTGCGGAGGCCACGGTTCGTCACGCAGACGCGCCAGCAACGCCGACTCGCCGGACCCCGCCGACAGCGCGCCGGTCGCGTTGCGCGCCCAGTCCGCGTCCGGCGCGGTCCGGAAGGAGACCTCGAACGGACGCGACCCCGACACGTCGGGTGCCCGCACGAGCACCTGCAGCTCGACCTCGTCCGTACCGGACGGCAGGATCGGCGCCTGCAGGGTGAGTTCTTCCACCACCCCGCAACCGATCCGGGCACCGGCGGCGAGCAGGAACTCGACCAGGGCCGCGCTGGGCGCGACCACCACGCCGTAGGAGGTGTGATCGGCGATCCACGGCTGTGCGCGCAGGGACAGACGACCGGTGACCAGCCACTCGTCGGTCCCCGCCAGGCCGACCACCTCCGTGCGGACCGGATGATCCGACGGGGCATGGGGGGCATCGTCGACCGGCCGCAACCAGAACCGGCGATGCTGGAAGGCATAGGTGGGCAGCGAAATCCGGCGAGCGGCGCGACCCGCGAACAACGGCGACCAGTCCACGCGCACACCGGCGACATGCGCCTGCGCCAGCCCGGCGACGAACTGCGTCACCTCGTCGGCCGCTCGCCGGGAGGTGGCGACCGCCGTCGACTCCGCTTCGACGTCCGGGTGCTCGGCCAGGCTGGTGCGGGTCAGCGCCGACAGCACCGCGTCCGGACCGACCTCGACGAACCGGCGCACGCCACCCAGGGCGAGGGCGTCCACGCCCGGCGCGAACCGCACACAGCCCCGGACCTGACGCACCCAGTACTCCGGGTCGGTGATCTCGGCGCCGGCGATCGCACCGGTCAGGTTCGACACGATCGGCGTGCGCGGCGACGCGTAGCCGATACCTGCTGCCACAGTGCGGAATTCGTTCAGCATGGGTTCCATGCGGGCCGAATGGAAGGCATGGCTGACACGCAGCCTGCTTGTCTTGACCTCGGCCGCCGCGAGTCGCCGCTCGATCTCCTCGATCGCGTCGTCGTCGCCGGACAGCACCGTCGACGACGGGCCGTTCACCGCCGCGACCGCGACCTGATCGCCGAACTCCGCGGCGATCTCGAGCGCTCGCGCTTCGTCGATCGCCACGGCCAGCATCGCCCCGCCCGTGGGCAGGGCGCCCATCAACCGCCCGCGGGCCGCCACCAGCGCGCAGGCGTCCGGCAGCGTCCACACTCCGGCCACGTAGGCGGCGGCGAGCTCACCGATCGAGTGGCCGATCACCACATCCGGTGTCACACCGAAGGATTCGAGCAGCCGGTACAGCGCCACCTCGAACGCGAACAGGGCGGGCTGGGTGACCTCGGTCCGGTCCAGCACCGCGGGGTCGCCATGGAACATCACGTCGCGGAGCGCGGGGTCGAAATGCGCGCACACCGTGTCGATCTCGGTGGCGAAGACCGGGAACGTCTCGTACAGACCGGCGCCCATGCCGATCCGCTGTGCGCCCTGCCCGGTGAACAGGAACGCCGTTCGTCCCGCACCGGCGACGCCCTCGATCACGCCGGCGCCGGTTCCCGATCCGGCGAGGTCGGCCAGCCGGGTGAGGATCTCGTCGCGGTCGCGTCCGAGCACCACGCCTCGCGAATCATGCTGCGCGCGTGTCGAGATGAGCGCATGGGCAATGTCGGAGAGGTCGACCTCGGGGTGTTCCGACAACCACCCGTGCAGTCGCGCGGCTTGCGCGCGCAGGCCAGATTCGCCCTTGCCGGACACCAGCAACGGGGTCATCGTCGGCCGCGCGGAGGCATCGTCGATGTCTGGGACGGCAGGCGCTTCCTCGAGAACGACGTGCGCGTTGGTGCCGCTGATCCCGAAGGAGGACACCCCCGCCCGCCGGACCCGCTCCCCGGCGGTCCACGGTTCCGGTTCGGTCAGCAGACGCACCGCGCCCGCCGACCAATCCACATGCGGTGACGGCGAATCGAGATGCAGGGTACGCGGCAACCGCTCGTGCCGCATCGCCTGCACCATCTTGATCACCCCGGCCACACCGGCGGCGGCCACGGTATGACCGATATTCGACTTCAGCGCACCGATCCGCAGCGGCTCCCGGTCACCCTGGCCGTAGGCGGCGATCAGCGCCTGCGCCTCGATCGGATCACCGAGGGCCGTGCCGGTTCCGTGCGCTTCGACGACATCCACGTCGGCCGCGGTGATGCCCGCGTTGGCCAGTGCCTGCGCGATCACCCGTTCCTGCGAGGGTCCGTTCGGCGCGGTCAGCCCGTTGCTCGCGCCGTCCTGGTTCACGGCGCTGCCGCGCACGACCGCCAGCACCCGGTGCCCGAGTCGCTGGGCGTCCGAAAGACGTTCCAGCACGAGCACACCCGAGCCTTCCGACCAGGCCACGCCGTCGGCGGCGGCCGAGAAGGGCTTGCACCGGCCGTCCGGTGCCAGGCCGCGCTGACGGGCGAAGTCGACGTGCAGGGTGGGGCTGGCCGCGACGGTGACGCCGCCGGCGAGCACCAGCGAGCTGTCCCCTTGGCGCAGCGCCTGGCACGCCAGATGCAGCGCCACCAGCGAGGACGAGCAGGCCGTATCCACCGTGACCGCGGGCCCTTCCAGGCCGAACACGTAGGCGATCCGGCCCGAGATGACGCTGTGCGAGGTGCCGGTGAGCCGGAACCCCTCCAACTCACCGGTCACCCGACGGGCGTAGCCCGACTCGCAGGCGCCGACGAAGACCCCGGCGTCACCGCCGCGCAACGAGGTCGGGTCGATGCCCGCGTCCTCCAGCGCTTCCCACGCGGTCTCGAGCAGCACGCGCTGCTGGGGGTCCATCGCCAACGCTTCGCGCGGGCTGATGCCGAAGAAGCCGGGGTCGAAATCGCCCGCACCGTCGAGGAATCCGCCGTGCCGGGTGTAGACCGTGCCCGGGGTGCCGGGGTCCGGGTCGTACAGCCCAGCGAGATCCCAGCCGCGATCGGTGGGGAACTCGCCGATCGCGTCCCGCCCCGCGATCATCAGGTCCCACAGGTCCTCGGCGGACGCCACGCCACCGGGGAACCGCGCGCCGATGCCGACGATCGCGATCGGCTCGTCGGTGGACGCCCGCCGCGTCACCCGGCGCTGCTCCCGACCGCCGCCGGACACCCGCGCCCGCAGCAGCGCCGCCACCGCCGTCGCGGTCGGATAGTCGAAGACGAGGGTGTCGGGCAGCGTGACCCCGGTAGCCTTCGTCAGCCGATTCCGCAGCTCCACACCGCTGATCGAGTCGAAACCGCCATCGGTGAACGGCTGGTCGGCATGCACCGCCGCCGCCGAGTCATGACCGAGGACGGCGGCGGCCTGCTCCCGCACGAGGTCGAGAACGATGGCGTCGCGCTGGAATTCGGGTACTTCCGCGAGCACGCGAGCCAGGTCGCTGTCGGCCCAGAGACCGGTCTGACCCGGGTCACCGTGTTCCTCGGCACCGCTGGCCGCGAAGTCGCCGTCTGCATGGCTGTGCTGCGCGGCAACCTGCGCTGCGGGGTCGAACACCGTCGTGTCACGACCACCGCCGCTGCGCTGCGTGGCGCCGTGCCCCGGCCCCCTGAGCGGCGTGACTCCGCGTCCTGCGGCACCGAACTCCTCGGCATCGCGACCATCTGCGCTGGCCTGTGTGGCATCGTGCCCCGCTGCGTCGGCCCCGGTGGCATCGTGACGACCGCTGCCGTGCCCCGTGGCGTCGGCCTCGATGGCATCGCGACCGTCGCTGTCGTGCCGCGATGCACCGCCCTCCGCACCGCTGAGCGTCGCGACTTCGTGTGCTGTGGCGCCGGAGTCGGCAGTGGCGGGGAAGGTGGCCTCGGCCAGGGCTGTCGGGGTGCCGGTCCAGAAGTTTCGGCGCTGGAATGCGTACGACGGCAGGTCGACCCGCGCACCGCCGGTGACGAGCGCGTCCGGGCGGACCGGCAGACCGGCGCAGTAGGCCTGGGCGAGCGAGGCGACGAACCAGTCCGGGCCGTCCTCACCAAGGCGTCGCGACCCGATGACCGCGACACCGTCCGAGGCGGCCGCGGCGAGTTCCGGGGTGAGCACCGGGTGCGGGCTCATCTCGACGAATCCGGTGAGGCCGTCGTCGATCAGCGCGGTCACCACGTCGGCGAACCGCGCGGCCTCCGGCTGCGGGCGGTGCCAGTAGTCGGCGTCGAGTCGCACGGTGTCGACGCGGTCGGCGGCGGCCGTCGAGAAGAACGGCACCGACCCCGATCGCGGTCGGATCGCCGCCAGATCATGCTCGGAGCCGAAAGGCTCTCCGCCACGGCCTGATCCACCAGCAGCCTCGGCCGAACTCCGCGACCGGACGACCACCACCCGCGCCGCGTCGGCCAGCGACAATCCACCGGCGATGTACGCGGCGGCGATCTCGCCCAGCCCGTCACCGATCACCAGGTCCGGTGCGACACCAGCGGCCTGCCACCGCCGGGCCATGGACACCATGACCGCGAACAGCACCGGTGGCGCCACATCCGATCGATCCGCCGACGGCGCGTCCTCGTCGCCACGCAGCACCGCGTCCAGCGACCAGTCCACGTACGGCGCCAGCGCCTGCGCGCACTCCGCGATCGACTCGGCGAACGCCGCGTCCGACGCCAACAGCCCCAGCGCCAGACCGGCCCACCGGCTCCCCCGCCCGGGGAAGACGAACGCGACCCGGCGCGGCGCCGCCCGCCCGACCGTCGACCCGGGCGCGGCCATGGCCGCCAACGCGGTCAGCAGCTCCACCCGATCGCGTCCGGCGGCGTAGCCGCGCCATTCCATGGGTACTCGCGTGGCCAGCAGCGAATGCGCGACATCGACGACGCCCGACTCCGGACGCCCGACCATCCACTCCCGCAACCGCGCCGCCTGCGCGCGCACCCCGGACGCACTGCGTGCCGAGAGCACCAGCGGCACCACACCGCCACCGTCATGCACCGTGCGGGGGGCAGCAGCGTCGGCCGATCCACCATCGGCGGCAGGCACCGAGACCGCCACCCCACCGGGAGCGGTGCCGACAGGCGCCTGCTCCAGGATGACGTGGGCGTTCGAACCACCCATGCCGAACGAGGACACCCCGGCCCGGCGCACCGTCTCCGCCGACCACTCCTCGACGTCGGTGACGACACGTAAACCCAAGTCGTCGAGCGGAATCCGAGGGTTCGGAACCTGGAAGTTCAAGCTGGGCACCAGGTCACCGCGACGCAGGCAGAGCGCGGTCTTGATCAGGCCAGCGATCCCCGCGGCGCCCTCCAGGTGCCCGATGTTCGTCTTGACCGAGCCGACGGCCAGCGGCGCGCCCGGCGCCCGGTCGACGCCGTAGCTGTCGCCCAGCGCCGCCGCCTCCACCGGATCACCCGCGGGCGTTCCGGTGCCGTGCAACTCGACGTACTGCACCGACGACGCCTCGACCCCGGCCGCACGCAACGCGGCGGTGATCGCCGCCGCCTGCGCCGCCCGGCTCGGCGCGCTGAGCACCCGGCGTTCGTTGCCGGTGGTGACCGCGCTGCCCCGGATCACGGCATGGATCCGGTCACCGTCGGCCACCGCCCGGTCCAGTGGTTTCAGCACCACCATGCCGCCGCCCTCGCCGCGCACGAACCCGTCGGCCCTGGCGTCGAAGGTGTAGCAGGCGCCCAGCGCCGACTGCGCGCCGAACTGCTCGATCCGCGCGCCGCTGGACGGTGACAGGATCAGGTTCAGGCCGCCGGCCAGCGCGACCTCGCTCTCGCCGCTGCGCAGGCTCTCGCACGCCAGGTGCACCGCGACGAGCGAGGACGCCTGGGCGCTGTCGACGACGAGACTCGGTCCGCCGAAACCGAAGTGGTTGGAGATCCGGTTGGCGATGATGCCGCGCCCGGCACCCCACAGCGAGTGCCTGCTGACGCCGGGACCACCGCGCGAGGCCATCAGCTCGGCGAAATCGCTACCGGTGCTGCCGAGGAAGACGCCGTACCGCCGCGGCTCGTCGGCCGTGGCCGCGAGTCCGGCGTCCTCGAGCGCTTCCCAGCTCAGCTCCAGCGCCAGCAGCTGCTGCGGATCGACAGCGCGCGCTTCGACGGGCGAGACCCCGAAGAACTCCGCGTCGAAATCACCTACGGTGTCGAGGAATCCGGCCCGCTCGGTGATCCCCTCGCGCCCGGCGGGCGCGGTCCCGATCGCGGCGCGCCCGGCACTGAGCAGCCGCCAGAAACCCTCGAGATCGACGGCACCCGGCAATCTGCAGGACATACCGACAATCGCGACATCGAACGTCGAACCGGTCACCTCTGAACATCCTTCCGCGAAGCACGTTATTTCCCCCCGTAGCCCCCTACCGAGTGAATGTCGGGGTTACCAGAGTGCGGAGCGGGTCATGTCACCATCGATTCGTAGTGCTAACTAATTGGTTCGACGACTCTGACGATTCGTGCGTCGACAGAACGAATCTCGATGCGGTCGAGCAGAGGGGTGCGGAACAACGTCCGCGGATAGCCGTAGCCGCGCACTCGGTGCGGGCCGGGCGCGGTGGGAGTCAGCCGTTCGGCCGGAAAGCTGACGCGCTACGTCGCCATTCCGGCGGCCCGAGGCGCGGGTCTGAGGGCTTCTCGTCCGGGCGAACCGGCGCGGCGATCCCTCTCGAAAGGTTCGAACGGCAGAACAGGACTCATTGAACTGCACAGTATTTGGGGTATCTCGAGCTTGTCAACCGTCCGGTTTCTTCCCATTCATCGTGCTGATTACTCACAAAGCTTCCCACGTTCCCGGCCGCTTCGCAGTGTTCGGTGGCTGGGATGTTGCCCGATGCTGGTACCGTTCGACCGTTCCGCGCCGGTCGCGCGTCACTCCCGCATCGACCTCGCCGATCGCGCTCGTGCTCCGCCGGGGCCCCACCGCCCCCTCGCTGTCGCATTGCCCTGGGTATTCCGGGCTTCGGGCCCGATGGATGGAAGGTGTGATCACTGATGCGTCGAGGCTGGTCCGGACTGGTCGCGGCGGCACTGACCGCGGCGACCGTCGCCACGAGCAGTCCCGCCGTGGCCGACGAGTGGTGGCCGTTCGGCGTCCTGCCCGAGGGGCTCAGCTGTGCGGCGCTCAACCTGCCCGGCCGGGCGGGAGCCTGGCCGCTGCCGATGCACTTCCCCAACGTCGGGATCGGTTTGCTGACGATGCCGTTCGCGCCCGCCGGTGTCGTCGATCGGCTCCCCGCCCGCATCGAGTTGCGGACGCCGCAGACCGGTTTCAACGAGGCCTGGCAGTTCGCGCTGCTCGACGGCAACCTGTACCTGAAGGCCGCGGTGGGCGAATCCGGCTGGCGGACAGCGCCACTGCCCAACTGCCTGCGCGGGCAGATCTCGGCGATCTCGGTGGATCGCAGCAGGTTGGTCGCGCTGGTGCCGGGCGGGCGGGTGTTCACGCTGGAGTCGGCCGATCAGACGCCCGAACTGTGGTGGTGGACGGCACGATTCGGGTCCCCGATCTGGCTGGACCCGACCGGGACCAGGGTCCGGCCCGCGTCCAGGGCGTGGAGCCTGTCCTGGCTCGACCCGGAGTACGTGCAGCTGATCCCGTTCCGGCAGCAGGGCTTCTGGACCGATCCGACGGGCAAGCAGCAGCCGGTCGGCGGTGCCGGAGTGACGACGGTGTTCGTCCTCTCGCCGGAGGGCAACCGGATCGTCATCCTCGATCCCTGGCTGCCCGGCAGCGATCCGCTGAGGATCAGCGATCCCGAGTTCGCCGACGACTACAGCTACGAGCTGCCCGGTCCACTCGACGGGCGTTTCCAGTCGATCAATCTCAGCGCCTCGGGCTCGACGACCTTCCTGATCAACGAGTACGGCGACATGTACACCCGGCTCTGGGACTTCGACATCTCCGGCGCCGACACCCTGTTCTTCTCCTATACCTATGGCGACAAGCCCGATCTCGCCGAGGCGCCGACCAACTTCGACGCCTGGGTCGGCCAGTTCGAGTTCCTGCGCCCGTTCTTCCCGCAGTACACCGGCATCCACCTGCCGCCGCCCGCGTGGGTGCGCCAGCCCAAGATCCCGGGCGAGATCACCTCGACGATCAGCATCCACACCACCGGCGGCCGGTCCGAGCAGCGGGAGCTGCGCGTGGAGGGGCGCCTCGACGGCCGGACCGGCTTCTGGCACAAGCCCGTCGAGGCCGGTGATTGGTCCTTCACCGTCAACGACCGTCCGCTGACCGCCGAGGTGCTCGACAACCGTCCCGGCGACACGTCAGCCCTGACGATGGTCGGCGCGACCGGCGTCGACTACGACTACCGCGACCCGGCCGGCTGGACGATGAGTCTGCGCGACTACGACTACGCCGACGATGTGATGCCGGTCCGCGTCTGCACGGCCGACAACGCCTGCACCGACCTGAGCCTGTTCCTCGCGAGCACCCCGCGCTTCGGCTGGCAGCCCGAGGGCCTGTCCGCGACGCCCCGCACCTATCACGGCCTGCTGCAGTCCCCCGAGTCCGACTGGAACGCCATGCCCGCAGGGGTGCGCGCCGTCGTCGAGCGCATCACCGGCGACGATCGCGCCGCGAATGTCGTCGCCACCTCGAACACCGGCGAGTTCACGCTGAGCACCACCGAGGGCTTCCAGGTCGTGCTCCGGCGCTCCTGAGCGGGCAACGCGGGCGGACGTCACGCCGGGGCGGGCTGCGGGGCGGAGGTCGCGGAGGTAGTGGCGAGGTGGCGGGCGACCAGCATGGCGGCGAAGGCCGTCACGAGCATGGCGACCAGGACGGCGATCGAGGTCCAGAACATGGTGTCGTAGAGGGCGATGTCGGCGCGGATGACGGCACGGCGGGCGAAGGTCATCGGGGCGATGTCGGTGAAGGGACGGAACGCGGGCGGGGTCGTGCCCGCGGGGAACACCCCGCCGAAGGCGAAGATCTGGAACATGTAGAAGGCGAAGGCGGCGATCGAGCCGGTGACGCGGCCGAACACCACGATGAACAGCTGCGTGGTGACCGCGGCCACCGCGCCGACCAGGACGATCACGGCCGCCATGACCGGCCACCGCTCGGGCGACCAGCCCGCCGAACTGCCGTAGCCGGCGGCCAGCGCGGTCAGCACGATGACGCCCGCCACGCCGACCGCGGAGCCGCGCAGCAGCGGTACTGCGGTACGCCGCCACAGGGTGGTTCCGGTCGCGGCGCCACGCCACGGGCGCACCAGCATCCAGAGCACGATGGCGGCCAGGAACGCCCCCATGACCACCAGGACGGGACCCGCGCCGCCGGCGATCTCCTTGGTGCTGCGGTCACCGCCGCGTACCACCTGGCTCGGCTCCTGGTTGCGGACATCCATGGTGACGGGCTGGGCGATCACGTCCGCGGAGGCGGTGGGGTCGGTGATGTGCGGGGCGGCGGTGGCGCCGTCGCGGAGCCCGCTGTCGAGCTGTGCCGCACCGTCGTCCAGCTGGGTGGCGCCGTCGCGGAGTTCGTGGCCACCGGCGGCGAGCTGGCCGAGGCCTGTGGAGAGTTCGGCGGCGCCGGCACCGAGTTCGCCCGCGCCGTCGCGGAGTTGCCCGGAGCCGTCGGCGAGGGCCAGCACACCGGCGCGGTATTCAGCCGTGGGGTCGGTCAGCTGGCGAGCCAGTTCCGCGGTGCCGTCGCGCAATTGGGCGAGCTGGCCGACCAGCGAATCAGGGTCGGTGGGGCCGACCTGCCCGAGCAGGTCCTTCAGCTGGACAGCGGCGTCGGCCAGGGCCGGGTCGGCGTTCCTGCTCAGCTCGTCGAGCAGCGGGTTCAGCTGGGTCGCGAGTTGTCCGGCGGGCGCGAGAGCGTCGAGCAGGGGCGTGATGATCTGGTCGACGCCATCGCGGATCTGGGTCGCGCCGGTGCCGAGCTGATCGGTGCCGCTCACCAATTCGTCGGCACCGCCGGCGAGTTGCACGGTGCCCGCGTGGAGTTCGCGGGCGCCCGCCACCAGCTGGGACGCGCCGAGGGCGGCCTCGTCGAGACCGGCCGAGAGTTGGCCGGAGCCGTCGGCGAGCTGGGCGGTGCCCTGCGCCAGCTGCGTCGCGCCCTGCGACGCCTCGCCGATGCCCGCGCCCAGACTGTTGACGCCGACCAGGACCTGCGAGGCGTAGCCGCGGCCGATGGTGGCGGCGATCTGGTGCCGGGCGTCGGCGATCACGCTGTTGGCGACGGCGGGGCTGAGGGTGCCGTTGAAATCGTTGTACCAGACCGCGATTCGGGCGCCCTGCGGCACGGGGTCGGTCACGCTCAGCACATTGCGGGTGAAGTCCGCGGGGATGACGACGGAGAAGGCGTAACGGCTCTCGCGCAGGCCCTGCACGGCTTCGGCGCTGCTGACCCGATGGAACTTCAGCTCGCCGCCGGACACCAGGGTATCGAGGATCTCGGTACCCATGTTCTGGGCCTTGCCGTCGGAGACGCCGCCGACGTCGTCGCTGGCGACCGCCACCGGGATCTGCTTCAGATACAGCTCCGGGTCCCACATGATCCACATGTAGACCGCCGAGATCAGCGTCGGCACCACCAGGAACAGCACGACCAGCACGCGCAGCGGTCCCGCAGCCCGGCGCGAGCGGAGCAGCTCGCCGACGCGAGCGCGAAGGGATGTCGATCTGTCTGCCATGGCGGAACCCCGATACTGCCCAGTGAACGTTGGCGCCCAAGCTAGTTGGTCACCCGTCCAGCATGGGGGGAATCGGCGAAATTGTCCTGCCGAGTCGGCGAATCGCCGCATCGCCCCGCCCGGCGCCGCCGCGCGAGAGCACCCCAGCCGTACCGAGACCGCACGCCCAGAACGCCGGGATCGACCGATGCGCGACCAGCCCCCGCAGGCAACGCAAAAGGCCCGGAACCTGGTGGTTCCGGGCCTTTTCTTTGTAGCGGGGACAGGATTTGAACCTGCGACCTCTGGGTTATGAGCCCAGCGAGCTACCGAGCTGCTCCACCCCGCGTCGGTGAATACAACATTACACACGGGTTAGCTCGGATGCCAAATCGTCAGGTCAGCGCCTGTTTTTAGGGAGTTGCCCGCGATCTTCGACAACGGCCGGAGCGACACGGAACCCGGAGATGTGACCGACGCCATACCCGCCCGCCACCCGGCGCGTCGGGCCGAATTCTCGTGACGGGGGTCACTATTTCGACGTGATCTCACGCACATAACGGACCAATAACAGACCGACCGGAATCTAGGCATTCCCCCGCGCTATGCAGCGTAAACATTGGTAAGACGGCTATTTCATTCATACAATTGTCTCGTTATCAAGATGTGATCGTCATGGATTTCTTCGTTAGCGTCTCCCCCATGACTGAGACCCGGAAATTCCGCACCCGTGCCCTTGGCGTCGCCGCCATCACCGGCGCCCTGGTTGCCGTTCCGTTCAGCCTGGCCACCGGTACCGCCTCCGCCGCGAACCACAACTGGGACGGTGTCGCGCAGTGCGAGAGCGGTGGCAACTGGGGTATCAACACCGGTAACGGCTACTACGGTGGCCTGCAGTTCTCGCAGAGCACCTGGGCCGCCAACGGTGGCCAGGGGTCGGCGCACAACGCCAGCAAGGAAGAGCAGATCCGCGTCGCGGAGAACGTGCTCGCCAGCCAGGGTGTCGGCGCGTGGCCGCACTGCGGCCGCTACCTGCAGGCCGGCACCTCCGAGCCCGAGCCCGCCGTGGTCGAGGAGCCCGCCGTCGAGCTGCCCGCGCAGACCAAGACCGAGGTCCAGTCCGCCGTCGACCAGGCCAAGGCCGCGGGTCAGGCCCTGGCCGACCAGTACGGCGTCGCGGGTCAGTACCAGGACCTGCTCAACGCCAGTGCCCCGCTGATCGCCTCGATCGGCGGCTGATCCACCGTTCCCCCTGCACGAGAAAGGCCCCGCCGTCCGGCGGGGCCTTTCTTGTGCTGTCGGACCGTGGACTACCGGCCGCCGGCGTCCTGGTACGCCTTCACCGCGGCGTCCAGTTCCTCGAGCGCCCTACCGAAATCGGTGAAGTTGCCCGTCCGCATCGCCGTGCGCACCGCCTCGATCTTGCGGCTGAGCTCGGCGGCCGCGGCCTCCTGGGCGGTCGACCCCGGCGGGGTGGTCGTCCCGGCGGGCGGGGTCGTGCTCCCGTTCGGCGGGGTGGTGGTGCCCTGGTCGACCGGCGGGGTGACGCCCGGCTTCGGCTTGACCGCCGGATCGCCACCGAACGGCGTCGCCAGCGCGCCGGCACCCGGCATGACCTGGTTCAGCGCCTCGGCCAGCGTCGCCGCGTAGCCGACCTTCACGCTGCCCGCCGCGTCGCGGTAGCTCACCAGCACGCGCAGCAGCTGCGGGAACGTCGATGACCCGGTGTTGCGTTCGTTGTAGAACGGCTCCACGTAGAGGATGCCGCCGTCGGCCACCGGCAGCGTGAGCAGATTGCCGTAGCGGATCTTGTTGGAGTTCGACAGCAGGGTCTTCTCCCGCGACACCGCGTCGGCGGTGGTCATCGAGTTCTGGGTCTGCTGCGGACCCTGGGTCTGCGTCTCCACCGGCAGCTGCAACACGGTGAACTTGCCGTACCCGTCGGGGTCGGAGCGCACCGAGATGTAGGCCGACAGGAACTGCCGGTTGTAGCCGACCATCGCCGAGGTCAGGTTGAACACCGGCTTGTTCGTCTTCGGATCACCCAGCAGCACGTAGTACGGCGGCTGGTTGAAGGTGCCGCCCTCGATCGTGGGATCGCTGGGGACCGACCAGAACGCGTTGTTGGTGAAGAACTCGCGCGGGTTGTCCACGTGGTACTTGGTGAGCATGTCGCGCTGGACCTTGAACAGGTCCTCCGGGTAGCGGAAGTGCGCCTGCAGCTCCGGCGTGATGTCGCTCTGCGGCTTCACCGCGTTCGGGAACACCCCGCGCCAGGCCTTGAGGACCGGGTCGGTGGTGTCGGTCTCGTACAGGGTGACGGTGCCGTCGTAGGCGTCGACGGTGGCCTTCACCGAGTTGCGGATGTAGCTGACCTCCTTGCGCGGGATGACGCGCCCGGTCTTCTTGTCGATGCTGTCCTCGACCGCGCCGTCGAGCGAGGTCGGCTGGGCGTAGGGGTACTTGTCCAGCGTGGTGTACGCGTCGACGATCCAGACGATGCGCTTGTCGATGACCGCCGGGTAGGCGTTGCCGTCGGTGGTCAGCCACGGCGCGACCTTCTGCACCCGCTCGCGCGGACCGCGGTTGAACAGGATCTTGGAGTCGTCGCTGATCGCCGAGGAGAACAGGATGTTGCGCTCGGCGTACTTGGCCGCGAAGGCCAGGCGGTTGAACCAGTTGCCGATCGGCACGCCGCCGCTGCCCTCATAGGTGTAGGAGGCCTGGTCGGAGTCGTACTCACGCGGCGCCTGGCCGTCGGCGGCGCCGACGATGGCGTAGTCGGGATCGGACTGGGCGATCAGCTCGCCGTAGTAGATGCGCGGCTGGTCGACCTTGATCTGCTGGTCGTCCACCTTGGTGAACAGGTCGCTCACCATGAACAGCGGATAGCCGGAGTCGCTGCCGCCGACCACGCTCGGCGCGTCGGACTGCGGCTTGTTCACCCGGTTGGCCGGCGCGGCGACGAAGCCGTTGCCGTGGGTGTAGACGGTGTGCTGGTTGATCCAGTCCTTCTGGTTGCCCGAGAGCGCTTCCGGATGCAGCTCACGCGCGGCGACGATGTAGTCCTGGGTGTCGCCGCCGAGGGTGTAGCGGTCGATGTCGAGCGACTCGGGGAAGCCGTAGAAGTTCTTCCGCTGCTGCAGCTGGGTGAAGGTGGGCGAGAGGATGTTCGGGTCGAGCAGCCGGGCGTTGCCGATGGTCGCCGCGTCCGCGGGCACCTCGAGCGGGCTCTTCTTGCTCTCGCCCTGATAGTCCTGATACTCGACCTTGTCGTCGGTGATGCCGTACGCCTGGCGCGTCGCCAGGATGTTGCGCTCGATATAGGGGCTCTCCTTGTCGGCGGCGTTCGGGCGCACCGAGAACTGCTCGACCACCATCGGCCACACGGCGCCGACCAGGATCGAGGAGAGCACCAGCAGGGCGGCCGCCATCGCGGGCACCCGCAGATCACGCAGCACGATGCCGGCGAAGAACGCGATCGCGCAGATCACCGCGATCGAGAGCAGGATCAGCTTGGCGGGCAGCACCGCGTTGATGTCGGTGTACGACGGGCCGCCGAAGGTCGGCTCCTTGCGGGTGCTCGACAGCAGGTCGTAGCGGTCGAACCAATACGCGACCGCCTTGAGCAGCACGAAGATTCCGGCGATGACGGCGAGCTGCACGCGCGCGGCCCTGGTCAGCGTGCCCTCACGCCCGGCCAGCCGCAGCCCGCCGAACACGTAGTGGGTCACCAGGTTCGCGAAGAAGGCGATCACCACGGCGACGAACAGCCAGTTCAGCACCATCCGGTAGAACGGCAGATCGAAGGTGTAGAAGCCGATGTCGAGGTGGAACTGCGGGTCCTGCTGGCCGAACTCACCGCCGTGCAGGAACAGCTGCACGGTCGCCCAATTCGACTGCGCGACCAGGCCCGACAGCAGACCGAGCAGCACCGGGATGCCGACGCCGAACAGCCGCAGCCTGCCCATCACGGTGGTGCGGTAGCGCGCGATCGGATCGTTGGGCCCGGCGACGGGCACGAACACCGGCCGCGATCGGTAGGCCAGCAGCAGCGCGGCCCACACCACGAGGCCGACGAACACCGCGACCACGACGAACAGGAGCAACCGCGTGCGCAGCACACCCAGGTACACGCTGCGGTAGCCGACCTCACCGAACCACAGCCAGTTGGTGTAGGCGTCGGTGAGCCGTGGCCCGAGCAGCAACAACGCCGCGAGGACGACTGCTGTCACCAGCAGCACCCGGCTGCGTCGGGACAACGAAGGTAAACCGGTGGGGGGCCGCATGCCCACGGTGCCACTCTCCAAGGGTCCGGCGGCTACCACGCCGGTGATCGGCGCAGCACCGCAGTCCGATGTTGCGGATGGTCCGTTGCCGGACCGTTGGCGCCCACTCTACGGAAATCGGACACCGTGCAAGCGTCTGGGCCGAAAATGATTGGATGGGCGGGTGACCGATGACCAGCACGCCGAAGTCGTCCTCGCCCGCTGTGTGCGCGAGGTCGTCGAGTTCGCCGACGCCGAGGGCTGGGGTAACCCGCCGCAGATGTTCGCCCTGGTGCCGACCGCCGACCTGGTCGCGGCCGAACCCGATCTCGAGGATCAGCTCGACGACGGCAGCGAGCTCACCCCCATCGCGCAGGAAGCCTTCCCCGACGACATCACCGGCGGGTCGATGGCGCTCGACGAATTCCTCGCGACCACCACCTGGCCGCCCGCCGTCGAGGGCTGCGTGCTCGTCCAGGAGATCGTGGTGCTCCCGCCGGACGCCGAGAGCGATCTCGACGAGGCGCTCGTCCCGCTGCTCGCCGACGACGACGCCGCGGACGCGGCCGGGCGCGCCGCGGCGCACGCCCACCCGGGTCGCCGCGACGCCCGGCTCATCGCCGGAGTGCTGCGCCAGGGCACGTCGCTGTGCCTGCTGCAGATCCGCCCCGAGGACGACGACGGCTTCGGCGATCTCGACCTGCGCACCTACCCGAATCTGGCGCCGGGCCTGGTCGAGGCCCTGCACCACACGCTGGAGTGATCAGCCGCAGCTGACGGCCTCGCGGCCGGCGTCGATGTCGGCCAGCGAGGTCACCGCGCTGTCGAGCGTGTCGACCCGCACCAGGCGCAGCCCCTCCGGGGCCCGCTGCCTGGCCTCGTTGCAGTTGTCGGCCGGGACCAGGAAGGTCTCGGCGCCCGCCTCGCGAGCGGCGATCATCTTGTACTGGATGCCGCCGATCGGACCGACCTTGCCCTCCTGGTCGATGGTGCCGGTCCCGGCGACGAACCGGCCGCCGTTGAGTTCACCGGGCGAGAGCTTGTCGATCAGGGCCAGGCTGAACATCAGCCCGGCCGACGGCCCACCGATATCGGCGAGGTTGAACTCGACCTGCAGCGGCGGACGACCGCCCTCACCGGGCGTGATGCCGAGGTAGCCCTTGGTCGAGTCGTCGGGACGGGGCGCGAGGGTGATCGGCGTGCTCTGCTGCGCGTCGCCACGGCGGTAGACGACGGTGATGGTGGTGCCCGGCCCCTTGGTGGAGACCAGGTCGATGACGTCCTTGGGCGTGGTGATCGGCGTGCCGTCGATGCTGATCAGCTCGTCGCCGACCTGCAGCACGTCCTTGGCCGGGCCGTTCTCGCCGAGTCCGCGCACCAGCACGACGGTCGGCAGCTTCAGGTAGTGCAGCGCGGCGACCTCGGCGTTGCTCTCGGAGTCCTTGAAGTCCTGCTGGTTGGACTTGTCGACCTCCTCGCGCGACACACCGGGCGGGTAGACCTCGGCGCGCGGGACCAGGCCGTGCTCGCCGCTGACCCAGAAGCCGAACGCCTCGAACAGGTTCAGCCCGTCGCGGACCGAGACCGTCGTCATATTGAGGTGCCCGCTCGTCGGATCCAGGGGTGCGCCCGTGACGTCCACCACCTGCTTGCCGTCGACCTCGCCGAGGGTGTCGAAGGTCGGCCCCGGCCCGAGCGCGACGAACGGCACGGTGACCACGCTGCCGACCACACCGAGCACGAGCACGGGTACCAGGGCCACGATCAGGGTGAGGATCCGACGATTCACTCCGACCACAGTAGTGATCACCGGCCGCCACCGACGGCAGTGGCACGCTTTTACCGGGTGTGCGGCCGGATCGATTTCGCGATGCGCGAACACCGTGGCCCCCTGGTGTCCGCGTAACGTATGAGGTATGAGCGATCTCCCCTTCGGCTTCTCGAACCGCGACGACGACGAGTCCGGCAAGCGGCGCGACGAGGCGAACGGCCCCGGCGGAAACGATCCGTTCGGGTTCGGAGCTGCGGGCGCGGGCGGTTTCGACCCGTCGCAGCTGGGGCAGATGCTGACCCAGCTCGGGCAGATGATCAGCGGCATGGGCCAGGCGGGCCCCGGCGGTGCACAGGCCGGACCGGTCAACTACGACGTGGCCAAGCGGCTGGCCCGCCAGCAGCTCGGCGCCACCGTCGCGCCGATCACGGCGAAGACGACCTCCGCGGTGACCGACGCGGCGCACCTGGCCGAGCTGTGGCTCGACGGCGCCACCACGCTGCCCGCCGGCGCGACCAGGACCGTCGCCTGGACGGCCAACGACTGGATCGAAGAGACCCTGCCCACCTGGAAGCGCCTGTGCGATCCGGTGGCCGAGCAGATCTCGGGCATGTGGACCGCCCAGCTGCCCGAGGAAGCCAAGCAGTTCGCCGGGCCGATGGTCGGCATGCTCGGGCAGATGGGCGGGCTGGCGTTCGGCTCCCAGCTCGGTCAGGCGCTCGGTCAGCTGGCCAAGGAGGTGCTGACCTCCACCGACATCGGCCTGCCGCTCGGCCCGGCCGGTACCGCCGCGCTGCTGCCGACCGCGATCTCGGCGTTCAGCGAGGGGCTCGAGCAGCCCGAGAGCGAGATCATGGTCTTCCTGGCGGCCAGGGAGGCCGCCCACCAGCGGCTGTTCGCGCACGTGCCGTGGCTGCGCCAGCAGGTGCTCGGCGCGGTCGAGGACTACGCGCGCGGCATCAAGATGGACTTCTCCGCGCTGGAGGAAGCCGCGCAGAACATCGACCCGATGTCGCTGAGCGACCCGTCCAAGCTCGAGGAACTGCTGTCGCAGGGCACCTTCGAGCCGCAGACCACGCCCGAGCAGAAGCAGGCACTCGAGCGCCTGGAAACCCTGCTCGCGCTGATCGAGGGCTGGGTCGACGTGGTGGTCACCGACGCCGTCGGCGAGCGGCTGCCCGGCGCGGGCGCGCTCTCGGAGACGCTGCGCCGCCGCCGCGCCACCGGCGGGCCCGCCGAGCAGACCTTCGCCACCCTGGTCGGCCTGGAACTGCGCCCGCGCAAGGTCCGCGAGGCCGCGGCGCTGTGGCGGCGCCTCACCACCGACGCGGGCATGGAACGCCGCGACGGCGTGTGGGCGCACCCCGACCTGCTCCCCGACTCCAGCGACCTCGACTCCCCCGCCGGATTCATCGACTCCGTACTCGGCGGCGGCACCGGCGCTTTCGACGATCCGCTGGCCCAGCTGGCCGAGACCGAGGCCCGCGAACGCGACGAGGCCGAGCGCGGCAAGACCGATCCCGACGCCGATCAGTCCTGACCTGGGCCGCCGCGCCACCACGACCGCGGAAAATCTGCGAATCGTGGTGGCGCGACACGGTTTCCGGAGTGTCGCGCCCCGGGAAACCCCGTCACGACCTGCGGTACGCGAGTTGTCCACAGGCTGATTCCACGATCGCGACACGCCGAAAACCTGTGGATAACCAGGCTTTCCACGCCCGGTCGGCCGTCGGCGCGAGCCGATACTTGCGCCATGACGACCACGACGCCACTGCGCGGACCGATGTTGCACCCGCGGGTGATCACCCTGGTTCGGCCCTCCGGGACCGTGCAGCTGGGGTGGGACCCGGAACGAGCGCTGCTGCTCGAGACCACCGAACTCGACACCGGCACCGTCCTGGCCTTCCTGCGCCTGCTCGACGGCTTGCAGTCGCTGCCCCAGATCGTCTGGCGGGCGGGCGAATTCGGTATCGCGCCCGCGCGCACCGTCGCCCTGGTCAGCGCGATCGACGAGGCCGGGCTGCTGCTCCAACCGGAGCGCAAACAGGGCACGGTGCGCGGTGTCACCGTGCACGGGCTCGGGCCGCTGTCGGACGCGGTCACGATCGGTTTGCGGCGCATGGGCATCCGGCCGTCCCGATCCCGGGAGTACCGGCCCGGCACCGCGGTCGGGGCGGGGTGCAACCTGGTGGTCCTCACCGACGCGCTGATGGTCGACCCCCGCCTGTCGGTGGACCTGGTGCTGCGCCGGGTACCGCACCTGCAGGTCCGGATCCGCGACGGCATCGGCGTGGTCGGCCCGCTGGTCCTGCCGGGCCGGACCAGTTGCCTGCGCTGCGCCGATCTCACCCGCACCGGGTTCGACGCCGACTGGCCGCACCTGGCCGCGCAGCTGCTCGGCCGCACCGGGCACGCCTCACCGGCCGGGATCGCCGCCACCACCGCGCTCGCGCTGGGCGAACTGGAGACGATCGTCGCCTGTTCGCCCCGCCAGGACCCGGGCACCCTCGACGCCACGATGGAGCTGAACCTCGACACCCACGAGGTGCACCGACGCCCCTGGCCACCGCATCCCGACTGCGGCTGCCGCAGCATGGCCACACCGGAATCGGACGCGGGCCGGTGAGGACTCACACCGCACGGTGTGAGCATTCTTATGGCACACCAGCGGCAAGTTCGGCCATGATGGGTAGCGTGTCCGAGATCGTGCGCCGCAGTTCCAGCCGCAATGCCAAGTTGGCCAAGATTCCGCTCGGTATTGCCGGACGAGCCGCCGTCGGTTTCGGCAAGAAGCTGGTCGGGGGTGACAAGCAGCAGATCAACGCCACGCTGAACCAGAAGGCCGCCGAACAGCTGTTCACCGTGCTCGGCGAGCTCAAGGGCGGCGCGATGAAGTTCGGCCAGGCGCTGAGCGTGATGGAGGCCGCGGTCCCGGAGGAGTTCGGCGAGCACTATCGCGAGGCGCTCACCAAGCTGCAGGCCGCCGCGCCGCCGATGCCCGCCGAGACGGTGCACCGGGTGCTTGACCAGCAACTCGGCACCAAATGGCGCGAGCGCTTCCAGTCCTTCGACGACACCCCGGCCGCCTCGGCCAGCATCGGCCAGGTGCACCGGGCGGTGTGGTCGGACGGACGCGCGGTCGCGGTGAAGGTGCAGTACCCCGGCGCCGACGAGGCGCTGCGCGCCGATCTCAAGACCCTGTCGCGGATGACCGGTCTGCTGTCCTCGGTGATCCCCGGCGCCGATGTGAAGCCGCTGCTCGCCGAGATCACCGAGCGCACCGAGGAGGAGCTCGACTATCGCATCGAGGCCGCCAATCAGCGCCGCTTCGCCGCCGCCTTCGACGGCCACGCGCAGATCGTGGTGCCGCGGGTGGTCGCGGGCGCCCCGAAGGTGATCGTCACCGAATGGCTCGACGGCACCCCGGTCTCGGCGCTCATCGCCGCGGGCGCGGCCGACCCGGAAGGCACACGGGCGCAGCGCAACCGGATCGCCGAACTGATGGGCACCTTCCACTTCTCCTCCCCCGAGCGGGTCGGCCTGCTGCACGGCGACCCGCACCCCGGCAATTTCCTCGTGCTCACCGACGGCAGGCTGGCCGTGCTCGATTTCGGCGCCTGCGCGCCGATGCCGGACGGGTTCCCCGAGGTCCTGGGCCGGATGCTGGCCCTGGCCGTCGCGGAGGACCACGCCGCGCTCACCGAACTGCTCTACCAGCACGGCTGGGTGATCCCGGGCCGCACGGTCACCCACGAGGAGATCGAGGCGTACCTGCGCCCGTTCAGCGACCCGATCCGCACCGACACCTTCCACTTCACCCGCTCCTGGATGCAGCGGGTCGCGGGCAAGGCCTCGGAGTTCACCAGCCCCGAGATGAAAACCGCACGCGCCCTCCAGCTTCCGGCCGAGTACCTGACGATCTTCCGGGTACTCGGCGGTTCGGTCGGCATCCTGGCCCAGCTCGACGCGGAACTCGGCTTCATGAACCTGGTCCGCACCTGGGTCCCCGGTTTCCGCGCCGAACGCGCGTCCTAGCCCCGGCTCGCCCGCGAACAACCGCAGAGAACAAACGAACCGCTCACCAGGACTCGGTGAGCGGTTCGTTTGCGGTACAGGCCTTTTCCGGGGTTCATGCCGGGATCGCGACCTTGCGCGGACGGCCACGCGGGCGCTTGCGGGCGATCACGACACCCTGGTCGAAGATCTCGCCACCCCAGACACCCCACGGCTCGGCGCGGTCGATGGCCGCGGTCAGGCAGCCCTTGCGGATCGGGCAGGACGCGCACAGTTGCTTGGCCTGCTCGAGGTCGTTCGGGCTCTCGGCGAACCACAGATCAGGGTTTCCGGCCCGGCAGGGCAGGGACGCCACGGTTCGGCATGTCACGTCAGCAGTGGCCGTCGGCCATTCCTGGGCGGTGAACACGTCGTTCTCCTTCAGCTCGTTTGCAGCGGTTGTTCGTTCGGTGTGCGAACCCGGTGCCAACGGCTGAAGAGCCGAAAGAAAATGGCCACGGATTTCGCTTCTCGCGATCCGTGGCCAGGAGGTCTGGGAGGAGTTTCCCTACCTAGTTCGACATCTCTGCCGAGACCTGATCACGGTCGCTGGGTGGACACGGAGGCGGATTGCGCCGGCGAATTCGGGTGCGTAACCGAAATCGACGGCCGGGGCTGCCGGGGCCTCGATGGCCGTCGGCTGCCAACCCACGCTGGGCTTGTCCTGGAGACGAATCGGGGTGTGCAGATGGACGAGAGCCATCGGCACAGCTTTGGTATCGACGCCGGACAGACCGGTCCCCTGCAGAGCGAGGACCCCCCGGGAGGCGGACACCATGGACGCGTTCACCAGGACGCGATTGCCCATCGCGTCGAACGTGGTGTTGCTGTTCATCTGACTGCCTCCCTCCTGAACTCGTGTGCTGATAGAAACCCGCGCCGAGATCACTCTCGGTGCGTGTTCTCCACCATAGGCAATGATCGAGAACCGAACAACCTATTTTCTACCTGCGGTTTTGTGTCGTGGCCCGCATTCGGGACGCGACGATGGCGAGCACGTCCGCGCCGTACTGCTCGATCTTCTTCGGGCCGATGCCCGCGATCGCGCCCAGCGCCGCGTCGTCGGCGGGCAGCTGCTCGGCGATCGCGGTGAGCGTCGTGTCGGTGAAGACGACGAAGTCGCGCACCCGCAGGACCTCGGCCTTCTCCGCCCGCCACTCCTTCAGCGCGTCCAGCAGCTGCGGGTCGAGTTCGGCCGGGCAGCGACGGCACCGGCCGAGCATGGTGGCGTAGGTGCCGATCAGCGGTTTCGCGCAGACCCGGCACAGCGGGCGCTTGCCGTCGGCGTCCTTCGGACCGGTCGCGGTGGCGGCGATCCGGGAGGCGGGCGAGTCGTCGGGGACCAGGCCGTTGAGGAACCGTGAGCGCCTGCGCACCCGCCTGCCGCCCTCGGTGCGCGCCAGCGCCCAGGACACGGCGAGATGTTCGCGCGCCCGGGTGACACCGACGTAGAGCAGCCTGCGCTCCTCTTCCAGCGCCGCCTGATCGGACGGGCTGCCGTCGTCGCCGAGGACGTGCTGGATCGGCAGCGTGCCGTCGGCGACGCCGACCAGGAACACCGCGTCCCACTCCAGGCCCTTGGCCGCGTGCAGCGAGGCCAGGGTGACGCCGTCGACGGTCGGCGGGTGCTTGGCCTCGGCCCTGGTCGCGAGCTCGCGCAGCAGTCCGGTGAGGTCGATCTCCTCGTCGTGGCCGACCAGTTCCTCGGTGAGCTGCACGAGCGCCAGCAGCGAGGACCAGCGTTCCTTGGCCTGGGCGCCCGCCGGTTCCTCGGCGGTGAGCCCGACCGGGGCCAGCACGGCCCGCACCAGCGTGATCAGCTCGGCGCCGCTGCGCGATTCGTCGGGCAGGTCGTCGCGCGCGTCGGCCTGGCGCAGCGCCTGCACCGCCTGGCGCACCTCCTGCCGCTGGAAGAAGCCCTCGCCGCCGCGCACCTGGAAGGGGATGTCGCGGGCGTTGAGCGCCTGTTCGAACGGTTCGGACTGGGCGTTGATCCGGTACAGCACGGCGATCTCGGCGGCGGGGGTGCCCGCGGCGATCAGCTTCTTGATCCGGCCCGCCACGGCCGCCGCTTCGGCGGGCACGTCGGGGTATTCGGCGAACTCGGGTTCGGGCCCGTCGGGCCGCTGGCCGATCAGCGCGAGCCTGGTCCCGGCGATCCGGCCGCGCGCGGCGCCGATCACCCGGTTGGCCAGCGACACCACCTGCGGGGTGGAGCGGTAGTCGCGTTCGAGCCGGATGACGGTGGCGTCGGGGAAGCGGCGGGAGAAGTCGAGCAGGTAGTTCGGGGTGGCGCCGGTGAAGGAGTAGATGGTCTGGTTGGCGTCGCCGACGACGGTGAGGTCGTCGCGTTCGCCGAGCCAGGCGTCGAGCACCCGCTGCTGCAGCGGGGTGACGTCCTGGTATTCGTCGACCACGAAACTGCGGTAGCGGCCACGGAATTCGTCGGCGACGGCCGGATAGTCCTCGAGCGCGGCGGCGGTGTGCAGCAGCAGGTCGTCGAAGTCGAGCAGCAGGCCGTCGGCGGAGGTCTTCATCGATTCGTAGCCCGCGTAGACCTGGGCCACCCTGGTCACCTCGACCGGTGCGTCCCGGTGGTGCCTGGCCGCGGCGGCGGGATAGTCCTCCGGCGCGATCAGCGACGCCTTGGCCCATTCGATCTCGCTGAGCAGGTCGCGGATCAGTTCGGTCGAGGTACCGAGGCCCGCCCGGTGCGCGGCCTGCGACACCACCGGGAACTTGCTGTCGAGCAGTCGCCAGGGCACGTCACCGACGACCTGCGGCCAGAAGTACCGCAGCTGCCGCAGCGCCGCGGCGTGGAAGGTGCGGGCCTGGACCTGCCCCGCCTCGCCACCGAGCCCCATCGAGCGCAGCCGGTTGCGCATCTCCCCCGCCGCCCTGGCGGTGAAGGTCACCGCCAGCACCTGGTCGGCCTTGACGTGCCCGCCCGCGATCAGGTGCGCGATGCGGTGGGTGATCGTCCTGGTCTTGCCGGTGCCCGCACCGGCTAGCACGCACACCGGACCCCGTGGCGCCCGCACCGCGGCGGCCTGTTCCGGGTCGAGGGCGGTGAGATCGAGTGCTGGCACGGGCACCATCATGACAGCGCCCGCCGACAACCGGGCCCGACGGCCACCGACCTGGGCTTACGGCGCGCCGTCGCGCAGCGAGCGCAGCGCGCGGGCGAAGCCGTCGACGCCGGCGCCCAGCGGCGCGAAGAAGGTCCGGTCGCACGCCTCGACGGCCACGACGGCCCGGTTCGCCAGCGCGACGCCGTCGGCGGTGGCCACCAGGGCCCTTGCCCTGCGGTCGTGCGGGTGCGCACGCCGCTCGATCAGGCCCTTCTGTTCCAGCGCGCGCAGCACCTGCGAGGTCATCATCGGGTCGGTGACGGCGTGTTCGGCCAGCTCACGCTGCATCACCGGTTCCGCGCCGCGGTGCCCGAGGTAGGTCAGCGAGGCGAGCAGCACGAACTGCACATGGGTGAGGTCGAACGGCGCCAAGGCGGCCCGCTGCGCCGCCTGCCAGCGATTGGTCACCTGCCACAGCAGCAGGCCGGGGCTGTCCTGCGCGTCGCCGAATTCGGTGCGCAGGCCCTCGCTCACGCGCGGCCCGCGGTCGCGGCATCCCTGGCCTCGGCGCGCGCGATCAGCGCGGCCAGGTCGGGCCGGACCGACTTCGCGATGTCGGCGCCGAGGATCAGGTTCCACAGCGGCCGCAACGGCCCGGTCAGCTCCACCCGCACGCCGACGACCACCCGGCCGTCGGCGACCGGGGTGACGGTGTGCGCGAAGGTCAGCCTCGCCCCGAGCAGGCGCGAGACGTCGTCGAACTCGGTCGCGGTGAGCTTGGCGACCTCGAACCGCACCGCCGGGCCGCCCTTGGGCTTGAGCTTGCCCGTCGCACCCTGCGCGAACGGGCCGTCGAGGCGGACCCAGGCGGTGTCGGCGTTCCATTCGGGCCAGCTCTCCATCTCGCCCCAGATGGCGAACAGCGTGGCGGGCGCGGCAACGGTCTCGGCGGAAGCCTCGGCGAGAATCATGAATAAAGTATGCGCGCTTACTATTTGTCGTGCAACCGGGCCAGGAACACCACGCCCACCTCCGACGTTGCACATCCCGTGACTGAAGCAACCACTGATCTGACGATGTACTCGACCACCTGGTGCGGCTACTGCCGTCGCCTCAAGACCCAGCTCGACGAGGCGGGCATCACCTACACCGTGATCGACATCGAGGACGACCCCGCTTCGGCCGAATTCGTCGGCAGCGTGAACAACGGCAACCACGTCGTGCCGACCATCAAGTTCCGCGACGGCTCGACGGCGACCAACCCGTCGCTGTCGCAGGTCAAGCAGGCTCTCGCCGCGCTGGCGTGAGCTCAGCGCGCCGGCTACTCGGCCCAGGATTCGATGATCGTGCGAGCGATCGAGATGGACCCGGGCACCAGTAGCCGCGCGCCCTGCTCGCGGGCCGCCGCCCAGTCGCCCGCCCGCAACGCCGCGCGGACCTCGTCGCGGGTGAACCAGTGCGCCTCGGCGATCTCGCCGTCGGAGAACACCAGCTCCTGCTCCGGATCGCCGACGGCGGCGAAGCCGACCATCAGCGAGCGCGGGAACGGCCACGGCTGACTGCCGAGGTAGGTGACCTCGCGCACGTCGACGCCCACTTCCTCGCGGATCTCCCGCTCGACGCAGTGCTCGAGCGACTCACCCGCCTCCACGAAACCGGCCAGCAGCGAGAACATGGTCTCGGGCCAGCTGTGCTGCCGGGCCAGCAGCACCCGGTCGGCGCCGTCGTGCACCAGGCAGATGATGGCGGGGTCGATCCGGGGGAACTCCTCCTCGCCGGTGGCGGTCAGCCGGGACCAGCCCCCTCGCGACGAGGTGGTCGAGGTGCCGTCGCTGCCGTGGAACCCGGCCCGGTCGTGCCAGTTGAGCAGCGCGTAGGCGGTGGCGAGCAGGTCGGCGGTGAAGTCGTCGACGGCGCCGAGCGCGCGCAGATCCTTCAGCGTCCCGTCGAGCTCGGGCTCGCGCACGGCCCACAGGTGACTGTCCTCGGCGACGCCGAGGAACACCGCGCCCGCCCCCGGCTCCGCGGCGATCGTGACGGCCGCGTCCAGCACGACGCCCGCGTTCTCCACCCGCACCCGGCCGCGCGCGTCGACGCGCAGGACCTTGGCCTTGCCCCAGCCCTCGCGCAGGGCGTCGGGATCGAGCCGGACGTGCTCGGCTCGATCGATCGTGGAACGCGACAGCAGCGGAACGTCTTTCAACCGGAACGACACACGACCGAGCCTAGCCGGTCGACGAGTCCCGGATCACTTGCCGGTGTGCCGGATGTAGAGCAGCTTGTCGGCGGCCTCGAGCGCGTCGACCTCGGGCTCGCCCACCCGGATCAGGTTCCCGTCGCGCACCACGCCGAGCACGATGTCGCTCAGATGCCGCGGCGAGCCACCGATCTCACCCGGTTCGACCTCGCGTTCGGCGACGGCGAAGCCCTGCTCAGGCGTGAGCAGATCCTCCATCATCTCCACGACAGTGGGCGTGGTGGTGGCGATGCCGAGCAACCGGCCCGCGGTCTCCGAGGACACCACGACCGAGTCGGCGCCGGACTGGCGCACCAGGTGGGTGTTCTCCGCTTCGCGGATGGCGACCACGATCTTGGCGGTCTTGTTCAGTTCGCGGGCGGTGAGCGTCACCAGGGTGGCGGTGTCGTCCCGGTTGGTGGCGACGATGACCGAGGAGGCCCGCTGCACGCCGGTCAGCCGCAGCACATCGGACTTGGTCGCCGAACCGTGCACGGTGACCAGGCCCGCGCTCGCCGCCGCTTCCAGCGCGACCGCGTCGGTGTCGACGACGACGATGTCGGCCTGCTGCACGCCGTCGGCCAGCATGGCGTCGATCGCGGTGCGCCCTTTGGTGCCGTAGCCGACGACGACGGTGTGATTGCGCACGGTGTGCCTCCATCGCTGAATCTTGAACGCCTGCCGCGACCGTTCGGTGAGCACGCTGAGGGTGGTGCCGACCAGCACGATCAGGAACAGGACACGCAGTGGCGTGATGACGATCGTGTTGATCAGCCGCGCCGAGGGAGTGATCGGCGCGATGTCGCCGTAACCGGTGGTCGAGAGCGAGACGGTCGCGTAGTACATCGCGTCCAGGAACGACAGCTCGTCGCCGGAGTTGTCGCGGTAGCCGTCACGGCCGATGTACACCACGGTCGCCGCGGCGAACAGCAGCGCGATCGCGAACAGGACGCGGCGGGTGAGCGAAACCCACGGACTGGTCTGCACCGCGGGGATCCGCAAGAGACCGACCAGCGCGTAGTCCGGGCTGCTGCTGAGCCCGACCGGGCCACGTGTGTCCCCTAGCATCGCCCCCTCCTTTCGCTCGGCCCGGCACCGAGTCCACCGGCTCCGGCACAAACCGGGAGCCTACTGCGTGCGCGCGTCGCGGGCTCATTCGACATCCGGGACCGGAGCCGCGTCGCGCAGGAGCTGTTCCAGTTCGCGCGGACCGGCCAGGGCGGTGGGCGCGATGGTGCGTCCCGACCGGACGTAATGGAATGCCGCGCCGACCCGTTCGAGCATCGCGGCCTCGTCGGCGCCGGTCCGCGCGGCCATCAGTCGCGCCCAGGCGAGCCGGTAGACGGCCAGCTGCACCGCCACGGCGGCTTCGTCGGCGGGGCCGGGCTCGGCGCCGGTCTTCCAGTCGACCACCACCCAGCGGTCACCGGGTTCGGCGAAGACGGCGTCCATCCGGCCGCGGATGACGGTGCCCGCGATGCTGGTCTCGAACGGCACCTCGACGTCGATCGGGTTGCGATGCGCCCACGGAGAGCGGCGGAACGCGGCCTGCATGGCGGCGAGTTCACGATCGGCCCGGCCCTGCTCGGTGCCGCTGTCGGCGGCGCCGGGCAGTTCGTCGAGGCCGAGCAGTTGTTCGGTGCCGAACCAGGACTGCACCCAGGCGTGGAAGGCGGTGCCGCGCCGGGCCATCGGGTTCGGCGGGTACGGCAGGGGGCGGCGCAGCCGGGCCGCCAGCCGGGCCGGATCGGCGCGCAGTTCCACCAGCGCGGTGGCGGGCAGCTGGCCGGGCAGTTCCACCTGCTGGTCGGCGAGTTCGGCCGCGGTGAATTCGGCGAGCAGGGCGTCGACGTCGGTGGCCCAGCCCTCCGGGTCGTCCTCGTCGTCGGTCGGCGCGGGATCGGCCGGGCGGGAGCGCAAGCGCTCCAGCGCGGTGCGCACCAGGGCCGCGCCCTGTTCGATCGGGTCGCGGCGGCCGCCGAGCGGGTCGCGCGGCCACGGGGCGGTGGGCGGGTTGTCGGCGAACGGGTTGACGGCGTCGGGCGGCGGCTGCTCGTCCCAGCGGGCGATGGTCGCGACGCCGAAGGCCGCGCTGTCCTGGTCCTCGTTCGCCCGTTTCAGTTCGAGCAGGAACTCCGACGGACCCTTCGGCGCGGTGCCGGTCTCGGGCCAGTAGTAGGCCGAAACCAGCAGCACCCGTTCGGTTCTGGTGAGTGCCACGTAGAACAGGCGGCGTTCCTCGTCGAGGCGGCGGCTCTTGAGCGCGTCCTTGTGGTCGACGAGGGCGCGTTCGAGTTCGGCGCGGTCGCCGATCCGGCTCAGGTCCAGGACCGGCACGCCCTCGGACGCGTCGGGCTGGGCGCGGTCGCCGCGCAGGGTGGTGGGCAGTTCGGTGAGCGCGCCGAGCCAGGTGCTCAGGGCGGTCGTCGACGGGAACACCGACGCGCTCACGTGCGGCACCGCGACGACCTCCCACTCCAGGCCCTTGGCCGCGTGCACGGTGAGCACCTGCACGCGATCGCGCGCGACCTCCACTTCGCCCGGTTCCAGACCGTTCTCGACGGATTCGGCCGCGGTGAAGAACGCCAGCAGCCCGCTCAGTGAGGCGCGCGTGTCGGCCGCGTACCCGGCCACCACCTCGGCGAACGCGTCGAGGTGCTCGCGGCCTGCGCCGCCGCCGGCGATGGCCCGCCTGGCCTGGGTCTCCACACCGACACCGATGGTGCGTTCGACATCGGCGACCAGCTCGACCAGCGGCTGTCCGCTGCGCTCGCGCAGCGCGGTCAGCTCCTCGCCGAGCGCGCGGATGCGGGTGAATCCGGCCTCCGAATACTGGTCGGGCGCACCGGGATCGGCGATGGCGTCGGCCAGGCCTGCCTGCTCGGTGGGCTCCGGCGCGACCTCGCGCAACGCGCTCGCCAGCCCGGCAGCGTCGGTGATGGCGGCGGACGCGTCGCCCGACAGGCTGCCGATCGACAGCATTCGCGCGCGCCGGGCCAGGGCGGCGAGATCGGCGACGCCGAGCCGCCAGCGCGCGCCGGTGAGCACGCGGACGGCGGCGCTGCCGGTGCCCGGCTCGGCGATCAGCCGCAGGGTGGCGACGATGTCGGCGACCTCCGGCGTCGCGAGCAGCCCACCGAGGCCGACGATCTCGACCGGCAGGCCCTGCTCACGCAGGGCCTCGGCGAGCGGCGCCGCGTCGGCGTTGCGCCGGATCAGCACCGCCGAGGTGGGGGGCGGCTGGTCGGCCGACCTGGCCGCCGACCATTCCCCGGCGATGCGCTCGGCGATCCAGTCCCGTTCCTGCGCCACGGTTTCGGTGAGGGCCAGCTCCACTGTTCCCGGCTGTGCCTCGGGCTTGGCCCGCAGCGCGTCGACGGTCGCGCCGCCCGCGGCCTTGGCCCGCAGCCGCAGCGGATCGGCGACCAGGTTCGCCAGGGCGAGGGCTTCCGGCGGGTTCCGCCAGCTGGTCAGCAGCGGCAGGATCGGCGCGGGCACGCCGGGCGCCGCGGGGAAGTCGGTCGCGAAGCGCGGGAGGTTGGCGGCCGAGGCGCCGCGCCAGCCGTAGATCGACTGCATCGGGTCACCGACGGCGGTGACGGCGAGAGCTCTTCCGCCCGAGCCGGTTTCGCCGGTCTCCCGACCGTCGGCCGACCCGCTGTCAGCACCGCGATCGGCGCGTTTGCCGGGATCGCTGTCCTGTCGACGGCCCGCTGCACCGGCATTCGCGCGATCTGCCGAACCCCGGCCGACATCGCTGTCGGCTCCGAGCAGGTGACCCGCAGGGTCGCCGGGGTCGTCGCCTGCGCGACCGAGATGGTCTGGATCCCACAGCATCTCCGGATCCGGTGCTGGCACCGTCGGCGCGCCACCCCGAACCCGCACCGGCCGCGGCCGATCCTGGCGGACCGCGTCGGCATCACCGAACAGCGCCGACAGCAGCACCCGCTGCGCGTGGCCGGTGTCCTGGTACTCGTCGAGCAGGACCAGTTTGAACCGGGCGCGTTCGGCGGCGGCCACCTCCGGATGGTCGACGGCCAGCTGCGCGGCCAGCGACATCTGCGAGCCGAAATCGAGGGCGCCACGGCGGTTCAGTGCCTCGGCGAGCTGCCGGACCAGCGGCAGCAAGGCGACGCGCTCCCGTTGCGCGTCGACGACGGCGGTCAACGTCTTGCTCGGCCCGCCCCGCTGACGCGGACCGGCGGGCAAGGTGTACACCAGTTTCTCCAGCTCGGCGTGTGCCTCGGCGAGCTGCTCCGGCTCCACCAGGTGCTCGGCGAGCTGCCCGGCCAGCGCCAGCACGGCCTCGGTCACCGAGACCGGCGTGCGATCGGTGTCGAGGTCGCCGTCCCAGGACCGCACCACCTCGTGCGCGAGCTGCCACAGCTGGGTCTGGGTGAGCAGCGCCGCCGACGGCTCGACCGGCAGCAGCAGGCCGTGCGCGGTGAGCAGCCTGCCCGCGTACGAGTGGTAGGTGCTGATCTCCGGTTCGGCGCCGGAGATCAGGGTGCGCAGCGCCCCGGTCGGGTCGATCTCGCGGACCAGCGGCGCACCGGCCAGCCGGGCCAGCCGGGTGCGGATGCGGGAGGTCAGCTGCTGGGCGGCCTTACGGGTGAAGGTGAGGCCGAGCACCTCGTCCGGGGCGACCAGCTGGTTGGCCACCATCCACACCACCCGCGCGGCCATCGTCTCGGTCTTGCCCGCGCCCGCACCCGCCACCACCAGGGTCGGCCCCGGCGGCGCGGCGATGACCGCCGCCTGCTCGGCGGTCGGTGGCGGCAGCCCGAGCGCGTCGGCCAACCGCTGCGGGGTGACGCGCACGCCGCTCACTCGTCGGTCACCTGCCGTCCGGTGTCCTGCACCGGGCAGCTGCCCGCGACCGGACAGTGCCTGCACCCGTCGTTGCGCACGGCCAGATAGCCGGGCCCGCGCGTGGCGGCCGCCGCGTCGTGGATCGTCTCGCGCCAGGTGTCGAGTCCCTCGGCGTCCAGGGCGGTCTGGGCGCGTTCGGTGGCGCCGGTCTTGGTGTGCGGCTTCGCGACATAGACCAGCCGGGCGCCACCGGGATCGGCGGGCGCGGCGCTTTCCGCCTCGTCGAGCGCGCCGTGCGCGGCGGCCACCTGGTAGGTCGCCAGCTGGGCGTGGTCGGCCACGGATTTCGCGCTGACCGGCGTCTTGCCGGTCTTCACGTCGACGATCACGAAGCGCCCCTGCGCGTCCCGCTCCAGGCGGTCGATGCGGCCGCGAATCCGCACGGCGCGTTCGTCGTCCGCCCGCGCGGGCAGCACGCAGTCCACCGGCACCTCCACACCCGCCTGGGTGAGTTCGCCGCGGGTGGTCCTGACCCAGGACAGGAAGGTCTCCAGCATCGCCTCGGTGCGGCGCAGCTCCTGCCGGGAATGCCAGCCGGTGGCCGGGTCGACCGTCCGCCACGCCTGGTCCAGCGCCGCGCGGACCTGCGCCTCCGGCACGTCACCGGCCAGCGCCTGCACCAGCGTGTGCACGAGATTGCCCTTGACCGCGTGCGGATTGTCGCCGTCGGTGCCGCCGTGGCGCTCCAGCGCCCAGCGCAGCGGGCAGGTGCGCAGCAGCTCGACCGTCGACGGGGACAGCCCGATGGGGGAATCGTCGTCGTCCCACAGTTCCCGGTCCGAGCTGAGCTCGGCGGTGCCGTACCAGTCGCCCGGGTCGGTGCCGGGGACGCCCGCGTCGGCGAGCCGGGCCAGCTGGTGGGCGGCCCGGTCGCGCCGGTCGGGCGCGGTGGTGGGATCGCAGACCACGCCGCGCAATTCGGCGACCAGGGCGTGCATCACCAGCGCGCGACCGGGATCGGCGACCGGCAGCGCGCCGGGTTCGCCGGTGTCGTCGTCGCCGAGCAGTTCGGTGAGGAAGCGCGACGGCACCAGATCCTGGTCGCCCGCCGCGGATTCGACGGCGGTGACCAGCAGCGACCGCCTGGCCCTGCTGCACGCGACGAGCAGCAGCCTGCGTTCCTCGGCCAGGATCGGCGCGGCCCGGCTCGTCGTCGCGCCGAGGTCGACGCCGGCGACCAGGTCGACGAGGTCCTCGGTGTGCAGCAGGGTGCCCCTGGCGCGCGGGTTGGGCCAGATGCCCTCCTGCACCGCGGCCACCGCCACCACGTCCCATTCCCGGCCCGCCGCCGCGTGCGCGCTGAGCAGCGACACCGCCTCGCCCTCGGCGGTCAGCGGCCTGCCCTGCTGCGGAATCTGCTGGTGCAGCAGGTATTCGACGAAACCGTCGATGCTCGCCTTGGGCAGCCGGTCGACGTATCCCGCCGCGGCGTCGAACAATTCGACGGCGGCGTCGAGGTCGCGATCGGCCTGCATGCCCGCCGCGCCGCCGCGCCGGGACTGCCGGAACCAGCGGCGTTCCAGCCGGGAACTGGTCCACAGGGTCCACAGCACGTCCTCGACACCCTGGCCCCTGGCCTGGGTCTCGCGCGCCTTGCGGATCGCGCGCAGCACCCGCTGCAGCGGCGCCGCCTCCACCTCGGTGAGTCCGTCGAGCAGCCGCTCCTCGCCGATGCCGACGATCAGGTCGCGCAGGACCTCCGCGGAGGACTGGTCGATCAGCGGCACCGCCGGTGGTTCGGGTTCCGGCCGGGGCGGACCGACGGCGACCGGCGGTGCGGCGAGCGGGGTTTCGGCGTCGAGCAGGTCGATGTCGTCGGGCAGGCGTTCGGCGATGTCCCAGTCCGGTTCGGGTTCCGGGCGCAGCGGGTCCTCCGGATCGGGCTCCGGCGGCAGCCATTCGCCGTCGATCGGCTCCGGCTCCGGCTCGGGCAGTTCCGGTGGGGGCGGCGGTGTCTCGTCCCACAGCAGGAACTGGCCCGCGTCGGCGTACGGGTCGGCGGCGGCCAGCGCACCGGTGCGTTCCAGGTCGAGGACCGTGCGGCGGACGCCACGGCGCAGTCGTCGCAGGGCGATCTGGTCGGCGCCGCCGAGCGGGCCGGACAGCAGGTCCATGGCGTCCTCGGGCGAGAACATGGCATCGATCGCGCGCCGCGACCCCGGGCGCGACGAGTCGCCCGCCAGTAGCACTCGCAGGGCCAGCACCATCCACGCCGCACCGCGCCTGCGGGCGAGCGGTTCGGCCACGGCGGGCCTGCGCACCGGCACACCCGCCGCCAGCAGTGCCCGCCGCAGCGGCGCCAGCGACAGCGGGACCGAGCGCACGATCACCGCCATCGACGACCACGGGATCCCGTCGGTCAGGTGTGCCCGCCGCAGGTGATCGGCGATGAGCGCCGCCTCCTTGGCCGCGGTCGACAGCACCCGGACCCGCACGCTCGACTCGACCTCGTGGTCGGGTATCTCGTCGGCCCGACCCGGTGCCGAGGCCGCCGTCGACCCACCGCCGGAGTGGCCGGACCGATCCGGCCCCGCGTCGCCGGACGTCGATGGCCGGGACGCGTGATCGGCGGACATCGGCGGATCGGCGTGCTGTCCGGGCAGCACGCGATGACGCGCACTGCCGGGTAGTCGCGCCGCGATCCGCGCGGTGGCCAGGCGGATGGGTTCGCCGCTGCGATGGTTGTGCCGCAGGATGATTCGCCGCTGCGGCACCGTGTCGAGGTCGACGAGGAACCGGGAGTCCGCGCCGCGGAAGGTGAAGACGGCCTGATCCGGGTCGCCGGTGACGACCGCGCTCGCGCTGCCGCTGCCGATGGCGCGCACCAGGGTCGCGGCCTGCGGGTCGAGGTGCTGGGCGTCGTCGACGAGCAGGTAGCGGATCCGATCGCGTTCGGCGGCGAGCAGATTCCGGTCACCGGCCAGCGCGTCGAGGGCAGCGCCGACCAGCTCGGCGGCGTCGAGCGCCGGCGCGGTCGCCTCCGGCGCCGCGACGCCGACCGACCAGCGCAGCATCGACGCCTCTTCGTAGCGCTGGAAGAACCGGCCCGCCGCCACCCAGGCGTCGTTGTCGTGCTCGCGGCCCAGGGCCATCAGGTCCTCGGGACCGAGCCCGCGTTCGGTGGCCCGCAGCATGAGGTCGCGCAGTTGCTCGGCGAAGCCACCCAGCGCCAGGGCGGGGTGCAGCCGGGGCGGCCACAGGCCGCGCGCGCCCGCCTCGATGTCGGCGAGGTCGCCGCGCAGCATCTCGCGCAGCACGGCGTCCTGCTCGGCGCCGGTGAGCAGCCGCGGCGGCGGGTTGCCGTGCAGGTCGGCGTGGCGGCGCAGCACCGAGAACGCGTAGGAGTGCAGGGTGCGCACCATCGGTTCCCGGCTGGCGCCGGGGATGCCGCCCGCGTGCGGCCCGAGCTGGACGGTGATCGCGTCGCGCAGCGCGGCGGCGGCCTGCTTGGTGTGGGTGAGGACCAGCACCGACGAGGGGTCGGCGCCGTCGGTGATCCGCGCCGTCACCAGGTCGACCAGCAGTGCGGTCTTGCCGGTGCCCGGCCCGCCGAGAACCTGCCACGGCCGCCAGCCCGGCCGCGGTGGCGCGGGCTGGGCCTGCTCGGCGAACAGCGCGCGAACAGCGGCGCCCCAGGCTCGCGGCCGGGGCGCCCGCGTCGTCCGGCGCACGAGTCGCACCGAGCTATCCGATCGCACCACGTCGGCTATTGCAACAGACCAGTACGACACGCCAGCACTCCCCCACCGGGGGGACACGCTGCGCGACCGTGCGCGACCGGCCAGAATGACAGTCGTGTCCCCGCTTCATGTGCACCGTTTCGGTCCCGCCGACGGCCCCGTCGTCCTCGCCCTGCACGGCCTCACCGGTCACGGCAACCGCTGGGAAACCCTGGCCACCGAGCATCTGCCCCAGGCCCGGGTCATCGCCCCCGACCTGCGCGGACACGGCCGATCGACCTCGCTCCCGCCGTGGGACTTCGAGACGATCGTCGACGATCTGGCCGCGCTGGTCCGCGCCGAGACCGACGGGCCGGTGGTCGTCGTCGGCCACTCCTTCGGTGGCGCGTCCGGCATCCATCTGGCCCGGCGGCACCCCGAGCTGGTGCGGTCGCTGATCCTGCTCGACCCGGCGATCGGCATCGACCCGAAGCTGATCGAACAGGTCGCCCTCGCCAACCTGGCCTCCCCCGACTACACCGACCTCGCCGAGGCCAGGTCCGACAAGCAGCACAGCGCGTGGAGCCCCGACGAGGTCGACCCGGCGCTGCTCGAACGCGAACTGGCCGAGCACCTGGTGCCCACCGAGGGCGGCCGGGTGGGCTGGCGGATCTTCCAGCCGGCGATCACCTCGTACTGGGGTCAGCTGGCGCGCCCGTTCGTGCTGCCGCCCGCCGACCTGCCGACCGTGCTGGTGCGGGCGGCCAAGGTGCAGCCGCCGTACGTCACCGCCGAGTTCCTGACCGCGCTGTCCGCCCACCTCGGCGACCGGCTCACCGTCGAGGTGTGGGACTGCGACCACATGGTCGCCCAGGCCCGCCCCGCCGAGGCGGCCGCCCTGATCGCCGCGGCGCTGTAGCGGCGATGGCGGCCACCACGGAGGAGCAGGTCGAACGGGTCCGCGCGCTGGTCGCCGCGATCCCGCCCGGCCGGGTGTCGACCTACGGCGACATCGCCCAGGGCGCCGGCCTGTCCTCGGCGCGGACCGTCGGCTGGATCATGCGCACCGATTCCGCCGACCTCCCGTGGCACCGGGTGATCGGCGCGTCCGGTCGCCCCGCCGCCCACCTCGCCGCCCGCCAGTTGCGCTTGCTCGCCGAAGAAGGGGTGCCGATCACCGACGGCCGCGTCGACCTGCGCACCGCCCGGCTCTGAGCCGACGCACCCACCGGTCCCGGCTTACGACAGCAAGCTCGATCGGCACCAGACCGAGGGCGCGAACTCACCGAGTTTGAGCGCAGGCCCGCTACCGCCAGCCGTCGCGCAGCCCATCGCCCATATCGACCAGGACGCTGTACACGCCGGTCCTCGAGCACCTGACAGCGTGCTCGATCGGCACCAGACCGAGGGTGAGCTCGCCGATGTGCGAGCGCCTGCACTGCTACCGTCTGCGGTCGGAGTGACCCTCACTCGCCTGCTATGCCGAACTGGTGTCTACCAGGACGCTGCGCACACCAGTCCGCCCGGTTGAGCTCATGGACGGCGGATATCGACGGCCGGACCGGGGGTGCGAGCCGTGGAGTACTAGCGCTCCGCTCAGCCTTCGGGCAGCTCAGTGCTCATCCGGAAACGACTGCTGGACAGTCGGATCCGAAGGTGCCACGGGTCTCGACGGTGGCGTGATGGGCGACGATCGGCGCCTCGGCCCCTCCGCGTGGGTATCCGCCGAGGGCGAGTGCAGCGGCGGACGCGAACCCGGTCGCACCGGCGGTGGTGTCAACGGCCCACCGACATCGGAACTCCACACCGGTCCCGAGGTCCGGGTCGGAGCCGAATGCCGTTCATCGACAGGAGGTTCGGAGCCCCACACCGGACCCGACGCCCGCGTCGATGCCGAATGCCGCTCATCAATCGGCGGTTCGGTGCCACGCCCTGGACCCGCCGTCCGCATTGGAGCCGAGTGTCGTTCATCAACAGGAGGTTCGGAGCTTCGCATCGGACTCGATGTCCGCGTCGGAGCCGAATACCGATCATCTACAGGAAGTTTCGGGGTGTCCGAGTCGACGGGACGTACAGCAGGACCATTCGACGCTGCCTGAGGTCGCGGCCCTCCCGGCTGACCGGGCGGCTGTCCCGGGGTCTGGCGATTCCCCGCCACCGGAGCCCCACCACGCCGCTGATTCCCCGGACTCTGCTCACCGCCTGACCGCCGCTGCTCCGGCAGCTGAGCCCAGCCGGGCTGTTCCTGCGCGAGCGGCTGCGCCCCACCCGACTGCGAATGCCCTGGCGGCTGCGCCCCACCCGACTGGCGATGTCCGAGTGGCCGCATCCCACCGGGCTGCGGGTGCCCCGGTAGCCGCACCGCGTTGGGCAGGTCCTGCGCGAGCGGATGCGCCCCGCCGGATTGCGGATGCCCTGGCAGCTGAGCCATTCCGGGCTGGTGGATCCCCGCCTGCGCTCCGCCGGGCTGATGGAGCCCGAGCACCTGCACGCCGCTGGGCTGCTCGTATCCCGCGCCCGGCGTCTGCGCCTGACCCGGTCCCCCGTGCCCCGGCGAGAACGCCGAGAACTGCCGCCCCGCACCGACACCACGCTTCCCGGGCGACCGCGAGGACTTGATCCACCAGAACACCAGCGCGCCCAGGATCGCGAACACCACCGACCACACCAGGTAGACGACGAGAATCTCCATATCGCGCTCGACGAGCCCGACCACCACGCCGAGCGCGCCGAACAGTCCGCCGAGTGTGGCGACCACGAACAGGAATCCCCGGAGCACATCACCGAGCATCGTCGGCTGACCCGGCCCACCTGCACCGGACATCCCCACCCCCTTGCCGAACCGCGACGCCACGTCCGGGCGCTCGAGCATCGACGTCACACCCCGCTAGCATGACTTTCGTGCCGATTACCCTACGCCGGATCAGCCGATGACCGCCGCCGATGCGATCGTGCTCGCGGGTGGGCGCGCGAGCCGGATGGGCGGGGTCGACAAACCGGCGATCGTGATCGGCGGTCGATCGATGCTCGACGCCGCGCTGGCCGCGGTGGGCGCGCGCGGCGAGATCGTGGTGGTCGGTCCGCATCGACCGGAGCTGGATCCGCGGATCCAGCAGGTCAGGGAAGTCCCGCCCGGTTCGGGTCCGGTGGCGGCGATCGGCACCGGACTGAGCGCGCTCGGCCCGGACCCGGCGCCGTGGATCGTCGTCCTCGCCGCGGACATGCCGTTCCTCACGCCCGCGACCGTCGACGAATTGCTGCGCCACGCAGCCGAATCGACCACCGACGCGGTCTTCGCGATCGACGCGTCGGGCCGCCCCCAGTACCTGGTCGGCGTCTGGCGGCGCACCGCCCTCGCCGCGGCCCTGGCCGGGCTGGACGCGCTGGTGAATCAGCCGATGAAGGCGATCGTCCCCACCGAGACCACCCTGATCGAGCTGCCCGGCACCGGCGACTGCGACACCGAGGAGGAGGTCCGCCGGGCCCGCGCGACGATCGCCGACCGCGCCACGACCCGCCTCGACCTCACCGCGGCCAGGGCCCGCATCGCCGCCGAGCTGACCCCGCTGGTCGCCTACGAGGCCGAGCTGGGCGAGGTGAGCGGTGCCGCGCTCGCCGCCCCGATCGTCGCCGCGGGCGCGCTGCCCCGCTTCGATGTCTCCGCGATGGACGGCTACGCCGTGTGCGGCGACGGCCCCTGGCAGCTGCGCCGTGACATCGGCTTCGCGGGTGGTGCCCGCCCGGTCGGCCTGCTGCCCGGCGAAGCGGTCCGCATCGCCACCGGCGCACACGTCCCCGACGGCACCACCTCCGTGCTGCGCGACGAATTCGCCGACGTCACCGGCGACGCACTCGCCCGCCGCCCCGACACCCCGATCCGCGGCGATGTCCGCGCCCGTGGCGAGGACCAGATGGTCGGTGACCTGCTCGCCCCCGCGGGCACCCGCGTCACCGCGGCGCTGCGCTCGGCGGCTGCCTCGGTGGAGGTCACCGCCGGACTGGTCCGCGGCCCCGTCCGGGCCCGGATCGTCATGACCGGTGACGAGATCCGCAGCACCGGCCCGCTGCAGGCTGGGCAGACCCGCGACTCGATCGGCCCCGTCCTGCCCGATCTGCTCGCCGGTCTCGGCGTCACCGTGATCGACCGGGTGCATCTGCGCGATACCGACCGCGGCTTCGACGACATGCTCACCGCCACCGCGGGTTTCGATCTGCTGGTGGTGGTCGGCGCCACCGGCGGCGGCGCCGCGGACCAGCTGCGCTCCGCCATCGCCCGCACCGAGGCCAGCGTCGTCGTCCCGCGACTGGCCATGCGCCCCGGCGGATCCACCGTCGTCGCCGAACTCCCCTCAGGCCCCACCGTTCTCGGCCTTCCCGGCAACCCGTTCGCCGCGATCGCCGTCCTGCTGGCCCTGACCCCCGCCATCGTCGCCGCCCGCACCGCCGCGCCTCCGCCCCGCCCCGTCTACGGCCCCCTGCACAACGCCACCGAGACCGCGGGCCCCGTGCAGCGCATCACCCCCGCCCGCTACGTCCCCGAGGGCGGCTGGACCGCCGACACCTCCGTCCGCACCGCCCATCTGGCGGGCCTGATCGATCGCGACGGCCTCGTCATCGTCCCGCCCGACGCCACCGACGGCACCATCGTGGAGTTCCTTCCGCTCCCCCACTGACCGGGCTCACCGAGATCGCGTCCAGGAACCGGTGATCCGACGCGAGACCGCGAGAACGGGGCCGATGCTGCGGCGCGCACGCCCGAGGATCAGGGCGCCTTCCAGCGCCGAGACGACCAGCAGCGCTTCGGTGTCGGGATCATCGACGACGCCCTCCGCGCGAATCTTGTCGGCCAGCAACGACACCCACCGGTCGTATCCCGAAAGCGCTGCGTCCTGGACCTTCTCCGCGTCGGGTCCGGCGTCGAGGAGGGCGGTCGCCAGCGCGCATCCGCGCTGGAATTCGGAGTCCTCCAGCCGGGACGCCAGCGCGACGGCGAAAGCCGTCACCGCCGTCGCGGCATCGGGCGCGGTCTCGATCAATTGCTCGATGAGCCGCGCGATCTCGTCGCCGCGCAACCGCAACGCGGCGGCGGCGAGGTCCTCCTTACCGCCGGGAAAGTGGAAGTAGAGCGAACTCTTCGTCGCCTCGCTGAGCGCGAGGATCTCCGCCAGGCCGACACCCGCGTAGCCGCGCAACTGCAGCAGATCCGCCGCCACCAGGACCAGCCGGTCCCGGGTCGGTTTCCCAGCGAGACTGGACCGACTGGTCCCAGCGGACGCAGATGGTTGCGAAGATTGCTTCATGAGCCCATGATAGCGACTGGACCGAGTGGTCCAGCGGGTGTGATGATCGAGCGCCCGCACCGCTGCGCGAGACCGGAGACAGGCAGTGAACGAGGAAGCGACCACCACGGAACTTCGGGAATGGCAGCGCGGCGGCCGGTTCTTCGACCATTCCGGGCATCGAATCTTCTATCGGCGGGAGGGAACCGGACCGACGCTGCTGCTGGTCCACGGCTACCCGTTCAGTTCCTACGAGTGGTCGAAGGTCTGGCCGGAACTCACCGCGGAGTTCGATGTCATCGCACCCGACATGCTGGGAATGGGCTTCTCGGACAAGCCACTCCGGCATCGCTACAGCCTGATCGACCACGCGGACATGCACGAGGCGTTGCTGCGTCACCTCGGCGTGCGGCGGGTCGCCGTCCTGTCCCAGGACCTGGGCGTGTCCGTCGTCCAGGAGATGCTCGCCCGCCGCCTCGACGCCCCGGCCACTCCCTCGATCGCCGCCGCCGTATTCCTCAACGGCGGGCTCTTTCCGGAGGTCTATCGTTCCCGGCTCATCCAGCGGGTCCTGTCGTCGCCGGTGGGGAACGTGGTAGGGCCGATGCTGCCGGACGCGCTGATCAGATCGGCGGTGCTCGACCTGTTCGGGCCGGACACGAAGATCTCCGCCGACGAGCTCGACACGCTGATGCGGTTGCTCCGGCACAACCGAGGGAAGTCGGTCTCCCACCGGGTCGGCCGATTCGTCCAGGAACGCGCCGGGCTGAGGGACAGGCTGGTGCGTCCGCTCCGCACCGGCAACACCCCCCTGCTGATGATCAACGGCGCGCTGGATCCGAACTCCGGTGCGCACATGGCGGCCCGGTACCGCGAGCTCGTCCCGGACCCACAGATCGTGTCACTCGCCCGGATCGGCCATTGGCCGCAGCTGGAGGCACCCGCCGATGTCGTGCGGCACCTGCGCGAATTCCTGCGCTGAAATCCCACATTTCGGCGGCGGATGCCACAATTCATGCTTGGTCAAATAATGTTCGAGAATTCGTCTCGAATCATCGACACGCCGGAAATCGGCAGGTCGGACCATTATTTTTCGCGCACCTCTACCGGAGTGCATTTCCGCTGGTTATCGTTGGCGCGTTAGGCGAAACACTATCCCTCGGAAAGGACCGTGTGGAGATGGCTGACAAGTCCAAGAAAACGCCTAAGAAAATGCCCAAGCAGATGCCGCGGCAGCAGCAGCAACAGCGGCAGGAGCAGATGGGCGAGAACTCGCAAGGCATGACGCGAGCAGGTCAGGACGATCGGCGTGAACCGCGCCGCCCCGACCATCGCTGATCCACGTGTGTCGACGAGCCGCCGGTTCCCCTTCCGGCGGCTCGTCCACGTCAGGCCCCGATGCGCTGGAGCGCGCTCGCCGCGGATCCGTCCCCGCCCCGGCGCGCCGTCGACGGATCGGGAGCGGGCACCGCGTCGAGCAGGCGGCGGGTGTACTCCTGGGCCGGCGCGGCGAATACGGCGCCGACCTCGCCGGTTTCGACGATCCGGCCCTGCCGCAGCACCACCACCCGGTCGGCGACCTGGTGCACTACCGCCAGATCATGGCTGATGAACAGGCTCGCGAAGCCGTATTCGGCACGCAGGTCGGCGAAGAGGTCGAGCACCTGGGCCTGCACGGACACATCCAGCGCGCTGGTCGGCTCGTCGGCCACCAGCAGCCGAGGCGCCAAGGCCAGGGCACGCGCCAGCGCGACCCGCTGACGCTGTCCGCCTGAAAGCTCGCCCGGCCGCCGCTGCGCGTAATCCCGTGGCAGCCGGACTGATTCGAGCAGATCGCCGATCTTGGCGCGCAGCAGCGCACCCGAGGCGGCGCGATGCACCTGGAGCGGTTCCGCGATCGCGTCGGCGACACTGCGGCGTGGGTCCAGCGAGGCGCTCACGTCCTGGTGCACCAGCGCGACATTCCTACGCAGACCCCGCAGTTCACGCCGCGACAGCCCGGCCAGCGACACACCCTGCAGCTCCACGGTTCCTGACGTCGCCGGGACCAGGCCGAGTGCGGTGCGGCCCAGTGTGCTCTTGCCCGAGCCGGATTCGCCGACCAGCCCGAGCACTTCGCGCGGGCCCAGCGTCAGCGAGATGTCCTGGAGCGCCGGGAAGTCGGCCGCGCCATGGCGTCCCGGGTAGGTCACCGACAGCTCGTCGATACGCAGCACGTCGCGATAGTCGGGTTCGGCTGTGCCGCCGCCCTTCTCGGCGACTACGGCGGGACCGCGGACGACGACTCGCCGCAGGATCCGGCGAGCCCGTTCCGGCTGCTCGGACTCTTCGTCCGTTGCCTCCTCGGCCGCACCCTCAGCGGGGTCCACACCCTCGGCGGACTCGTCGACGGCCGCTCCCGCCGTAGCACCGTCAGCGGCACGCTCCGCGTCCGCGCCGTCATCCGCCACCGCGGCACCGGCGAGATCCGGCTCGGCCACCGCACCGGCGCCATCGTCCGCCCGAGCGTCGTCATCGCCCGCCCCGGAGGCGACCGTGCCGGGCACCGAGGCAGCAGCACCGACGACCTCCCCCGCCCCGCGCTCGGATACCGCGGGCAACCGGGGCACCGCCGCCAGCAGGGTCCGCGTGTACTCCGCTTCCGGCGCGCCGAACAGCCCGAACACCGGCTGCTCTTCGACCACCTGCCCGGCCCGCATCACCACCACCCGGTCGGCGATCTCGGCGACCACCCCGAGGTTGTGGGTGATGAACAGGATGGCTGTGCCCCGCTCCCGCTGCAGGGTCCGCAGCAGGTCGAGGATCTCCGCCTGGACGGTGACGTCGAGCGCGGTGGTCGGCTCGTCGGCGATGAGCAGATCCGGGTCGCCGGACAGGGCCAGCGCGATCACGACGCGCTGTTTCTGCCCGCCGGAGAGCTGGTGGGGATACCAGTCCAGCCGCTTCTCCGGCTCCGGGATGTCGACGGCGGCGAGCAGTTCGATCGCGCGGGCCCTGGCGGCGGCCTTGTCGGTGGTGCCGTGGGCCCGCAGCGCCTGCCGGATCTGGGTGCCGATCTTCTGCACCGGGTTGAGCGCGGTCTGCGGCTCCTGGAACACCATGGCCGCCCCGGTGCCGCGCAGTGCGCGCAGCGCGGGCTCGGCCGCGTCGACGACCTCGGTGCCCGCGAGCCGGATGGAGCCGGTGGCGTGCGCGGTGCCGGGCAGCAGGCCGAGCACCGACCGGGCGGTGAGCGATTTCCCGGAACCGGATTCGCCGACGAGGGCGACCACTTCACCACGCCGGACACGCAGGCTCACCCGGTCGACCACGGTTCGGTCGCCGAAAGCGACGGTCAAGCCGTCGATGTCGAGCACCAGATCGTCGGTCATGCCAGTCTCCTTGCCCGGCCCAGTGCCTGGGCGATCAACAGGAAGCCGAGCGTCAGCCCGGCCACGACGGTCAGCGGGCCGATCGCCATCCACGGGTTCGCGTCGAGGTTGGCGATGGACTCGCCGATGAGCGAACCGAGCGAGGGCTCCGGCGGCCGCACCCCGATGCCGATGAAGCTCATCGCGCCCTCGAGGAACACCGCCAGCGACAGCGACAGCGCGAACTGCACGCCCAGCGGCTCGATCACATTGGGCAGCACGTGCTTACGCAGGGTCCACCAGGTGTCGGCGCCGATCACCTCGGACGCCTCGACGAACGGCTGTTCGCGCACCGCCAGGACGGCGGTGCGGATCTGGCGGCCGAAGATCGGGATCTCGGTGGCGATGATGACGATGACGACCGCGTGCCAGCCGGGTCCGGTGACGGCGGCAAGGGCGATCGCGAGGATCAGCGCCGGGAACGCCAGGATCAGGTCGAAGACCCGCTGCACGGTGATGTCGGCCCAGGGGTTCACGGTGGCGGCGAGCCCGGCCAGCGAGCCGATCACCGCGCCGATCGGCACCGCGAGCAGCACGATCAGCAGGTCGATCCGGATACCGGCGAGCACGCGCGCCGCCACGTCCCGATTGAGATGGTCGGTGCCGAGCCAGTGCGCGCCGCTCGGACCGAGCAGGTTGGCGCCGACCCCGGTTACCCCGGCCTGCGCCTGGAATTGGCCGACGATGTGCTCACGCTGCCGGAGATCCTGCGCGGCAACGGATACGCGACCTACGCCGTGGGCAAATGGCATCTGGTGCGCGACGCCACGATGAATCCGTCGGCGCATCGCGATTCCTGGCCGACGCAACGGGGATTCGACCGCTACTACGGCTCGCTGGAGGGGCTGAATTCGTTCTACTACCCGAATCAGCTGGTCTCCGACAGTTCGGTGGTCGATGTCGAGGAGTATCCGGAGGGTTACTACCTCACCGACGATCTCACCGACAAGGCGCTGTCCTACATCAAGGACCTGCGCGCCCACGACGCCACCAAACCGTTCTTCCTGTACTTCGCGCACGTGGCCATGCACGGACCGCTGCAGGCCAAGGCCGAGGACCAGGCGAAGTATCGCGGCCGCTACGCCGAGGGCTGGGACGAACTGCGCCGCAAGCGTTTCGCCGAGCAGCTGGCCCAGGGCCTGTTCCCGCCCGGCACGCAACAGAAGCCGCGCAATACCGAGCCCGGTTACGAAGCCGCGGAATGGGATTCGCTGTCCGAGGACGAGCGCCGCCGCTACGCCAAGTACATGGAGGTGTACGCGGGCATGGTCGACAGCATCGACCAGAGCCTGGGCCGCATCGTCGACCTGCTCGACGACCTCGGCGAACTCGACAACACCATCATCGTGTTCACCTCCGACAACGGCGGCACCGCCGAGGGCGGACCGGAGGGCACCCGCTCGTACTTCGCCGAGTTCGCCCACATCGACGATCCGGACTGGATCGGCGACGTCCCGCACGACGAGGACCTGATCGGCACCGCCCGGCTGGGCGTGCACTACCCGCGCGGCTGGGGTCAGGCGTCCAATACGCCGTTCCGCTTCTACAAGGGCCAGACCTTCGCCGGTGGTGTGCGGGTGCCGCTGGTGGTGTCGTGGCCCAAGGGCCTGCCGCGCACCGAGGCCGATTCCGGTATCCGGCACGAGTACGCCCATGTCACCGATCTGGCGCCGACGCTGCTCGAGCTGGCCGGGTTGGCGCGGCCGACGGTGCGCAACGGGTTGCCCGCCAAGGAGTTCGACGGCGTCTCGGCGGCCGAGCTGCTGCGCGATCCGGCCGCGCCGACCCGGCACACCGAGCAGTACTCCGAGATGACCGGGCACCGCGGGTTCTATCGCGACGGCTGGAAGCTGCTGTCGCTGTACGAGGCCGGGACCGATCTCGACGCGCCGCACTGGCAGTTGTTCGACGTACGCGCCGATCCGACGGAGCTGCACGATCTCTCGGAGCAATTCCCCGAGAAGGCCGCCGAGCTGGCCGCCGCCTGGGACGAATCCGCCTGGGCCAATACCGTTTTCCCCCTGCTCACGCGGGCCGACCTGTTCCGCCGCCGACCCGAGGAAGCGCGCTTCGCCGCCCCGATCCGGCTGTTGCCCGGCACGCCGACGCTGGAGCGCTACCGCTCGCAGCGGCTCATCGCCTACCGCGACTTCACCATCACCGCGGACCTGCCCGTGACGACAGGCGCTGCCCCTGAGGGCTACCGGCAGGGTGACGAAGGCGTGCTCGTCGCGCACGGCGACCCACTCGGCGGCTATCTGCTCTACGTCGAGAACGGCGAGGTGGTGCTCGGCGTCAACAGCTACGGCCGCTTCGCGTCGGTGGCGGCGCCGGTGCCTGTCGGAGCACGCGAGATCGTGGTGCGCGCGACGATCCGGCCGCGGCTGCGCTGGGACTTCGTCGTCGAGGTCGACGGGGTCGCGGTCGCCGAGCTCACCGATCAGGTGCAACTGGTCGGCATGGCCCCGTGGACCGGTATCTCGGTGGGCGTCGACGCACGCGGCCCGGTCGACTGGGAGCTGCGCGAACGTCGCGGGCCGTTCCGGTACACCGGCGCGCTGCGGGCCATCACCTACACCCCGGGCCCGATCCAGGTACCGCAGGCCACGATCGACGCCGTGGAGCGCGAGGCGGAGTTCGTCGCCGAGTGATCGGCCGCCGCTCGACCGGAACCCGGGCTTCCCGCCCGGACCAGGTCGGATACCGTTTATCAGGCACGATGACCGACCCGAAGTAAGGACGCCGATGGACGACAGTTCGCTCACCTGGGACGACGGAGCGCTGCTCACCATCGACCAGCGCGGACTGCCGCACGAGGCGCGGGAACTGCGTCTCGGCACCGTCGACCAGGTCATCGACGCGATCACCACCCTGGCCATTCGTGGTGCCCCGGCGATCGGGATCGCGGGGGCGTTCGGCGTGGTCATCGCCACCAGGGCGCACACCGCCGACGGCGTGGTGGACGAGGCCGCCGTGCGGGCCGAGGCCGACCGGATCGCGGCCGCCAGGCCGACCGCGGTCAACCTGGCCTGGGCGGTCGAGCGGGTGCGTGGCCGGATCGCCGACGGGGCCGATGCCGTACTGGCCGAGACCCTCGACCTGCTCGCCGAGGACGGCCGGGTCAACCTGGCCGCCGCCACCCACGCCGCCGACCTGGTGCAGCGGCTCTGCGGTGACGGGCAGCTGCGGCTGCTCACGCACTGCAACACCGGCAGGCTGGCCACCAGCGCGGTCGGTACCGCGATCGGCGCGCTGCGGGTGCTGCACGAGCGCGGCGCGGTCGCGGACGTGATCGTCGACGAGACCCGGCCGCTGCTCCAGGGCGCCCGGCTCACCGCGTGGGAGCTGGCCGAGGCGGGTATCCCGCATCGGCTGACCATCGACTCCGCCGCGGCCTGGGCGATGGCCACCGGCCAGGTCGACGCCGTGCTCGTCGGCGCCGACCGGATCACCGCCAACGGCGACGTCGCCAACAAGATCGGCACCTTCACCCTGGCGCTGGCCGCCCGCCACCACGGCATCCCGTTCCTCGTGGTCGCGCCGGAATCCACCCGCGACACCGCGATGGCGACCGGCGCGCAGATCGTGGTCGAGCAGCGGGCGGCCGCCGAGGTCACCGGGTTCGGCGGGGTGTCGACGGCACCCGCGGACACCGCGGTGTTCAATCCCGCCTTCGATGTGACACCCGCCGACCTGGTGACCGCCGTTGTCACCGAAAACGGTGTGGTCTACCGGAATTCGGATCGGTTCGACGAGCGGGGTCGCGCGACCACCACGCCTGACACCGCCGCCGAGCAGGGCGCGGCGATCGCGGCCACCGCGCGTCAGCTCTACGAGCGCGGCTGGATGCCGGGCACCGCGGGCAATATCTCGGTGCGGATCGACGACGACGCCCTGATCACCGCCAGTGGCCTGTCCAAAGGCGAACTGACCGAACGGGATACGGTGCTGGTCGCCGTGGCGGACACGACGCCGCGACCGGGGCAGAGCCGGAAACCGTCCGCGGAGACCAGCATTCACACCGCGGTGTATCGCACCCGTCCGGTCGGCGCGGTGGTGCACGTGCACTCGCCGTTCGCCACCGCGCTGGCGACCACCGCCGCGCGGCCCGGTGACGGTGTGGACACGCTGCGGATCACCGGATACGAACTGCTCAAGGGCTTCGGCCTGGCCGACCCGTCGTCGGTGGCGGTCCCGGTGTTCCCGAACTGGCCCGAGGTCGCCCGCATCGGCGCCGACATCGAGACCTACCTGCGCGACCACCCCGGCGCGCCACCGATTCTGTTCATCACCGGGCACGGCATCACCACCTGGGGTGACACTCTTGCCCAGGCGCGGGATCGCGCCGAATGTCTGGAAGCCCTGTGCGAGTTGATCACCCGCACCGGACGCACCGACGCCACGCCACTCGAGATCGGATAGACAATGACTCTGCTGCAAGTGATGGCCGCCGACAACGCCGCCGACGTGCGCGTGCGCACCACCGACACCGCCGAGATCGCCGCCGAGCTGGACAAGCACGGTATCGCCTTCTCGCGCTGGGACGTCCTGGCCGAGGCCGCGGGCACCGACTCCGAGGCCCTGCTCGCCCACTACGCCCCGCAGATCGGCGAACTCAACGCCGCGGGCCGCTACGAGCACATCGATGTCGCCCGTATCCACCCCGACGACGACAACCCGGAGTGGCCCGCCACCGCGGCGGGCGCGCGCGCCAAATTCCTCGACGAGCACCGCCACGCCGAGGACGAGGTGCGCTTCTTCGCCGCCGGTCGCGGCTGCTTCTACCTGCACCTCGGCGACGCCGTGCTGGCGACGGTCTGCGAGGCGGGTGACCTGCTCTCCGTTCCCGCGGGCACCCGGCACTGGTTCGACATGGGCACCCGGCCCGACTTCATCGCGATCCGCTTCTTCGAGGAGGCCGACGGCTGGATCGGCGACTTCACCGGCGACAAGATCAGCGCGGGCTTCCCGACGCTGGACGAACTGCTCACCGCCCCGTGACCCGCGCCGTCGTCCTCGACATCGAGGGCACCACCAGCCCCACCGACTCGGTGCGCAACGATCTCTACGGCTACACCGAGCAGCGCCTGCCCGGCTGGCTGGCCGAGAACGCCTCGGGCGCGGCCGAATCGGTGATCGCGGCGACCCGCGAACTGGCGGGCGAACCCGCCGCGGGCACCGACCGGATCGCCGAGATCCTTACCGGCTGGCTGCATTCCGACGTCAAGGCCGAACCCCTCAAGGCCGCGCAGGGCGCGATCTGCGCCCAGGGGTTCCGCGCGGGCGCGCTGCACGGCCGGTTCTTCGCCGATGTCGTGCCCGCCCTGTCGGCCTGGCACGCGGCCGGTCTCCCGCTGTACGTGTACTCCTCGGGTTCCGAACGCAACCAACGGGATTGGTTCGCCTTCGCCGAGGCGGGCGACCTGTCCGGGTTGATCACCGACCACTTCGACCTGGTCAGCGCCGGGCCCAAGCGAGAGGCCACGTCCTACGACGTGATCGCCGAGCGCATCGGCATCCCGGCCGCGCAGATCCTGTTCCTCTCCGACCACCCGGACGAACTCGATGCCGCGGTGGCCGCCGGATGGCAGGTCGTCGGCGTGCACCGCGACGGCGAACCGAACCCGCCGCGCGCACCGCACCGCTGGGTCGGGTCGTTCGCCGAAGTCGCGGTCGGCGCCAGCGCCTGACGACGGCGACGGACCGGCGCAGCGGCACGCTGGATCCGCCCGGTCGCCTGCCGCGACACCTTCGCGCGGCATGACGCCCACCGACTGATTAGTCTTCCGGACATGTGGACCCAGGGGGACAGCGACCGTCCGGCCTTGCCCGGCGGTGACCAGTCCGACACCGCCGCGGCGGCAGGACCGTTCACGATGCCCGCGCCGCCGCTGCCGGAGCTGGTACGGCCGGACACGGAGTACACCAATTCGCCGGGGGCGGCGCGGCATCTGGCGCGGTACAACGCGCGGCGGGCGGCCGTGAAACCGTCGGTGTGGTCGGTGGTGGTGTGGATGCCGCTGATCACCGTGTGTCTCACGGCGGCCGGACTTCCGGCCCTGCCGCTGGTGTGCGGGGTCGTCGCGGGCACGCTGTACATTCCCTACGCGATCTATCGCCTCTACCTGCGGCATTTCGAAGTCGCGCTCGGTGACGCCGTGCCGGCGACGACCTGGCGGGTGCGGTTCGGCGCCGACGGGATCACCCTCACCGATCACGACAGCTACAGCCGGTTCGGCCGGGACCGGATCCGGTCGCTGTCGGTCGCCGAGCAGGTGGCCGTGCTGCGATTCGACGGGATGCGCCTGGCCCTGCCCGCGCCACTGTTCCCCGCGCCGCTCGTCGAGCGCTGGCAGCGGGCCGCGCAGGACCTGACGAGCCTGGACGCCCTGCCGCCGCTGCCCACGGTGCCGAGCCCGGACGTGGTCGTCACGGCAGATCACGACACCGCGCGGCTCCTGGCTGTCGCCCATCTGAGTGAACCGTGGCGCCGGGCGAAGGCCAGGGCCAATGTCGTGCTGCTGGCACTGCTCGTGGTCGGCGCTGCCGTGGTGGCGGGCCGGAATGCCGGCCTGCTCGGTGCGGCGGTGCCGGTGGTCGCCGGTGGCCTGTACGCGCTGTTCGTGTGGTACTTCGCGCGGAATCCGACCGAATCGGTGCTGCGCAAGTTCCGGCACGCCGCCGTCCCCGGGGCCACGCTGTCCGCCCGGTTCGGCTCCGACGCGGTGCTGGTGGCCACCACGAGCTATCTCGTTCGCCTGCCGTACACCGCCCTCGGCGCCATCGAGATCCGTGGGCCGGTGGCCACGGTCGGCTACAGCGGCGTGCCGATCATGCTGCCCAGCGGGCTGTTCCCGCCGCACCTCCGGGGCGGACTGGGTGAGCGGGGCGTTCGGATCACCGTCCGCTGATCAGCGGCTCAGCTGACGTGCGCCCGGACCGCGCCCAGCTTCCCGCGCTGCACCGTGGTGAACACCCGGCGGGCGTGCACCGCGACCGGGCTGGTCGACCACGGTGCCAGGGTGGTGGTGAACATGAGTTCGCACCAGGACAGGGCCGGGATCTCCCCGGCGGCCAGCGTCGCGATCAAGGAGAGTTCGGTGTCGTGGCCGAGCCAGGACGCCACCAGCCAGGAGGCGTCGAAGCGGCCGAGGAATTCCTCGGCGTCCTCGGGCGGGCCGTTCGGTGTGTCGACGGTGAGGTGGACGACGGCGGAGACGGCGTGGCGCATCTTGGCGTCCATGCCGATCGCGTCGTGCAGCAGCAGTCCCTCCAATGCCGAGCGCAGTTCCGACCAGTGATCCGTGGTGTTCTCCTGCATGACAGGCCCTTCCTGTGGTTCGGACTGCTGCTGTTCGAGGCCGCCGGTGATCGAGCGCAGGGCCGGCGCGGACGGCGGCTCGGCGGGGTCGACCAGGCTGGTCAACGGACCCGAGTTCCAGTCGAGCCTGCCGAAGGCATGGCACCAGTCCTGGGCCGGATTGTCTTCGGTGACAATGAGTTCGAGGGCCAGACCGGCCATCGACGCCGTGCAGGCCAGGGTGACGGCGTCGAGCTCGTCGTCGCTGACCGACAGGTGCAGGGTCGCCTTGTCGGCACCCGTGTCTTCCTTGGCCCGGCCGGCCAGCCAGATCGCGCGGCCCGCGGCGCCCATGGCCGCGGCCTGCCGGTCGCCGCGTGGATGATCGACATCGGCGTCGAGATAGGGGCCGTACCAGATGGCCCTGCCTTCCGCGCCACACACCGCGAAAGTGTCCGAAAGCCCGTCGCCCGCGGCGGCGAGCCATATGTGTGCGTGATTTCCGTACTCTGTCACCCTCATCAGTTCACTCCCCGAAATTCTCTGATCGAGCCGTACGTTGTTCTGGTCTGATCCAATCGGTCACGAACACGTGTGTCCATATCCCGGCGAGAATAGGCACGCCCCCCTGAGGTACATACACTCGCCAGTGAATTCACAGGACCGGCGGCATCGATGTGTCCCGGCGGCGGCGCGGAATCATCGTTAACACTTGTATGTTTCGGACATGCCCTTTGTGCACTCCGATTCGGTGAACATCCATTTCCGTACCGGCGCGGTTCGCGGACCGACCGTGCTGCTGGCGCACGGTTTCCTGATGGATGAATCCATGTTCGACCCGATCCGAACGATATTGGCGCACAACGGCATCAACGTCATCGCCTGGGATGCCCGAGGTCACGGCCGGACCGGCTACGGGGCCGACCCGCGCTTCGACTATTGGGATCTCGCCGAAGACGGCTTACGGGTGCTCGACGCGGTCGGCGTGGAATCGGCGGTTGTCGGCGGAATGAGCCAGGGCGGATATGCCGCCCTGCGGATGGCTCTGCTCGCGCCGGAACGCGTCCGCGGACTCGCGCTGCTCGATACCGAGGCGGGCGCGTGCACCCGGGCCGACGAAACCTACTACGAGGAATTCTTCGACGAATGGTGCGGCACCGGAGAATTGGTGCCACTGGCCGAAAAACTGGCGCCCCAATTGATCGGCGGCGACCGCCCGGATATCTGGCGCTGGTGGATCACCCGCTGGCTCACCCACGACCGCACCGCGCTGTTTCCGGCGGCGCGCTGCCTGATCGACCGCGATTCGGTGCTGGAACGGCTCGGCGAGATCACCGCGCCCGCACTGGTCCTACGGGGCGAACACGACCACAGCAGCACCGCCGACAAGTGCGCGCGGCTGGCGGCGGGACTCCCGGGCGCCCGGGGTGTGCGCACGGTGCCCGGCGCGGGTCACGGCGCCCCCGTGACCCACCCCGACGAGATCGCCGCCGCCCTGATCGAGCTGGTCACGACATGCACACCGCACTCCGCGGCGCCCGTCGCCGTCGCCGGCATCTAGCCGCCGTCGGGACCGCGCACGCCCAGGTAGTACTGGATGCGGCCGGGGTAGGCCACCGAGTCGAGGCGGAAGAGCTGGACGTCGACGGTGTAGTACTCGCCGGTGTGCAGGTCGCACAGCCGCATGGCGGTGTGCTCGCGGCCGTAGACGGTGTCGCCGTCGTCCCAGATCCGGCGGAAGTCCTGGTACTGCGCCAGCTCCTCGAGCAGCTCGGTCGCCCAGTCACCGCCACCCTGCTGACCGATCAGCCCGCGCAGCCAGTGCACGGTCAGGGTCGATTCCCGTTCCCACTCCACCATCACCTTGCGCGAGAGCGGGTTGCCGAAGAACCAGCGCAGGATATTGGCGTCCTCGACCAAGCCGGGAAACGCGCGATGGTAGGAATCGTTGCCCGCCAGCACATTCCAGCGCGTGTCGACGTAGGCCGCCAGGTTCGGCTCCTGCAGCACGAGCGTCCGGCGCATTTCGGCGTTGATCTCGGCGCGCAGGTCCTCGACCGACGGATTGTCCACGGGAGCGAGCCCGGCCAGGTCGAACAGATGCCTGCGCTCGATATCGGTCACCGGGGCGATCCGGTCGAGGTAGCGCACCAGCGCCTCGACGACGGCCTGCGTCGGCCGGTCCCGGTCGCCGCTCTCCAGATGGGTGATGTAGCTCGAGCTGACACCGGCCGCGAAAGCCAGTTTTTCCCGGGAAATCCGCCGATCGTCGCGCAGTCGCCGCAGCAACCCGCCGAGTGTCGGCGGCTTCGGCGGACCAGCCGGCCCGTCGGACGATGACTTCGGTAGCACCGGAACCCTCCCTGTCTGCACCGCCCCATCCTGGATGACGTTTCAACCTCGAACCAATCGCCGAACGGAAAAGTTGCCGTTTCTTTATATTGACGCGTTGCCTATTGGGTAGTTACCGACTGGCAACTGTGGGCGCGGTCACGAAACACACTGAGCCAGGGCGAATTAAAAGGATTCGAATTCTTTCCGTCCAGCAGTGCTATAGACTTCGCCGCCGCGTGGTGACGACACGATCACGACCCCGATCCGGCACCCCGCGCACCAGCACCCATGAGCCCCGACCAGCCCGCCGCAGTGTGCGGGCCGTCACATCAGCGCTGTTCAGCGAACCCGCCGGGTGTGTAAACAAATGTAAACCGCCGGAGAACCAGTCGTTTCGGAAGCATCACCGCGGGCCGGGTGACAGACCCCGCCATCCGCCCGTTCGGCCAGCTCGCGAGTCGTTCACCCAGGTCGGCCCCGGATCGCCCGCCGCCGCCGCGGCCGCCTCCGTGACCACGAGATTTCGCCGACCTCACAGCTCACCGAGGGGCCGACGGGGATGTGAAAAGTTCGTTTTGCCGGAGCACCCGGTCTCTTTACAGTTGCCCCTATCAGCCCGAAAGCACAGCTCGAAGGGGGCGTCGTGGTTAATTCGCGCACTCATGGTCCGTCGCCCACCGATATCGGCGACACGTTGCTGAACCTCGGTAAATACTTCCAGCGCGGTGAGGTCTCGCCGGACAACCGGTCGGTGTACAAGGTCGGTGGCCGCGACGCCGACGCGTTCTACCGCGACCGCTGGTCGCACGACAAGGTGGTGCGCTCCACCCACGGCGTGAACTGCACCGGCTCGTGCTCCTGGAAGATCTACGTCAAGGACGGCGTGATCACCTGGGAGTCGCAGCAGACCGACTACCCCTCGGTGGGCTCGGACAAGCCGGAGTACGAACCGCGCGGCTGCCCTCGTGGCGCGTCGTTCTCCTGGTACACCTACTCCCCCGCCCGCGTGCGCTACCCGTACGTGCGCGGCACCCTGCTGGACCTGTACCGCAAGGCCAAGGCCGAGCTCAAGGACCCGGTGCTGGCCTGGGAGTCGATCGTCGAGGACCCGGCCAAGGCCAAGGCGTACAAGACCGCGCGCGGCAAGGGCGGCTTCGTCCGCGCCGAGTGGTGGGAGGCCGCCGAGATCGCCGCGGCCGCGCACGTCTACACGATCAAGCAGTACGGACCCGACCGCGTGGCCGGCTTCTCGCCGATTCCCGCGATGTCGATGGTCAGCCACGCGACCGGTGCCAGGTTCGTGTCGCTGATCGGCGGCTACATGCTCTCCTTCTACGACTGGTACGCCGACCTGCCGGTGGCATCGCCGCAGGTCTTCGGCGATCAGACCGACGTGCCGGAGTCGGCCGACTGGTTCGACGCGGGCTACCTGATCATGTGGGGCTCCAACGTCCCGGTGACCCGCACGCCCGACGCGCACTACATGACCGAGGCGCGCTACCGCGGCCAGAAGGTCGTCGTCGTCTCCCCCGACTACGCCGACAACACCAAGTTCGCCGACGAGTGGGTGGCGGCCCGCCCCGGCACCGACGCGGCGCTGGCGATGGCCATGGGCCACGTGGTGCTCAAGGAGTTCTTCCTCGAGAAGCAGACTCCGATGTTCCTCGACTACATCAAGTCCTACACCGACCTGCCGTACCTGATCTGTCTCGACGAGGCGGCGGATCAGAACGGCGCCCTGCCCGGGAAGTTCCTCACCGCCGCCGATCTGGGTCAGACCGGTGAGGGTGTCGAGCACAAGCCGGTGCTGCTGGATCAGGCCGGAAACCCGGTGGTGCCCAACGGTTCGCTGGGCCACCGTTTCGGCGAGGGCGACGCGGGCAAGTGGAACCTCGACCTCGAGGGCGTCGACCCGCTGCTCACCCTGCTCGGCCATTCCGACGACGCACCGGCCACGATCGCCCTGCCGCGCTTCGACACCGACACCGCCGAGACGATCCTGCGTGGCGTCCCGACGAAAATCGTTGCGGGCAAGCGGGTCACGACCGTCTTCGACCTGCTGCTCGCGCAGTACGGCCTGGGTCGCGATGGCCTGCCCGGCGAGTGGGCCAAGGGCTACGAAGACGCCGAGTCGCCGTACACCCCGGCCTGGCAGGAGGCCATCACCGGCGTCCCCGCCGTGCAAGCCGCGCGCATCGGCCGCGAATTCGCCGACAACGCCGAACGTTCCGGCGGCCGCTCGATGATCCTGATGGGCGCGGGCACCAACCACTGGTTCCACTCCGATCAGATCTACCGCGCCTTCTTCACGCTGACGCTGCTCACCGGCTGCCAGGGCAAGAACGGCGGTGGCTGGGCCCACTACGTCGGTCAGGAGAAGTGCCGCCCCGTGACCGGGTGGGCCACCCTGGCTTCGGCGTCGGACTGGCAGCGCCCGCCGCGCCAGATGCAGGGCACCGTGTTCTGGTACCTCACCAACGACCAGTGGCGCTACGACCCGTTCACCTCCGACGCGTTCGCCTCCCCGCTGGGTAAGGGCCGCTTCGCCGGGCGCACCGCCGCCGACAACATCGCCCTGGCCAGCAGGCTCGGCTGGATGCCGAGCTACCCCACGTTCAACCGCAACCCGCTCGACCTCAGCGACGAGGCCGCCGCCGCGGGCAATACCGCCGCCGAACACGTCGTCTCCCAGCTGAAGTCCGGTGACCTGCGGTTCGCCTGTGAAGACCCCGACGCCCCGGAGAACTTCCCGCGCGTGCTCACCGTGTGGCGGGCCAACCTGCTCGGCTCCTCCGGCAAGGGCAACGAGTACTTCCAGAAGCACCTGCTCGGCTGCGGCTCCAACCTGCAGACCACCGACGCCACCGGCGTGCGGCCGCAGGAGCTGGAATGGCGCGAGGAAGGCGCCGAGGGCAAGCTGGATCTGCTGCTGGCGCTGGACTTCCGCATGACCAGCACCACGCTGTTCGCCGACATCGTGCTGCCCGCCGCCACCTGGTACGAGAAGCACGACCTGTCCTCCACCGACATGCACCCGTTCGTGCACGCGTTCTCCCCCGCCATCTCCCCGCCGTGGGAGGCCAAGACCGACTTCGAGGCGTTCCACCGCATCGCCCGCGGGTTCTCCTGGCTGGCCGAGAAGCACCTGGGCACCCGCCGCGACATCGTCGCGGTGCCGTTGCAGCACGATTCCCCCGACGCGCTCGCGCAGGCGGGCGGCAAGGTGCTGGACTGGAAAGCCGGTGAGTGCGAGCCGATTCCGGGCAAGACCATGCCCAAGATCGTGGAGATCGAGCGCGACTACACCAAGATCGCGGAGAAGCTCGCGGCGCTGGGCCCGCTGGTCGACACCCTCGGCGTGACCACCAAGGGCATCACCACCTACCCGGACAAGGAAGTCGAGTACCTCGCGGGCAAGAACGGCACCGTCGTCTCCGGCGTCGCGGCCGGGCGGCCGTCGCTGGCCAAGGACACCTTCGCCGCCGAGACCATCCTGGCGCTGTCGGGGACCACCAACGGCCGCCTCGCGGTCGAGGGCTTCCATCAGCTCGAGCGCCGCACCGGCACCAAGCTGGCCGATCTCGCGGCCGAGGCCGAGGGCAAGCAGATCACCTTCGCCGACACCCAGGCCAGGCCGGTGCCGGTGATCACCTCGCCGGAGTGGTCGGGCAGTGAGAGCGGTGGCCGCCGGTACTCGCCGTTCACCATCAATGTCGAGCGGAAGAAGCCGTGGCACACCCTCACCGGGCGCCAGCACTTCTACCTCGACCACGACTGGATGATCGAACTCGGCGAGCAGCTGCCGATCTTCCGGCCGCCGCTGGACATGACCGCGCTGTTCGCCGAACCGTCCATCGGCAATGTGAGCGGCAGCGGCGTCACCGTGCGCTACCTGACCCCGCACTCGAAGTGGTCCATCCACTCCGCCTACCAGGACAACCTGCACATGCTGACGCTCTCGCGCGGCGGTCAGACGATCTGGATGTCGGACCGCGACGCGGCCAAGATCGGTGTCGCCGACAACGATTGGATCGAGGCGGTCAACCGCAACGGCATCGTCGTCGCCCGCGCCATCGTCTCGCACCGCATGCCCGAGGGCACGGTCTTCATGTACCACGCGCAGGACCGCGCGGTGGACGTGCCGCGCATCGAGGGCACCGAGACCACGACCAAGGAGTCCAAGGGCAAGCGCGGTGGTATCCACAACGCGCTCACCCGGGTGCTGATCAAGCCGTCGCACCTGATCGGCGGCTACGCCCAGCAGTCCTTCGCCCTGAACTACCACGGCCCAACGGGCAACCAGCGTGACGAGGTCACCACCATCCGCCGCCGCAACCAGAACGTGGAGTACTGACATGCGCGTAATGGCTCAGCTCGCCATGGTCATGAACCTGGACAAGTGCATCGGCTGCCACACCTGCAGCGTCACCTGTAAGCAGGCGTGGACCAACCGCGGCGGCACCGAATACGTCTGGTTCAACAATGTGGAAACCCGTCCGGGACAGGGCTATCCACGCCAGTACCAGGATCAGGAGAAGTGGAAGGGCGGCTGGACGCTGAACAAGCGTGGCAAGCTGTCGCTGAAGTCGGGCTCGCGGTTCAAGCGCCTGATGAACATCTTCGCCAACCCGGATCTGCCCACGGTCGAGGACTACTACGAGCCGTGGAGCTACGACTACGACAATCTGCTGGCCTCCCCGCCCACCGACACCACCCCGGTCGCGCGGCCGAAGTCGCTGATCACCGGCGAGGACACCAAGGTCACCTGGGGCGCGAACTGGGACGACGACCTGGGTTCCGGCCCCGAAGCGGTCGGCAAGGACCCCTTGCTCGGCAAGCTCGAGGACAAGGTGAAACTGGAGTTCGAAGAGACCTTCATGTTCTACCTGCCGCGCATCTGCGAGCACTGCCTGAACCCGTCGTGCGCTGCGTCGTGCCCGTCCGGCGCGATCTACAAGCGCGAGGAAGACGGCATCGTCCTGGTCGACCAGGACAAGTGCCGCGGCTGGCGGCAGTGCATCACCGGCTGCCCGTACAAGAAGATCTACTTCAACCACAAGACGGGCAAGGCGGAGAAGTGCACCTTCTGCTACCCGCGCGTGGAGGTCGGCATCCCGACCGTGTGCTCGGAGACCTGCGTCGGGCGGCTGCGCTACATCGGCGTGATGCTCTACGACGCCGACGCGGTCCTCGAGGCGGCGTCGGTCACCGATGACAAGGACCTCTACCCGTCCCAGCTCGGCGTGTTCCTCAACCCGCACGACCCACGGGTGATCGCCGAGGCCGAGAAGGCCGGTATCTCGCCGGAATGGATTCAGGCCGCGCAGGATTCGCCGGTCTACAAGCTGATCGTGGACTACCAGCTGGCACTGCCGCTGCATCCGGAATACCGCACCATGCCGATGGTCTGGTACGTGCCGCCGCTGTCGCCGGTGGTCGACGTGCTCAGCGAGACCGGTCACGACGGCGAGGACGCGGGCAACCTGTTCGGCGCCATCGACGCGCTGCGCATCCCGATCGAGTACCTGGCCGAGCTGTTCACCGCGGGCGAGATCGGGCCGGTGCGCGCTTCGCTGCAACGCCTGGCCGGCATGCGCGCGTTCATGCGGTCGGTCAACCTCGGTGAGGAGCCCGAACCCGGGATCGCGCCGTCGATCGGGCTCGAGCCCGAGGAGATCGAGGCCATGTACCGGCTGCTCGCGATCGCCAAGTACGAGCACCGCTACGTGATCCCGTCCGGCGCGACTTCTCGTGCGCACGAACTGGATTCGCTGGCCACCGGCTGCAGCCTCGACACCGACGGCGGACCGGGCATGACCGCGTTCGACCAGGTGGTGGAGAAGTTCTCGCTGGCCGACACCAATCAGGCCGCGCCCGAGGAGAAGTCGGGCCGGATCAACCTGCTCAACTGGGACGGCCGCAGCACCAGCGGGCTCGTGCCGAGCAGCGACAAGCTTGCGCCCACCGCGAACGGCAACGGCGCCGCCGCAGGGAGCAACGGCAACGGCAGCAACGGCGCTGCCGTCGCCGACTCCACGGTCAGCGGTGCGGCGCAATGAGTCTGCTCTCGATCCGCAGGCGGCCGCAGCCGGTCACCGCCATGCCCGAGCACGATCGGCGGGTCGTCTGGCGGCTGGCCGCGCTCCTGCTGGACTACCCCGGTGAGTCGACGCTGGCGCTGCTGGACCAGATGTCTTCGGCGGCTGCGGAATTGTCCGCCGAGGTGCGGGCGCACTTCGACGCGGTGCTGACCTATCTGCGCGAGACGCCCTCGATCGAGGTCGCGCAGAGCTATGTCGAGACCTTCGACATGCGCCGCCGCGCCAGCCTGCACCTGACCTTCTACGCCTACGGCGACACCCGCAAGCGCGGCATGGCGCTGCTGCGGTTCAAGCACGCCTACCGGCAGGCGGGGGTGGAACTCGGCGACGAGGAACTGCCCGACCACCTGCCGGTGCTGCTGGAGTTCGCCGCCACCGTCGACCCGATCGGCGGCGAGCGCCTGCTGGGTGAGCACGTGCCGGTGCTGGAGTTGCTGCGACTGTCGCTGGGCGACAACAACTCTCCCTACAGTGGCGTCCTCGCCGCGGTGCTGACCACGCTGCCGCCGGTGACCACCGCCGATCGGCGCCGCATCGCCGAGCTCGCCGCGCAGGGCCCGCCCGAGGAGGAAGTCGGGCTGGAACCCTTCGCCATGGACCCCTCGTTGTTCGACGCCACGGAAGGCCGCCGATGAACGCCACCATCCCGCTCCCCGAAGGCCTGTGGCTGATCCTGCCCTACATCGCCGCCACGTCGTTCGTGCTCGGCCACGTCTGGCGCTACCGGTTCGACCAGTTCGGCTGGACCACCCGGTCCTCGCAGATCTACGAGTCCAAGCTGTTGCAGCTGGGCAGCCCGCTGTTCCACTTCGGCATGCTCGGGGTGTTCGGCGGGCACGTGATGGGTCTGCTGATCCCCGAGTCGTGGACCAGCGCGCTCGGCATCTCCGAGCACGCCTATCACCTGGTCGCGGTGGGCGCCGGCTCGGTCGCCGGGCTGATGGTGGTGGTCGGCGTCGCCATCCTCTGCTACCGCCGCATCGTCGTGCCCGCCGTGCGCAAGGCGACCAGCCGCAACGACGTGATGATGTACACCCTGCTGACGCTGGCCCTGGTCACCGGCCTGCTCAACACCTGGGGCTCCAACCTGCTGTGGGGCACCTACAACTACCGCGAGACCGTCTCCCCCTGGTTCCGCAGCCTGTTCACCATCAACCCCGAACCGGGCCTGATGGTCGGTGTCCCGTGGACCTTCCAGCTGCACGGCCTGGTCGTGCTGGCCCTGGTCGCCGCCTGGCCGTACACCCGCCTGGTCCACATGTTCAGCGCCCCCATCGGCTACCTGACCCGCCCCTACATCGTCTACCGCCGCCGCGAAGTCGACACCAAGGACAAGACCCGCTTCGCCAAGGCCTGGGACGCCCCGGTCACCCCCGACCGCTGGTAGGACCCGGTTTCCGCGCGCTCGTACCCCCTGACCCGGGCCAGTGCCATACTGGTCCGGTCAGCTGGAACACCGACTAGCGAGGGGACCGATGACTGCAGATCCGATGCCGCTGCAAGAACCCGCCGACCCCGAGGCATTCCCTGATTGGCTGGTGCCGCCGCCGGAAGGATTCACCGCCGACGATCTGGATCGTCTGACCGGCCTTCCCCCGCACACCGAGCTGATCGACGGGAGCCTCGTCTTCGTGAGCCCGCAGATGGCGTTTCACATGCTGGTCATCGACTATCTTCGCGACAGCCTCAAAGCTCAGGCCCCGGGCCATCTCCACGTGCGTCGGGAGATGACCGTGACCCTCTCCGCCCGGCAACGACCGGAGCCCGACATCATGATCGTCGACGCGGCAGCGAGCACCGGCCTCGAACAAACGACCTACGAACCACAGGACGTGCTTCTCGCGATCGAGGTGGTCTCCCCCGACTCCGTGATCCGTGATCGCAAGCGCAAGCCCGTGCTCTACGCGGACGCAGGCATCCCCCACTTCTGGCGCGTCGAGAACGTCGACGGGCGCGCGGTCGTCTACGTCTTCGAACTGGACCCGGCCACCGGTCAGTACGCGCCGACCGGGATCTACCACGACACCCTCGAGCTGACCCTGCCGTTCCCCATCACCCTCGACCTGGCCGAGGCCACGGCACCCTAGGTCTCGGAGCCGGATGCCGACGGCGAGGCGCGGGTGATCGCGGCGGGGTGAAATCACCCGTTCCGGGTGAGGTGGGCGGCTCGATGCCGCGCTTAGCCTCGGGCGGGACCGTAGTCGGTTCCGCAGGGAGGTTCTGTCATGTCCGAGACGCGGGGCTCAACGCCTGAGCAGATGCGCGCGGCGATCGAGTCCATCTCCACGCCCGATGTCATCGACAGTCCGTTCGGCGTGCTGAAGTTCTTCGACGGGGTGCCGTTGCCGGAGTCGCTGGACACGCTCTATGACGGCCTCGATCTGCTGCGCGGTATCGATGTGTTCCTCAACTGTGTTCCGGGTGCCTCCCTGGTCGCCTTCCGCGCGGGTCTGCGGTCGCTGGGGATCGGGGGCTACGCCATCGGTTTCTCCGATCCGCGCGCGGACTCCCGGGGCATCGCGCTGACTCCCAATACCGAAACCACCTACGGCACCACCTTTCTCGATCTGAAGGCCTGGGGGCCGACGGTGATCGAGGCACCGCCCCGGTCGATGTGCGTGATCGACGACTTCTGGTTCCGCTACGTCGCCGACATGGGTATTCCGGGTCCCGACCAGGGCGCGGGCGGCAAGTACCTGTTCGTCCCGCCCGGCTACACCGGCGATCTCCCGGACGGCTATTTCACCTACCACTCCGCGACCTATACCGACTGGGTGGTCCTGCGCGCGCTCGGCGGGGTGCCGGAGTTGCAGCGCACCCGGATCTACCCGCTGTCCGAAGCCGCGGATCCGCCGGTGAACGAGTGGATCGACTTCGCGCAGACGCCGTTCAACACCGTGCACGCCAACGACGTGTCGTTCTTCTACGAGGTCGACGAACTCGTCCAGGAGGAACCGGTCACCGCGCTCGACCCCGAACGCGCCGGACAGCTGGCCGCGATCGGCATCGTGCACGGCAAGCCCTTCGCCCCCGACGACCGCCTGCGCGCCGTTCTCGACAAGGCCGCCCGGGTCGGTGCCGGGCTGTCGCGCGCGATCGCGTTCACACCGCGGGACGAGGAGACGGTGCTCTACGGCAGCTGGCGCACTCTGTTCGTCGGCGGCAGTTACGAATTCCTGCGCGACGGCGCCCGTCTGCTCGACGCGCGCACCCGGTTCCACTACATCGCCACCGTCATCACGCCGGCGATGGCGCACGCGGTGGCCGGTGCGGGCTCGGCGTACACCTACACCGTGCACGACGCCAACGGCGACATCCTCGACGGCGCCCGCAGCTACCGGTTGCACGTCGACGCCGAACCACCGGCGAAGAACTTCTGGGCCGTCGACGTCTACGACACCCAGACCCGGTCGCTGTTGCAGGTCCCCGACACGCTGTGGCCCGCCGTTGCCTCGAACTCCGGCGACCTCGTCGCCAACGACGACGGTTCCTGGGACCTGTATTTCGGCCCGCAGGCGCCGGCAGGCAAGGAGTCCAACTGGGTGCAGACCGTGCCCGGCAAGTCGTGGTTCCCGCTGTTCCGGCTCTACGGACCGCTCGATCCGTGGTTCGACCAGACCTGGAAACTCAACGAATTCGAACCGATCTGAGGCTCAGTCCAGGGCCTCGCGGACGGAGTCGAACCAGGCCTGGGTATCGACGAGGCCCTTCTCGTTGTCCTTGCGGCCGCCGATGAAACCGAAGAGGTCGGCGGCGTAGCGGCTCAGGACGGTGGTGTCGGTCTCGTCGAGTTCGGTGAGCAGGTCGGTGTCGCCGAGCAGGTAGGCGACGACGGCGACCTGGCCCGCGGGCCAGGTCGCGCGGTGCTCGGCCCAGCCGTCGGCGCGCACGGCGCGGGCCTTGGTCAGCAGGTCGGCGCGCAGGGCGTCGCGGTCGGCGTCGCTGGGCCGACGCGGCTTGCCCCAGGTGATCCGTTTCGCGTCCGACATGGGCGATCCTCTCGCTGACGTGCGGCGTACCGGGGTCGGCGGGCGCCCGGTCTTGCCTCGACTGTCCCAGATCGAGGTCCGCCGACCGCCCACCGGCCCCGCCTCGCGCTACCCGGCGCGCAGGAACCGGCCGGTGCGCTCGGTGCCGAGCGCGGGATCCTTGCTGCCGGCGCCGAACACGTACCGCCCGCCGACGAAGACCGCGGTGACGGTCTCGTCGTTGCGATTGACCATGCGCGGCAGGTTGTCGAACTCCGGGATCGGGTTCTCCGCGTACGCGTCGAGCGTGTCGTCGAGGTGCGCCGGATCGATGACGACGACATCGGCGCGGTCACCGACGCGCAGGTGGCCCGCGTCGAGGCCGTACCAGTCGGCGAGTTCGCCGGTGATCCGGTGCACCGCGTGTTCGATCGTCATGAACGGGGTGCCCGCCCGCTCGGCGTCGGCGACCCGCCGCAGCAGGCGCAGGCCGAAGTTGTAGAAGGCCATATTGCGCAGGTGCGCGCCCGCGTCGGAGAAGCCCAGCTGGATACCGGGATCGGCGGCGAGGATATTGAGCACCTCGGGCCGGTGGTTGGAGATGGTGGTGCGCCAGCGCAGCTTCGCGCCGTGCTCGACGACCAGATCCAGGAACGCGTCGACCGGGTGCACGCCGCCGCGGTCGACCCCGACCTGGCCGAAGGTCTTGCCGATCACGCTGGGGTCGGGGCAGTCGACGATGTCGGCGTCGAAGAAGTCGCGATGCCAGACGCGGGGCCCGTACTTCTGGTCGTAGTCCTTGCGGAACTTGCGCCGGTACTGCTCGTCCTGCATGAGGTGGCGCTGCTCGTCGATGTGGTCGGCCAGGTGCAGCGCGGCGGCGCCGGAACCGAACTCCTCGAAGATCGGCAGGTCGATGCCGTCGGAGTAGACCTCGAACGGCACCGGCAGGTGCTGCCAGCGGAAGTCGCCGCGCAGCGCGTTGATCGCCCGCGCCAGCAGCGGGAACACCTTGGCCACCAGCGGAATCGCCTTGATGTCGGCGGCCGAGAGCAGGCTGACCTTCAGCGGCGCGCGCCACAGACCGATACTGCTCGCCGCCATCGCGATCATCGTGTCGGAGCGGTTGACATCCGGTCCGCCCTGGAGCGCGCGACCACGGGTGCGCAGGATGGTGTTGAGCGTCTTGCGTTCGGCCCTGGTCGAATACGTCGAGGGCAGGGTGCGCGAGCGGCACAGTTCGCCGTCGAGTTTGTCGAACAGCAGCCGCTGCGAGGACATGCCGACGAAACCCGCGTCGAGCGCCTCGGTCAGCTTCGCGGCCATGGCGGCGAGTTCGGTGTCACTGGGCCGCACGTCCTTCCGGGTCGCGCGGTCCAGACCCATCACCGCGGACCTGATGTCGGAGTGCCCGATGAAGCTGGCCACGTTCGGGCCGAGCGGCAGCGCGTCCAGCGCGGCGGCGTACTCGTCGGCGGAGTGCCAGCTCTTGGTCTGCTCCACCGCCCGCACGACGTGGGCGCGCGGAATCGCCTCGACCCGGCCGAACAGGTCGCCGGCGATCTCGCCGTCGACGTGCACCGTCGACAGCGAGCACGACCCGAGCAGCACGGTGGTCACGCCGTGGCGCACCGATTCCGACAGCGACGGATCGAGCAGCACCTCGACGTCGTAGTGGGTGTGGATATCGATCATGCCGGGCACGACCCACCGGCCGGTGGCGTCGACGACCCGGTCGCAGCCGGTCTCGTCGAGTGGTGTCGCCGAGATCGCGGCGACCTTGCCGTCCTTGATTCCGAGGTGGCGGATCGCGGACGCGGCGCCGGTGCCGTCGAACCAGCGGCCGCCCTTGATGATGCTGTCGAACATAGCTTTTCCTCTTAGAGCGCGAGATCGCGTCGGGTGACCTTGCCGGTCGCGTTGCGCGGCAGGGCGTCGGTGGTGAGCCGCCAGCGGGCGGGCACCTTGAAATAGGCGAGCCGCGCGGCGACGAAGTCGCGCAGTTCCTCCGCGTCGACCGTGCCGGGCTCGGCGACCACCACGGCCGCCACCTCCTGGCCGAGATCGGGATGGGCGACGCCGAACACGGCGCACTCGGTGACCGCGGGATGCTCGGTCAGCACGTTCTCGATCTCGGTGGGATAGACGTTCTCGCCGCCGCGCAGGATCAGGTCGGTGCGCCTGCCCGAGACGGTCAGCCTGCCGTCGGTGACGGTGCCGAAATCGCCGGAGCGCAACCAGCGCTCGCCGTCGATGGCCTTGGCGGTGGCGGCGTCGTCGCGCCAATAGCCGAGCATCACGTACGGGCTGCGGATGCAGATCTCGCCCTCCTCGCCGTCGGGGACGACCGCGCCGTCGGCGTCGCGGATCTCCACCGCCACCCCGAAGATCGGCTTGCCGACCGAGGCGTCGTCGGCGAGCAGGTCCAGCGGCGTGGCCACCGTCGCGGCGGTGCCGCTCTCGGTGAGGCCGTAGCTGGTGGTCAGCGCGAATTGCAGGGACGGGATCTTCTCGCGCAGGCTGGCCAGCAGCGCGGGCGAGGACGGCGCCGAGTTGAGCGAGAGGGCGCCCAGCGAGGACAGATCGTGCTGGGCGACATCGTGATCCAGCAGCCGCGAGGCCATGGTCGGCACGGCGGCCCAGTTGGTGACCCGCTCGCGCTCGACCAGGCTCAGCACCCGGCCGACCTCGAACGCGCCGTGCGGGAACACCGCCGCCGCGCCCGTCACCAGCCGGGGGATGACGAGATTGTGCAGGCTGGCGATGTGGAACAGCGGGGCGGTGACCAGGTAGCGGCGATCACTCGGCGCGTCGCTGGGCGGCTGACCGGCGAACGCGGCGAGCATCGCGTCGGTGAAGCGGTGATAGTCGCTGATGGCCACCATGTTCCGCTGCGAATGCACCACGCCCTTGGGCCTGCCGCTGGTGCCGCTGGTGTAGAGGATCACCGCCGGATCGTCCTCGTCGACCGGCGTGTCCGGGATCTCGCCACCGCCGAATTCGGCGATCAGGGCGGGCAGGTCGCCGTCCATGGTGAGCACCGGGATATCGGTGCCGGTCTCGGCGAGCAGCGCGGCCCGTTTGGCGTCGGCGATCGCCACGGTGGGCGCGGCGTGCTCGAGCCCGTAGGCGATCTCCGGCGGCGCCCACCAGGCGTTGTAGCCGACCGGGATGGCGCCCAGGCACTGCGCGGCCCAGAACGTGATCACCCAGTCCGGGCCGTTGGCGGCCAGGATGCCGACCCGGTCGCCCTTGCCGACGCCGTAGCGGGTCGCCAGCGCGGTGGCCAGCGCGCCCGCGGCCGCGGCGTGCTCGGCGAAGGACAGGCGGCGGTCCTCGGTGATCAGGTAGTCGCGCTCGCCCCAGCTCCGCGAGTGTTCGAGCAGTGCGCGCAGGCTGCGGCGGCGGTGGGCCAGCACCGGGATCGGCACGCCGAGAACGGGTTCGACGGTCAGCTCGAAGGGCGCGCCGGGCGCGGTCAGGCCCGCGGCGACCTTGGCCACGAATTCCTGCGGGTCCACTACATCGGTCATAGTCTTGTTCTCCATCAGGGGATGAGGACGGCGCGTCCGCGGATCGCGCCCGCGTCGAGTCGGTCGAAGGCGGTCCGGGCGTCGGCGAGGTCGAAGCGTTCGACCTCGGCGCGCACCTTGCCCGCGGCGGCCAGGGTGATCACGTCGACGAGGTCGCCGCGGGTGCCGCCGTAGGACTTGCGCACCGTGGCGCCCCACGGCAGGCCGGGCCCGCCCGCCGGGCCGGAGTCGATGCCGGGGATGCCGCCCGCCAGCCCCACCATCCGGTAGGCACCGTTGGGGGCGACCGTCTCCACGGCCAGCTTCGCGGTGGCGTCGGCGCCGACGAAGTCGAACACCGCCTCGGCCCCGCGTCCGCCGGTCAGCTCGAGGATGGTGGCGGCGGTGTCCGCACCGGCGGTCAGCGCGACATCGGCGCCGCAGGCGGTGGCCAGCGCGAGCTTGTCGGGATCGACGTCGACCGCGATCACCCTGGTCTCGGTGAGCGCCTTCAACAGCTGGACCGCGACGTGGCCGAGTCCGCCGATGCCGATCGCGACCGCGGTGGCGCCCGGCCACAGCTGGTCCAGCGCGCCGCGGATGGCGTGCATGGGGGTGAGCGCCGCGTCGGCCAGCGGGGCCGCCTGCGCGAAATCCATGTCGCCGATGGGGACGAACGAGCGCACCGGGATGCGCACGTACTCGGCCATCCCGCCGTCGGGGCCGAGGCCGGGGCACGGCGGCATGGCCGTGCGACCGGCCGCCAGGCAGACGTTCTCGTTGCCGTGCAGGCACTCCCGGCATTCGCCACAGGACCAGCACAGGTACACGAGTCCACGCTCGCCGACCCGGCGGCCCGCGACCCGCGACCCGACGGCCTCGATGGTGCCCGCGATCTCGTGGCCGAGGGTGAGTGGCTGCTCGCTCATCGGGAACGGCAGGCTCAGCACGAACGAATCCGAATGGCAGATCCCGGCCGCGCCGACCCGCAGCAGCAGATCGTCGGGGCCGAGGTCGGGCACCGGCACGGTCCGCAGTTCGAGGGTGCCCGGCGCGGTCAGCTGCATCGCGCGCATCGTCATCGCCGCTCCCCCATCGCGTCGAAGGTGGCCTTCAGATACCGGTCGCAGCGGTCGGAGCCGATCAGGCCGGTCGCCATCCGATTCATGGTGTAGGCGAAGGTGATCCGGCGATCCAGGTCGTTGACGACCATCGACCCGCCGTAGCCGGCCCACCAGCAGACCCGGCCGTCGGGGATGTGCGGGAAGGTCTGCGGCCGGGGCAGCCCGTAGCCGATGCCGAAGCGCAACGGGGTCAGCAGGGCCAGGTCGACGCCGTCGGCCTGCTCGCGGAAGATCAGCTCGACGGTGGCGGGCGAGAGGAATCGCCGCCCGCTGAGCTCGCCGCCGTTGGCGATCAGCGACTGGATCCGGGCGACCGAGCGCGCGTTGCCGTGCCCGTTGGTGCCGCCGATCTCGGCCGCCCGCCAGGCCGGCGTCGCGGTCTCGCCGATCTCGAGCCAGGGACTGGTGAGCGTCTTGATCAGCACGCTGTCCTGGTCGAGGGTCGACAGATCGAACTCGGGCAGTTCCGGCGGGATCAGGGTGGCGATCCGGTCGGCGTGCTCGGGACCGGTACCGATGTGGAAATCGGCGCCCAGCGGGCCCGCCAGTTCCTCGGCGAAGAAGCGGCCGAGCGAGCGACCGGTGATGCGGCGCACCAGTTCACCGATGAGATGCCCGTAGTTGATGGCGTGATAGCCCGACGCGGTGCCCGGCTCCCACCAGGGCGCCTGGGTCGCCAGCCGGGCCGCGGCGGCCTCGGTGTCGTAGATGTCGGCCAGTTCGATCGGCTTCTCCCAGCCGGAGACACCGGAGGTGTGCGAGAGCAGGTGCCGGACCAGGATGGCGTCCTTGCCGTTGGCCGCGAACTCGGGCCAGTAGGCGGCCACCCGCGCGTCGAGGTCGAGTTCGCCGCGGTCGACCAGCAGCAGCGCGCACAGGGCGGTCATCGTCTTGGTCACCGAGAAGACGTTGACCAGGGTGTCGGCACCCCAGCGCCGCGTCTTGTCCGGGTCGGCCCAGCCGCCCCACAGGTCGAGGACCGGCTCACCGTCGACCGTGACACACAGGGCCGCGCCGACTTCGGCGCCCCCGTCGAGTTCCTCGTCGAAAGCGGCACGCACACCGGCGAATTCGTCGAGACAGAAACCGGCGGCGCTCATCGCGGCACCCCCGCGGTCGCGCGAGCGGGAACAGGCAGCGTATTGCCCGCCGCGGCAGCGCGTTTCGCACCGCGCGCGATCTCCTTCGTCATCGAGCGCACATACGGCTCGAATTCGATCTGGATGGTGTGCCGTGGCGAATCGTAGTAGCGGCCGGTGCGCCGGGATTCCTGCTCGCGCAGCACCGTCTCGATCTCCGCACGCGGCGGCAGATGGTAGCGGCCGGTCAGATAGGCGGCCACCAGTTTGCTCTGCTGCTCGGCGAAGTTCACCAGCGTCGGCATCGGCTGGGCCAGGCCGAGATAGAACAGATTGTCCACCCCGGGCTTGTGCATCATCTGGAACAGCGGGAACCGGTTGGCCGCGTCGGGGACCAGCGCGGCGTCGGTGAGGAACGGGAAACTGATGTGATAGCCGGTGGCGCAGACGATCACGTCGACCTGTTCGCTGCTGCCGTCGGCGAAATGCACGGTGTCACCGTCCAGGCGGGTGATCGCGGGCTTGCATTCCACGTCACCGCAGCCGGCCCGGTGCAGGAATTCCTCGCTCGCCGACGGATGCGCCTCGAACGGCTCGTGATCGGGCGCGGGCAGGCCGTAGTTGCGCATGTCGCCGCGATTCTTGCGGACGAAGCGCTGCTTGAGTTTGAGCGCCAGCTTGGCCGGAATCCAGGACGGCATCGAACGCCGGTCGCCCACTTCCCCGTTCACGTATTTGGGCAGCACCCAGACACCGCGGCGGGCCGAGACGAACAGCTTCGACGCGATGAAGCGCTGGGACAGTTCCGAGGCGATATCGAGGCCGGAATTGCCCATGCCGACCACCACGACCCGCTTGCCGCGCATATCGACCGGATCGAACGGGTCGTTGTAGGCGTGGCTGTGCATCAGCACGCCGTCGAATTCGCCGGGGTAGTCCGGGAATCGGGGATTCCAGTGGTGGCCGTTGCAGACGATCAGCGCGTCGTAGACCTCGGTGTCGCCCGCCGCGGTGGTCACCCGCCAGAGCCCGGCGTCGTCGCGTTCGGCGGCGGTGACCAGGGTGTTGAACCGGATGTGGTCGCGCAGGTCGAAATGGTCGACGTAGTCCTTGAAGTACTGCAGCAGCTGCGAATGGTGCGGGAAGTGCGGCCATTCCTCGGGCGCCGGGAAGTCCTCGAACTGCAGGCGGTACTTCGAGGTGTCGATGTGCAGGCTCTGATAGCAGGCCGACATCCCGTTCGGGTTCTTGTAGTACCAATTGCCGCCGACTTCGTCGGACGCCTCGTAGCAGTCGAACGGAATTCCGTTCTCGGCCAGTCGCTTGGCGACGGTGATACCCGAAGGTCCGGCGCCGATGACGCAGACCCTGGGCAATTCGCGTGTATCCATGCACAACTCCTGAACAGCGCGGTCGTCGATGACCGCACCGAGTGACGTGAACCACAGCGTAGCGTCTCACTAGACACGGTGTCTAGTGAATGGGCGGATCGTCTAAGATGGGCTCATGCCGACCGAACCCGCTGCGCGCCGCGGCTCCCTGCGCGAGGAACAGAAGCGCCTCACCAGGAACAAGATCGTGGAAACCGCGCGGTCGCTGTTCGAGACCGAGGGCTACTCCGCGGTCCGGGTCGACGACATCGTGGCCGCCGTCGGGTGCAGCCGGGCGACGTTCTACCTGCACTTCACCAGCAAGGGCGAGGTGCTGCGGGCGATCGCCAACGAGGGCACGCTGACCAGCGTCCGGGAGTTCTACGCCGACCTCGACCGGGTGCTCACCACCGGCTCCAGGGCCGCGTTCGAGGAGTGGATGACCCGCGCGATCTACTGGTTCCTCACCAACAAGGACATGCTCCCGGCCTGGGACGAGGCCACCGCGCTGGAGCCGGAATTCCGCGCGGTCGCGCGCGAGGGCATCATGACGCTGGCCGACAGCATGCCCGCCTACCTCGCCCGCTGGCCCGAACACCGCCGCGACGAGGCCCGGCTGCGGATCGAACTGCTGGTCGCCCAGCTCGAACGGTTCTTCACCCGGTGGGCCATGCAGGGCGTCATCGACGTCACGGCCGAGAAGGCCGCCACCGTGCTCACCGACGTCTGGTTCCCGGCGCTGCAGACGCCGACCGAGTAGCCCTCAGCGGGTGGGCCAGCCGCCGTTGCGTTTGCTCTGGTCGATCTCGTCGTCGCCACCGCCGGCGAGGTGCTGGATCCCGAGCTTCTCGGCGAACAGGTGCCGCTGGGTGATCCAGCCGAGCAACGACAGGCCCAACCAGGCCAGCACGGAGGTCACCTGCTGCCAGCCGGGCTCGGGATCGCGCAGGAACGCCAGCGAGTCGCTCATCCGGCCCAGGCCGCTGACCACCATGCTGGCGCCGCCGATCGAGGTCAGCCACAGCAGGGCGCGAGCGCGGAACTTCTCGGCCAGGAAGGCGCCCGCCACACACATGGCCAGCGCCACGATCATGCTCAGCGCGACGTTCTTGTCGCCGGGCTGCAACACCGTCGCCAGCTTGGTGCCGATCATCGCGCCGGTGAGGCCGCCGATGAAGTAGGACGCGAAGCGGAACACCAGCGAGGTGATCACCCACGAGGACACCGCGCCGATCAGGCCGATCAGCACCAGCCAGGCCAGCGAGGCGTTGAACAGGTCGGCGATCATCCAGCCGAGACCGAAGCCGATCGCGATGATGCCCAGGTGGACCGATCGGATGCCGTAGAAGCACAGCAGCGCTCCGACCACGACGACGACGATGCCATTCATACGATCAACGCTAGAACTCCGGACGCCGCCCCGGTTCACCCGATTCGGGTGAGGTGGGCGCCGCGGGATCGGCGCACGATCACGCCATGGGAACAACACCTGCGCTGGGCCCGGTCGACTTCCTCGTCCTCACCTTCCCCGGCACCGCGGTCGACGAGTCGGTCACCGACGCGCTCGCCGAGGTCGTCGAGAACGGACTGGTGACCCTGCTCGATCTGATCGTGCTGACGATGGACGACGCGGGCACCATCACCGAGAAGGAGATCGACGACGACCTGGCCGAGGTGGGTCTCACCGGGCTCACCGCCGCCGACATCGACCTGGTCAGCGCGGCCGACGTGGAGGTCGTGCGCACCTCGATGGCGCCCGGCAGCACGTCGGTGATCCTGGTCTTCGAGCAGACCTGGGCCGCGCGGCTGGCCGGCGCCGTGCGCGGTGCCAGGGGTGAGGTGACGCTGCACGTTCAGGTGCCGCGCGATGTCGTCCAGGCCGCGGTGTCCGCGGCGACGACCGGCTAGGGAGGAATCGTCATGCCACTACGAAGGGGCCGCGTCGGGCGGCCGGGACTGCTGGGCACGATCGCCCGTACCGCGGTCGTCGCGGGTACCGCGACCGCCACCTCCAACGCCGTGAACAACCGGGCCAGGAAACGCTCGGCCGAACAGCAGGCCTACGCCGATCAGCAGAACTACGACCAGCAGCAGGCCTACGCCCAGCAGCAGGCCTACGCCGCGCCGCCACCGCAGCCCGTGGCACCGGCGCCGCCGCCCGCCGCGCCGGTCGACCTGGTCGCGAAGCTCAAGCAACTGAGCGACCTGCACGCCGCCGGTGCGCTCTCCGACGCCGAGTTCGCCGCCGCGAAGGCACAGCTGCTCGGCTGAGACCACGCGCAACAGCGCCCCCGGCCCTGGGCGGCCGGGGGCGCTGTTCATGAACCCCGAGCTGGGTCTCAGGGTGTGACGATCGGGAACCTCGGGTCGGGCGTCTCGATCAGGCCGACCAGGGTCTTCAGCACCGCCTGATCACCGTCCATCGTGACGCCGTCGAAGCCCTGGCCACCGAGCCCGGCCAGCAGCTGCGCCTTGGTGAGCGTCAGGGTGAGGTCGGCCGGGCCGCGCAACGGCGCGTGCCCGGACGCGGTGCGGTGGGTGAGCGCGCCGTTGGACATGGTCAGCCGGGTGACCGCGCCGCTGTCGGTCAGGTTCAGGTCCAGCGCGAAGTCCGATTCGGCGGCGCGCAGGCCGTTGATCCGGATGGCGATCGAGTCGATGATCATGTCGATCGTCAGCGCCGCCATCATCTGCGGGTCGGTGGTGTCCAGGCTGACCTGGGTCGGGCCGTTGCGCAGCTCGGTCGCGCCGACCAGGAAGAAGTTGCGCCAGGTGCCGTTCTCGCTGCCGTAGCCGAGGGTCTGGTAGACCTCGGCCAGCGCCTCCTTGGCCGCGGTGTTGCCCGGGTCGGCGAAGACGGCGTGATTGAGCAGCGTGGCCGCGAACCGGTGGTCGCCCTCGGCGGCGTAGGCACGCCCCTTGGCGACGACGGCGTCGACGCCGCCGTAGTCGGCGACGTAGCGCTTGGCCTGCTCCACCTCGGTGTGCTCCCACAGGTGCGCCGGGTTGCCGTCGAACCAGCCGAGATAGCGCTGGTAGATGGCCTTGACGTTGTGACTGAGCGAGCCGTAGTAGCCGCGGTTGGCCCACAGTCCGTCGAGCCCGGGCGGGAAGGTGAGGATCTCGGCGATCTCGGGTCCGTTGAGGCCCTGGTTGAGCAGGCGCAGGGTCTGGTCGTGCAGGTAGGCGTACATGTCGCGCTGACCGGCCAGCCATGCGGTCCAGTTGTCGGCGCCCCAGGTGGGCCAGTGGTGCGAGGCGAAGGCGACGTCGGCCTTGTCGGCGAACAGCGCGATGGCCTCGTCGAGATAGCTCGACCAGATCCGCGAGTCGCGCACCACCGCGCCGCGCAGGGTGAGCACATTGTGCATGTTGTGGGTGGCGTTCTCGGCCATGCACAGGGCCCGGCGGTCGGGGAACAGGAAGTTCATCTCGGCGGGGGCCTCGGTGCCCGGGGTCAGCTGGAAGACGATGCGGACGCCGTCGACCACCTCCTCCTGCCCGGTGCGGGTGATGTCGAGGGTCGGCGGGATCATCGTGACCGTGCCGGTGGAGGTGGTCATGCCGAGGCCGCAGCCGAGCTGGCCGTCGGGAGCCTTGTCCAGGCCGGTGCCGTACATGAAGATCGCGCGCCGGGTCATCGCGTTGCCCGCGTAGACGTTCTCGCTGACCGCGTGCTCGAGGAAACCCTCCGGGGCGATGACCGGGACCTCCGGATGCCCCTCCGGCACGACACCGCGCGCGCCGCCGAAATGGTCGGCGTGCGAATGGGTGTAGATCAGACCGGTCACCGGCCGGTCGCCGCGATGCTTGCGGTAGATCGCCAGGCCCGCGGCGGCGGTCTCGGCGGAGATGAGCGGGTCGATGACGATCACGCCCGTCTCGCCCTCGACGATCGTCATGTTCGACAGGTCGAAGTTGCGCACCTGGTAGATGCCCTCGGTGACCTCGAACAGGCCCTGGATATTGCAGAGCTGGCCCTGCCGCCACAGGCTCGGATCGGCCGTCGGCGGGCACGGGCCGTCGAGGAAGTCGTAGGCGCCGATGTCCCAGATCACCCGGCCGTCGGCGGCGGTGATCACCGGCGGGTCGAGCTTGTCGATCAGGCCGCGGTTGGCGTTGTCGAAGTCGGTCGTGTTCCCGAAGTCCGGATACGTGCGCATCGTCCACCTTGCCTCGTCGGAATCCTGGCGGTCCCGCGACCGTAGCCGCGCCGGGCGGCGCGGAAATCATCCGTTGCGGGTGAGTTTCGGCCGGGCCGGTGTCGTCAGATCAGGCCGACACGGCGGGCGTTGCCGATCGCGTCGGCTCTGGCGTTGACCCCCAGCTTCTGATAGATGCCACGCAGGTGGGTCTTCACGGTGTTCACCGAGACACCCATGTTCGCGGCGATATTGATCGCGGTCATGCCGGACGGGAGCTGGCGCAGCACCGCGAGTTCGGTCTCGGTGAGCTGCGGCGCGTCGGTGGCGGGCGCGCGATGGGACCGGACCAGGTCGACGAACGCGTCGAAGCGGCCGAACCGCCCGCCCAGCCGGTCGAGGGTCTCGGCCGCGCCCGGCACATCGAGGAACGGGCGGATCAGCCGCTCACCGCAGGCGAGCGCGAGCGCCTGCTCGAACGCGCTCTCGGCCTTGCGCGGGCGGTCCAGCCGGTCGGCGGCGACCCCCTCCAGCAGCCAGGCCGTCACCAGCGCACCCGCCGTCAGCTGCGGGGTGCCGCCGAGGACCGGCTCGAGCAGGGTCAGTGCCGCGCTGGGCCGATGGGTGTAGACGGCCAGGCCCGCTTCGGCGACGGCCAGCTCCGGGGTCGGCCCGAACACCCGCGTCGCGTGGTCGATCAGGTGCTGGGCATCGGTCTTGGCCTGCAAGCGCAGCAGCACCCACAGCACGTCGGTGACCAGGGTGCCGATGCCGAAGGCGGCCGGGGAGTCGTCGAGCAGCCGGTGGGTCCCGGTGCAGAGCATGGTCGCGGCGGCCGCGCGGTCGGGGGCCGCGTCGAACATCAGCACGCCGGTGATCACCGCGGCCTGGCGGGCGGGCGCCGGGGCACTCGCCTCGGCCGCCGGTCCACCGGGCTGGCCCGGCGGCGGCAGCTGCACGGCCTCGCCCTGCTGGTAGGCGCCGTAGGCCGCGATCAGCCGGGCGAACACGCCCTCGGGGGCCTGCGCCAGGTCGTAGCGGTCGGCGCAGTCGATCGCCACCTCGGCCAGGGCCCGCAGGTCACCGACCCGGCCCGCGTACCCGGCGGCGACCGCGACCGCGGTCCGCGCGCGCACCGCGACACTGCCGAGCCCCACCTCCTCCGCGTGCACGATGGCGTGCCGCAACGCGGCGGTCCCGCTGTCGAGCGCGCCGCCGGTGACCTCGGCGGTGCCGCAGTGCAGCGCGGCGTAGCAGTCGAGATCGGGCTGTCCGGTGACCGCGGGCAGCGGCCAGCTCATCGAGGCCGAATCCCCCACCAGCACCGCCAGTCCCGCGCTCACCGCGCGGTCGAGCGAGGCCGTCCAGGTGTCGGGGACCAGCCGCGAGACCTGCTCGGACCCGACGTGCGCGGCCTCGAGATAGACCTCGGCGGCGGCGATCTCCCCCGCCTCCACCGCGACCGCGGCGCGCAGCAACCGCACGAAGGTGTCCTCGGTCGCCTCGGGCAGGAACTCCATGGCGGCCAGCAACTGCTGACCCGCGCCGTCGAGGACCATGCGCGGACCCCAATCCCGCAGGAACGCCACCAGACCGGGGGTGCCCGGTTCGGCCAGCACGTGATCGAGCGCGGCGCCCGGCAGCGCGGCCGCGCCGAGCCACTCGGCGATGCGACGGTGCACCGTCGGCAGCCGGTCGGCCCGCGAGTGCGCGGCCTCAGCCAGCAGATACGCCCGCAGCAGCGGGTGGTAGCTGTGCCAGAGCTGACCCGCGTCGGCCACGGTGTGCATGGGGAAGTTGGCCCGCAGCAACTCGTCGACGATCCGCGCCGCGTTGTCGTCGGTGAGTTCCTCGGCCAGCGGCAGGCAGAACCGGGTCGGAACCGCGGTGACCAGCAGGAAATCGAGGGTCGACGCGGGCAGCGACTGCATCAGCTCGGCGACGAGGAAATCGGCGACCGCGTGTGAGGGCCGGGCCAGCGTGGTCAGCGCGGTATCGCGGTCCTCGCCGTTGGCGGCCACGTAGATCGCGGCGATCCGCACCAGCGCGGCCCAGCCGCGGGTCAGCGCGTGCACCATGGTGAGTTCGTCGTCGTCGAGCCGGCAGCCGTGCTGGGCGAACAGCTGGGCGATCCGCTCCGGCGACAGCGCGAGTTCGCCGACCCCGATCCGGGTGAGCCTGCCCGCCAATTCCAGCGCGTGCCAGCGCAGCGGCGGATCGAACCGGCCCGCGAGCAGCACGGTGACCGTGCCGGGCAGATGCGCGAGCAGGTATTCCAGGCCGGCCAGTTGCAGCGGGTCGGTGATCAGGTGGGCGTCGTCGAGCACCAGGACGGTGTGCTCGCCGCGCGCCGCCAGCGCGTCGACCAGTTCGGCGGCCTGATCGGCCGGGGTGCGCAACGTGGTGTCGACGGCGTCGGCGGGCCGGTGCGTGATCCGCGCGATCGCCGGGATCAGCTCGCCGCTCTCGGCCAGCGGCGCGGTGACGGTGAGCCAGCCGACGGTGGCCGCCCTGGCCTTGCGCGACCTGGTCACCCAGTCGACCAGCGCGACGGTCTTGCCGCTGCCCGCCGGGCCGGACACCAGGACGGTGTGCCCGCCCGCGGTCTGCGCGCGGTCCAGCCGGGCGCTGAGGTCACCGGAGCGCACGGCGGCGAAGGACAGCTCGGGAATCTGGGCACCGGCCACGGAGACGTTGTCAGCTAACGCGCGGTACGAGGTTGTCACCACCACACTCCTCAGCTCGTCGACTCCCTGCGGGGTCGATCCACCAGCAGGTTCGACGGTAGGCCAAAGGCGACCAGCGCGTTCGCCGGAGTTGCGGCGTCGACGCGCTCGTTATGAGATCGACGTCATCGCGAGGGTTTGCCGCGACCGGCTATTGTTCGGCAACCTCACGATCAGTCGGGCAGGCGGGACATGCCGAGCAGGGTGAGCCCGAGGACATCGATGCGGGCGAGCACACCGCGCATGGCGGTGTTGTCGGCGAGCTCGCCGTAGAGGGTGGTGGTACCGGTGGGCGAATGGGCGCTGCGCCGGAGTTCCGGGAACGCGGCGACAGCGCGTTCCGTGAGTTCGCCCTCGATGACGAACTGGTAGCGAACCGCATCCGACGTCGGCATGTGTCCAGTCTCGACGACCGGCGCGGCGATCGCCTCATCCGCACGGGATGATTCCGGCGCCACCAGCGACGACGCGGCCCACGCAGTTTTAAACACTCGTTTTTCTGTTTCCCGGACAGCGTGGTCACCGGGTCGATAGTGTCGCCCACACCCACAGCGGTGGGCCAGCGCGAACAGGAGAACAACCATGAAGACCAACCAGGCTCGGCGGGCCGGCTTCGGACTCACAGCTTTCACCGCGGTCGCCGCGGCCGGCGTCCTGGTGGCGCCGCAGGCCTCGGCGCTCGTCCAGGGCGTCACGGTCAGCGGCAGCACCCACTACGTCGGCACCGCCTACACCGTCACCGCCGATGTCACCGCGACGTCGTTCCTGTTCAAGGTGACCTTCACCGACAACGGCACCCAGATCGGTGAGCCGGTCTCGGTCTCCGACGGCAAGGCCACCATCACCTGGACCCCGTCGACCCCCGGTTCGCACGAGATCAAGGCCGTGCAGGAACTGATCAGCTCCAAGACCGTCACCGTCGAGGTCTCGGCGAAGCCGACGACGCCCGGCGGCGGCACCGGCTCGGCCGACCTGGGCGGCCTGCTGACCGGCTCGGCGGGCTGACCGAGCACGCACCGAACGGCCGCCGCGGACTACCGATCCGCGGCGGCCGTCGACGTTTCCCGGTCAGGCCTGGTCGTGGGCCCGCTGCAACTCGGCGATGTCGAGCTTGGACATCGACCGCAGCGCGGTGCCGACCGCGATGACCCGGTGCGGTTCGCCGCTCATCAGCTTCGGCAGGACCGAGGGCACGATCTGCCAGGACAGGCCGAACCGGTCGGTCAGCCAGCCGCACGGGCCGGGCGCGCCGCCGTCGGACAGGGTGTCCCAGAGCCGGTCGACCTCGTCCTGGGTGTCCACCACGACCTGCAGCGAGGCGGCGTCGGTGGGCGGATGGCCCGGTCCGCCGTTCATCAGCGTGACGGCCTGACCGTCGAGATCGAGGGTGACGACGAAGGCCGAGCCGTCGCCCTGCCGGGTGACCTCGACGACGCGCGAATTCGGCACCGTCGCGGCGTAGAGCTCACCGGCCGCTTCGGCGTCGGTGTCGAACCAGAGGAAGGTGTTGACGGACATGACGTGCTCCTTCGGGAGGGTGCGTTGGCTTGCTGTCACCCTCTGGTCGGAGCCGAATGCGCCGCCTCGACACATCCGCCGAAGTTTCTTCTACTTCTTTTTTCGCGGCAGGGTCTTGGCGTAGTTCACCCCGCGCTCCACCCACTCGCGCAGCACCGCGTCGTCCTCGACGGCGGCGGTGGCGACGCGCAGCCAGCCCACCATCTCGCGCCCGCCCATCACCATCGGCGCCACCGACTGTCCGTCGATCAGCGATTCCCCCTCGGCACGATCGACCCGCACCATCAACCCGCCCTTGCCGCTGGCCGCGACGGCCATATTGCCGCCCACCAGGAAGGCGAGTCCGCCGAACATCCGTTGCTCGACGAGATCCTGCCCGGGGTAGACGATCTCCCGGATGCGCTCGGCGAGTTCCTCGTCATAGGCCATGGCCCCAGTGTGCGCCGGGGCACCGACAGTTTTCAGACGCCGAGGGCGGCGGCGAACATCGGCCACGAGTCGTGCACGTCGTCCTGCCAGTACGGCCAGGCGTGCGTGCCCGCGGCGCGGAAGCGCACGTCGGCGGGGATGCCGAGCTGGGCGAGCCGGGCCGCCATCGGGCCGGTGCAGCTGCCCGCCACGGCCTCCATCGTGCCGCCGACCAGCAGCCGGTCGACCAGGACGCCGAGATTGCCCGCGATGCTCGGATCGTTGATCGCCTCGTGCTGCCCGGGGACGCCGTTGCCCGCGGACAGGTAGATGGCGGTGCCGCGCAGGCGTTCGGCCTGCACGACCGGATCGTTGACGGTCCAGGCCGGGTCGATCGGGCCGCCCCACATATTGGTGGCGTCCGCGGCGAAGGTCGCCAGCTGGGCCCGCACCAGCGCCTGCGCCACGGGGTTCGCGGTCTGGGTGCAGCCGCTGAACGCGCCGACCGCGCGGTACAGGCCGGGCGCGGCGATGGCCAGGTTCAGCGCCGAGGTGGCCGACATCGACAGACCGGCGACCGCGTTGGCGCCGGTCGTGCCGAACCGCTGAGCCAGCAGCGGCGGGAGTTCGCCGGTGAGGAAGGTGGTCCACTTGTTGCGGCCCAGGATCGCGTCGTCGCGCTGCCAGTCGGTGTACATGCTGGCCCGGCCGCCGATCGGGACGACCACGTTGACCGGCTTGTCGGCGAAGAAATCGACCACGTCGGTGCGCCGCATCCACGGCCCGCCGCTCTCCCCACCGTCGACCGCGTTCAGCAGGTACAGCGTGGGCGCGCCCGCGCCGGGATGCGACAGCCACAGCGTGATCGGCCGGTTCATCGCCGCCGAATACACGACCACTTCGTACTGCCTGCCACCGAGCGGCCGGACGTCGATGATTCCCGGTTCGGCCGACGCGGGCGGCGCGATCACGAATCCACAGCCGAGCAGGACGAGCACACAGCACAGGAGCCGACGCATATTCCGAGCATGCCCTACCGAACAGCCGATATGCGGCATTGACCGGCCCGTGTCCGCCTCCGCGTGCGGCGCTGGCAAACCTAGGGCATCCCCGCTTTCGCGGTGCTCGAAGCACCCGAGGGCAGGACCGCGCGCAGTACGTCGTCGAGCGCGGAAGCGGTGACGCCGAAGGTGGCGAGCAGGGCGGAATCGTCGGCAACGAACTCGCGGTGCGACATGTGCGCGGTCTCGAACAGCTCGCCCCAGAACGGATCGCCCTGCGCGAGCTCGGTGATCTCGGCGTCGGTGAGCACGGCGAGGTCGGGCTCGGGCGCACCGGCCAGCGCCGCCAGCCTGCTCGCGACCGTGCGCACCGTGGTGGTGAGCATCGGCGCGTGCCAGGCCCGGCCCCACGCGCGGTCGTCGCGGGCGACGGCGACCAGCGCGGCCGCGGCGTCATCGATCGCGGTGAACGAATGCGCCAGGTCCAGCGCCTGCGGCACCCGGGCCCGCGCCCCCGCCAGCACGGCGGGTTGCACCAGCAGGGAGAAGACCGAGACCGCGCCCGCGCCGAGGAACTGACCGGCGCGCACCTCGGTGACGCGCAGCCTGCCCGCCTCGTGCGCGGCCAGCGCCTCGGTCCACATCCTGGCCCTGACCTCGCCCTTGCTGCCGGTGGCAGCCAGCGGGGTCGTCTCGTCGACGACGCCGTCGACGGGGCCGTAGCCGTAGAGATTGCCCATCATCACCAGGTTCGCGCCGGTGGCTTCGGCGGCCGCCCGGATCGAACCGAACAGCGGCGGAACGGTTTCCGGCCAGGTGTGATACGCGGGCATGGCGAGGTTGAACACCGTCGCGGCGCCGGTGGCGTGCTCGATCAGCGCGGTGGTGTCGGTGGCGTCGAGGGCGACGCGGTCGATCCCGGGGTGCTCGGGACCGAGGCCGCCGCGGCTGATCATCGTCACCCGGTCACCGGACTCGGCGAACGAGAGCGCGGTCGCGGACGCGGTGGCCCCGCGACCGATCACGACATGCTCGGTCATGTGAATTCCCTTTCCCAGCAGGAGCTTTCGCGCGATCCGGCGACGGTTCGCCGGGCGCGAAGTCAACGATGCCGGGCGCGGGCGGGCTAGACTAGTGGCCGGAATGCCAGCTATCCCAAGGATCAGGCCATGAAGACTGTCGCCGTCGTCGCCGTGCCCCCGGTGAAGTCCTTCGATCTGGCCATGCCGGGATCACTGATGGAATCGGTGACCATCGACGGGGCGCCGGGCTACCGGGTGCTGGTGTGCACCGCCGAACCCGGTGTGGTGCTCGCGAACTCGGGCGGGTTCGACGTGGTGATCCCGCACGGACTCGAGGTGCTGGCCTCGGCCGACACGGTGATCGTGCCCAGTACCGGCGCGCGGACCGGCGCCGATCCGGCCATCCTGGCCGCACTGCGCGCCGCCGCCGAGCGGGGCACCCTGGTCACCTCGATCTGTAGCGGCGCCTTCGTGCTGGCCCAGGCGGGGCTGCTCGAGGGGCGCACCGCCACCACGCACTGGGCGCTGGCCGACGAACTGGCCGGTGCGCATCCGGGAGTTCGGGTGCGCACCGACGCGCTGTTCGTCGAGGACGGCCCGGTCACCACCTCGGCGGGCGCGGCCGCCGGAATCGACCTGTGCCTGCACCTGATCCGCCGGGACTACGGCGCCACCGTCGCCAACGAGGCGGCCCGCGCCGCCGTGGTGACGCCGGTGCGCCCCGGCGGTCAGGCCCAGTTCGTCGACACCCCGCTCCCGCCGGACGACGACCTCTCGCTCTCGGCCACCCGCGCCTGGGCGCTGACCCGGCTCGACACTCCCCTGTCGCTGCGCGACCTCGCCGCGCACGCCACCACGAGCGTGCGCACGCTGACCCGGCGCTTCCACGAGGAGACCGGGCTCAGTCCGCAGAAATGGCTGCTGCACCAGCGTCTGCACCGGGCCAGGGAGCTGCTCGAGTCGACGTCGCTGCCGATCGACCAGGTGGCCAGGCACAGCGGGATCGGGTCGGCGGAGTCGTTGCGACAGCACATGATCCGCCAGCTCGGCGTCCCCCCGAGCACCTACCGGGCGAACTTCACCACGGCCCGGTAGGCGGGTAGGGCTGATACCCCGGCGGCGGAGCCTTGGCGAAGAAGGCAGCGGACCGGGGGTTCCAGAGCAGGACGACCGCGGCCAGACCGATGAGCACGAGGACCACGGTGAAGGCCAGCGATTGCGGGTCGGCGCCGGTTCCGGTGGCCAGCGCGCTGATCACGCTGACCGCCGAGGACAGCACATTGAGGCCGAAGAACACCGTGCCGGTGATCCGGGCCCAGTTCTTGCCCGCCCGGCAGGCGAAGGCCATCCACACCCACAGCCCCGTCGTCACCAGCGAGGTCAGGATGCCGCCCGCGAGGCCCGCGTACACGAGGACGTCCAGGTCGTCGCCGCGGAACACCCCGCCCGACGCGTCCAGCGCGTCGGAGCGGATCTTGTCGATGGTGGTCAGCATGTAGGCGGCGCTGAGCACGGTCACCACCGCGCCCGCCAGCATCACGTAGAACGCGATCTGCACATTCTGCGGAACCACTTTCGGCCCCGCGTCGACCGGCGCGGCCGCCGGATAGGGCGTCGCCGAGGGATACGGCGCCTGCCCACCGGGCACAGGCAGCGGGTACGCAGCCTGCCCACCGGGCACAGGCGGCGGGTACGCAGCCGGTCCGCCGGGCACAGGCAGCGGGTACGCAGCCTGTCCGCCGGGCACCGCATGCGGATACGGCGCCTGCCCACCGGGTGCATCCTGTGGATGAGGCGCTTGCCCACCGGGGGCGGCCTGCGCGTAGGGCGTCGGGCCGTTCGACCCGGCCTGCGCGTAGGGCGCCTCGGGTTGCCCTGAGGCGTTCGAAAATGGCTGGGGCGCAGCTGGATTCGGATAGGGCTCCCCCGCCACGCCCGGATAGGGCAGGGGTGTAGCCGAATTCGGGTAGGGCACTTCCCCCGCTCCCGGGTAGGGCGACGGTGTGGCCGGATTCGGGTAGGGCGCCCCCGCCGCACCCGGATAGGGCGGCGGGTACGACGCCCCAGTACTCGGCGGCGGCACGGCCGGATTCGGGTAGGGCACGGGTCCCCCGGCGCCGCTCGGAGGTGGTACCGCCGCGCCGGGGTTGGCCGGTGCCTGCGGAACCGCGTCGGGATACGACGTCAGCTCGTCCTGCTCTGGTCGCGGACCGTCGTGATCCGCCGACGAATCTGGCACGGTGCCCCCTCCTGTGAAGTCGGGCCCAACTCTAGTCGTCGGAACCCGCCCTCACCGGACAGCGACAACGCACGTCCGGCCCGTGTGAGCCGTCGCGCGCGGCGGCGACGCACCTCGGCGCGGGCTGGAACGGACCCGGTCAGCGCACCCGGGCGCGGACGAGTTCCCGTGCGGCCGTGCGGTATCGGTCGGCGATCAGCCGGACCACCGCGGGGTGCACACCGATCGGCTCTGCGACACCGTCGGCGCCCGCGTCGTGCAGGCGCTGGTGGAACAGGCCGTGGGCCAGCAGGTAGGAGGCGATGAAGACCCGACCCGCACCCGCTTCCCGCAGTTCGGCGACGACCTCGGGCACGCGCGGCGCGCCGGTCGCGACGTAGGCGATCCGCACCGGAACGCCGAGCTGCTCGGCGAGCATGCCCGCCGCCCGGCGGACGTCCTGGCGGGCCCGCGCGTCCGACGATCCCGCGGCGGCGAAGACCACCGCGTCACCGGGACGCCAGCCCGCGGCGCGAAGGCGCACCGCCATGATCCGGGTCAGCGCCGGATCGGGGCCCATGGCCGCGGTCACCGCGACCTCGGTGTGCCCGCTCTCGTCGACCTCGCGCGGCACGTCCTGGTAGACGTGGTAGCCCGAGGCCAGGAACGCGGGCACCACGACGGCCGGGCCGTCGAGGTCGCGCAGCACCTCCGACGGCGACGGGCCGAGCACGTCGACGAAGGCGGTGCGCAGCGCGGCGTTGGGCGCCGCGCCCTCGGCTTCGGTGCCGTCGGCGCCGCGCCCCGAAACCGCGGCGCCGAGTTCGGCGGCCACCGCGTCGGCGAGCGCGGCGATCATCTCCACGCCGCGCGCGCTGCGGGTGCCGTGCGCGACGAGCACCAGGGCCGGCTCACCCGGCCGCGCGGTGCTCACCAGACGCCGATCGGTTGCGCCGGTCGCGGCGACCGGGCGGGCGTGCCGATGCCGGCCTGATGCGGCGGCTGCACCGGCGGCCTGCTCACGGGGGTGTCGGAGCAGTCCGCGGCGTCGAGCGCGAGCCGGTAGCCGCGCTTGACCACGGTCTGGATCGCCTTGGGCGTGCCGAGGCCGGCGCGCAGCCGGGCGATCGCGGTCTCCACCGCGTGGGTGTCGTCGCCACCGCCGGGCAGGGCCGAGAGCAGGTCCTCGCGGGACACCACCCGGCCGGGCTGCCGGGCCAGCGACCGCATCAGCGCCATCGGCGCGGGCGCCAGCTGGCGCACCTCACCGTCGACGACGACGCAGCCACCGCGCACGCTGATCAGATGACCGGCCGCGTAGATCCGGCTCGCCCGGCGCGGCAGTTCCTCGGCGACGTGGCGGGCCAGCGCACCGAGCCGCGCGCGGCCCGGCATGGTGGTCGGCACGCCGAGTTCCTCCAGCGGCGCGGCGGTGATCGGGCCGACGCAGGCCGCGAGCACCCGCCCGCGCAGCGCGTGCAGCACGGACTCGAGCAGGCCGGTCTCCTTGGCCCGCATCAGCATCGACGCCACCGCCGGAGCGCTGGTGAAGGTGACGCAGTCGAGGCTGCCGGAGATGATCGACTCGATCATGGCGTCCATCGGGCCACGATCGGCGGGCGGCTCCCACCGGTACACCGGGACCGGAACCACATCGGCGCCCGCGCAGCGCAGCACCTCGCAGAAGTCGGGAACCGGCTCCCACTCGGTGGTCGCGCCGTGCAGCTGCACCGCGATGCGGACGCCTTCGACGCCCTCGGCGAGCAGGTGATCGAGCACCTCGGCCGAGGACTCCGAGGCAGGCGACCATTCCTCGCGCAGCTCGGCGGCGCGGATGGCGCCCTTGGCCTTGGGGCCGCGGGCCAGCATCCGGGTCGAGGCGAGCGTGTCGCGCAGCGTCTCGGCCAGGCCCCAGCCCTCGGCCGCTTCCATCCAGCCGCGGAAGCCGATGCCGGTGGTCGCGACGGTGATCTGCGGCGGATCGGCGATCAACAGCTCGGTGACGCGCTCGAGCTCGGTGTCGTCGGCCAGCGGGATGATGCGGATCGCGGGGGCGGACACCACGGTCGCGCCCTTGCGGGTGAGCAGGGTGCCGAATTCCTCGGCGCGGCGCGCGGCGGTGACGCCGATGGTGAAGCCGGCCAGACCGGGGCCGGTGTCGGTGGGAGAGGTCATGGAATCAGCCGTCCGAGGATTCGAGGGCCGAGACCTGCACCGGCTCGTTGGATACCGAGACGACGCCACCGTCGAGCTGGACGGCGTAGACCGGCAGGGACTTGGTCGCGTCGTCGAGACAGCGACCGTCGATCAGCGAGAAGGCCTGCTTGAGCAACGGCGACGCGACGACGGGGACCCCACCGCGATCACCGACGATGCCGCGTGACATCACCGCGGCCCGGCCGAACGGATCGATGTTGCCGACGGCGGCGAGCGTGCCGTCCGTGAGTAGGAACAGGGCGGCCTGCCTGCCGCCCCGGAGCAGGACAGCAACGCCGCGGCCCGGGATCAGGAAGTCGAGCCGGCACGCCTGAGTCCAGGTCGCCGTCTCCGTGGTGATGGTGGGTGTGTCGATAACGGTCATCGTCGGTTCCTCCTCCGAACGCCTTACCTATTGGTACAGGCGCCCTGTTTCCGCAGGGTTAAGCGCCTATTTCCCGGCTGCTGCTGTGTCGGAGCCAACACCGGCGGGCATGCCGGGCAGGCCGAGGAGCACTGGTACCTTGCGCTCGCCGCTGTCGTCGAACGAGATGGTCGGGTCGGCTTCGTCAGGGGCGTTGACGAAGGAGACGAAGCGCGAGAGCTTGTTCTCGTCCTCGAGCACGGCGGCCCACTCGTCCTTGTAGCCGTCGACGTGCTTGGCCATCGCGGCCTCCAGGTCGTCGGCGATGCCGAGGCTGTCGTCGCACACGACGGCCTTCAGGTACTCGATGCCGCCCTCGAGCGCCTCCTGCCAGGGCGCGGTGCGCTGCAGGCGGTCGGCGGTGCGGATGTAGAACATCAGGTAGCGGTCGATGTAGCGGATCAGCGTCTCGTCGTCGAGGTCGCCGGCCAGCAGCACCGCGTGCTTCGGGGTCAGACCACCGTTGCCGCCGACGTAGAGGTTCCAGCCGTGCTCGGTGGCGATCACGCCGACGTCCTTGCCGCGGGCCTCGGCGCACTCGCGGGCGCAGCCCGAGACGGCCAGCTTCAGCTTGTGCGGCGAGCGCAGGCCGCGGTAGCGCTTCTCCAGCAGCACGGCCATGCCGACCGAGTCCTGCTGGCCGTAGCGGCACCAGGTGGAACCGACGCAGCTCTTGACGGTGCGCAGTGACTTGCCGTACGCGTGGCCCGACTCCATCCCGGCGTCGACCAGGCGCTTCCAGATCAGCGGCAGCTGCTCCACGGTCGCGCCGAACAGGTCGATGCGCTGGCCACCGGTGACCTTGACGTAGAGGTCGAACTCCTTGGCGACCTCGCCGATGACAATCAGCTGCTCGGCGGTGACCTCACCACCGGGCATCCGCGGCACCACCGAGTAGGTGCCGTTCTTCTGCATGTTGGCCAGGAAGTGGTCGTTGGTGTCCTGCAGCGCCGCCTGCTCACCGTCGAGGATGTGATCGCTCGAGGTCGAGGCCAGGATCGAGGCGACAGTCGGCTTGCAGATGTCGCAGCCGGTGCCCTTGCCGTGCTTGGCGATCAGCTCGGAGAAGGTGCGGATGCCGGTGACCTGCACGACCTGGAACAGCTCGGCGCGCGACTGGCTGAAGTGCTCGCACAGCGCCTTGGACATCTCCACGCCGGACTGCTCGAGCAGCTTCTTGATCATCGGCACACAGCCACCGCAGGAGGTGCCGGCGTTGGTGCAGCTCTTGATGCCGGGGATGTCGCAGGCGCCGTCGGCGATGGCGCCACAGATCGCGCCCTTGCTGACGTTGTTGCAGGAGCAGATCTGGGCGTCGTCGGGCAGCGCGTCGGCGCCCAGCTCGGCGCCCGCGGGCGAGATCAGCGCGGCGGCGTCGGCGGGCAGCGGGCGGCCGACCAGCGGGCGCAGGGCCGCGTACTGGCTGGCGTCACCGACCAGGATGCCGCCGAGCAGGGTCTGCGCGTCGTCGGAGACGACCAGCTTGGCGTAGGTGCCCTTGGCCGCGTCGTGCAGCACGACCTCGAGCGCGCCCTCGGTGGTGCCGTGCGCGTCACCGAAGGAGGCGACGTCGACACCCATCAGCTTCAGCTTGGTGGACATGTCGGCGCCGGGGAACTCGCCCGCGCCACCGAGCAGCCGGTCGGCGACGATCTCGGCGGTGGTGTATCCGGGGGCGACCAGGCCGTAGCAGATGCCCTCGATCGCGGCGCACTCACCGATCGCGTAGACGCTCGGGTCCGAGGTCTGCAGGGTGACATCGGTGAGGATGCCGCCGCGGGCGCCGATCTCCAGGCCAGCGGCCTTGGCCAGCGCGTCGTGCGGGCGGATGCCGGCCGAGAACACCACCAGCGAGGCGTGGATCTCCGACTCGTCCGACAGGTGCAGGGTGACGTTGTTGGCCCCCTCCTCCTCGATCGAGACGATCTTGGCGGTGCCGACGCCGGTGTGCACGTTGAGGCCGATGTCGGTGACCAGCTTCTCCAGGATCGCGCCACCACCGGCGTCGACCTGGGCGGGCATCAGGCGGTCGTTGTACTCGATGACGTGCGGGGTCATGCCCATCAGCCGCAGCGCGTTGGCGGCCTCCAGGCCGAGCAGACCGCCACCGACGACGACGCCGTGCGCGCCGGGACCGGCCGCGTCGGCGGCGGCGCGGATGCCGTCGAGGTCGTCGATGGTGCGGTAGACGAAGCACTCGGGCAGGTCGTGACCGGGCACCGGCGGGACGAACGGGTACGAACCGGTGGCCATGACCAGCGCGTCGTAGGCGATGACGTCGCCGTTGGAGCTGGTGACGGTCTTGGCCGCGGTGTCGATCGACTCGCCGCGCTGGCCCAGCCGCAGGTCGACCAGGGCGTCGCCGTCGTAGGTGTTACCGGGCAGCGCCAGCTCCTCGGCCTTCCAGCTGCCGACGTAGTAGGACAGGCCGACGCGGTCGTAGGCGGGCAGCTTCTCCTCGGAGAGGATGACGACCTGCCATTCGCCTGCCTCGTCGCGCGAGCGCAGGGCCTCGACGAAGCGGTGACCGACCATGCCGTGGCCGACCACGACCACTGTCTTGCGAGTGCTGTTCATGAGAGTGACCTCCTTGGTTGTGGTCGGGTAGTCAGCGAGCCGACGTAGTGGCCGACGAAGCGTTGTTTTCGGCCTCGAGGACCAGGGACTCGGCCTCGACCACGACATCGGAGTCGGCAGGCACGGTGGACAGGCGGGGACGGCGCAGGAACACCGTCCAGGTGACGGCCGCGCAGACCACGTAGAAGGCGAGGAACACCCAGAACGCGGTGGTGGCCGAGGAGGTGCTGGCGTAGGAGCTGCGCAGCACCATGTTGATGCCGACGCCGCCGAGGGAGCCGATCGCGCCGACGAAGCCGATCAGCGCGCCGCCGGCGTTCTGCGACCAGGCGGCCTGCTCGGCCCGCGGGAGCGGCAGGCTCTTGGACTTGGCCTCGAACACCGACGGGATGATCTTGGTGACGGCGCCGTTGCCGAAACCGGAGAGCACGAACAGGGCGATGAAGCCGACGACCAGCAGGGCCATGGTGGCGCCGGAGGCGACCCCGTTGTTGCGGTCGGCCATCGTCGAGGCGGCGATCACGATCAGCGCGGCGGCCATCATGGCGCCGAAGGTGCCGAGCGCGACCCTGCTGCCGCCGATCCGGTCGGCCATCTTGCCGCCGTAGGGGCGGGCCAGCGAACCGAGCAGCGGGCCGATGAAGGCGATCGAGGCGGCGTGCACGGCGGCCTGGGCGGCGGTGTCGCCACCGGCCTTGAAGCTGATCTGCAGGATCTGGCCGAAGGCGAAGCTGTAGCCGATGAACGAACCGAAGGTGCCGATGTAGAGGAAGGCGATCGCCCAGGACTGCGGCACCTTCAGGGCCTTGCCCATGGAGGACAGGTCGGCCTGCTGGTTGGTCAGGTTGTCCATGTACAGCGCCGCGCCGACCGCGGTGACACCGACGAGGACCAGGTAGATCGCGCAGATGAGGTAGGCGTAGTCGCCGCCGAGGGTGACCAGCACCAGCAGGCCCAGCAGCTGGATCACCGGGACACCGATATTGCCGCCGCCCGCGTTCATGCCCAGCGCCCAGCCCTTGAGCCGCTGCGGGTAGAAGGCGTTGATGTTGGTCATCGACGAGGCGAAGTTGCCGCCACCGATGCCGGCGAACGCGGCCACGACCAGGAAGGTCGTGTACGAGGTGCCCGGCTGGGTGACGAAGTACAGCGTCAGCAGCAGCGGGACCACCAGCAGCAGCGCGCTGAAGATCGTCCAGTTGCGACCGCCGAAGCGGGCGGTGGCCACGGTGTAGGGGATCCGCAGGAACCCGCCGACCAGGGTGGGCAACGCGACCAGGAAGAACTTGCCCGCCGGGTCGATGCCGAACTTGTCGGCGGGCATGAACAGCACCATCACCGACCAGATCGACCACACCGAGAACCCGATGTGCTCGGCGAAGACCGACCAGATCAGGTTGCGCTTGGCAATGTCCTTGCCGCCGGCCTCCCAGGCCGCGACATCTTCGGCATCCCAGTGCTCGATGTCGTGGTTACGCTTCAGCGTGCTCAAGTTGGGCCTCCCAAAAGTGCGATGGCCCAACGGTAGGAAATGGGTATTGCCGGAATGCTGCGGGAAATGTCGCGCGAATCAACGGTTTCTCACCTACGCCGCTCAGAGCGCGTGAGATCGGCCCTTTTGTTTCCGGCGTGTGACACAACGATTTCCGCAGGTAAGGAAGCGGCCAGAAATCGTCGGAATCACCCGTGAGGGTGTGACGTACACAGCATTACCCTCGACGCACACGCGCGCAACTCGAGCGGTGAGATTTCCCGGCTCAATTCCAGGTGTCTTCGAGCATGCGCGGCTTGCACGCCTGCCAGGCACCCGCCAGCAGCACGCCCAGGGCGACCAGGAGCATGCCGAACGGGACCGCCCAGCCGCCGGTCCAGGTGTGCAGCATGCCGAACAGCAACGGTCCGACGCAGGCCACCGCGTAGCCGACGCCCTGGGTGAACCCGGACAGCGCCGCCGACCCCCGCGGGGTGCGGGTACGCAGGTTGATCAGCGTCAGCGCCATCGGGAAGGTGCTCGGACCCAGCCCCAGCAGCACCACCCACAGCACCGGGGCGCCCATGGGCGCGATCAGCAGACCGGCGAAGGCGATGACGAACAGCACCATGCAGCCCACCACGACGGGGAACGGATTACGCATCCGCGAGACCACGGTCGGCGCGCCCAGCGCGGGAATGAGGCCCATGAGCGCGAACAGGCCGACCATGCTGCCGCCGAAGCCGGCGCTCGCGCCCGCGTCGGACAGGATCTTGGGCAGCCAGGCGAACATGGCGTAGGTGGTCAGCGAGGTCATGCCGAACATCGCGGCCATCCCCCAGGCCACCGGCGAACGCCACACTTTGCCTGTGGCCGTTGACGATTCGGCGGGCAGGGCGGTGACGTCGTGCCGGTCGCGGCCCTTGCGGTCGCGCAGCACGAACACCCACGGCACCGCGGCGGCGAAGCCGACCAGCGCCCACACCCCCATCGAGATCCGCCAGCCGTGGTCCTGCGCCAGCGGCACGGCGACGAACGCGGGCACGACGGTACTCAGCTGCACCATCACGATGTAGAGGGAGCTGATCGCAGCCAGCTGATCGGCGAAATACCGCTTCACCAGCGGCGGGATCACCACATTGCCGATGCCCATGCCGAGCAGCACCACCGCGGAGAACCCGAGCAGTTCCCCGGTACCACCCGCGAACGCGCGCACCAGCGACCCGGCCCCGGCCAGCAGCATCGCCAGCAGCACCGTGCGCTCGAGCCCGTACCGGCGCACCAGCAGCGGCGCGACCAGCCCGGCGAGGCCGAACATCGCGGTCGGCAGCATGCCGAACACCCCGACGATCGCCGTCCCGTACCCGATGTCCGCGCCGATCTCCTCCGCCAGCGGACTGAACGCGGTCACCGCGGCTCGCAGGGTGAGGGCCGACATGATGATCGCCGCGAGAACCAGCAGCCGCCCCTCGACCAACGATCGACGACTGACCCGACCCCCGTCGACCACGACCTCCGGCTCGCGGTCGCGCAGATGGGGGGCGGTAGCGGATTCATGGAGTGGCGGCACCGCAAAATCATAGGATGACCCGATGACCAATGCCAAGCGACTGTGAGCAATGTCCATCTCCCCGCCGCTGAGTCTGGCCAAAGTACGCGGAGAGGCGGGCAAGTACCCTGGCTGACGTGCAACCCGTCCGGCGAACCAGCCTCATCGCTCAGGTCACCGAACAGCTTCGGGCCGAGATCCGTTCCGGCCGTTGGCCAGTGGGCCAACGGATCCCCACGGAACCCGAACTCACCGAGCTCACCGGGACCGGGCGCAACACCGTCCGCGAAGGCGTCCAGGCCCTCGTGCACGCGGGCATGCTCGAACGCCGCCAGGGCTCGGGCACCTATGTGATCGCCACCTCCGAGGTCGGCGGCACCCTGGGCAAGTACTTCGCCGACGCCGAGGAGCGCGACATCCTCGAACTGCGGCAGGCGCTCGACACCACCGCCGCGGGCCTGGCCGCCCGCCGCCGCGACGACGCCGACATCGCCACGCTGCGCCGCCTGCTCGCCGAGCGCAGCAACCGCAACTGGACCGAACCCGACCCGGTCGCCATCGCCGCCGACGTGGAACTACACCGTGCGATCGTCGTCGCCAGCCACAACGCGGTATACCTGGAGTTCTACGATTCGCTGCTGCCGATCATCGAGCACGTGATCCACGCGCGCACCGCCCGCTCCGACGACGCCTACGACACCGAGCACGCCGAACTCGTGCAGGCCGTGATCGACGGCGACGCCGACAAGGCGATGCAGGCGACGCGCTGCTTCCTCGGCTCGCTCATCGCCGAGTACCCGGATCGCTGAGAAAAGCGAACCGGCGGCTCTTCTACATCCAGGTTTCCGGCCGGTCACCGACCCGCGATTTCGGCGGTGAGCGTGAGTTGGCTGGAACGTCACCTGAGGCCATTGTCACGCAACAACCGGCTTCTACCTTTATCTCGACCCCGCAAGAAGCGCATCGAACGCCACGAAAGTCGATGCGCTTCTATCGAGCCCGATCGAGAGGAAGCCGATGACCGCAATCGCCGCCACCGGCCAGGAGACGGAATCCCCGTCCTTCGAATATCAGAAGAAGGGCCGCTGGCTGACCCAGTGGAACCCGGATAATCCGGAGTTCTGGGAAGCCGGCGGCAAGCAGACCGCCCGCAAGAACCTCTGGTTCTCGGTCTTCGCGGAGAACCTGGGCTTCAGCATCTGGGTGATCTGGGGCTCCATCGTCACCGCCATGGGCTCGGCCGGCTTCGAGTTCCTGGCCGGACTGGGCAAGGGCAACCCGACCGCGGTCAGCAACGCCCTGCTGCTGACCTCCATCCCGACCCTGGTCGGCGCCGCGCTGCGCATCCCGTACACCTTCGCCGTCCCGAAGTTCGGTGGCCGCGCCTTCACCGCGTTCAGCGCGGCGATGCTGTTCATCCCGACCCTGGGCATCCTCTACTTCGTCAACCAGCCCGGCACCCCGATGTGGGTCTTCCTCGTGCTGGCCTCGCTGGCCGGTGTCGGTGGCGGTAACTTCTCGTCGTCGATGGCCAACATCTCGTTCTTCTTCCCCGAGGGCAAGAAGGGCGCCGCGCTGGGCCTCAACGCCGCGGGCGGCAACCTCGGCGTCGCGCAGACCCAGCTGATCGTGCCGCTGCTGATCACCTTCGGCACCCACATCATGGCCAAGGACGCGGGCGGTTTCCGCTTCGGCATCACCCTGGCGGTGCTGTTCTGGCTGCCGTTCATCGCGGTCGCCACCGTCGGCGCGCTGTACTTCATGGACTCCATCGCCGAGGCGAAGTCCGACGGCAAGTCCTACAAGCTGGCCCTGACCAACCGGCACACCTGGATCATGGCCTTCCTCTACATCGGCACCTTCGGTTCGTTCATCGGCTTCTCCTTCGCCTTCCCGACCCTGATCAAGGCCACCTTCCCCGACCTGGCCAAGATCGGCTGGATCACCACCCTCGGTAACCTCGCCTTCCTCGGCGCGCTGGTCGGTTCGTTCAGCCGTCCGTTCGGCGGCTGGGTCTCCGACAAGATCGGCGGCGGCGCCAAGATCACCGTCTACGTCTTCGGCGGCATGTCGATCGCGGCCGCGTTCATCGTCCTCGCGGTGGACCTGAAGAGCTTCCCGCTCTACCTGGCGTCCTTCCTGGCGCTGTTCGTGCTGGCCGGCATCGGCAACGGTTCCACCTACCGGATGATCCCGTCGATCTTCAACGCGACCGCCAAGAAGTACGCCTCCGAGCACGGCATCGACATCGCCGAGGCCGCCATCTCGGCCAAGCGCCAGGCCGGCGCCGCCATCGGTGTCATCGGCGCGGTCGGCGCCGCGGGTGGCTTCGTCGTCCAGCAGGCGCTGCGCCTGTCCAACGTCCACCTCAAGACCATGGCCCCCGCCTTCTGGGCCTACGCCGCGGTGTTCCTGGTGATGGCGGCGGTCACCTGGTGGTGCTACCTGCGCACCAACTTCGCCACCGACCGGGCGCCCTCGCTGGCCTACGCCAGCGTCTGATCCACCCAGCGAGACCCCGAAAGCCACGTTCGGCTCCCCTCACCGAACGTGGCTTTCGGCTGTGTGCCAACACTTTTCGGCCGTGGTTGTGGCCGCGATCACCGATCTGCGCTTACCCTGGAGTTCAGACTTGCACCGGGGCGGCAGAGGTGAGCGGTATTGAACATCTCGAACGAGCAGGCAGAGCTACGATTCCGATCCGCCACCGTCGACGATCTGGCCGCCATCGCCGAGCTCGAATCGCACGAATTCATGCCACTGGCCTATCCGTATTTCGCCATTCGGCAATTGTTCGATATCCACGGATCGCATTGGCTGGTCGCCGATCTGGCAGGTTCGATTTGCGGGTACGCAATGGTGGCGGTCGGCCGCAGCACGGCCTGGCTGATCGGCCTGGCCGTCTCGGCGGGCTATCAGGGCCGGGGTCTCGGCCGCTCACTCCTGGATCTGGCTGTCGCGCAGTGCCGTTCGTCGCAGGTCGACGCCGTCTTCATCACGGTGCGCCCGTCGAATGTGCCCGCGGCGACGCTGTACAAGAACTCCGGTTTCGTCTGGGCGGGTTACGAGGACCAGTACTTCGGCGCGGGGGAACCACGAGATCTGCTGGTGCACCGCATCGTTCCCGATTGGCCGAGCGCCGATCCCACCGATCGCCGGTGGTACAAGGACCGTGGGCCGGTCGACGAGGGATGACCGACTACGCCGAACACGATCGGCTCGGCGACTTCGTCGCCTCCAAGACCACCCTGATCCGCAGGCACGCCAGCGCTTTCGCCGACGTCGTCGCCGATTTCCTGCGCGCACCAGGACCGGCCGACGAATACGCCCTGCTCGACGAACTCAATCACCGGGTCGAGCAGTTCCTCGCCGACTACGTTCCGCCCTCGACCCGCCGCGTCGGCGACAGCCTGGTCTTCGCCCACCTGTATCGCGACGCCGATCCCGACGTGCTCGACAACGCCGGACGCGAGCTGTCCTGCGAGACCGTGCTCACCGCGCTGTTCGCCGCCGAGGTCGAATTCCGCGGCCCGCTGCGGCTGAGCCGCACCCAGTCGATCCTGCTCGCCGAGGTGTACGAGGAACTCGGCGAACAGCTCTCGGCGCACAAGCTGCCCGCGCACGCCGCGCTCGCCTACCGGCAGGCCTATCGCCTGCACACCACCACAGAGAACCCGCGCGGGCAGGACCGGTGCGGGCTGAACATGGCGCGCGCCAAGACCAGAGCGCGCAGCCCGCGCTGGCGGCGGCTGCCCGGAATGACCTCGGACCTGCTGTGCGGCTACGGCTATCGGCCGTTCCTGCTGCTGGCCTGGATCGCGGTGGAGATCGCGCTGTTCGTCGGGGTCTTCTACCTGTCGAGCACCGGGATCGGCGTCAACACCGCCGTGCGGGTGGGGCTGCTGAACTTCCTGAATCCGGTGGGCACCGACGATCTGCCGAAGCTGGGCTCGTTCGCGCAGGCCACCCTGATCGTGGAGTCGTACGCGGGCATCGTGTCGACCTCGGTGTTCTTCGCGCTGCTGGTGCGGCAGCTGTTCCGGCTGTGATCACCAGCGTGACTGGCTGCGGGTGAGCGCGCCCAGCGTCGCCACCGCGACCCGGTCGCGCAGCTGCCCGATCCGGGAATTCCACTGCACGGTGAAGCCGGGTTCGGCCTCCAGACCCGTCCACAGGCCGCGCAACGGCGCCGGGGTGAAGGCGCCGGGCAACCACAGGTGCACCAGGTGCTCCAGCAGCGGGGTGAGTACCTGGGCGGGCGAACTGCGCGAGAGCTCGGCCATCTCGGCCTCGTCGATGACCTCGGTGAGCACCGTCAGCAGCCAGTCGTGCATGGCCAGGTCCTCGCAGAAGGCCTGCACCATCGCCAGTTCCGCCTCGTCGCCGACCACCACCGAGGCCAGCCTGGTCTCGTCGTCGAGCAGGACGAACGACATGCTCGGCGCCTGCCCGCGCTCCACCCGCGCGGCCCACCGCAGCCGCGACGCGCTGGTCTGGATCGGCGGCTTCTGGTTCAGCATCGGATCGGTGCGGACCCGCATGTGCAGCCGGGCCGCGATCGCGCCGGGGTCCAGGGTGGCCGTCGTCGCGTCCCCGGCACCGAGGAAACCGTCGACCAGCTGGGTGCTGATGTCCGGCGGTATCCGGGTGAGGATCTCGACGATGCCGATCCGGCCCAGGTAGTGACCCCAGCTGCGCCGATGGGTGCCCTCCCCGGCGGTCACGGTGGCCGTCGCCGAGCTCTGCAGGATCCGCCCGCCCAGCACCACGGCGTGGGCCGCGACCGTCCCGACCGCCCGCACCCGGCCCCGCGCCGGGGTGGCGAGCCGGCAGTCGACGCCCTCGGAGATCACCGGCGACTGCGCCCAGCTCACCGGACGTTCCCGCGACTGCACGCGTCGGCCCCGCACGAGAGTCAGCAATTCCGCCGCCGACCCTCGGCTCAACGCCGCCGACTCCGGCAGCAGCCCGGTGCGCACTTCGCCAAGGAGCGCCAGCGGTCCACCGCTGAGATGCATTGCTGCAGCGTAGCCCGTATGCGCTGGTGACGGCATCGGATCTACAGGCTGCTGAGGAAGAAATGCGAGAGCCGGTCGGTGACGTCGTCGGTCATCGCGATCCCCTGTTCGCTCGCGCGGCGGGTGAGCAGCCCGACGACGGCGGGGTCGGGCTGGACGTGGTCGAGGATCATCCGCACCGCGTGCTCGATGCCCACGTACCGCTGCGGCAGCAGCGACAGCGAGCGGAACGCGGCGAACGGCGCCGCCCGCTCCTGCAACCGGATCACGCTCGGGAAATCCGCCCAGCGCGCAGGCCATTCGTGCCCCGGCGGCCAGTACTCGGCATCGACGATGGCCTTGCCCTCGTAGCGGAGCATGCCCAGGCGCAGCAGCTGCCAGACCGAGGCCAGGAACGGGCACGACCAGAGCACCTCCTGGCCCGCGCCACGATCGCGCCACATCTCGACGTCGAGGAAGATGTTGTGGTTGCGCGCGGCGAACTCCACCGGCGGCCGGTAGTTCACCTCCATGGCGTGACCCGGCTCGTGATCGCTGGACCGCTCGCCGTTGCACAGCCAGCCCGACTCCGCGGTCGGTGGCCTGCGCCCGGTGCTGCCCGGCGCCGGTTCGGCCACGATCGCGTCGGCGACCATCTGCGCCAGCGGAATCCGCGGCTCGTCGTGCTGACGGCGCAGATACCGGCTGCACCCGGCCTCGCTGGCCAGGTAGTCGATCCGGACGCCGCATTCCTCGGCGATGCGCAGCAGTTTCGGCACGATCCGGCGGGGATCGGCGTCGGTCTGGAAGTAGTCGTCGAGCAGGAAGCAGGTACTCACCCGCACCCGCGAGGCGCCACCGGCGGCCTCGGCGAAGTCCTGCCTGGCGATCTCGGTGAAGGCCTCGAGCAGCGGTGCCACCCGCCCGAACTGGGCCGCGATCGTCGCTTCGCCGTTGAGCAGGTCCGACATGTAGAAGTGCCCGACCTCGATGGACACATGCGACAGCGGTACATCCTCGACACGCACTGACGCCGTCGACTCGGCGTAGACGGCGCCACCCACAACCACAGCCCCTCGTCAACCCGTCCGGATAGAATCGTGGCGATTCTAGCCATCACGACGGCGCGCCCATCGATCGGACACGCCCATCGAATTTTCCCCTCCCCCAGTCCCTTTCGCAAGTTATGTCGCGATTGCGCGCATTGTGCCCGAGCGGGCGTTTTCCCGCGGTTACACCCGCACCCAGGTCGCGCGATCCCACAGCCGCCGCGCCAGTTCCTCGAAGGCGTCGACGGTGGCGCGATTGGCGATGCCCGCGTTCACATCCGCGTCGAGCACGATCTGCTCCCGCCACTGCAACACGGGCTCGACCGGCGTCTCCCCCAGCAACGCGCCCGCGCCGAGCCGGTACTCGGCCGCCAGCGAACGCAACGCGTCGTTCTGCTTGAGCAGCCACGCCGCCTGGGGGCCGCCGCTGGCCGCGTGCTCGTCGGTGACGCGCGGAACGGCGGTGCGGACGAAGCGGATCCGGGCCAGCAGGTCGTCGGGGGCGTAGCCGAGTTCGACCCCGGTCTTCAGCAGGCCCTTGGGCCCGTGCACCAGCCCCTGCGCGGCCATCAGGTGCTGCCGGGTCCAGCGGTGGTAGACCAGCCAGCACACCTCCTTGTCCGGCATGTCCTGGGGGCGAGTCGCTTCCAGCGCGATCTGCATGGCCACCGACCGGCCCGCGCTCAGGTCGACGATCACCACCTTGTAGGTGCTGTCCAGATCGAGCAGCAGTTCGCGGCAGCGGCGCACGACATGCGCGTCGTTGGCCGACATGGCCTCGCCGCCGCCCTCGTCGCCGGGCAGCAGGACCAGCTTGCCGCCCCGGGATCGCTGGCTGCGCAGGGCATCCCGATTGGTGTTGGCCCGCACGTCGATGCGCTGCGGCAGGCTGTTGTGGCCGCGCAGATACGAGTGCAGACCGCTGCCGGAGGCGGTGCCCCGCTCGACCGCGCTGATCTCGAACAGCGCGCCCGCGGTCGGTGAGCCGAAGTCGAAGTCGAGATAGGCCGTGCTGATCCCGCGCAGGCCCAGCCGGTAGGCCAGGTTGCAACTGGTCACCGACCGTCCGGTGCCGCCCTTGTCCGAGGTGGCGAAAACGATCATGGGGTCACGTGCTCCTCATCGCGTCGAGACGAGCGTAGGCGAGCCGGTCCAGTTCGATCAGGGCCGCCGAGGCGAGCGTGAACGCCGTTCCCGGTTGCAGATTCACCACGTCGCGGGCCCTGGCCAGCTGCTGCTCGACGCCGTCGAGCGCGATCCGGTTGGCCGAGGTGTCCTCGACGCTGACATTGAGCATCTCCTGATTGAGCAGGTGCTCGGCCTCGTTGAGCAGTTCGACGGCGCGCACCACCATCGCCGGGGAGCGCAGCGGCGCCTCCCGGTAGGTGCGGTCCGCGGTGACCAGGCATTCGATCACGCGCTCGGTCATGTACCAGGACGGGAGCGTCTGACCCGCCCTGGCGGCGGCGCCGAAGGCCGCGCCGGGATCGTCCCACAGGCCCGCGGCGTCACCGTCGGTGATCATCCGCAGGTCCAGGTGGTCCATCACCTTCTTGGCCAGTTCCATCAGCCGGTCGCGGGCGGTGATGTTGCCGGACAGGCGGGCCGCCTGCAGGCTGCGCTTGAGCAGCACCGGCGCGAAGTCCGAGGCGATCCACTCCAGCCGGGAACCGCCGCCGTCGACGAGTTCGCTGCCGCGCAGTGTCATCCGCACGCCGGGGTGGTGCAGGGCCAGGGACGGGTCGTCCTGGGTGGGTCGGCGGATGATCCGGCCGCGGCGGGCCAGTTCGTCGAAGATGCCGATCGCGCGGGTGAGGTCGTCGTCGGAGGCGGTGCGGGCCACCAGTTCCTGGATCAGCACCGCGGACACGATGAGGGAGAAGTAGTCCGACTCCTCGCCGTCGGAGGTCCGCCACGGGATGTCCTCCAGCGGCCAGGTGCCGCTGCCGAAGCGGGCGACCGTCGCCCAGTAGCGCTGGGTGATGTCCCAGCGGATGCGCAGCGCCTCGGCCAGGCGGTACTGGGTGTCGTCGAGCAGGTCGAGCTCTCTGGTGCGCTGGGAGAGCACGTCGTTGATGCCGTCGAGCGCGGTGATGGTGAAGTAGAGGTAGGGCCTCGGGTCGGCGTAGCCGATGCTGGAACCGATGGCGTCGGGGACGAAGTCGACCGGGTCGGCGCCCTGCACCACGCCCCAGCTCCAGCCGCACTCGAAGAGCAGATCCTCGTCGTCGAGTTCGGATTCCGGCGCCCGGCCCAGCGTGACGTCGTTGCGCAGCCGGGCGCGCACGCGATCGAGGCTGCGGGCGACGGCGTCGACGACTACCTTCTCCGGCTGCCCCGACTGGTTGAGCATCCCGAGCATCGCCTTGCCCGAGGGTGAGCGCGGCGAGGCCGTGTTGACCACGAAACTGCGCACCAGGCCCGTCATCGCGGCGGTCAGCCGGGTACTCAATCCGCCACTGAGCTCGGCGATCCTGGCGCTGATGTCCTTGCGCCGCTCGGTGCGCGCCCAGCGGTCGAAGACCCGGGCGAAGCCGAGCGCGGCGATGCACAGCGTCACCGACATGGAGTAGCCGTCCACCACCTCCAGCGCGTGCTGGGCGGGTGTCGGCTCGGTGTCGCCGGTGGCGCGCAGGTAGCTGCCCGCGTCGAAGCGGGGCAGGCCGTCGGGATCGGTGTTGCGGGCCAGGTACTCCTCGACCAGGCCGAGCACCGTGATGCCGATCCTGGCCTGGCCGCCGAACGCCTCGAGGACGACCCTGACGTCGTCGGACATCGCCTCGGGGCGGTCCAGCGCGAAACTCTCGATCTCGGTGGCCGGATACAGCAGGCACAGCAGCTGTTCGGAATCACTGATCGAATTGGCGCCGAGGACTCCGTCCCAATGCCATTTCTCGTCCCGGTAGCAGGCCGAGAGCATGGCGCTCCAAATATCCAGAATCTGTTGTCTGGGCTGGATTCTCACCCGCAGCAATCCTCACCGCTCGTGACGGGCCGCACGGGTCCCCCGGTCCGGCGCAGGACACATGGCGGCGATGCTCGATGAAGATAGCACGGGATATCCCAGGAAACGTTGGGTCTCAACGGATTTGAAACCACATCAGACCCATCGGTCACTATCGGCGCAATTCGCCCTTACAACGCCAAACGGACCATGTCGGCCGTGCGGGCCAGGCCGGGAAACGCCTCCGGGGTGGAACGCGGGTGCAAGGCGTGCACGGCCAGCCGGAAGATCAAGGCGCGCAACAACATCTGCGGCCATTCCGGCAGGCTGGCCCAGCGGTCGAGCAGGCCGTCGTCGCCACCGCCCCAGGCCAGCGCGTCGACGACGACCACCCCGGCGGCCCAGGCGGCCGGACGCCAGTACGGGGTGATGTCGGTCAGGCCGGGCGTGTGCGCCCCGGCGAACAGGACGGTGCCGAAGAGATCGCCGTGCACGAGCTGATCGGGTCCGCGCACCGGCTTGCGCAGGGTGGCCAGCTGACCGATCAGTTCCAGGCTGCGCTGCCCGTCGGGAGTCGCGGCGATCGGGACGCCGCCCGCGCGCAAGCTGCGCAGCGGCACCGACTCCCAGGCGGCCCGGTCGGCGGCGACGAACACGTCGACGTCGACCCACGGCGCGACCGGCGGCTGCACCAGGAAACGCGGACGCTCCAAGGGCGCTGTCGCCTTGTGTAATCGCAGCGACACCGACACCACCTCGTCGTGCCGCGGCTCCGGCGCGCCGTCGACGAAGGTGTCGGCGCGCCAGCCGGACACCACGTACCGGCCGTCGGTGGCGCGCACCGGGCGCGCCACCCGCAGACCGTCGACCGCCAGCGTCTCGCGGACCTTCGCCGACCACGCGGCCCGCGCGTGATCGGCCACCGGACTCAGCACCACGTCACCCAGCCGCCAGCCACCGTCCCAGTCACCGAGGGAGACCGGTGTCACTTCGCGAAGCCCGAATGTGGCCCGCACATGCTCGGGAGGTTCGACTGAGGTCACGGCCGTACCGTAACCCCGCGGCTACCGCCCGAGCCCTAAGGCACGCTGGCACACTCCACTTTGCGACCTCGCCGCAATCTTCGGCGAGGTCGGCAACAGCGCAGTTACCGGATCAGTAGACCGGCAGCGACGGATCGACCTGCTTGGCCCAGGCCACGACGCCGCCCTGCAGGTGCGTGGCGTCGGCGAAACCGGCGCGCTTGAGCGCCGCCAGCGCCTCGGCCGAGCGGATACCGGTCTTGCAGTGCAACACGATCGGCTTGTTCTGAGGCAGTTCGGCCAGCGCCTCACCGGACAGGATGCGGTCCTTGGGGATCAGCGTCGCGCCGTCGATGTGGACGATGTCCCACTCGACCGGCTCGCGCACGTCGATCAGCTCGACCTTGTCCGCGTCGAGCAGATCCTTCAGCTCGGCGGCGGTGATCGTCGACCCGGCCGCGGCGGCCACACCCTCTTCCGAGACCACACCGCAGAACGCCTCGTAGTCGATCAGCTCGGTGATCGGCTGACGCTCCGGATCGCGGCGCAGCTTGATGGTGCGGTAGTTCATGTCCAGTGCGTCGTAGACCATCAGGCGGCCGAGCAGCGTCTCACCGATGCCGGTGATCAGCTTGATCGCCTCGGTCACCATCACCGAACCGATCGACGCGCACAGCACGCCGAGCACGCCGCCCTCGGCGCAGGAGGGGACCATGCCCGGCGGCGGGGCCTCCGGGTACAGGTCGCGGTAGTTGATGCCGCGGCCGTCGGGGGCGTCCTCCCAGAACACCGAGACCTGGCCCTCGAAGCGGTAGATCGAGCCCCACACATAGGGCTTGCCCGCGAGCACGGCGGCGTCGTTGACCAGGTAGCGGGTGGCGAAGTTGTCGGTGCCGTCGACGATCAGGTCGTACTCGCGGAACAGCTCGACCGCGTTGTCCGGCTCCAGCCGGATCTTGTGCAGCCGCACGTCGATCCCGGAGTTGATCTCGCGGATCGAATCGCGGGCGCTGTCGGCCTTCGACCGGCCGATATCGGACTCGCCGTGAATGATCTGGCGCTGCAGGTTCGACATGTCGACCTCGTCGAACTCGACGATGCCGAGGGTGCCGACCCCGGCCGCGGCCAGGTACAGCAGCGCGGGCGAACCGAGACCACCCGCGCCGATCACGAGCACCTTGGCGTTCTTCAGGCGCTTCTGACCGTCGACGCCCAGATCGGGGATGATCAGGTGCCTGCTGTAGCGAGCGACCTCGTCCTTGGTCAGTTCCGCGGCCGGCTCGACGAGCGGCGGCAGGGACCCGTTGAATGACACGTCAGAGCTCCTGTATCTATGGCGAAAACCGTGCGGGTTGGCAATGGTGACAACATCGCCGGCCGCGGGGTTCTTCCCGTCTATGGTCGCGCATCGCCGGGGCCCTCACCCCCTCGGGTACGGCCAGGGGTTGAAGCGGCAGGTCTTGCCGTCGGCGGGCACCACACCGTGCGGGTCGAGCAGGGCGATGTCGTTGTTCTTGGTGCCGAAGGTCTGCTGCATCATGATCGGCGCGAGGCCGCCGTCGGTCTCGCAGGGCTGGTGGCCGTGGTAGCCGATGGCGTGGCCGACCTCGTGGTTGATCTGGTACTGCCGGTAGGAGCCGATGTCGCCGTCGAAGGCCAGCGCACCGCGCACCCAGCGCACCTCCGAGAGCACCACGCGGTCGATATCGGCGTTGTAACAGGAGGAGTCGATCGGGATCTCGAATCCGCACGCGGCGCGAGTGCTCTCGCGGGAGGTGAGCGAGAGCCGGAAGTCGGGTTCCCCGGTGTCGACGCGCTGGAAACCGAAGCGCGGGTCGTGGGTCCAGCTCTTCGGGTTGGCCAGGGTGGTCTCCACCATCTTGGCCACCGCGGCGTCACCACCGAACGGGCCGGTGTCTATACCGTCCTCGACCTCGACGGTGTAGCGGAACACCCGCTCGGTGCCGGTGCCGACCTGGGGGCTGGTGCCGGGCACCACATGCCAGGTGCCCGCCGCGCGATCGACGTACTCGCCGCCCTCGGGCAGCGCGCCCAGCGGCAGATCGGCGGGGAACTTCCCGTCACCGGGCGGGGCGCCGATGATGCCGGACTGGGCGACCTTCGGGCTCAGCGCGCCGAACCCGGGTTCGACCGCGGCGGGCATCGGGCCCGCGCGCACGGCGTCGACGACGACGAGCACGGTGACGGCCAGCAACACCGGCAGCGCGTAGGCCCGCCAGCCGTAGCGGCGCACGAACCGGCCGATCGCGCTCTGCTTCTTCGCCTCCCGCTGCGGGCTGCGCGGACGGCCGCTGTCGGTGTCGGTGGGGTTCCAGCGGGCGCGCAGTGGCTGCCGCGACTTGTCGGCGGGCTGATACAGCCCGAGCGGGTCGTAGACCTGGAGTTCTCGCCCTTCTGGCGCCGACGTCACAGAACCGGACTCGGTGGGTTGCGTGGGGCGAGCGACATCGCGCCCGCCGCCGGATGGTCGTTCCGGTCGGTCGGTCACCCCACCAGATTCTCACAGTGCGCAACCCCGGCTTCGCGGCGGCCGCAGGAGATCACGCGGTTACGGCCCGGCGAACCCCGCGGACTGGTACTACATTTCCAGGGCGAAACTTGATGGGAACACCGTGCGGGTATCGTTCGTGGGATACCGGACCGCACCCCTGGGCCGGGGTAAACGACAAAGAGAGCCGAGATGACAGACCTCGTGGACCGCATGACCTCGCGCCGATCGGTGCCGGAAACGGTCCCGGCCAAGCGCGGCACCCGGCTGCCCCGTGACGAGCGACGCCAGCAACTGCTGCTCGCGGCCAGCGAAGTGTTCGTCCAGCGTGGCTACCACGCCGCGGGCATGGACGAGATCTCGCAGGTGGCAGGCGTCAGCAAGCCGGTGCTCTACCAGCACTTCGCGAGCAAGCTGGAGCTCTATCTGGCGGTGCTGCAGAACTATGTCGACATCCTGGTGTCGAGCGTGCGCCAGGCGCTGCGCTCCACCACCGACAACAAGCAGCGCGTGCGGGCCGCGGTCGCCGCGTACTTCGACTTCGTCGACAACGAGATGCAGGGCTTCCGCCTCGTCTTCGAATCCGACCTGACCAGCGAGCCGCAGGTGCAGCGCCGGGTCGAGCAGGCCACCGAGGCGTGTGTGGACGCCGTCTTCGACCTCGTCGCCCACGACTCCGGTCTCGATCCCTACCGGGCCCGCATCCTGGCCGTCGGCTTGGTCGGCGCCAGCCAGTTCACCGCTCGCTACTGGCTCGAGGCCGACCGCCCGATCCCCAAGGACGAAGCGGTCGACACCACCGTGGCCCTGGCCTGGGGCGGCCTCAAGCACGTCCCGCTGCACCCGATCGGGTGACATCCAGACCAGAAAAGCCCCGCACCGGAATCCGGTGCGGGGCTTTTCGGTGTCAAGAACTTTCAGACCGTGGCGAAGCCGACGCGGCCGGTCGCGGGCGAGCCGATCTCCACGTAGGCGACCTTCGCCGACTGGATCAGGAACTTACGGCCCTTCTCGTCGGTCAGCGAGACCACACCGCTCGCGCCGCTCAGCGCCTCGGAGACCAGCGCCTCGATCTCGTCAGGGCTCTGCGCGCTGTTGATGACGAGCTCGCGCGGGCTATCCGAAATACCGATCTTGACCTCCACGGCCAAACCTCCGAACGTAAGAGTCCTGTGTTGTCGACTCCAGGCTAATGCAGGCGGCCGATGCGGGTGCCATGCCCGCCTGCGCTCTGAGCGAACGGGATCAGGCCGGCTCGATCAGTTCGATCTCCAGCTCGATCTTCACGGTGTCCGACAGCATGCCCGGCATCGGGACGCCGACGCCGAAGTCGGTGCGCTTGATCGCGCCGGTGGCGGAGAAGCCGGCGTGCCGGGTGCCGTCGGGGAAGTCGGCGACGCCGCCCCACTCGACGTCGAGGGTGACCGGCTGGGTGACGGTGCCGAGGGTGGCCTCGCCCGCGACGGTGAAGGACTCGGCGACGCGCACCGGCGCGGTGGCGCGGAAGGTGAGGGTCGGGCGGTTGGCGACGTCGAGGAAGTCGGCGGCGCGGATGTGGGCGTCACGGTCGGCGTTGCCGGTGTCGAACGAGTCGAGGGCGATGGTGGCACCGATGGTGGCCGCGCCCGCTTCGTCGACCACGAACTCGGTCTCGAAGCTGGTGAAGCCGCCGCGCACCTTGGCGATCCCGAGGTGGCGCACGGTGAACGAGACCGAGGAGTGGTGGGTGTCCAGCGCCCACGATCCGGTCCTGAGCTGCTGGGTCTGTGTCGAGGAAGTCATGCCTCCACCCTGACCGGACCATGGTCCGCTAACCAGACCGCGCTTATCCTGGACCCCGCAGGGCGTGGCTGCGAGAGCGGGGACCGGGCACCATCGAGACATGGCAGGCGAAGACATGACAGATCGGCAGCATGCCCGGTCGGCGTTCGCGGAACTTCTGGTCGCGCGCCGGGCCGAGCTGCGACCCGAGGACGTCGGCCTGCCCGGCGGCGGCCGGCGGCGCACCCCCGGCCTGCGGCGCGAGGAGGTGGCGGTGCTGGCCGGCGTCAGCGCCGACTATCTGGCCCGGCTCGAGCAGGGGCGCGACAGCAATCCGTCGATGGCGGTCGTCGACGCGCTGGCCACGGCGCTGCGCTTCAACGACACCGAGCGCGCGCACTTCGGCTGGCTGGCCCTGACCAGCAGCGCCGAAGCCCGCTGCCCGAGCACCGCGTTCGACCCGGAGCTCGATCAGGTACCCGCCGCGCTGCGCGGGGTCGTCGACGCGATGACGCCGACGCCCGCGTTCGTGCTCGGCCCGCGCGCCAATGTGCTGGCCTGGAACAGCGCGTGGGCGGATCTGGTCGGCCCGATCGGCCTGCTCGACGATCCCGACCAGGTGAATCTGGCCGTGTGGACCTTCCGGCACGCGCAGGCCCGCGTCACGGTGACCGACTGGGCCCAGCTCGCCGATCACCTGGCCGACCAGCTCGCCAGGACCCGGCTGCGCAGGCCCGAGGACGAGCGGGTGGCCGGGATCATCGCCCACCTGTGCACCGAGCCGGAATTCGCCCGCCGCTGGCAGCCGCACCGCCTCGCCGAGGACGTGCCCACCCTGCTCGGCTTCGAACACCCGGTGCGCGGCACCCTCACGTTCACGGTGCAGACCCTGGCGGCCGAGCGCGATCAACAGGTCGTCATCTGGCTGCCGCGCGAGGCAGCGGCCCGCGCACCGGAACTGCGCCTCGTGCCGGGCCACGCCGTCGGCGAGTAGTACCTACAAGCCGAGTTCGGCCATGCGGGCGGCGTGACGCTCCTGCATCCGGTCGAACAGGGTGGCGATGCCGTTGAGGTCACCGGTCGCGGCCAGCACCAGCTCGGCCAGCTCGTCGCGCTGGGCCATCACGTACTGCGCCTGGGTGATCGCCTCGCCGAGGAGCCTGCGGCCCCACAGGGTGAGGCGGTCGCGCTCGGAGCGGCTGGCCGCCACCGCGCTGCGCACCTCGTCGACCACGAACTGGGAGTGGCCGGTCTCGGCGAGCACGTCGCGCACCACGTCGGCGACCTCGGCGGGGAGCACGCCGACGATCTCGGAGTAGAAGTCGGCGGCCAGACCGTCACCGACGTAGAACTTCACCATCGACTCGAGCCAGGTCGAGGGGTCGGTGGAGGCGTGGTAGGAGTCCAGCGCGCCCTGGTACTGCGCCATCGAGGCCTCGGGATCGGCGCCCCGCGCGGCCAGCGCCGACTCGAGGGTTTCGAAGTGCGCCAGCTCGGCGGCGGCCATCTTGGCGACGGCCACCCGGCCGCGCAGCGACGGCGCCAGCTTGGCCTCTTCGGCCAGCCGGTAGAACGCGGAGATCTCGCCGTAGGCGACGACCGCGTACAGCTCGGTCACCCCCGGGTGATCCGCGGCGAGCGGTTCGGTCGAGACAACATCCGGCGCGGCAGAGGTCTGTGCTCCCATGGGTATCAACCTTAGTCCCGATCGATGATCAGTCGCGCTCCGCCAGGAACTTGTCGAGGTAGGTCCAGGTGGTGTGGCGGGCGTCCGGCCCGGCCAGGATGCCGAGATGACTGCCCGGCGCGACCTCGTAGGTGACCGACGGCGATCCGGTGAGAGTGCGCAGGCCCGCCTCGACGGCGGCCTTGGGCGTGATGACATCGGACGTGCCGCCGACCAGCAGCACCGGCACCCGCACATCGGCGAGTTCGATGACCCGGTCCCGCAGCTGGAGCCTGCCCCGGCCGATGTCGTTGGCCAGGATGAACCGGCCCCAGATCTGACCGTAGAAGCGGCCGGGGTAGCCGGGCATGGCGGCCTGGAACCGGTCGATGGATTCCATCTTGGCCAGCGTCTCGGTGCGGGTGATGTTGTTCGCCAGGAACATCGGCCGCGCCAGCTCCCGCTCGAAGGCGGCGAGCCGGTAGCCGATCTTGACCAGCGGCGCGGGGATGCCGCCCGCGGCGCGCACCAGCGCGGTGGTGGCCTGGCCGCCGGTGATGCTCGCGACCGCGCGCAACTGCGGCATGCCGAGCATCTTGTTGTAGTCCAGCGGCGAGCCGACGCCGGTCACCGAGCGGATCGGCAGTTCCGGGTTCGCGGCCGCGGTGAGCAGGGCGAACACGCCGCCGATGGACCAGCCGACCAGGTCGACGGGAGCACCGCCGCGATCGGCGCTGGTGCGCAGGATCGCCTCGGGCAGGATGTCGGTGACCCAGTCCTCGAAGCCCATCCGGCGATCGGCGAAGGAGATGTCGCCGTAGTCGACGAGGTAGGTGGACCGGCCGGTCGAGACCAGGTGGCGGGCCAGGCTCTGGTCCGGGCGCAGGTCGAAGCAGGTCGCGGGCGCGGCCAGCGGCGGCACCAGCAGCACCGCGGAATCCGATGTGGCCGAGGGCGATTCGGATTCGTAGCGGCGCAGCAGACGATGCGGTTCGTCCCACAGCACGGTCGAGGGGGCCGGGGCCGGCGCTTCGATGCCTCCGCCGAAGCTCAGCGCCCACGCGTTGCGCGCGGCGATGGTGACGGTCTCGGTGATGCTCACGTCAAGAATGTCTCACACACGGTACCGGCGGTACCAAGTGAGTTCTGTTACACGTGACAGACACGCGCGAAATCGCGGCCGTCGAATTGTGCTGTGACACAGGGTGGGACCACGAGAATGTGACGTCGCACCGGTATTCGCGGCACTGTGCGCCGAGCCGAAATTCGGGCTGCGAAGAATATCACGCTACAATCTCCGTGGACAACGCTAGTTTCCTCGCCCCGGCAGACCCTGCGGGCGCGACTCTCCCGCTCTCGCGGGCGCTGCGCTCCACCGGCGTTCAGCGCGGGCGGACGGCGGCGATGTCCACGGAAAATGTGCGCGCACCGAATCCGCATCACCGATGTGCCGCGCCGATGACGCGATAGCGCTCGGTGCAGGCCCGGTGAATATCACAGGCGGATATGTGGTCGTCGCGGGCCGACCGGCCCGCCCCACCTCGTGCGTGCGAGATGCAATGACGAGGAAGGCACGAACCCTGAGCAAGATCACTGTCGAACAGGAACCCGGTTTGACCGACACTCTCCTGACGGCCGAACTGGACAACACCCACATCCCGCCGAGTTTCGCCGAATTGGGCGTGCGCGAAGAAATCGTGCGCGCGCTCGGCGAGATCGGGATCGAACGCACCTTCGCGATTCAGGAACTGACCCTGCCGCTGGCGCTGGCCGGCGAGGATCTCATCGGTCAGGCCCGCACCGGCATGGGCAAGACCTTCGGTTTCGGTGTGCCGCTGCTGCACCGCATCGCCACCGCCGACACCGGCACCACCCCGCTCGACGGCACCCCGCGCGCCCTGGTCATCGTGCCGACGCGCGAGCTGTGCATCCAGGTCACCAAGGACCTGGAGAACGCGAGCAAGTACCTGACCAACCACCAGGGCCCGCTGAAGGTCGCCGCCATCTACGGTGGCCGCCCGTACGACACCCAGATCGCCGCGCTGCGCGACGGCGTCGACGTGGTCGTCGGCACCCCCGGCCGCCTGCTCGATCTGGCCAACCAGAACCACCTGATCCTCGGCAAGATCGGCGTGCTGGTCCTGGACGAGGCCGACGAGATGCTCGACCTGGGCTTCCTGCCCGACATCGAGCGCATCCTGTCGATGGTCCCCGACGCCCGCCAGACCATGCTGTTCTCGGCGACCATGCCGGGCCCGATCATCACCCTGGCCCGCACCTTCCTCACCCGCCCGACCCACATCAGGGCCGAGGAGGCCAGCGACTCGGCGGTGCACGATCGCACCGCGCAGTTCGTCTACCGCGCGCACGCGCTGGACAAGAGCGAGCTGGTCGCGCGCGTGCTGCAGGCCGAGAGCCGCGGCGCCACGATGATCTTCACCCGCACCAAGCGGACCGCGCAGAAGGTGGCCGACGACCTGGCCGAGCGCGGTTTCGCGGTCGGCGCCGTGCACGGCGACCTGGGCCAGATCGCCCGCGAGAAGGCGCTGACCAAGTTCCGCAAGGGCAGCATCGACGTGCTCGTCGCCACCGATGTCGCCGCGCGCGGTATCGACATCGACGACGTCACCCACGTCATCAACTACCAGTGCCCCGAGGACGAGAAGACCTACGTGCACCGGATCGGCCGCACCGGCCGCGCCGGCCGCACCGGTGTCGCGATCACCCTGATCGACTGGGACGAGCTGCATCGCTGGGAGTCGATCGACAAGGCGCTGGGCCTCGGCATCCCCGACCCGGCCGAGACCTACTCGCGCTCGCCGCACCTCTACACCGATCTCGGCATCCCGGAGGGCGTCACCGGCGTCATCCGCAAGCCGAAGCCGGTCCGCGAGGAGGGCGACGTCGTCGAGGAGCGCACCGAGCGGCCCAAGTCGACCAGGAGCCGTCGCCGCACCAGGGGCGGCAAGGCCGATGCCCCGGCCACCGAGTCGGCCACGTCCGACACCGCCGCCGACGAGTCGGCCCCGGCCGACGACGCCGAGGGCGACAAGCCCGCCCGCCGTCGCCGCCGTCGCCGCAAGCCCGCCGAGTCGGGCGAGGCGACCGCCACCGAGGCGGCTCCGGCCACCACGGGCGACACACCCACCGAGTCGGCCACGTCCGGCGACACCGCCGCCGAGTCCGCCACCTCCGGTGACGCGCCCGCCGACGCCAAGCCCGCCAGGCGCCGTCGTCGGCGCAAGCCGGCCGAATCCGCCGCCGACAGCCCGGCGACGGCCGACAGCCCGGTGACCGTCGACGCCTGACGCGGAAACACCTCGACCGCCCCCTGCCCGCACGGGCCGGGGGCGGTCGCGTCTTCGCCTGTCACCCCGGCCGGACTCACCCCCGGCAGCCCGCCGACCTGGATGCCCGGCGCGCACGCCACGCCGAGCGCCCCTCTCCCCCTTCGGGACCGGAGCGGTCGACGTGCCCGCCGGGCTCCTGGTCAGGCACCTGCGCGCGGACGACGGCGCCGCATACGCGAGCAGGCCACCAGGGGTGGTGGACTCGGGTGCCATGGCACGCCGAATACACTCGCCTGTGTGCTCGCACCCGAGCGGCGGACGCGCGCCGATATCTTTGCCGCAGCAGCGATCGCCGTCACCCTCGTGCTGGCGGCGATCGTGGTGTGGGCGCGGGCCGACGCCACCGGGACCGATTCGGTCACCGCGGCCTCGCCCGCGCCGACGGTGACCGCGGCGACGCAACTCCCCGCCACCCTCAGCGAACGCTGGCACGCGGCCGACACGGCGAGCAGCCGGGCCCTGACCTCCGGCAATGTCGTGGTGACCGGCGACGCGGGCACCGTCAGCGGCCGGGACCCGGTGAGCGGCGAGCAGCTGTGGTGGTATCGCCGCGACATGCCGCTGTGTGCGGTGGAGTCCCAGTTCGGCACCGTCATCGCCACCTATCGCGATCAGCGCGGTTGCAGCCAGACCACCATGCTCGAGTCCGACACCGGCGCGCGCAAGGTGGCGCGCAGCAGCTACATGGACGACGAGATCCGGGTCACCGGCGACGGCACCTACCTGCTGGCCCTCGGTCCCGACCGGCTGGAGATGTGGCGCTCGGACCTGGTGCGCACCCTCGAGTTCGGCTACGTCGACGCCCCGGTGAACCCGAACACCCAGCCGCGCACCGGCTGCGCGCTGACCTCGGCCGCGTCGAGTTCCTCGCGCCTGTCGGTGCTCGAGCGCTGCCCCGCCGACATGACCGCCCGGCTGACCGTGCTCAATCCGGCGCCGAAGGAATCGACCGACCCGGAGGAGTACGGCTCGCGGGTGCTCACCGCGCCCGGCGCGGACTCCCCCGAGGTCCGCGTGATCGCGGTGTCGGACAACAAGACCGCCGTCTACTACCCGCCCACCCCGGCGACGGCGACCGGCCTCGGCCTGCCCGCCCGGATCGCCGTGCACGACGGCACCGGCAACGAGATCGCGGTGCACCAGCTGGCCGCGCCGTGGAACCCGCGCACGACCACCGTGACCCGGCTCGGTTCGGCGATCTACGTCTTCACCGGCGACAGCCTGATCGCCCTGAGCGCGAACACTTTACAGCCGGTCTGGACGGTCCGCGACGCGCTCGGCACGCCCGCGCTGATGGCGGGCAGGCTGCTCGTCCCGGTCGCCGACGGGCTGATCGCGGTGGACACCGCCAACGGCGAGACGGTCGCCCGCATCCCGCTGCAGCGCACCGACTACCAGGGCGACACCATCTCCACCGCGGTCCTCGGCCCGACGGTCTTCGAACGGCGCGGCGGACAGCTCTACGCCCTCGGCTGACGCTGCCGCCGTGGCGGCGCCTGCCATGATGGACCCATGTCCACTTCCGACGTCCGGCTGGTCCTGCTGCGCCACGGCGAAACCACCTGGTCCAGTCAGCGACGGCACACCAGCCACACCGATCTGCCGCTGACCCCGCTCGGCGAGGCCCAGGCGCGCTCGGCCGGACTGGTACTGAAATCGCTCGACCTGCGCGATCCGCTGGTCTTCACCAGCCCCCGCCTGCGCGCCAGGCAGACCGCCGAACTGGCCGGGCTCACGCACGCCGCGATCGACGACGACCTCGCCGAATGGGACTACGGCGACTACGAGGGCCTGACGACCGTCCAGATCCGCGACACCGTGCCCGGCTGGACGGTGTGGACCGCCCCCGTCCCCGGCGGCGAGAACGCCGAGCAGGTGGGCGCACGGGCCGACCGGGTCCTGGCCCGGGTCGAACCGGTACTGGCCGACCGCGATGTCGTCCTGGTCGGCCACGGCCACTTCTCCCGCGTCCTGATCGCCCGCTGGGCCGAATTCGCCGTCACCGAGGGCCGCCGCTTCGCCCTGTCGACCGGCGCGATCACCGAACTCGGCTACGACCACGACGCCCACACCGTCTGGGGCCACAACCTCACCACCCGCACCGAACCCATCGAAGGAGCCGCCCGATGAGCGTGCGCCGCGCCACCCCCGCCGATGTCGCCACGATGGTCGAGCTCGTGCACGAGCTGGCCGAGTACGAGAAGGCGCCCGCGGAGTGCACGCTGACCGTCGAACAGCTCGATACCGCGCTGTTCGGGCCCGCGCCAGCGCTGTTCGCCCATGTCGCCGAGCTCGACGGGGTGGTGGTCGGGTGCGCGATCTGGTTCCTGAACTACTCCACCTGGGACGGGGTGCACGGGATCTATCTGGAGGATCTGTACGTGCGGCCGGAGACGCGCGGCACCGGGCTCGGGCGCGCGCTGGTCGCCGCGCTGGCGGCCGAGGCGGTCGCGCACGGGTACAGCCGGGTGTCGTGGTCGGTGCTCACCTGGAACACACCGTCGATCGCGTTCTACGAAGCTCTCGGCGCCGCACCGCAGGACGAGTGGATCGGCTACCGGCTCGCCGGCGACGAACTGTCGGCGCTGGCCGCGACCGTGCGCTGAGCCGTGCGGATCGACGCGCCCCGCGCCTGGCCGCGCACGCCCGAGGAGGCGACCGCGCTCCAGGACGAACTGCGCCCGCTGGTGCGCGCGGAAAACCCCGAGCCGGCGCGTTTCTCGACCGCCGCGGGAATTGATTCGGCCTACGCCGAGGACGGCACCGTCGCGACCGCGGCGGTAATTCTCGATATCGCCACCCTGGAACCGGTGGAATCCGCGGTGGCGCACGGAATCTCGACATTTCCCTATGTGCCGGGATTGCTCGCGTTCCGGGAACTCCCGGCCACCGTCGCGGCCCTGGAGAAACTCACCGGCACCCCGGATCTGCTCGTCTGCGACGCCCAGGGCCGCGCGCATCCGCGCCGTTTCGGGCTGGCCTGTCACGTCGGATTGCTGGCCGGAATTCCCACCATCGGTGTCGCCAAATCGGTGTGGGGCGAGTACACCGAACCCGGCCCGCGCCGCGGCGACGCCACCGACGTCACCATCGACGGCGAGGTGGTCGGGCGCGCGTTGCGGACCCGCGACGAGGTGAAGCCGCTGTTCGTCTCGGTCGGCCATCTGATCGACCTCGACACCGCCTGCGCGCAGGTGCTCGCCCTCACCCGGGGCTTCCGGCAACCGGAGACCACCCGCAGGGCCGACCACCTGTGCCGGGCGGCACTGCGCGCGGCGACGGGCTGAGCGCTACGCGTCCCGCTGCTCAGGGTCAGCCTGAGTGCTACGCGTCCCTGTGCTCGGGGTCGGGGAGCTCGCCGTAGTCCTGTGCCATGAACCGGCTCGACGCGGGGGCGAACAGCGCGGCCAGGCCGCCGAGCGAGATGATCGCCAGCAGGGTGCCCCACAGCGGCTGGTGCGAGTCGGTCAGCAGCGACCACGCGACCGGCAGCAGCAGCACCTGGGCGATGACGGCGATCGCGCGCCCCCAGCGCTTGCCGCGCAGCAGGCCGATGCCCGCGGCGAGCACGCCACCGAACAGCACGCCGAACCACATCGCGGTGCCGACGCCGCTGGCCACCGACTGGTCGTGGCCGGTCAGCGCGCGCACCACCAGCACGACCGCGGTGCCGACGCCGGCCAGACCCTCGAGGGTCACCAGGGCGCCCGCCACCCGGATCGACGCCGGAATGCCGGTCGGCACCGGTTCGCCGTCACGCTGTTCGCCGCTGTCTGTCACGTCCTGCTCCGCCACGGCCCCCAGCCTACGACGAGCTGTCGTGGTGGCCCGGCGCGCGCCGGGTGTTCACGCCCTCCCATTACCCTCGACATCGTGCGGACGCTGCTCATCGTCAACCCGAATGCCACCTCGACCACCCCGGCGACCCGGGATCTGCTCGCCCATGCCCTGGAGAGCCGGACCCAGCTGACCGTTGCGCACACCCAGCATCGCGGCCACGCGGCCGAACTGGCCCAGTGGGCATCCACGCAGGAGATGGACCTGATCGTCGTGCACGGTGGCGATGGGACGGTCAACGAGACCATCAACGGCTTCCTGCCGGTGCCCCAGGTGGGCGACGATCAGGTCTGGCGACCGCGCCTCGGCATCATCCCCGGCGGCTCGGCCAACGTCTTCGCCCGCGCCCTCGGCATCTCCCCCGATCCGGTCACCGCTACCAACCAGCTCATCGATCTGCTCGGCCGCGACGCGGACCGCCGGATCGGGCTCGGGCTGGCCGACGATCGGTGGTTCACTTTCAGCGCGGGCGTCGGTCTGGACGCCGATGTGTGCGAGGCGATCGATGTCGCCAGGGCGAAGGGCCGCAAGGCCACGCCCGCCCGCTATCTGCGGACCACGGTGCGCCAGTTCTTCCGCGCCCGGCGCGAGGATCCGCGCGTCACCGTCGAGGTCCCGGGACACGATCCGGTCGATGAGGTGTATTACGCCTTCGTCACGAATTCGAGTCCGTGGACCTATCTCGAGGACCGCCCGATTCGCACCAATCCCGGCACGACCTTCGAATCCGGCCTCGGGGTGTTCGCGGTCCGTTCGATGAGTGTGACCCGCACCCTGCTGCTTGCCAGACAGTTGCTGGCCGAGAATGGAAACCCCAAGTCGGACACGCTTTTCCGGGTCGACGACGTGCCGTCCGTGCACATCGAGACGCCCGAGGAGATCGGCCTGCAAATCGATGGCGACTTCATCGGAAAACGCAAGATGGTGCATTTCACATCGGTGCCCGGCATCCTCGATGTGGTGGCGCCCAAGCCCTCCTGAGCTCCGGACACGCGGAAAAATCTCCCGGTTGCGCTGCGAAAACCAGGAGACGCGAGTACAAAGGACCGGGCGGGTTCCCCCTGCGGGCACCTTAGAGCGTGATCTCCCCCACGGTGCGCCGGACACCTATTGACATCTACGGTGTTCGTGAAAGCATTCACAAGCAACCGTGCGGAAACATTCGAGTCGCACAAGTGAACGATCCACTAACCAGAGGTGCCCTTTGTGGCGCCCGCGCAAAGGAGCAGAGGAATGGACTGGCGCCACAAGGCCATCTGTCGCGACGAGGACCCCGAGCTGTTCTTCCCGGTGGGTAACAGTGGTCCTGCGCTCGCGCAGATTGCCGATGCCAAGCTGGTCTGCGCCCGCTGCCCCGTCACTGCCGATTGCCTGTCGTGGGCCCTGAAGTCCGGACAGGATGCCGGCGTGTGGGGTGGAATGAGCGAAGACGAGCGTCGCGCGCTCAAGCGGCGCAACGCGCGCACCCGTACGCGTACCTCCGTCTAGTCGACGAAGGAGGCGTTGCCGGGCCATTCAGCCCGGCCCGGTAACGCATGTGAGAACCCGGCACCTCGCGGTGCCGGGTTTATTGTTGCCCTACAGCGGTTTTCGGACTTCCTATCGTCCGGAGCGGCGGCCCAGCGGGACCCGCAGCACCGCGTCGGTGCCCACGTCGGCACCGGGATGCAGACCGATCGAACCACCGAGTTCCGAGGTCACCAGGGTCCGCACGATCTGCAGGCCCAGGCGGTCGGAACCCTCCAGACTGAACCCCGCGGGCAGGCCACGGCCGTCGTCGCTGATGATCACGTCGAGCCAGCGGGCCGACCGTTCCGACCGAATCGTCACGGTACCGTTCTGCCCCGCGTCGAAGGCGTGCTCGATCGCGTTCTGCACCAGTTCGGTCAGCACCATCACCAGCGGGGTCGCCCGCTCGGCGGAGAACACCCCGAGCGAGCCCGCCCGGCGGACCTTGATCCGCGCGGTGTGCACCGTGGCCACATCGGCCATGATCGGCAGCAGCCGGTCCACGACCTCGTCGAGGTCGACCTCTTCGTCCACCGACATCGACAGCATCTCGTGCACCGAGGCGATACTGGTCACCCGGCGCACCGATTCCGTCAGCGCCACTTGGGCTTCCGGGTTCTCGGTGCGGCGCGCCTGCAAGCGCAGCAGCGCCGCCACGGTCTGCAGATTGTTCTTCACCCGATGGTGGATCTCGCGGATCGTCGCGTCCTTGCTCAGCAGCGCGCGGTCGCGCCGCTTCACCTCGGTGACGTCGCGCACGAGCACCGCGGGCCCGGCCAGTTCGCCGCCCGGCCGCAGCACCAGCGTGCGCAGCAGCACGGTCGCGCCGCGCGCCTCGACCTCCATCCGGCGGCCGGTGCGCCCGGCCAGCGCGGCCTGGATGTCGGCCACCACTTCCTGCGCGTCGAACGGGTCGGTGATCAGCGAGCGGGTGGTGACGGCGAGATCCTGGCCGACCAGGTCGGCCTGCATGCCCATCCGGTGATACGCCGAGAGCGCGTTCGGGCTCGCGTAGACGACGATGCCCTCGGTGTCGAGCCGGATGAAGCCGTCGCCGGCGCGCGGGCTGGAGTGCGTCGCCGCACGGTCCTCCGGGGTGGGGAAACTGCCGTCGGCGATCATCTGGCACAGGTCGTCGGCGCAGGAGACGTACGCCGTCTCCAGCGTGCTGCGGACCCGGGACCGCTGCAGATCGGAGTCGCGGCTCAGCACCGCGATCACGTCCTCGCCGCAGCGCACCGGGATCGCCTCCCGGATCGCGTGCACCGGGCTGGGGTGATAGACCGCGCTGACCTCGACCTCGCTGTCGGTCCGCGCCGTCTCGCCGGTCAGCAGGGCGTCGAAGACCTGTGGGAAGTCGGTCCGGGAGGCCGTGGTGCTGACCTTGTCGTCCAGGTGCACCGTCGGTGCCGTCGTCGGGCGGATCTGGGCGACGCACACGACGTCGGCGCCCTCGGCGACCGGTCCGGCGCCGACCCACAGCAGCAGGTCCGAGAACGAGAGGTCGGCGAGCAACTGCCAGTCACCCACCACCCGCTGCAGATGGTCGACGGCGATGCCGGGTAGGTCGGTGTGTTCGGCCAGTAACTCGCTCAGAGTTGCCACGGTGGATCTACGCTTCGCTTCCGGGTGCGGGTCAGGCGATGGTGGCGATCAGGTCGCCCGCCTGGAGGACCTGTCCGGGCGCCACATCGATCGAGGTGACGTCACCTTCGACCTCGGTGAGCACCGGGATCTCCATCTTCATGGACTCGAGCAGCACCAGGGTCTGATCGACCCGCACATGCTCGCCCACCGCGACCTCGACAGCGAGCACGGTCGAGACCATCTCCGCGCGCACTTCTTCAGGCATGGCACCCCGTTCACTAGTCGTTCGGCCACCGCGATTCGCGATGGCCGTATCCGCCGAAGCTACAGCCAATCACACATGAAACAATGGCTGTCGATCAGATCGTGCTCCGCGCTCCGGCGGGGAGGACCCAGAGAAGGGAGCTACCTATGGGTAAGCGTGGACGTAAGAAGCGCAGCCGCAAGGGCAACGCAGCCAACCACGGCAAGCGGCCCAACTCCTGAGCTGCGCTCGGAGTACAGAAAAGGGGCACCCGTCGGGTGCCCCTTTTCTGTGTCCTGACCCGGGCGTTCAGCCCTCGGTGGTCTCGATCCTGGTGACCGTGATCGACCGGTGGATCTCCAGCTTGAGCCGGTCGCGCAGCCCCTCCGGAGCGTGCTCACCACCACATTTGCGGCTGAGCAGGCCCTTGATCTTCTCCTCGATGCCGTAGGCCTCGATGCACGGACTGCAGTGGTCCATGTGCTCCTGGAGCCGGTCCCGGGTGGCCTGATCGCATTCGCCGTCGAGCATGAGCCACACGTCGGCCAGTACCGCCGTGCAGTCCATCTCCATGTCGGGGTCGCTCACTTCGTAACCTCCTGGCGTTCCCCACGGTCGAATCCACGTTCGCGCGCCACGTCGGCGAGCAAACCCTTGAGCTGCTTGCGGCCGCGGTGCAGCCGGGACATCACGGTACCGATCGGGGTGCCCATGATGTCGGCGATTTCCTTATACGGGAAACCCTCGACATCGGCGTAATACACCGCCATCCGGAACTCCTCCGGCAACTGCTGCAGCGCGGCCTTGATCTCGTCGTCGGGCAGGGCGTCGAGCGCCTCCACCTCGGCCGAGCGCAGGCCCGTCGAGGAGTGCTCGGCGGTGGCCGCGAGCTGCCAGTCGGTGATCTCGTCGGTCGGGTACTGCGCGGGCTGGCGCTGTTTCTTGCGGTAGGAGTTGATGTAGGTATTGGTCAGGATCCGGTAGAGCCAGGCCCGCAGGTTGGTGCCCTCCTTGAAGGACTTGAACCCCTGGAACGCCTTCACGTACGTCTCCTGCACCAGGTCCTCGGCATCGGCCGGGTTCCTGGTCATGCGCAGAGCGGCGCCGTAGAGCTGATCCAGCATCGGGAGCGCATCGCGCTCGAACCGCGCAGCCAGCTCGGCTTCGTCGACTTCCGAGCCGGACGCCTCGGCAGGCACCACGTCATCGTCGCTCGTCACACCAATCCCTTCGATCGCCGTAGTAGCCGAATCTACCGGCACCACGGATTCGAAAGGCAATCGCGCACCCTGCGGCGAGACAGGACGCTCCTCGAGCAGCAGTGTCACTATCTCTCCTTCGCGAGTTCGGCGGCGGGTGGGCTTGTCACTTGTGTGCAACAGGCACCCCCGCATCCGTGTTCCCGGGCCGGCGGAAATGTGTTTGCCCAGCGGGGCACCCGCGTGGTTAGGGTGACGCTCATGGCAGCCGCGTCGACTCCCGCGATCAAGGTCCTCACCGGTGCGGGCATCGCCCACCGGGTCCACGCCTACGCCCACGATCCGCGGGCGGAGTCCTTCGGCGACGAGGCCGTCGACGCGCTCGGCGGCGAACTGGGCGTCGCGGCCGCGCAGATCTTCAAGACGCTGGTGATCGAACTGTCGACCGGCGCGCTGGCCGTCGCGGTGCTGCCGGTACCGGCCAAACTCTCGCTGAAGGCGGCCGCCGCGGCGCTGGGCGCGCCGAAGGCGGGCATGGCCGACAAGACCAAGGCCGAGCGCACCACGGGCTACGTCCTCGGTGGCGTCTCCCCGCTGGGCCAGCGCAAGAAGCTGCCGACCGTCGTCGACGCCTCGGCGCTGGACTGGGACCGGGTGCTGTGCAGCGCGGGCAAGCGGGGCCTCGAGATCGAGCTGGCACCGGCCGACCTGGTGCGCGCGGCGGCCGCCGTCACGGCCCCGATCACCGCCTAGCGCGGCGCGCGGCCATCCGATCGGCGTTTCGTTCCGAATTCACTGCGACGCAGTCCGCGCCCGGTACGACCGATTCGACCCGAGGATGTGATGCGAGAAATGTCCGCTCGTTCGACGATCGCCACCCTGTCCGGTGCTCTTGTCCTAACCTTCGGCGCTGTCGCCTTCGCCCCGCCCGTCACCGCGATCCCGCCGGTGGCCCCGTCCGCGCCGACCGACCCGAGCGACTTCCCGCTCAACGGTCCCGGCACCACCAAGAACTCCCCCCAGGCCGCGCCCGAGAAGGACGAGAAGGCCGAGAAAGCGGAGAAGCTCGGCGGCGGGGTCGCCACCGTGCTGATCGATCTGGCCACCGGAATCGTCAAGTGCGGCTTGAACATCGCCACCGACGCGGTGAAGTGCAAGTTCTGACGATGCACACGGCGGGGCCGGATCGGCGCGCGCCGGCCCGGCCCCGCCGTTTTCCGTCTCCGGACTAGAACAGGCTCGGCACGTCCGCGGCGGGGTCGAGCAGCTCGGGCCCGTTGTTGCGCACGCTGTTGACCAGGGTCGACACCGGCCGCGCCACGATCGCCGCCACCTCGGCGGGCGAGGCACCGGCGAGCAGCTCGGCCGGCGCCGGGTGGTCGGGATCGAGCCAGGCGTCCCAGTGCTCGCGCGGCATCGGCAGCGGCATCCGGTCGTGGATCTTCGCCAGGTCACCGATGGCGTCGGTGGTGAGGATCGTGCACGACAGCAGCGGCGCGGCGTCGGGCACGTCCCGATCGCGCCACACCGACCACAGCCCGGCCATGTAGAGCCGCGACCCGTCCGCGTGCGCCATGTAGTACGGCTGCTTGACGGCCTTGCCCTTCTCCGTCGGGGCGGATTCGACCAGCCATTCGTACCAGCCGTCCATCGGCACCAGGCAGCGCTTGTGCTTGGCGGCGTCGCGGAACGACGGCGCGGTGACCGCCCGGTCGGCGCGGGCGTTGAACAGCGGCTTGCCCTTGGCGGGCTTGCCGGGCTCGCCCGCCTTCGTCCAGGCCGGGATCAGGCCCCAGCGCATGCGCCGGACCCGCAGCGCCGGGTCGTCGTCGGGGGCGCCGTGCTCGTGGCGCTCCACCACGGTCAGCACCTGACTGGTCGGGGCCACGTTGTAGCTGACCGCCGATTCCTGCTGGTCCGCGTCGAGATCGGTCTCGTCGATCGCGTCGAGTTCGGCCGCCAGCCGACCCGGATTCGTGGTCGTCGCATATCGTCCGCACATACGGCCATCGTCTCACCGGGGACCGACACCCGGCGGCGACGCGACCACACCGAATTCCACACCACCCGTGTGTCCGGACCGCACATGCGCGAAGATGGGCGGGTGAGTTTCTGGCCAGCGCCCCATATCGAGGTCCCCGTCCACGCGACCGTGACCCTGCCCGGTTCGAAATCCATCACCAATCGCGCGCTCATCCTGGCCGCACTGGCCGATGGCCCGTCCACCCTCACCGGTGCGCTGCGCAGCCGCGACACCGACCTGATGATCAAGGCGCTGCAGAGCCTGGGCACCGAGATCCTCGGCGACGCCGAGACGCTCGAGGTCACCCCGGCGCCGCTGCGCAGTGCCGCCGTCGACTGCGGCCTGGCGGGCACCATCATGCGGTTCCTGCCGCCCGCCGCCGCGCTGGCGACCGGCGACGTCGCCTTCTTCGGTGACGAGCAGGCCAAGACCCGCCCGCTGACCACCATCCTCGACGCCCTGCGCAAGCTCGGTCTCGACGTCGACGGCGACGCGCTGCCGTTCGTCGTCCACGGCACCGGCAGCCTGCGCGGCGGCGCGGTCACCATCGACGCCTCGGGCTCCTCGCAGTTCGTCTCCGGTCTGCTGCTCTCGGCGGCCCGCTTCGACGAGGGCATCACCGTCCACCACGACGGCAAGCAGCTGCCGTCCATGCCGCACATCGAGATGACGGTGGAGATGCTGCGCCGCGCCGACGTGACCGTGCACACCCCCGCCGACTCGCGCAGCGCGCAGACCTGGACCGTGGAGCCGGGCCCGATCCGCGCGGTCGACTGGGAGATCGAGCCCGATCTGTCCAACGCCACCCCGTTCCTGGCCGCGGCGGCGGTCACCGGCGGCGAGGTGAGCATCCCGATGTGGCCGCGCGGCACCACCCAGCCCGGTGACGTGATCCGCGAGATCCTGGTCCGGATGGGCGCCGAGGCGCGCATCTTCGACGGCGTGCTCACCGTGCGCGGCCCCGGCCGCCTGGCCGGCATCGACATCGACCTGCACGACGTCGGCGAGCTCACCCCGACCGTGGCGGCGCTGGCCGCCCTGGCCGACTCGCCCTCGCACCTGCGCGGCATCGCGCACCTGCGCGGCCACGAGACCGACCGGCTCGCGGCGCTGTCCACCGAGATCAACCGCCTCGGTGGCGATGTCACCGAGACCGAGGACGGCCTCGAGATCGTGCCCGCCCCGCTGCACGGCGGACAGTGGCACTCCTACGCCGACCACCGGATGGCCACCGCGGGCGCGATTCTGGGCCTGCGGGTGCCCGGCGTGGAGATCGAGGACATCGGGACGACGGCCAAGACGCTGCCGACCTTCGTCACCCTGTGGGAGCAGATGCTCGACCCCGCCCTATCGGGTGAGGGAGCGGCGCGCTGAGCCGCCGCGGCCGTACCGCAGCCAGCTACGACGAATCCGATGTCCGGGTCCGCCCGGGCAAGGCCTCGCGTCCGCGCACCAAGACCCGTCCGCAGCACAACGACGCCGAGGCCGCCATGGTGGTCTCGGTGGACCGCGGTCGCTGGGGCTGTGTGCTCGACGGTGACGCCGACCGGCGCATCGTCGCCATGCGGGCCAGGGAACTCGGCCGCACCCCGATCGTGGTCGGCGACCAGGTCGACGTCGTCGGCGATCTCACCGGCAAGCCCGACACGCTCGCCCGGATCGTGCGGGTCGCCGAGCGGGGCACCGTGCTGCGGCGCACCGCCGACGACACCGATCCGTTCGAGCGGATCGTCGTCGCCAACGCCGAGCAGTTGTTCATCGTGGTCGCGCTGGCTGATCCGCCGCCGCGCACCGGTTTCGTCGAGCGGGCCATGGTGGCCGCGTACGCCGGTGGGCTGGAACCGATCCTGGTGCTCACCAAACGCGATCTGGTCGCCGAATCCGAATTCGCGACCGCCTTCGATGGCCTGGACCTGAAGATCCTCTACGCCGGGATCGACGATCCGATCGAGCCGGTGCTGGAGCTGCTCGACGACCGGCTCACCGCCCTGATCGGGCATTCCGGGGTCGGCAAGTCGACGATGGTGAATCGTCTTGTGCCCGATGCCTATCGGGCCGTTGGCGAGGTGTCCGGGGTGGGCAAGGGCAAGCACACGTCCACCCAGTCGGTGGCCCTCCCGCTGCCCGCGGGTGGCTGGGTGATCGACACCCCCGGCGTGCGGTCGTTCGGGCTGGCCCACATCACGCCCGACGACGTCATCGCCTCGTTCACCGACCTGGCCGACGCCATCGAGGACTGTCCGCGCGGCTGCACCCACCTGGGTCCGCCCGCCGATCCGGAGTGCGCGCTGGACCAGCTCCCCGGCACGGAGCGGCGGGTCGCCGCGATTCGTCAGCTGCTGACCGCGCTGATCTCGAACGAGACCTGGTAGCAACCGATTCCGTGCCGGGGAGGGGTGCTCAGAACCCGAAGGATCCGGTGCCGGTACCGCCGCCGTCACCCGGGCCGGGATCGGTCGGCACATCGGCCACGGTGACCACCTTGGTGGTCGACGAGCTGGCCACGCCGCTGCGGCCGGAGAACGTCGCGCCGATGGTGTAGGCGCCCGCGGCGCCCGGCGTCCACACGATCGTGGCCTTGCCGTTCGCGGCGACCGGGATGTCGCCGAGGACGTTGTCGCCCGCCTTGAACTGGACGGTGCCGCCCGCCGCCGCGGGCGAGACGCTGGCCTCCAGCGTGACGGCCTTGCCGACCTGCGCGCCGGTCACGTCGGTGAGCACGGTGCTCGACACGGCGTCGCTGGACACCGTGATGTTCGGGCCCTTGCCCTGGTAGGTGCCGTCGCCGAGCGAGCCGCCGTAGTGCATGGAGGTCGGCAGCGGGGTGTCGCGGGCGCAGTTCACGCCCACCTTGTACTGCACCTCGAAGGTCTGCGACTTCGGCTCGATGTTCGGGTACACCGGGTACTTGGTGATGCCGAATTCGGCGCGCACCCAGTCCGAGGACGAGGTGTCGAGCTGGACCTGGTCACCGCCCATCTTGGCCGAGCCCGCGACCGGGGTCAGGCACGCCGGGTGCAGGTCCTTGATGTTGTAGATGTATTCGACCGGGATGCCGGTGCGCTCGAACTTCGTCGTCACGGTCACGGTGTCGCCGACGACCGGGTTGGTGTTGGACACCGTCCGGGTGAACTTGCTGTTCCCGTCGTTCCAGGTGATCGTTCCCGGCGCGGCCGAGGCCGTCGCGGGCATCGCCGCCACCGCGAATCCGGCCGCCACCGCGAACGCGGCCATCGAACCGGCTACCCGCTGCACTCTTCTGTCCACCATCGTTGTCTCCCACGTACACCGGGCGCCCTCGACATCTTCGTCGAGGCGTTCCATCGCCCGAGTTGGCGAGCAGTAGATCACGCAGTGACACCCCGGCGGATCGAAATCCGAAATGAGTCTCATTCAGATTGCGAATTCGACTCACGTTGGTTCGCGTTCCCGGCAACGGACACCCGGCGCCGGTAGCGTCTCCCCCATGAAGCCACCGGCGATCGGTTATCTGCGCCGCGACATCTCGGGTGTCGCCCAATCCTGGGACGAAACGCAGATCCGTTCCCTAGCCGAACGACTCGGCTACCGCTTCACCAAGACCGTCGTCTTCAGCGACCGCACCATGGATCCGCTCGGCCGCCTGCTCGACGTGGTGACCACCACCGAGGCCGCCGCCGTGGTCACCCCCGACCTCACCCACCTGGGCGCCGACCTCCCCCACCGGTTACTCGCCGCCTGCGACATCGTCACGGTCTCCCCCGAGATCACCCACGCCCGCACGATCCCCGCCCTCCCCGCCTGATCCACCGGCGGACCATGGACGTTCCTATCGTCTGATCGACGTGGGCGCCGCCGTGGGCTCGCACGGCCTCCGGCGCGGAACGATGAACCTCGCAAAACGCCCATTTTTTGCGAGCCTCGGAGGCCGTGCCATGTGTTCCGACATCCTCGACCTGGACGCTGTCGACATCGATCCCGACGACTACGTCCAGGCCTTGATGAGCTGGCATTTCGGTGCCGACACCGGGAGTCCGTACTGGTTACGGCGGGCCGCCGGGCTCGACTTCGATCCACGGACCGACGTGCGGACCTTCGACGATCTGCGCCTGTTCCCCAACGTGATCGACGAGTTCCGCGACGTCGCGGTGGAGGATCTGATCCCGCGCGGGCTGCGCGGCGCGGATCGGGAGATCGCCGGGATCTTCGAGAGCGGCGGGACCACCGGCGCGCCGAAGCGGTTCGTGATGTTCGAGCGCTGGATGGAGTTCGCGCTGTCCTGGGACGAGCACCACTACGCCGACCTCGGGACCACGAACACCCTGGCCATCGCGCCCAGCGGCCCACACATGTTCGGGGAGTTCGCGTCCCGGCGCGCCCGCAGGCACCACGGCGTGAAGTTCACCGTCGACCTGGATCCGCGCTGGATCAAGCACCTGATCGGCTCCGGTGACACCGACGGCGCCGACCGCTACGCCGAGCACCTGATCGACCAGGCCGCCGCCATCCTGACCACCCAGTCGGTGGGCATCCTGATCGCGACCCCGCCGCTGCTCGAGCGGCTGGCCCGGCGCGAGGAGCTGGTCGACGCGGTCCGCAAGCAGGTGAAGTTCCTGTGCTGGAGCGGCGCGCACATGGACGCCGATACCAGGGACATCCTGCGGCAGGAGGTCTTTCCCGGCATCCCGCTCAAGGGCCTCTACGGCAGCACCACCATCCTCGGCATGTCGCGCGAGCGCGATGTCGAGCGCGCGGACGGGCTGGCCGTGTTCGACACGCCGAGCCCCTACATCGCGTTCCGGGTGGTCGATCCGGCCACCGGTGACGACGTCGCCGACGGCGAGCGCGGCCAGGTCGTGATGAACCACCTCACCAAATACGCGCTGCTGCCGAACAATCTGGAGCGCGACACCGCGCTGCGCGCCGAACCCGCGCCGGGCACGCTCGGCTGCGCGGTCGCCGATGTGCGGCCGGTGCAGACCTTCGCCGACAAGTCCGTCATCGAGGGGGTGTACTGATGATCGAGATCGACGCCCTCGGCCCCGCCGGCGCCTACCACGCCAGGCAGCGCATTCCGATCACCGCGCTGGACGGCACCGAAGTCGGTGAGCTGGGCCAGGTTCCGGCCCTGTTCGTGCGGCGCGCGATCACCGCCATGCGGGCGGCGCCCACCGTCCCGGCCGCCGAACGCTTCGCGCTCATGGCGAAGGCCGCCGAGCTGTTCACCACCGCCACCATCGGCGGGCTCGATCCCGAGGAGTACATCCGGATCGTCTCGACCGTGTCCGGGGTGCCCCAGCAGGTGGTGCGCCAGTCGGCCGAGTGGGTCGCCGAGGTCCTGCGCTCGCAAACCGACACACTGGCTTCGGCGATGCCGCAGGGCGCCGTCGCGGAATGGTCCGACGAGCGCACCCGCGAGGGCGCGGGGGTGTGGGTCCGCAAGGGCGACGTGTTCGCGGTGCACGCGGCGGGCAACACCCCGGCGGTGCACGGGCTCTGGCCGGAGGCGCTGGCGCTGGGCTACAAGGTCGTCGTCCGGCCCTCGGCACGCGAGCCGTTCACTGCGTTCCGCCTGGTGAGCGCGCTGCGGATGGCGGGGTTCCCGCCCGCGACGATCACCCTGCTGCCCACCGACTACGCCGCCGCCGACGTGATCATCGCCGAGGCCGACTACGCGATCGTCTACGGCGGTCAGGACGTGGTCGACAAGTACGGCACGAGCTCGCGGGTGCTCACCCAGGGCCCCGGCCGGTCCAAGATCCTGATCACGGCCGACGTGGACTGGCGGGAGCGGATCGACGTGATCGCCGACTCGGTAAGTCATCTGGGCGGTACCGCCTGCACCTGCACCACCGGGGTGCTGGTCGAAGGCGACCCGGAACCGGTGGCCCGCGCGCTGGCCGAGCGCCTGGAGCGCATCCCGAGCCTGCCCGCCGACCATCCCGACGCCATCCTCACCGTGCAGCCGCTGCCGACGGTGACCGCGATCGACGAGTACCTGCACGAGGTCGCGGGCACGGCGACACCGCTGCTCGGCGGCGACACCATCGTCGACGAACTCCCCTCCGGCGGTGCGGTGCTGCGCCCGGCCGTGCACCTGGTCGACACCGCGACCGCGCCGCAGCTCGGGGTCGAACTGGCCTTCCCGTGCGTCTGGGTGGGGCCGTGGCAGCCCGCGGACGGCATCGCGCCCCTGCGGGACACGCTGGTGCTGACGGCGATGACCACCCGCGCGGATCTGGTCGACGCCCTGCTGACCGAGCCGACCATCACCAATCTGTACATCGGCGACAATCCCACCACCTGGCTGCGGCCCGGTGTCCCGCACGACGGCTACCTGGCCGAATTCCTCATGCGCTGCAAGGGCATGATCCGCTCCGGCATCTGATCCGGCGCGCCCGCGCCCGGCCTGTCCCCGCCGGGCGCGGGCGCGTACGCGAAAATGACCGGGTGACCACCGAGAACCCGCGCCCCCGGCCACCGGCGATGAGCCCGACCATCCTGGTGATCACGCTGTCGCGCCGGGTCGAGGCCGAACTGAGCGCCGGGCTGGCGCCGCTGGACCTCACGGTCGCCAGGCTCGGGCTCCTCGGGCACATCAACGGCGTGCCGGGGGCGTCGTTCAGCGAGCTGGCGCGGATGTCGGGGACGAGCGTGCAGAGCGTGCACACCGCGGTGAAGTCGCTGGTCGCGGCCGGGCTGGTGCAGGACCGCACCGCGCGCGCCGGATCGGCCTCGGCGATCGAGCTCACCGAGGCGGGCACCCGGCTGCTCGGTGAGGCGCGAAAAGTGGTGACCCAGGTCGACACTCAGCTCTTCGGACCCGACGCCGACCCGATTCAACGGCGCGTCGGCGCGGCCATCGTCGCCGCGTTCACCGGCGCGTCGCCCGCCTGACCAGCGTTCCCACCGGACGTGACCCAGCCGACCTTCAATGTTGTTGAAACTCGAGCTAAGCTTCAGCCACATTGAAGGTCGGAGGGAGTCGACAGGTGGAACATCTCTTGCTGTCCGTGCACGTGGTCGCGGGCATCGTCTTCGTCGGGGGCTCGGCGGTCGCGACCAGCCTGTTCCCCCGCTACGCCCCGGTCGCGGCGGGCGGCCCCGATCCCGATTCGGTGCGCAGCCGCTCGGTGGCGGTCGCCCTGCACCGGATCACCGGCAACTACGCCAAACTCGCGATCATCGTCCCGGTGATCGGCATCGTCCTGGCCACCCTCCAGGGCCGGATGAACGAAATCTGGATCACCGTCGCCATGATCACCACCGCCATCGCGGGCGGCCTACTCGCGGTGCAGATCCACCCACTCCAGCGCCAGGCCCTCGACACCCCCGACGCGGGCAGCCGCCTGAAGACGCTGTCGATGCTGGCCGGCATCTACAACCTGCTCTGGACGGCGGTCGTCGTCCTCATGATCGTCCGCCCCGGATCCGCGAGCTGAAAGAGAGAATCGACATGACCGACCAGGGTGTCACCTTCATCAATGTCATCGAAGTCCCCGCCGCCGACGTCGACGCCTTCGTCGCCCAGTGGCGCGAGCGCGTCGCCCTGATGCGCACCGCCCCCGGCTTCCGTGACGTCCGCCTGCACCGCGCGCTGCTGCCCGACTCCCGCTTCCAGCTGGTGAATGTCGCGCACTGGGACAGCGCCGAGGCCTGCGAGGCCGCCGGTCTGAACCCCACCGTCGTCGCGTCGGTCGACCAGGCCCGCCAAGTCGCGAGCGCCAACCCCGCCCTCTACCAGGTTGTCGCCGAATTCCCCTGAGCTACCGCACTTCTCACCGTCGGCGTCAGGCGTGTTTGGCGCCGATGGTGTGCAGGATTTCGTGGATGATCGGGTCGGTCAGGCGATTGGTGACCGTGCGGCCTTCGCGACTGGAGGCGACGCAGCCTTCCTGGCGCAGGACGCGCAGGGCCTGGGAGATCGCGTTCTCGGTGCGGCCGATGGCGGCGGCCAGTTCACCGACGCTGATGCCGGGGGTGCGGTGCAGGCACAGCAGGATCTCCAGGCGGTTCGGGTCGGAGAGCAGGTCGAATCGCTGGGCCCAGGCGGCGATTTCGACGTCGCCGATCGCCCGCCGACCGAGCTCGACCGGCGATCCGTCCAGTGTGCGTGGCTCTCCCATGACGGCGTTCAGTTTAGTCCTCGACTGGAGTTGCTGTCCGCACGTGGCAGACCAGCATGACCCACCGAACTCCGGCATGACCGGCGCGCACCACGCTCTGGGCGTTGAACAAAATCGGCGCGATCGACAGTGTCGCGGGGCGGTTGTACCAAAGGCATGGTCCGATCAACCGCCTCCCAGCCCGACGACTGTTCGATCGAGCGCCGGACGAGCGTGACTGGAACTCGCAGCCGGCCGGACAGACTCGACTACAGACAAGCGCGGAGACCGCGCTGTCGTCAGTCCGGGATGCGTGGGCACGCATCACGGATAGTCGACACTGAAGCCTCAGGCTGTCCTCAGCAACGCGGCTTAGCGTGTGCTCCCGTGACTTTCACGCAGGGGAACTCCGAGACCGAGCAGCGCAGTCTGAGTGGGTGGGGACGCACCGCGCCTACCGTCGCCGAGGTATTGCGCACAGCTGATCTCGGCGTGATCGCCGAGCGGGTGCGCACGGCGTGCCCGCGCGGGGTGATCGCGCGCGGGCTGGGCCGCAGTTACGGCGATCCGGCGCAGAACGGCGGCGGGCTGGTTGTCGATATGACCGCTCTGGACCGTATCCACAGCATCGATCCCGACAGTGGGATCGTCGACGTCGACGCCGGGGTCAGCCTCGACACCCTGATGCGGCGCGCGCTGCCGCACGGACTCTGGGTTCCGGTGCTGCCCGGCACCCGGCAGGTGACGGTCGGCGGGGCCATCGGGTCGGATATCCATGGCAAGAACCATCATTCGCAGGGCAGCTTCGGCAATCACGTGGTGTCGCTGGACCTGCTCACCGCCGACGGTTCGGTGCGGACGCTGACGCCGACGGGTCTCGAGTCCGAGCTGTTCTGGGCGACCGTCGGCGGCATGGGGCTGACCGGCATCGTCACCGGGGCGCGAATCCGGTTGAAGCACACCGAGACCGCGTACTTCTTCGTCGACAACGACCGCACCCGCGATCTCGACGAGACGATGGCGCTGCTGACCGGCGGGTCCGACGACGGCTACGACTATTCGATGTCGGTGCCGGACACCATCTCCACCGGCGCGAAACTCGGCCGCGCCGGGTTCAGCCGTGGTTCGCTCGCGACGCTGGACCAACTGCCGGTGAAACTCCGCAGCAAACCGTTGAATTTCGATGCACCACAATTGTTCACCGTGCCCGATATCTTTCCGAACGGGATGGTCAACAGCGTCACGACGCGCATCGCGGCCGAGGCGGCGCATCGCATGTTCCCGCGGCGAGCGCGCGGCCGGATCCAGAATCTGACGCAGTTCTATCACCCGCTGGATCTGCTCGGCGAATGGAATCGCGCCTACGGCAGGCGCGGCTTCCTGCAGTACCAGTTCTCGATGCCGTTCGGCGCCGAGCAGCAGCTCGCCCGCGCGGTGCAGGCCATCGCCGAGTCGGGGCACCACTCGTTCCTCAACGTGTTCAAGCGGATGGGCCCGAGCAACCCGGCGCCGCTGTCCTGGCCGCACCCCGGATACATGCTGAGCTTGGACTTCCCCATCGCCGCCGGTCTCGACCGGTTCTGCCGGGAGCTCGACGAGCGGGTGCTGGGCGCGGGCGGGCGGCTGTACTTCGCCAAGGACTCGCGGACCGCGCCGGAGACGATCGCGGCGATGTACCCCCGCCTGGCCGAATGGCGGCGGGTGCGCGACCTGGCCGATCCCGAGCAGGTCTTCGCCTCCGATCTCTCGCGGCGGCTCCAGCTCGTTCCGGCGGCGGTGCAGCACGTCCGACAATGACGTGTTCCAGATCACGATGACAAATTCCGAATGAAAGTTCCACTCGGCAAACGGCATTCACGGACGATGACGCAGATCACTGTCCGTTTTGGGTTCTTATGACATTTTAAGTTACATCTCAGCAACATTGAGTTGGACACTTGTTCATGGGTGCTCGATCGAGGGCCTGCGCTCCTCCGGGAGCATTGCCATTGAGGGAAAGACTGCATTCATGAAGATCCGCAAGGTTGCCGCAACCTCCGCACTTGTCATCGCCGCGCTCGGTATCGCCACCGGTACCTCGCACGCCGCGCCCGCCCCGGCGCCCGTTCCCGCCTTCCTCGACGGGGTGAGCCAGGGCGTGAACCAGGTGCTGCCCGGCATCAACTGGAAGACCGGCATCGAGGGCGACTCGGTCGTCGTCGAGACCGACGCGGGCTCGCTGGCCAGCGAGAACGGCCAGTTCCAGGTCCGCGACGAGCAGGGCAATGTCGTGGTCGGGTTCCCGCTCGCGTACACGCTCAACGACCTCGAGTACCCGATCGACGCCGCCATCGACGGCACCCGCGCCGTGCTCACCCCGCGCACCGAGGCGGCCTCGGCCCGGCCGTCGACCCTGCTCAAGGACGTCGTCCGGCAGGACGCCTTCGACGACGCCGTGAGCGCCGCCGCCACCCAGTTCGGCATCGTCACCGCCATCGGCACCCTGGTCGGCACCCTCGTCGGTGGCGTCGCGGGCTGCGCGATCGGCGCCGCGGGCGGCCTGCTCCTGGGCATCCCGGTGCTCGCCCTCGGTGGCGCGACCGGTATCGCCGGCTGCCTCGCCGGTGGCGCGGTCGGCATCCCGCTGGGCGCCGCCGCCGGCCTGGTGATCACCGGTGTGCCCGCCGCGATCGCGATCGGCATCGGCTTCAGCAACCGGATCAACGCCCCGGAAAACCAGTAGTACCCACCGCGAAGACCCCGTCCACCGGACGGGGTCTTCGTGCTGTCGTCAGTCCGCGAGCCGGATGCGCAGCGTCTCGTAGGTGGGGATGAAGACCTTGCGCCGGTAGCGGCGCTCGACGATCTCCCACGGCCTGCCCGCCGCGGTGAGCGCCGCGAGCAACGCGGTCAGCTCGGAGTGGACGAGCTGGGCGCCCAGACACAGATGGCGCCCGCCGCCGAACCAGAGCTGGCGGGTTTCGGGAACGTAGTCGCGGTGCACGCTGAACTCGCCGACCGCGTTGTTGATCGTCCAGGTCAGGATCTTGACGTGCTCGCCGGCCCGCAGCTCACGGTCGGCGACGCGCACGTCGGCGGTGACCGAGCGCCCGACCAGGTAGGCCGGACTGGTCACCCGCAGCGTCTCGCGCACCGCGTCGGGCAGCCGCTCGGGCGCGGCGAGCAGGGCCCGGTGCTCGCCGGTGTCGTGCATGATCGCGACCATCCTGGTCATGGCGCTGGCCAGGGTGTCGGTGCCCGCCACGGCCATCAGGATGGCCAGCCCGGCCGCGTGCTCGACGTCGAGACCGAGTTCGCGGCAGCGCCCCAGCGTGGTGTCCGGGTCCGCGCGCGCGTAGGCGGAAGGGACATTGACAGCCAGCTGCCCGGCCAGCTCCTTGGCGCGGGCCACCGCCACGGGGTCGAGCGTGGTCGAGGCCATGGTGCCGAAACCGAGGTTGACCAGCTCCTCGACGTGATGGAACAGCCGCAGGAACAGCGCGTCCAGGTCATCGGTGGGGTCGCCGCCGATCGCCGCGGCGATGTCCTCCGGACGCATCCCGACCAGGTCGGACACACTGCGCCCGACCAGGATCTGGGCGCGCGCGGCGATGTCGACGGTCTCGCCCTCGGCCAGCCGATCGCGCAGATCCCGCAGGTCAGGACCGATGACACGCTGCACGAGCGCATCGGTGTGGGTGAGGGTGAACAGGTCGCGCACCTTGGTCCGCAGCTCGGTGTGGCCGGGTCCTTCGAACAGGTCCTCGACCCAGTCGCCGATGACCTGCGCCCACCAGTGCCCGGCGGCGCCCTCGGAGACGATGCTGAAGTGCGTGCTGTCGTTGTAGATCTGGCGCGCGACCAGCGGATCGGCAACGAACCAGCCGAGTTTGGGGACCTTGCGGATCGGGCGCGCGATCCGGCCCAGCAGCAGCACGCCGGGCAACCAGGGCTGACCTGCGGCGAGTAGGGTGAGTTCATGGCGTCGGGCAGCACTCCACACCCCGGCACAATCTAGTTGAGCGTGACCGAATAGTGAAGGTCTGTGACTAGGATCGGCGAGATGCGTTGATGGAGGACGGTGCATCGCGCGATATTCGGAAGTGAACAAGCACATGGTGAAATCCACAATCGAGGCCGTCGGCGCGTATCTACCCGCCCGCGAGGTGACCACGGCCGAGCTGATGAGCCAACTGGCCATCGACGCGCCGCTGGATCTGGAGAAGGTCAGCGGGGTGGCGGCGCGGCGGGTGCGCGGCGTCGACGCCGAGGGCAGGCCGGAGGATTCGTTCAGCATCGCCCTCGCCGCCGCGCGCGAGGCACTGGCGAATTCCCGGTACGCGGCCGCCGAGCTGGATGTGATCATCTCCTGCTCGATCACCCGCACCCGCGGCGAGGACTTCTGCCTCGAGCCGTCCTTCGCGCTGATGCTGCGCTCCGCGCTCGGCGCGCACCGGGCGATCCACTTCGACGTGTCCAACGCGTGCGCGGGGATGATGACCGGAGTCCTGTTGCTGGACCGGATGATTCGCTCCGGCGCGGTCCGCAGGGGCCTGGTGGTCTCCGGCGAGTGCATCACCCCGATCTCCGACACCGCGGTGCGCGAGATCGCGCAGAAGTACGACCCGCAGTTCGCCTCGCTCACCGTCGGTGACGCGGGCGCGGCCGTGATCCTCGACGCCACCGACGGCCCCGGCCTGGACTACGTGGAGCTCAACACCAGCGCCGCCTTCGCGAAACTGTGCCTCGGCATGCCGAGCGACCAGGGTCCCGGCGTCGCGCTCTACACCGACAATCGCGCGATGCACAACGAGTCCAGGTACCTGCTGTGGACCTCGCGGCAGCGCGAATTCCTCGCCGCCCGTGGCTCCGACTTCGCCGCCGAGGGCTACGACTACCTGATCCATCACCAATTCAGCGGTCCCGCCGTGGAATTGATCGACAAGATCGCCGAGCGCGAGTTCGACTCCCCGATGCCGCCGAAGCTGGCCGTGCTGGATCGCTACGGCAACACCGCGTCGACCTCGCACTTCGTGGTGCTGCACGACGCGCTGCGGCAGGGCCTGATCGCCCCGGGGTCCAAGGTGCTGCTGGTGCCCGCCGCGTCCGGGGTGGTCGCCGGGTTCTTGTCGGTGACAATCGGCGATCTGCGGGTATAGGACAGTATGGGAATCATCATTTCTTCGGCCGTCACACAGACCGGTGGCGTCAGCTCGGTGGGTCAGGCGGCCGCCGCCGCCGGCGCGGCGCTGACCGCGGCCGGGTGTCCGCCGGAACAGGTCGACGCGCTGATCAATGTCGGGGTCTATCGCGACGCGAACCTCGTCGAACCGGCGGTGGCCGCGCTCATCCAGCAGGCGGCAGGCATCGGCCTGGAGTACCGGCCCGGTGACGTGCCCTGCCTGTCGTTCGACCTGATGAACGGCGCGTGCGGCCTGGTCAACGCCGTCGGCGTGGCCACCTCGCTGCTGGCCGATCTGCCCACCGGACACGTGGTCGTCGTCTCCGGTGACGCGCATCCGTCGATGCGGGCGGACGCGGACTTCCCGTTCGAGCCGGTCGGCGCGGCGCTCGTGCTCGAGAACTCCTCCGCCGCATCCGGTTTCGGCGGCGTGCACGTGAGCGCCGGTGACGCGCTGCCCGATCCGCAGGGCTACGTGACGCTGTCGGCGATGGGCGCGACCGGGCGCTCGGCCCTGACCGTCGAACTCGGCACCGGCACCGCCGAACTCGTCGAGCACGCGGCGGTCGCGGCGCGCGAAGCCCTGGCGGCCGACGATCTCGACGCGGCGCGGGTGGTCCTGGTGTGCGGCAGGCCGACCCCCGAGTTCGCCGCCGAGCTGGCCGCCGAACTCGGCATCGGCACCGTGATCACCGATGATTTCGCCGGTGACGCGCACACCTCCGCGCTCACCGCCGCCTACGTGGCGGCGCGGGACGCCGGGCTCGTCGACCGGCCGCTGCTGTTCGTCGCCGCCGACGGCGGGCCGACCGCCGCGGCCGTGACCTACCGTGGGCCGGGGGTGCGGTGATGACCACGCACGCCGTGTCGACAGCGAACGGAAACAGGGAGAGGTGGACGGTGACGGCACCGCAGCAGACTCAGGCGCGCCATCGCGCGACGACGGCGCAGGCCCCGAGCAAGGCGACCGTGTTCGCCCTGCGGACGGTCCCGGTGCTCGGCTGGGCCTACGTGGTCCTCGGGATCGTGCGGCCGTTCCGGTCCCGGCTGGCGAAGCTCGCGTTCTGGATCGACCTGGCGCTCAGCGTCGGCGCGCACCTCGCCCAGATCCCGGCCGCGCGCAAGGTGGCCGCCGAGCACGGAATCGGGCCCGGCCGGGCCGCCGCGATGACGATGCTGCTCGGCGCGACCTGGTGGAAGACACTGGGCGAGGCCACTCGGTGAGCCCGGCGTCGGCCGCGGCGAACGACCACCGGGACCGGTGCGTCCCGGCGGGCCCGCCGCGTCCGCGCCGTAGGGTGACGCGATGACTGTGCTGGTGACGGGGGCGAGCGGGTTCGTCGGCGGGGCGATCGTGCGCGCGCTGCTGGCGCGTGGCGTGCCGGTCAGGGCGATGGTGCGCGAGCCGTCGAGCGCCCCGGCGGGCGCCGAGGTGGCGGTGGCCGATCTCGCGGACACGGCGGCGCTGGCCCGCGCGGTCACCGGGGTGCGGGCCGTCGTGCACGCCGCGGCCCTGCTCGGCGAGTTCGGACGCCCGGCGGAGTTCTTCGCGGTGAATGTCGCCGGGACGGACCGGCTGATGCAGGAGGCCGCCGCGGCGGGTGCCGAACGGTTCGTCTTCATCGGCAGTCCCAGCGCGCTGATGGCGCCCGACGGCGGCGATCAGCTGGAGATCGACGAGACGACCCCGTATCCGGCCCGCTTCCTCAACAGCTACTGCGAGACCAAGGCGGTGGCCGAACAGCTGGTGCTGGCGGCCGATACCCCGACGTTCACGACGTGCTCGCTGCGGCCACGGGCCGTCTGGGGCCCGGGGGACCGCCGCGGTCCGATCGCGCAGATCCTGGCGAAGTTGCGGGCGGGCCGCCTGCCCGACCTGTCCGGCGGCCGCGAGGTGCGCGCGTCGCTGTGCTACATCGACCATCTGGTGCGGGCCGTGGAACTGGCGCTGGAAGCCGAGAAGATCGGCGGGCGTGCCTATTTCGTCGCCGATGCCGAGCCGGTGGCGGTGTGGCCGACGATGGCCGCGGTGGCGCGGCGATTCGGGCTGGCCCCGCCGAGTGTCGTCGTGCCCGCGCCGGTGCTCGGCGGGGCGCTCGCGACGATCGAGACGGTGTGGCGGATTCCGGCGGTCGCGCAGCGCTGGACGCCGCCGCTGTCGCGCTACGCTGTCGCGCTGGTCACCCGGTCGGCGACCTACGACCTCACCCGCGCCGAACGCGACCTCGGTTACCAGCCGACCGTGCCGTTCGCGGAGGGGCTGGATCGCTTCCACGCGTGGGTCACCGAGACCGGTGGGCTCGACCGGCTGGTGGCCGACCTGTGAGCGGCGGCCTGTGGGTGGTGATCCCCGCCTTCGACGAGGCGCGCGGGATCGGCGCGACCCTGAACGCCATTGCCGCGCAACGCGATACCGATTTCCGGGTGGTCGTGGTCGACAACGATTCCAGCGACGGGACCGCCGGCATCGTGCGGGCCTTCGCCGCCGCGCATCCGGTGCCCGTCATCGAGGTGATCAGCGAAGCCCAGAAGGGCACCGGGGCCGCCGCCGACACCGGCATGCGGTACGCGATCGCCCAGGGCGCGACGCGGCTGGCCCGCACCGACGCCGACTGCCTGCCGGCGCCGGACTGGATCGAGCGGATCAACGCCGGGTTCGACGCGGGGTTGCGGCTGATCAGCGGGCAGCTGATCCCCCGGACCGACGAAGGAGTCTCCTGGCGGGACCGCACGATCATCCGGGTCGCGTTGGAGGTGGCCTCGGCCTTCGGCAAGGTGCGCTCGGGCAATCGCGATCCGAAATATCTCGGACCGTACGTGATGACGCCGGGCTGCAATATGGCGATCACCGCCGAGTTGTACACGGCCGCAGGAGGATTCCCGCGCACCGCCATCGAGGACCTGCACGAGGACCGGGCCCTGGTCAACGCGGTGCGCACGATCACCACCGACTACGGCCTGCGCCGTGATGTCCGGGTGTACGGCTCGAACCGGCGGGTGCGGGCGTGGGGCATCCGCAAGACGCTGGCCTGGTACGCCGATCACCGCTACCGGCCCGACATCGTCGATATCCGATGACCGCCGATTTCCTCGCCCACCTGGCGATGCAGGCCGATCGCATTCCCGACGCCTCGGCGCTGGGCACGGTCGGGCAGCGCGCGCTGACCTATCGTGAGCTCGTCGACACCGTCGACCGGGTCGCGGCCAATCTGGGCGCGGCCGGGTTCGCGCCCGGCGATCGGATGCTGTTCTCGATCCGTCCGAGCGTGGCCTCGGTGACCTTGATCTTCGGGGTGATCGCGGCGGGCGGCACGATCGTGTTCGTCGACCCCGGCATCGGTCCCGACCTGTTCGCCCAGCGGGTGGCGCTGGTCGAACCCTCCTGGGCGGCCACCGAATCGCTGCTGTACGCGGTGAGCGGGCCGCTCGCGGGATTCGGGCGCAAGCGCGGGCTCAGCCTGCCGCGCTTCGGCGCGCTGGAGGTGCGGCACATCCACAGCGGCGCGTGGCTGCCCGGCGTGCCCGCCGGCTCGATTCCCCTGCGCCGCTTCACCGGTCGGGCGGCCGGGTCGTCGACGGTACCCGCCGATCCCGACGCGGCGGCCTTGATCGTGTTCACCTCCGGCACCACCGACGACCCGAAAGCCGTGGTGCACACCCGTGCTTCGCTCGGTGCGGGGCTGGCCGCGATGGGCGGCCGGACCAGCCTGGCCCCCGGCGCGTTCCTGCACACCGAGCAGCTGATGATGGGGCTGCCCGCGCTGATGGCGGGCGCGCGCTGGGCGATGCCGCCGTATCCGCGGTTCGGCACCCACATCGATCCGGTGCGCTTCACCCACGGCTTGCGCAGCGCCACCCACGCCTTCTACACCCCCGCCGATCTGGCCGCCGCGCTCGACGCGCTCGAGGCCGGTGCGATCACCGCGCCCACCTACCTGCGCCAGGTCGCCCTCGGTGGGGCGCCCGTCACCTCGGCGCTGCTGCGGCGGGCACGGAAGTCGTTGCCCAGCACCGAGTTCCTGGCGATCTACGGCATGACCGAGATCCTGCCGGTCGCCGTCACCAACGATGTGGCCAAGCTCGCGCACGAGGGCGACCTGCTCGGCGCGCCCGTCCCCGGGGTGCGGGCGCGCATCGCCGCGGACGGCGAACTCGTCCTGGCCGGCCCGAACCTGTGCCGCGGCTACCTCGGCGCCGAGCCGCTGACCGAGGTCCCCACCGGTGATCTGGCCCGCTGGGACGGCGAGCAGCTCGTGCTCACCGGCCGCAAGAAGGACATGATGATCCGCGGCAAGACCAATATCTACCCCGGCCTGTACGAACCGGTGATCACCGCGATCGCCGGGGTGCGCGAGGCGATCATGGTCGGCCTGCCCGACGAGATCGGCGACGAACGCATCGTCCTCGCCGTCGTCCCCGACCCCGGCGCCGGCGATATCGCGACCCTGCTCCGCACCCGCCTCCCCCACCTCATCGACACCACCGCCGTCCCCGACGACATCGTCATCGTCGACAAGATCCCGGTCAGCGGCCGCACCAACAAACCCGACCGCGCCACCCTCCGCGACCAGCTACGCGCCCACCTGGGCTAGCTCAGCGGGTCAGGGCGGTGTGGGTGTGGTCGGCGAGGGATTCGATGGTGGGGCGTGGGAGCAGGGTGTCGACGTAGCAGAAAGTGATCGACATCGTCGTGTCCAGGGTGGCGACGGCGACGGTGAGGGCGCTGGCGCAGGAGTTGGTGCCCGCGACGGTGAGGGCCGTGATCGGGAGGGGCTCGGGGGTTTCGGGGGCGGTGAGGCGGCCGAGGTTGCTCAGGGTGACGTTCCAGGGGGCGCGGCGGTCGACGAGCTCGACCGCGCGCCTGCCGGATTCGAGGGAGCGCGGGCAGCCGTAGCGGATGGCGGCCAGGGCGCTGAGGTCGGCGTGCCGGTCGAGGCGGTGGGCCAGTTGGGATCCGGCGGTTCGCGCGGCGTCCCAGAGGGAGTCGGCCGGGCCGAAGGGCACGAACGTGGGAACCACGGCGGTGAACATGCCCGGCTCGTCGTCGGCGGGTGGTGGCGCCAGGCGGGAGCGCAGGTCGACCGGGATGCCGATCGCGGCGATGCCGGAGCCGCGGGGACGGTTCAGTGCGCCCAGCGCCTGGGCGAGGGCGGCGGCCAGCGCGGCGTTGACGGTGACGCCCGCGCGCTGACAGCGGGTGCGGAGCGCGGCGAGCTCGTCGCCCTCGACGGTGCGGAGCACGGTGCGGGTGCGGCGGGCGGGCAACGGCGGCGGGGTGCCGGGGATGCCGACGGCGCGCCGGAAGGTCGCGGTGAGCTGGCCGGCGAGGTTGGTGCGCAGGCACCGGAGCAGGCCGGTGTGCGCGGACGGGATCAGGTCGTCGGCGGCCGGGATCGGGGTCCGGACGGTGTCGGGCGCGGCGGCGCCGAAGGCGACGGCGAGCAGGCGCGAGCCGAGGGCGGCCATCGAGCGGCCGTCGATCAGCACGTGCGAGAAGACCAGGATCAGGTCGTGCAGCTCGTCGGAAGTGCCTGGGCGCCACGCCAGATCGATGAGTCTGCCCGGCGCGGTCGCGAGGTCGACCGGGGTGACGAGCTGCTCGTCGAAGACGGCGTGCCACTCGTCCGGATCGTCGACGATGCGGTGCAGGACCGGCAGATGCGGGTCGGCGGCGGGCACGAACCGAGGTCCCGGCGCGACGACCACCCGCAGCAGCGGGAATTCGGCGACCACCGCGGTCGCGGCCTCCTCCAGGCGATACGCGCCGATCGGCCCACGCACCCGCAGCCGGACCACGCAATTGGCCGGGGACAGTTGATCGACCAGCCAGAACCAGCGCTCCGACGGCGACAGCGGACGATCGATCTCGCCGTCGCGCACCCTCACGCCGTCCTCCTCCACACTTCACCCGGACCCGCGTGCGCCACGTTCCACACGCACTCGTTCGAGAGTACGGCCGCAGCTCCGTTCGATGGGCAGACGCGGTCGCTAACAGCTATCCAGATCTCGGCGTTCGGCCCGATGCGGGTGCAGGACTCGCTCGGTCCAGGTGGCGTCGGTGAGCAGTGCGCTGTCCTCACCGGCGGGCTTGGACAACAGAGCGGCATGGCCGGGGCGCCCGAGTGCGGTGGGCAGGCCGATCCCGCAGGTGCCGAGGTAGCTGAGCAGCATCGTGGTGCGCAGGAGCGCCGCGTTGGCGGTGTCGTAGGTGTGCTGGTCGGCGAGCAGGTCGGGGATGCGTGGCGGCAGGTGGCGGATCGGCGGGCAGAGCAGCGTCGCATCGCCCAGCTCGGCGGCGAACTCGGCGCGCAGGCCGGGCAGCGCGGCGTACACCGGGGCGATGGTGGTCGCCGTGTCGGCATTGCCTTCGAGACGGCGGCGGGTCGCGGGCTCGATCGGCATCGTCGAGCGCAGCCGGTGGCTGTGCAGGCGATAGGCCTCGGCGCCGACGATCGTGCCGTGGTCGTCCAGCAGTCGCTGGGCCGCGCGGAGGGAAGGGAATCCGCGCACCACGACGGTCGCGCCCGCCGCGCGCAACCGGGCGACGGTGCGGGCGAAGTCGTCGGCGATCGGTGGCGCGAGGTCCTCGGTCCATTCGCCGGTCGGCACGACGAATCGTGGCCCGCCGGACGGCACGGGTCGGATCGACGGCCGGGAGCCCGGCGGCAGCAGTAGTTCGTCGAGGGCCGCGATGTCGGTGACGGTGGTGGCGAAGAGGCCGATGCTGTCGAGGGTCGGCGACAGCGGGGCGAAGTCGTGCGGGCCGTATCGTCCTGGGCTGGCACGGAATCCGACGATGCCGCAGAGGGCGGCGGGAATGCGGACCGAGCCGGAGGTGTCGGTGCCGACCGCGAGGGGAACCAGGCCGCGGGCGACGGCGACGGCTGATCCGGCGGACGATCCGCCGGGGATCATGTCGGGGGCCAGGGGGTTGGCGGGGGTACCGAACCGGGTGTTGATGCCGAGGCCGGAGAAGGCGAACTCGCTCAGGGTGGTCTTGCCGACGGTGATCAGGCCGCGGTCGTGCGCCCGGCGCACGATCAGGCTGTCGACGGCGGCGGGCTCGTCGTGCTGGTGGCTGGCCGAACCGCAGGTCGTGACGGTGCCCTGGACGTCGAACAGGTCCTTCCACACGATCGGCACACCGTCGAGGGCACCGCGCCGGAGTCCACGCGCGGCGCGGCGATCACTCGCCGCGGCCTGGAGGCGGGCGCGCTCACCGGTGACCGTCATCAGGACCGCGGCCGAATCAGGCTGTCGCACACGATCGATCGCGGCTTCGGTCACGGCTGTCGCGGTGGTTTCGCCGGTGGCGACGGCACGGGCCGTGACGAGAGCGGTGGCCATGCGCGGCACTCCTCGGCATCGATGGAACGGACCACCGCACGCTATCGCGACCGCGATCACCCAGGGCATGGCGAAACATCTATTCGAGCCGCAAGACAGTGGTGATATCTCCATAGCACCCGAGGTCCGCCCACCGGTTGACTGAACGGCATGACAACGACGAGCTACCCCGAGCCGGTGCTGGTGCCGGCCAGGCAGGCCAGGTCGGTGCTGCTGCGGACCGGCGACCGCCTGCGGATCACCGATATCGCCGGTGGCCAGGTCGGTGACGTCTTCGCCTACCACGCCGACGACCTCACCGAGCAGCACAGCGCCGCGCACACCCGCACCCACACCAGCCGCCTGTTCCCGGCGCTGGGCGAGGCGTTCGTGACCAACCGGCGCCGCCCGATCCTCACCTACCTCGCCGACACCTCCCCCGGTGACCACGACATGCTGATCGCCGCCTGCGACCCGGAACGCTATGCGGCATACGGCGATCCGGGCCACGCCAGCTGTGCGGAGAACCTGATCCGGGCGCTGGCCGAGCGGGGACATCCGGCGCCGGCGCACATCCCGCAGCCGATCAACGTGTTCATGCGGATCCCCGTCGCCGCCGACGGCGCGCTGTCCTGGCTGGCCGCCCCGACCCGGCCCGGCGACGCGATCACCCTGCGCGCCGAGATGCCGTGTCTCGTCGTCGTCTCGTCCTGTCCGCAGGACCACAACGTCATCAACGGGGCGGGCCCGAGCCCGCTGTCCCTGACCGTCCTGACCACCGAGGAGAAGAACCGATGACCACCACCGACCTCGCCCATCCCGCCCTCGCCCCGTTCGATCTCGGCACCCTGCGCCTGCGCAACCGCTTCACCGTCGCTCCGATGACCCGGATCTCGGCCACCGCCGACGGCACCCCAACCGCGCAGATGGCCGGGTACTACCGCGAATTCGCCGCGGGCGGCTTCGGCCTGATCACCACCGAGGGCATCTACCCCGACGCCGCGCACAGCCAGGGCTACCACGGTCAGCCCGGCTTGGTCACCGACGCGCACGTCGCCGGGTGGCGGACGGTGGTGGACGCGGTGCACGCCGAAGGCGTGCCGATCGTCGCCCAGCTGATGCACGCCGGCGCCATCTCCCAGGGCAACTCCTACGGCAACGGGACGATCGGACCGTCGGCGGTCGCGCCGCCGGGACGGATGATGGCCGACTACGGCGGTGTCGGCGGTCCGTGGAGCGCGCCGAGGGAGATGACCGCCCGCGATATCGACGAGGTGATCGCCGGTTTCGCCGCCGCGGCCGCGAACGCGAAGGCCGCCGGGTTCGACGGCGTCGAGATCCACGGGGCCAACGGCTACCTGCTCGACCAATTCCTCACCGGCTACACCAATCTGCGCACCGACGAGTACGGCGGCCCGGTGCGCGACCGGGTCCGGCTGCACGTCCACGTACTGGACGCGGTCCGCGCGGCGGTGGGCGAACTGCCGGTCGGCGTGCGGCTGTCGCAGACCAAGGTCAACGACTTCACCTACCGCTGGCCCGGCGGCGCGGACGACGCGCGGGTGATCTTCGGCGCGCTGGCCGAGGCGACCTACCTGCACATCGCCAGCGAGGGCCGGAACTTCCTGGAGACCGCGCGCCTGGCCGACGGCACGACGATCACCCAGCTCGCCCGCGAGGTGACCGGTAAACCGGTGATCGCCAACGGCGGCATGCACGCGCTGCCCCAGGCCGCCGATGTCCTCACCGGCGGGCACGCCGATCTGCTCTCGCTCGGCACGGGCGCGCTCGCCAACCCCGACCTGCCGCGCCGGGTCGAGACCGGACGACCGCTCGACCCCTTCGACCGTGAGATGCTGCACCCCATGGCGAACCTGGACACCGCGGCGGCCTGGCGCGCACGCCGATGACGTCGTGGACCCGTGGCGCGGCCGCCGTCGCGACCCTGACCTTCGACGTCGACGCGGAAACGCCGATCCTCGCCGAGGGCGGGCGCTACGCCGAGCACCCGATGGTGATGTCGCACCAGTCCTACGGACCCGATGTCGGCGTGCCACGGATCCTCGACCTGCTCGACGAGCTGGCCGTGCCCGCGACGTTCTTCGTGCCCGGCTGGGTGGCGGAGCGGCGTCCTGGACTGGCCGCCGCGATCGTCGATCGCGGCCACGAGGTCGCCCACCACTCCTACAGCCATCGGGCGCCCACCTCGCTGCCGCCGGGCGCCGAGCGCGCGGATTTCGTTCGGGCACTGGAGGTCTTCGCGGCCCAGGGCATCGAGATCGCCGGACACCGGGCGGCGATGTGGAGCGCCAGCCGCGAAACCCTCGCGCTGGTGGCCGAATACGGACTGACCTACGACTCCTCGCTGATGGGTGACGACCGGCCGTACCTGGTGCCGGGCGCGCCCGCGCCGGTGGTGGAACTGCCGGTGCACTGGTCGCTCGACGACTGGGAGCAGTACGCGTATCTGCCGGAGCCGCGGATCGGGTCGGTCATCGAGTCGCCGGACAAGGTCGAGCGGATGTGGCGGGCCGAACTGGACGGGATGCGGCACTACCGGTGCCTGTTCAACGTGTGCATGCACCCCTTCCTCACCGGGCGGCCGGGCCGGATGCTGGCCCTGCGCACCCTGATCCGCTACGCGCAGGACTGTGGGGACGTGACGTTCGCGCGCTGCCGGGACGTGGCGGCCTGGGCCGGCGCCGACGCCGCGACGCCGGTGCGGCCGCTGCCCACCTACGACGTGGATCCGGCGGTCTATCCCGGCTGAGGGTCGGCCGCGAACGCCAGGAACAGGTCGACGGTGTCGGCGAGCCGGTGCACATCGCGGCCGGTCAGCTCCGTGATCCTGGCCATCCGGTTGCGCAGGGTGTTGACGTGCACGTGCAGCGCCGCCGCCGTGACGCCCCACTGTCCGTCGTTGACGAGGAAGACGCGCAGGGTGTGCTCCAGTTCGGTGCGCGCGCGGGCGTCGTGCGCGCGCAAAGCGCCGAGCACCTGTCCGGCGAAACGCTCCAGCACCCGGGCATCGAGCAGGCCGAGCAGCATCCGGTGGGTGGCGATGTCGGCGAAGGTCGCGGTGTCCGGACCGGTCTGCGCGCGCAGTACCTGGCAGACCTCCCGCGCCCGGACCAGCGGCTCACGCAGCCCCGCCGCGGTGGCGGCGATGTCGCCCACGCCGATGACGACGCGGGCGGCCGCCGCGCGGCGGGCGACCTCGCCGGAGAGCTCGGCGGCGAAGCGGGCCGGTTCGTCGGCGGCGCCCGGCCACGGGCACACCGCCACCACATCGCGGCTGCCCGCGGCGGTGAACACCGGGATGCCGTGCGTGGCGAACACGGTGCCCGCCGCGTCGGCGATGTCGTCGAGCGAGACGTCCTCGCCGGCGAGCGCGAAGACCGCGAGCGGTCCGTCCGACGGCACGCCGTAGGCCCGCAATCGCCTGCGCACCTCGTCGTCGCGACCGGGGCCGGACAGGATCATCTCGAGCAGCTCGGCGGCGAAGCGGGCCTCGATCGCTTGCACCGCTTGCTGTTTGGCGACCTCGAGGCTCAGGAAGCGGGCCGCCTGGTCGAGGGCCTCCCGGTCGGCGGCGGTCAGCGTCGCCGCCGGTTCCAGGCAGTAGAGCCCGGCGTCGATCTCCCCCATCGCGCCCTCGACGAGGTAGAGCGCCGACGGTCCCGATCCGAGCAGGTTCACCTCGAGCGGCGGCGGCGTGCGGGTGAGCGCGGCGGCGGCCGCGCGGATCTGCTCGGCGGTCGGCTCACAGCCGATGGCGGCCAGGCAGCGGCCCCGCCGATCGACCACCAGCAGCGGCAATTCCGTCTCGCCACGCAGGATTTCGAGGACGCCCGCCGCACCGCTGCCCCGCGACAGGGCGGTGGCCAGCGCGTCGCCCCGGCGCACCGTGGCGGTCAGCTCGGCCTGCAGGACTTCGTTCTGGATGCCGGCGGCGGCGCGGGTGAGCGCGGCGAACGGCACCCCGATACACAGCTCGATCAGGGGCAGGTCGCGCTCGCGGCACAGGTCGACGAGCTCCGCGGGCAGCACCGGAGTCTGCGCGGTCAGCCCGAAGACCAGACCGGCCGCACCCGCCCCGGCCAGCGCGTCGACGAAGCGCGCCGCGGGCACGTGCGGCTGCCACAACCCGTTGGTCAGCACCAGCTCGCCGGGGCGCACGTAGGGCGACGGGTCGGGCAGCTCGGTGGTGTGCAGCCAGCGGATCTCGGCGGCCAGGCGATCGGTGAGTTCCGGCGTCACGATCCGCAGGCCGAGCGCGGGATCGGCGACCAGTCGGCTGATGGTCAACACCCAGCGAATCTACCCACCGATCCGGCCGGGATGCTCAGTGCTTTCACAGGCTGTTACTACGTGCGTATTATGGACCTATGGGTTTCGAGTGGCCTGATTGGGCGATCGCTCACCTGATCGGCGTCGAACCCAGCGAGGTTCGGCAGGTCCTCGCAGCGTCACGACGGTGGCCACGCCCGGCCTTCGACGGCCAGGTGTCCGTCCTGACGGTGTGGGGGCGCACCACGGCCGGACGCCCGCTGATCGTGGTCACACGACAGCGCGACGACTGGACGTGGGTGATCATCGGCGCACGAGCGATGCGCGCCGAGGAGCTGGCGCAGTTCGAGCAGTGGGAAAGTGGGACCGAGTCATGAGCGATCAGGACTATCCATCGAGCAAGGAAGAGCTCGCCGACTTCATGGATCGGCTGAGCTTCTCCGACGCGGCCGCCGAAGCGCCACCCCGCCTGCCCGCCAACGAGGACATCATGGTGACCACCTCCATCCGGTTGCCGCTGGGCCTGCACTCCCGGCTGAAAACCCTGGCCGACGAGCGTCGCGTCGGCGTGTCGACATTGCTGCGGGAATGGGCCGAGGCCGCCGTCGCCGAGATCGACGACGAGGATCAGCTGATCTCGCTCGCCGAGGCCAAACGGGCGCTGTCGCGGGTCCACCCCATCCATCGGGCCAGCTGATCCACGTTCGTGACCGGACGGTTCCCGCGCGAGAACCGCAGGGTGTAAATACTTCTCATGATGTTCTGGCGGCGCCGGCCGAAAGGCGATTTGCACGCGGTGCCCAGGTGGCCCACCGACCCGGACGCGCGGACGGTTCTCGCGCACTATCTCGACCAGCTCCCCGCCGACCCGGCCGCGCCGCGCACCACCGAGATGCTGTTCAACGGGTGGGGCCTCGACCTCGCAGGCAGTGATCTGTCGGGGCTCGACCTCGGTGGCGCCGAGCTCGGCGAGGCGAGGCTGACCGGCGCCCGGCTGGTCGACACCGACCTCTACGGCGCCTGGATGCTCGCCACCGACCTATCCGGGGCCGACCTGACCGGCGCCGACCTCGGCACCGCGCAAGCCCGCGACTGCGTGCTGCGCGCGGCTCGGCTCACCGGCGCGCGCCTGATGAAGGCCGATTTCGCCGCCTCCGATTTCCGCGACGCCGACCTCGGCGGCGCCGATCTGCGCCGGGCGAGCTTCGGCGACAGCGATTTCCGTGGCGCGAGTCTGCGGGGCTGCCGGCTCGACCGCGCGAACTTCGATCGGGCCCGGCTGGCCGGCGCCGATCTCACCGGCGCGAGCGGCGCGATCGACGGCGCGATCGATATCGGCGCCGACGAGCCCCGGCTGGTGCACGGCGCGGAACTCGCCGAGTGGTTCGACCGGCAGGGTGCGGCGATCGGTGTGGCCGTGTGCCGCTGATCTTTCGTTCGGCTGAGCAAGGGTGGCCACGCCCGGGCGCGGGACACGTGACCGTGAATTTCCTTGCACGAGTGGGTAATCCACGCGCATTCTGACGCCGTGCAGAAGCTGGTGGCGGTAGTGCTCGCGGTCGTGGTCGGGTTCGGCATCGTCGGATGCAAGGGCGACGAGGCGACCGAGACGGCCAAAGAAGTCGTGTGCGAGATGGTGGTTCCGGTCGTCGAAGTGGTCGCGCTGAAGCTCAGGGCCGGCGTGACGGTGACCGCGGCGCTCGTCGTCGCGGCCACCGGCATCGCGCTCTCCCAGGCGTGCACCTATCTGCTCGACCGGTTCGGCGAGAATCCCGACGAGGAGCTCCCGGTGATCCTGGACAACGGAAAGGGCACCGAGACAACGAAAGTCAGCGCCAACACCTTCACCAGCGTCACCCAGAACTGGTGTGACAAGACCGGCGGCTGCACCGGCTACGACCGCTGCCCCACCGGCTACCTGTGCCTGTTCACCGGCAGCGAGGGCACCGGCAAGATGTCGCTGTTCAAGATCGGCTCCCCCGACCTGGCCGGCCAGCACATCGACAGCGCCGCCCTCTCGGTCTACAACCGCGCCGGCAAGTCCGCCACCCTCTTCGCCGCCCGCGACAACAAGGGCGACACCTACACCGTCGCCACCTCCGCCAAGGGCGACCTCCCCGCCGACTGGCGAGCCAGGGCCCGCTCCCTCACCGTCGGCCCGATCCCCACCGGGATCGCCTCCGGCACCGACTCCCCCACCGTCACCGGCACCGGCTCCCCCACCGGCACCGGCACGAAGACACCCGTCCCGACCGCCCCGAAGAGCGGAACCGGCTCGGCCGTCCCCTCGGTCACCAAACCGAGCACCCCCGGCACCGCCGGATCGTCCGCCCCAACCGGCTGAGCCCCACCGGGCACCGACGGTCGTCATCGTCGAACCGGAAACAATCGAGGCCCCCGCGGTGTGCGGGGGCCTCGGTCGTCTTGATCAGTGGTGCGTCAGCGGCGGCGCTTGCCCTTGGTTTCGGCGCGGGCGGCTTCGCGGCGCTCGCGGCGGGTTCCGGGCTGCTGGCCGCCGTATTCCTGGGCGTCGGAATGGGATTCGGCGCGGCCGTCTTCGGCGGGGCCCGAGTAGTTCAGGCCGCGGGGGGCCTGATCGGTGATGCCCTTGGCGCGCAGGGCGGGCGGGGCCTGGGTTTCGGTGGGGGCGTCCTGGGGGCGGGCGCCGACCGGGGAACGCAGACCGGCGCCGACCGAGACGCCTTCGGGCTGGGGCTGCTGGACCTCGACCTGGAGGTTGAACAGGAAGCCGACCGACTCCTCCTTCAGACCGTCCAGCATCGCGGCGAACATGTCGAAGCCCTCGCGCTGGTACTCGACCAGCGGGTCGCGCTGGGCCATCGCGCGCAGGCCGATGCCCTCCTTGAGGTAGTCCATCTCGTAGAGGTGCTCGCGCCACTTGCGGTCCAGGACCGAGAGCAGGACCTGGCGCTCCAGGTTGCGCATCGCGCCCTCGCCGGCGAGGCCGTCGATCTCCTGCTCGCGCTTCTCGTAGGCGGTGTGCGCGTCGTCGAGCAGGGCCTCGCGCAGCTCGTCGCGAGTGAGTTCGCCCGCGTCGCCGGTGCTGGTCTCGCCCGCCAGTTCCTTGTGGTCGAGGGTGACCGGGTAGAGCGTCTTGAGGGCGCCCCACAGCTTGTCCAGGTCCCAGTCCTCGATGTAGCCCTCGGCGGTGGCGCCGTCGACATAGGCCGCGACGACATCGGTGATCATGTTCTGTACCTGACCCTCCATGTCCTCGCCACGCAGGATCCGGTTGCGCTCGCCGTAGATGACGGTGCGCTGCTGGTTCATCACCTCGTCGTACTTCAAGACGTTCTTGCGGATCTCGAAGTTCTGCTGCTCGACCTGGGTCTGGGCGCTCTTGATGGCCTTGGAGACCATCTTCGCCTCGATCGGCACGTCGTCGGGCAGGTTCAGCCTGGTCATGATGGCCTCGAGCGCGGCGCCGTTGAAGCGGCGCATCAGCTCGTCACCCAGCGACAGGTAGAACCGGGACTCGCCCGGGTCGCCCTGACGGCCGGAGCGGCCGCGCAGCTGGTTGTCGATGCGCCGCGACTCGTGGCGCTCGGTGCCGAGCACGTACAGACCACCGGCGTCGCGGACGGCCTCGGCGTCGGCCGCGGTCTGCTCCTTGACCTGATCGAGGGCGGAGTGCCAGGCGGCCTCGTACTCGTCGGGGGTGTGCACCGGGTCCAGGCCCTGCTTGCGCAGCAGGATGTCGGCGATGATGTCGGCGTTGCCGCCGAGCACGATGTCGGTACCACGACCGGCCATGTTGGTGGCGACGGTGACCGCGCCGGGCCGGCCGGCCTCGGCGATGATCTGCGCTTCCTGCTCGTGGAACTTCGCGTTCAGCACCGAGTGCGCCACACCGCGCTTGGTGAACTGCTTGGACAGGTACTCCGAGCGCTCGACGCTGGTGGTACCGATCAGGACCGGCTGGCCCTTCTCGTGCCGCTCCACCACGTCGTCGACGACGGCGGCGAACTTGGCCTCCTCCGACTTGTAGATCAGGTCGGCCTGGTCCTTGCGGACCATCGGCTTGTTCGTGGGGATCGGGACCACGCCGAGGCTGTAGATCGAGTGCAGCTCGGCGGCCTCGGTCTCGGCGGTACCGGTCATGCCGGACAGCTTGTTGTAGAGGCGGAAGTAGTTCTGCAGGGTGATCGTGGCCAGCGTCTGGTTCTCCGGCTGGATCTCGACCTTCTCCTTGGCCTCGATCGCCTGATGCATGCCCTCGTTGTAGCGGCGGCCGACCAGGATGCGGCCGGTGAACTCGTCGACGATGATCACTTCGCCGTCGCGGACGATGTAGTCCTTGTCGCGGGTGTAGAGCTCCTTGGCCTTGATGGCGTTGTTCAGGTAGCTCACCAGCGGGGAGTTCGCGGCCTCGTAGAGGTTGTCGATGCCGAGCTGGTCCTCGACGAACTCCACGCCCGCCTCGTGCACACCGATGGTGCGCTTCTTGATGTCCACCTCGTAGTGGACGTCCTTCTTCAGCAGCGGCGCGATGCGCGCGAACTCGGCGTACCACTTGGACGACGCGTCGGCCGGGCCCGAGATGATCAGCGGGGTACGGGCCTCGTCGATGAGGATGGAGTCGACCTCGTCGACCACGGCGAAGTTGTGGCCGCGCTGGACGAGATCGTCCAGCGAGTGGGTCATGTTGTCGCGCAGGTAGTCGAAGCCGAACTCGTTGTTGGTGCCGTAGGTGACGTCGGCGTGGTAGGCGACGCGGCGCTCGGCCGGGGTCATGCCGCCGAGGATCACGCCCACCTCGAGCCCGAGGAAGCGGTGCACGCGGCCCATCCACTCGGCGTCACGCTTGGCGAGGTAGTCGTTGACGGTGACGACGTGCACGCCCTCGCCGGAGATCGCGTTCAGGTACGCGGGGAGCACACAGGTCAGGGTCTTGCCCTCACCGGTCTTCATCTCCGAGATGTTGCCCAGGTGCAGCGAGGCGCCGCCCATGATCTGCACCTTGTAGTGCTTCTGGTTCAGCACTCGCCAGGAGGCCTCCCGAGCCACCGCGAACGCCTCGAGCAGCAGGTCGTCGAGGGTCTCGCCCTCGGCGAAGCGCTGCTTGAACTCGGCGGTCTTGGCGCGCAGCTCGTCGTCGGTCAGCTGCTCGATCTCCTCGCCGTACGCGATGACCTCGTCGGCGAGGTTCGACAGGCGCTTGACCATGCGACCTTCACCAATCCGTAGCAACCTCGTCAGTGTCAGCGCAGGCACGGGTCTCGTCAGTCCTCTGGTCGGAGTGTGTTCGGCTAGTGAGCCACGGTGTTATGGGCCATCGTAGTCCGCAGACCACCGTACCCGGCCGGGAGTACCCGTGCCCGGTGTACCGGGCGATGCCATCGGCCCAGGTCACACCTGCCGATGAGGCTCGTTGCCCGGCACCGCGATTCACCTACGGTGACGTAGGATGAGGCACGTGCCAGATCTGCGCGATACGGCACCGGAAGGAGTATCGGAGCGCGTGATCACGAGACTGACGCCGCAGGACGCGTCGTTCTACCGGCTCGAGTCGAGCAGCAACCCGATCCACATCGGCTCCCTCGCGATCCTCCAGAACACCGAACCCGGCGCCACCGGCCAGGTCCTCGACTACGACGGCCTCATCGACCTGGTCGAATCCCGGCTGCCCCTGGTGCCGCGCTACCGCCGCAAGGTCCGCGAGATCCCGCTCGCCCTCGGCAGGCCGGTGTGGGTGGAGGACAGCCGCTTCGACATCAGCTATCACATCCGCCGCTCCGCGCTGCCCGGTCCGGGCAGCGACGAACAGCTCTACGACCTGGTCGCCCGGCTCGCCTCGCGGCCGCTGGATCAGGGACGGCCGCTGTGGGAGATGTATCTCATCGAGGGCCTGGCCGACGGGCGCAGCGCGGTGTTCACCAAATCGCATTCGGCGCTCGTCGACGGTGACACCGCGCTCGAGATCGGGCACGTGATCCTCGACAACAGCCCGCTGCCGCGCGACCTGGCCGACGACGCGTGGCGGGCCCCGCGCGAACCCACCGACGTGGAGCTGCTGGCGGGCGCGCTGTCCCAGCTGGCCGCGCAGCCACGCGAGGCCTACGAGGTCGCCCGCGACGCCGGATCGAACGCGTTCGGGCTGGTCCGCGGCACCAGGATGGCGGTGAAGGCGGCGGCCAACGCGGTGCGCGCGGCGACCTCGGGGGTCGCCGACAGCCCGCTCAACGCCAGGACCTCGCGCAGCAGGCGGTTCGACGTGGTGCGCACCGATCTGGAGGACTACCGAACCATCCGCCGCCATTTCGACTGCTCGATCAACGACACGGTGCTCGCCGTGGTCACCGGAGCGCTGCGCAACTGGCTGCTCTCACGCAACGAGGCCCTGGTCGAGTCGGACAACCTGCGGGCCGTGGTGCCGATGTCGGTCTACGTCGACGGCGGCGACCAGCCGACCCCGGCCAGCGAGGTCTCCTCGTTCCTGATCGATCTGCCGGTGGGCGAGCCGAATCCGGTGATGCGCCTGTCGCACATCTCGCACGCCACCGAAGCCACCGGCAGGCAGCGGCGCGGTGTGCGCGCCCGCACGCTGGTCCACCTGGCCGGGTTCGCTCCGGCCAGCCTGCACGCGATGAGCGTGCGCGCGGCGAGTACCTTCGCCGACAACACGTTCAACCTGGTGATCACCAACGCGCCGGGACCACAGACCGCGATGTACATCGGCGGGGCGCGCATGCTGGAGATGTATCCGGTATCGCCGCTGCTGCGCAATCAGACGTTGAGTTTCGGGCTCACCTCGTACGACGGTCAGGTCTTCTACGGACTCAACGCCGACCGCGACGCCATGGCCGACATCGACGTCCTGGCCGCGTCGGTGCACGAATCGATGGAGGAGTTGCTCGGTGCCTGTATCTGAGAACGGCAAGCTGCGCGTCTACATCCCGGCGACGATCCCGATGCTGCGCAGGCTCGTCGCCGAGCGCGAGGTGTTCCCGCTCGGCGCGACGGCGTTCGCGGTGACCCCCGCGCTGCGCGAGGCCTACGCCGCGGGCGACGACGACGAGCTGGCCGAGGTCGCGATGCAGGAGGCGGCCAGGGCGTCGCTGCGGCTGCTCGCCGGCGAACGCGACGGCCTCGACGACGCGGACGAGGACGCCGCGGGCGAGGCGGCCGCCCCTGGCAGCCCGGTCTACCGGCGCGCGGTGATCGCGGCCGACGTCACCGGCGCGAAGCTGCGGCCGGACCTGGACGACGCGGTGGTGAAGCTGGCCGGGCCGATCACCTACGACCAGGTGGCATCGGTGCACGTCGACCTGGCCGAGGCCGAGCCGCAGGTCGCCAAGGCCGTCGACGTCATCGACGCCGCCGATCTGGGCGATACCGACGCCGAGTTCGTCCTGGGTGACGCCGAGGACCATCAGCTCGCCTGGTACGCCACCCAGGAACTGCCGTTCCTGCTCGATCTGCTGTGACATCTCCCTGATCAGCGCCTCGAGCGCCGCTGCCACTGCCGCCGAACCTACGATGCCGTAACCTGGCTGCGAGCGAGCTGCCCCACCGCGGCTCGACGGCAGGACAGGGAGACAACGGCAAGCATGGTCATGAACAAGTTCCGGGAATGGCTCGAAGCACCGGCCGCGCAGGTCGGCGACCGCGGCGGCAAGCTCAACGTGCTGCGAGGCGCGGTGGCCCGGGTGACCACTCCCCTGCTCCCCGACGACTACCTGCACCTGGCCAACCCGCTGTGGTCGGCCAGGGAGCTGCGCGGGCGGATCGTCGAGGTGCAGAAGGAGACCGCCGACTCGGCGACCCTGGTGATCAAGCCGGGCTGGGGCTTCGACTTCAAGTACCAGCCGGGTCAGTACATCGGCATCGGCATCCTGATCGACGGCCGCTGGAACTGGCGGTCCTACTCGCTGACCTGTCCGCCGGACTGGACCGGCGAGGGCGGCAAGCGGCTCATCTCCATCGCGGTGAAGGCGATGCCGGAGGGCAAGCTGTCCAGCCACCTGGTCAACGGGGTGGCCGAGGGCACGATCGTGCGCCTGGCCGCGCCGCAGGGCGGGTTCGTGCTGCCGGAGCCGCCGCCGGCGAAGGTGCTCTTCCTCACCGCGGGCAGCGGCATCACCCCGGTGATGTCGATGCTGCGGACGATGGACCGGCGCGACGGTGTGACCGATGTGGTGCACGTGCACTCGGCGCCGACCGACGCCGACGTGATGTTCGGGGCCGAGCTGCGGGCGCTGCACGACAAGCACCCGAGCTTCGTCTCGCACCTGCAGCTGACCGACGCGCAGGGCCTGTTCTCGCTGGCGAGCCTGGACGAGCTCTACCCGGATTGGCGGGAGCGCGAGACCTGGGCGTGCGGCCCGGCCCCGATGCTCGACGCGATCGAACACCATTGGAAGGCAGCGGGAATCCCGGAGAAGCTGCACGTCGAGCGCTTCGAGGTGGAGCGGTCGGCGATCGGCGAGGGCGGCACCGTGACCTTCGGCACCACCGGCCGGACCATCACCGCCGACGGCGCGACCAGCCTGCTCGAGGCGGGCGAGTCGGTCGGCGTGCAGCTGCCGTTCGGCTGCCGCATGGGCATCTGCCAGACCTGCGTGGTCACGCTGTCCGCCGGACACGCCCGCGACCTGCGCAACGGTGACGAACGTCAGCCCGGCGACAAGGTGCAGACCTGCATCTCCGCCGCGGCGGGTGACTGCACGCTCGACATCTGAGCGTCCCGCGCACTTCGGACAGCAGGTACCCTCGGAGTCATGCGTCGGCCATATGAATGGCCGGCAGCGGCTGGTCTCGGCCTACCTCGCGCCGACCGGCGCAACCCCGGGGCCGGGAACGCGGCACAGCCGCCGTTCTCGGCCCGCCTCCATATCTGAGCGACCAGCCGCCAACCGACAGAGAGGACCCCGGTGGCCATCACCGATATCCAGGCCTTCGCCCATCTCACGGCGGCCGACATCGAAACCCTGGGGAAAGAACTCGATTCGATCCGCCGTTCGGTGGAGACCTCCCGCGGCGAGCGCGACGCGAAGTACATCCGTCGCACCATCGCCGCCCAGCGCGCGCTCGAGGTGGCGGGCCGCGCGGTGCTGTTCGGCAGCCGCAACCGCTGGGCCTGGCTCGGCGGCACGGCGCTGCTGTCGGTGGCCAAGATCATCGAGAACATGGAGCTCGGGCACAACGTCAGCCACGGGCAGTGGGACTGGATGAACGATCCGGAGATCCACTCCACCAGCTGGGAGTGGGACATGACCGGGACCTCGGCGCAGTGGCGCCGGGCGCACAACTACTCCCACCACACCTACACCAACGTCCTGGGCAAGGACGAGGACCTCGGCTTCGGCATCCTGCGGATGACCCGCGACGAGGCCTGGCACCCCAAGCATCTGGTGCAGCCCGCGGCGAATCTGCTGCTGGCCGCCACCTTCGAGTGGGGCATCGCGCTGCACGACCTCGGCATCGAGAAGGAGCTGGCGGGCATTCCGGCCAAGCAGGTGCTCTCCGAGCCGAACAAGGACTTCGCCCGCAAGGCCGGCCGTCAGGTCGTCAAGGACTTCGTGCTGTACCCGGCGCTGACCGGCCCGGCCTGGAAGTCGACGCTGAAGGCCAACACCACCGCCAACCTGGTCCGCAACCTGTGGGCCTACGCGGTGATCTTCTGCGGGCACTTCCCCGACGGCGCGGAGAAGTTCACCATCGAGCAGCTCGACGGTGAGACCCAGGGCGAGTGGTACCTGCGGCAGATGCTGGGCAGCGCCAACTTCAAGGCCGGTCCGGTGATGGCCTTCATGAGCGGCAACCTCTGCTACCAGATCGAGCACCACCTGTTCCCCGATCTGCCGAGCAACCGGTACCCCGAGGTCGCGGTGCGGGTGCGCGAGCTGTGCGACAAGTACGACCTGCCCTACACCACCGGCTCGCTGGGCAAGCAGTACCTGCTGGCCTTCCGGACCATCCACAAGCTGGCCCTGCCGGACCGCTTCCTGAAGCGCACGGCCGACGACGCCCCCGAGACGTCCTCGGAGCGCAAGTTCACCGGCATCTCGCTGCCCGACGCGCTGCGGGTCGATCCGGAGACCGGCAAGCGCTTCGGCCTGCGCTCGGCGCTGCACGACGCGAAGGTCTCGCTGGAGATCAAGGCGCGGCACGAGAAGGAAGTCCTGCGCGAGGCCAAGGCGACGCTGAAGGCGCGGGCGCGGCAGGAGAAGCTGGCGTTGCGCGAGGCCAAGCGCGCGCTCGGTGAGCGGGCCAAGCACGAGCGGGGCGCGCTGCGCGACCGCGCGGCCAAGCGTAAGGCGCGCCGCGGCTGAGATAACATCTCAGTTTCGATTTAGCAATAGGACGTTTCACACAATCAGGGCCCGAAATCGCCAACCTACGCTCTCGTAACCTACGGTAGTGTAACCGGCATGGCGATCTCGGATGTCAAGGAATACGCGCACCTCACCGCCGCGGATGTCGAAGCTCTCGGTGCTGAGTTCGACGCGATCCGCCGCGAAATCGAATCTTCGCGGGGGGCTGCCGACGCGCGCTACATCCGCAACGTCATCCGCCTACAGCGGGCACTGGAGATCAGCGGTCGTACCGTGCTGTTCGCCAGCTTCCTGCCCCCGGCCTGGCTGGCCGGCGTCGCCCTGCTCGGCACCGCCAAGATCATCGAGAACATGGAGATCGGGCACAACGTCATGCACGGGCAGTGGGACTGGATGAACGATCCGGAAGTCCACTCCACCTCGTGGGAATGGGACAACGCGGGCCCGTCGGCGCACTGGAAGATCACCCACAACTTCCTGCACCACAAGTACACCAACGTCCTGGGCATGGACGACGACATCGGCTACGGCCTGCTGCGCGTCACCCGCGATCAGCGCTGGATGCCGTTCTACCTGGGCAACCCGATCTACAACCTGCTGCTGCAGATGCTGTTCGAGTACGGCGTCGCGATCCAGCACCTGGAACTGGGCAAGGTCGCCAAGAAGAAGTGGGCCAAGGACTCGCCCGAGTGGCAGCAGTTCGACGCCGACCGCAAGCTGGTGCTCAAGAAGATCGGCAAGCAGGCCGCCAAGGACTACCTGATCTTCCCGCTGCTCACCGGCCCGTCGTTCTTCAGCACGCTGACCGCCAACATGGCGGCCAACGTGGTGCGCAATGTGTGGACCAACGCGGTGATCTTCTGCGGTCACTTCCCCGACGGCGCGGAGAAGTTCACCAAGGCCGACATCGAGAACGAGACGCAGGGCGAGTGGTACCTGCGCCAGATGCTGGGCAGCGCCAACATCTCCGGCGGCAAGGTCATGCACTTCATGACCGGCAACCTCAGCCACCAGATCGAGCACCACCTGTTCCCCGACCTGCCGAGCAACCACTACGCCGCCATCGCCGTGCGGGTGCGCGAGCTGGCCGAGAAGTACGACCTGCCCTACACCACCGGGTCGCTGCCGGTGCAGTACTTCAAGTCGTGGCGCACGATCCTCAAGCTGTCGCTGCCCAACAAGTACCTGCGCCACACCACCGACGACGCGCCGGAAACCAAGTCGGAGAAGCTGTTCGGCGGCAACGCCGTCACCACCGTCGACCCGGTGACGGGCCGTCGCCGTGGCCTGCGCACCGCGCTGGCCGCCGGGCGCAAGCTGGCCCGCCGCTCGGTGGCCTGACCGGCTGCGGTTGACTGGTCGGCGTGTGTGCCGACCAGTTGAGCGTCTACGACGCGATCCGCCTGCGCCGTGATGTGCGCGCCGAGTTCACCGGCGAGCTCGTCGACGACGACACCCTGTGGCGGATCCTGGACGCCGCCCATCGCGCGCCCAGCGTCGGCAACTCCCAGCCGTGGGACTTCGTCGTGGTCCGCAAGCCCGACACGTTGCGCCGCTTCGCCGACCACGTCGCGGACAAGCGGGTCGAGTTCCGTGACGCGCTGCCCGCCGAGCGCGCCGAGACCTTCGAGCCGATCAAGATCGACGGGATCGTCGAGAGCGGCACCGGCGTCGTGGTCACCCACGACGACCGGCGCGGTGGACCGCAGATCCTGGGCCGGGCGACGGTGCCGGAGACCGGCGTGTACTCGACGGTGCTGGCGATCCAGAACCTGTGGCTGGCGGCGACCGCGGAGCGGGTCGGCGTGGGCTGGGTGTCGTTCTACGATCCGGAGTTCCTGCGCGAGCTGGTCGAGCTGCCCGCGGGGATCAAGCCGGTGGCCTGGCTGTGTGTCGGGCCGGTGCGCGAGTTCCAGCGGGTCCCCGACCTGGAACGGTTCGGGTGGCGATCGGGTCGCGCGCTCGCCGAGGCCGTGCACCACGAAACCTTCGGTGACTGAACACGATCCGGGCACCCGCTGCGGCGGGTGCCCGGATCGGCGTTGGTGTCAGGCCAGTCGGATCAGGCCGTAATCGAAGGCGTGTCTGCGGTAGACGACCGAAGGTCGGTCGGTCTCGCGATCGTGGAACAGGAAGAAGTCGTGCCCGACCAGTTCCATCTGGTAGAGCGCGTCGTCCACCGACATCGGCGTGGCGGTGTGCACCTTGGTGCGCACGATGTGGCCGGGGCCTTCCTCATGCTCGGGTTCCTCGGCATGGGCGTGCGCGGCGGCGCCGTTCGGCGCGGCGAACAGGGATTCGTCCACCAGCGTGGCGGTGGCCTGCGCGACCGAGACCGGCGTCTTGTCGCCGTAGTGCACCACGCGCCGCTTGTCTTTGGTGCGGCGCAGTCGGCTCTCGATCTTCTGGGTGGCCGATTCCAGCGCGGCGTAGAAGCTGTCTGCACAGGCTTCCGCGCGCACGATCGGACCACGGCCGCGCGCGGTGATCTCCACGCGCTGACAGGCCTTGCGTTGACGACGGTTGCGTTCGTGGAAAAGTTCCACATCGAAGAGGAATATCGACGGATCGAAGCGCTCGAGCCGAGCGAGCTTCTCCGCCACGTAGATTCGATAGTGGTCGGGGACTTCGACATTCCGACCGGAGACCACCACTTCGGCGTGCGGGCTCTCGGTCGAGTCGGCAGCACTGTCGGCCAGTGCCGTGGGGTCAGCGTCTCGCACTGATGCCCGTGAAGAAGTCGTCACGCGTACCTCCCGGATATGGCCGCACACGAGAAGCGAGTGCGGCGGGATTGAGCTGTGCCGATCGGGAATCGCTCGGCACCAGATGTCCGCGGCGCCACCTCCCAAACTTGTCGTTCGGTGTGTGTCCGCGACGCTAGTCCGCCACGGGCAAGTGCGCCACTGTTCACGCAAATTTCGCGGAGTCAAGCCGCGCAGGTCACCAAAACCGCGCACGGAAGTACGCCGATTCGACTAAGAACGCGTACCGATTCGGTGACAGTCGCCCCGGTGGTGAGAACGTCGTCGACCACGACTACCTCGGCATTCGCCGCGATGACGGCCGGGTCGGCGAGCTGGGTCACCGTCATGATCTTGTCGCGCAGATTGTGGGCACGCTCGCGTGTCGTCAACCCCACCGAGTCGCGCACGCCGCGCCGCATCCGCAGCAGCGGCACGCTCCGGCTATCGATCAGCCACCGCGTGGCGGCGTCCGTCGCGCGCGCCACCGGGTCGCCGCCGCGGCGCCGCGCGGCCGCGGCGCGGGTCGGCGCCGGGACGAGTACCAGCGGGCGATCAGGGGCCCGCAGGCGGTCGAGGGCGAGCGCCAGGGCCAGGCCGAGTGGCGCGGCCAGGTCGCGCCTGCCGTGCTCCTTGGCCGCCAGTACGGCGCGGCGTCCCGCACCGCGATAGGGGCCAAGCGCCCAGCACGGGACGCCGGGATCGGTGCGCGGACGGACCCGCACCGGGGCCCGGCTCAGCTCGGCCGCGCAGCCGGGGCACCAGGCGGCACCGGCCGTCGCGCAGCCACCGCAGTGGACGGGCAGCACCAGATCGAGCAGGGCTCTCATAGCGGGTGAGTATCACAGCACCCACCGACAACTCAGCCGGGCAGCACCGGGACGACGCGTTCGCCGGTCAGGCCGGGCACCTCGCGCCAGAAGCGGTCGTTGCGGGCCGGGTCGGCAGTCTGCAGTTGCAGAACGGCACGGGAGTCGGCGACGTACTGGGTGGCGGGCGCGGCCGTCACCACCCGCACGGGCGGGGTCAGGTTCTGCGAGGTCACCGCGGAGAACTGGGACCCGTCGATGGAGACGGTGAAGACCGGGTCGACGTTGCCCTCGCGCGCCACCATGATCGTGTCGCCGGTGACCCAGCTCAACGAGACCGCGCGACTGCTCAGCCCGAGCGCGAGCGGCACCGGCGAGGTGAGCGCGTACTTGCCGTCTGGCCTGCGTTCGACGACCGCGACGTAGACCCGGCCGTCGGCGATCAGCGCCGCCCGCACACCGGTGCGCGAGACCACGACCTCGCTGATCGGCGGACGCGGCGATCCCGAGCCCTCGAACAGGGCCGTGGTGTCGACGTCCTGGACCGAGACGTTGCCGGTGGCGCGATCGGTGACCGCCCGGATGACGTGGTCGCCGTCGAGCACCGTCCAGGCGGCGCCGCCGTCGGAGGTCCACGACGGGCGCGCGATGGTGGCGCCCTCGGCGACGGCGAAGGCCTTGGCGCCGTAGTTGCCGATCAGCAGGGTGCGGCCGGGTTCGGGCGCGGGCCTGCCGGTGTCGGCGACGGCGGCGACGAACTGGCCGTCGGCGGAGATGCCGACCGACTGCAGATTGGTCGCCTCGCCGAAGGAACCACTCGGGGTGACGATGCCATCCGGGGTCACCTGCACCAGCGTGCCGTCGCGCAGGGCGTGCAGGCCGATCCGGTTCTGGCCGGGGGCCGACGCGCTGTACTGGTCGAGGTCGGCGACGGACCAGCCGTTGGCGTACCGGTCGTCGAGCGGTTTACCGTCGGCGAGCAGCACGTACGGGCCGAGGATGTCGGCGCCGGACAGGGTCATCACCACCTGCGCGGCGAGCAGTTCGCGCTCCTTCGGCCCGAGCTGGCCGATCCCGGCGAAATCGATGCGGACGCCGCCGATGCCGATGCCGACCTCGCCCGGCTCGTTGCTGGCCTTGGTGATCGGGCCGCGCACGGTCACCGGCTGCGCGAGCTGATTGCGCACCACCGGCGCGATCGCCGACTGCGCGCCCGCGCCGAGCATGCCGACCAGCCGCTCGGTCAGCTGGGCGCGCGGCACCGAGATCCAGCGCGGGTCCGGGACCAGCACGGAACTGCCCGGATCGACGTACTGCAGGACGTAGCGGCGATAGGACTTGTCGAACGCGGTGGAGTCCATGACGACGCCGTCGGGCAGCTCGGTGATCCGCCACTCGCCGTCGATCTTGCTCATCTCGATCTTGTTCTCGAGCGTGCCCTCGACCGCCCGGTAGCTGCCGTCCCCGGCCAGCTCGCCGACCTTGCGGGCGCGGATCACGTAGCTGGCCTTGTCGCCGGACCGCGATTCGCGCAGGGTGTCGGGGCGATCGACGATGGTGATGCCCGCCTCGTCGTTCCATTCGCCCGCGGTGTCGGCGGCCATGTACTGGCGGGCCGCGGCGTGCCGGTTGGCCGGGTCGGCGCTGGCCGCCAGGAAGTCGCCGACCAGCAGGTCGGGGTCGCGGCCGGAGGTCGGCGGCGGCGGGCCCTCCGAGGTCGGCGCGCGGTTGATCGTGCCGAGGGCCTGCGGCGCCGAGGACTCCGGCAGGCTGGCGCACCCGCTCAGCACCAGCACGCCGGCCAGCACGGCCGCGACCAGCGCGGCGGCCCGCCGCCCCCAGCGCTCACCCCGCACGTTCGTCATGACTGTCGGTCTCCGGTCTCGGTGGACATCGGCTGGTCGTCGGCGCCGGCTAGCCCATTCGACGCGGGCGGCGCGTCGGTGTCCACGGGTGCTGCCTTCGAGTCTGCCCCTCCGCCGGGCTCGGTGTGCATTCCCTCGGTGGCACCGGTCTCGCCCGGGTCGGCCGGACTCACTGCCGAGCCGCTTGGCTCGGTCCGGATCGCGCCGGAGTCCGCCGGATCCTGGTGGATCGCGGGCGACCCCGCGGGTTCGGTCTGGATCGCGCTCGGACCCGTCGGCTCGGTCCGGAGGTCGCCCGGCTCGGTCGACTCGCCGTCGCCGGGTTCGGGCTCGACCGGTTCGGGCTCGGCCTCGGGGAGCGCGGGGACCTTGCGCAGCATCGGTTCCAGGGCCAGCGGGCTCGCGCCCAGTTTGCGGCCGCGCACCATCGGCAGCAGCAGCCGGAAGCTGGCGCCGACGCCGGGATCGCCCCACGCCTCCAGCCTGCCTTCGTGCAGATTGGCGTCCTCGACGCTGATCGACAGGCCGAGTCCGGTGCCGCCGGAGCGCCGCACCCGCGACGGGTCCGAGCGCCAGAACCGGTTGAAGACGAGCTTCTCCTCACCCGGCCGCAGACCGACACCCTGATCGCGCACGACGGTCGCGACCGCGTTGGCCTCGCCGTCGCCGCGCATCCGGATCAGCACCGGCTTGCCCTCGCTGTGGTCGATCGCGTTGGCGAGCAGGTTGCGCAGCACGCGCTCGACGCGACGGGGGTCGACCTCGGCGACGACCGGCTCCTCGGGCAGATCGATGACGACCTCGACCCCGGCCTCTTTGGCCAGGTGCCGCACCGTGGAGATCGCCGCCCGCGCGCACATCCGCATGTCGAGCGATTCCACCTGCAGCTCGGCCACACCGGCGTCGTGCCGGGAGATCTCGAGCAGGTCGTTGAGCAGGCCCTCGAACCGATCCAGCTCGTTGACCAGCAGCTCGGAGCTGCGGGCCAGCGCCGGATCGAGATCGTCGCTGGAGCCGTGGATGAGGTCGGCGGCCATGCGCACCGTGGTCAGCGGGGTGCGCAGCTCGTGGCTGACGTCGGAGGTGAACCGGCGTTGCAGATTGCCGAATTCCTCCAGCTGGGTGATCTGGTTGGACAGGCTCTCGGCCATCTCGTTGAACGCCTGCGCGAGGCGGGCCATGTCGTCCTCGCCGCGCACCAGCATGCGTTCCTTGAGCCTGCCGTCGGCGAAGCGACCGGCGATCCGCGCCGCCGACCGGATCGGCAGCACCACCTGCCTGGTCACCAGCGCGGTGATCGCGGCGAGCAGCACCAGCAGCACCACGCCGCCGATGAGCATCGTGCCGCGCATCAGCGACAAGCTCGCTTCCTCGCTGGCCAGCGGGAAGATGAGGTAGATCTCCAGGGTCGCGACCTCGGCGCTCGGGCTGCCGATGATCAGCGCGCGCCCGCGATAGCCGTCCGGGTCGGCGACGGTGGTGAACTGGTAGGAGACCTGGTTGCGCTGGACGAAGCGGCGCAGCTCCTGCGGCACCTCCGAGATGGGGCCGGTGGTGAGTTCCTGCGGTGGCGTGCCGCCGACCATCGCCAGCGCCGAGTCGAAACTACCGGCGGCGCCGCTGGACTGGCCGGTGCCGCCACGGCTGGACAGCGCGGCGCGGGCGTCGGCGAGCTGTTGCTGCTGACTGTTCGCGTCGTGCACGCCGGAGAGCTTGCCCTCGATCGTGCTGCGGGCACGATCCATCTCCTCGACGGCGGCGTTGATCTTGGCCTCGAGCAGCCGGTCGGTGATCTGACCGGTGAGCACGACACCGAGGATCGTGATCACGATGAGCGAGAGGGTCAGCGTGGACACGATGACACGCAGCTGCAGCGACCGGCGCCAGAGATGGCCCAGCGCGGTCCCGACAGCCTGGAACCAGGCCATGACCGGGGCCGCCCATCGCCGCAACTGCGTGACGAAGGTGTGCGCACGTCCGTCGTGCGCTGGAGGCGCTGACGCTGTACCGGCAGGTCGACCGTCGGTCACAGCGGCGCCTCACAGGTACCGATCACGGCGGTCCGGCCTTGTAGCCGACTCCGCGGACGGTCAGCACGATCTCCGGGTTCTCCGGATCCTTCTCGACCTTGGCGCGTAGTCGCTGCACGTGCACGTTGACCAGGCGGGTATCGGCGGCGTGCCGGTAGCCCCAGACCTGTTCGAGCAGCACCTCACGGGTGAACACCTGGCGCGGCTTGCGCGCGAGCGCGACCAGCAGGTCGAACTCCAGCGGGGTGAGCGAGATCTGCGCGCCGCCGCGGGTCACCTTGTGCGCGGGCACATCGATGACGATGTCGGCGATCGAGAGCAGCTCGGCGGGCTCGTCCTCGGTACGGCGCAGCCGCGCGCGCACCCGGGCGACGAGTTCCTTCGGCTTGAACGGCTTGACGATGTAATCGTCGGCACCGGACTCCAGACCGAGCACCACGTCGACCGTGTCGGTCTTGGCGGTGAGCATCACGATCGGAACGCCGGAATCGGCCCGGAGCACACGGCATACGTCGATGCCGTTCATCCCGGGCAGCATCAGGTCCAGCAACACCAGGTCGGGGCGGATCTCCCGCACCGCCGACAGGGCCTGCGTGCCGTCGCCGACCACGTGCGGGTCGAACCCTTCCCCGCGCAAGACGATGGTCAGCATCTCAGCGAGTGCCATATCGTCGTCGACGACCAGAATCTTGGGCTTCATAGTCCTATGTTGTCATCTCCCAGGCCAGGATCGGGCTGCCACGCCATTAATGATGTGAACCCGTCGCGTATCCAACCTTATCCGGCAAAGATTTCCGAGCAGAGGGTGAGTAGGGCGGGCCTATCGTCATCGGATCGGTATGTCCACCAGCGACCGAACCAGTCGCGGTCGGCCAGCTCACGATAGACCTCCCCGGTGCGGTGCTGCAGGCCGCCGTCGCGCTCGTAGGCGTCCAGGGCGCGGGCGGTGTCGAGTTCACCACGGCGGCGGGCACGTTCGGCCGCGACCTCGGTGGGAAGGTCGATCAGGACGGTGAGGTCCGGGACCGGCAGGGCCAGCCTGCCGAACTCCAGATCGCCCACCCAGGCCACGATTTCACCGTCGGCGTCCTGCCCGGCCCTGGCCGCGGAGTAGGCGGCGTTGGAGGCCACCCAGCGGTCCAGGACGACGATGTCGTTGGCGTCCAACAGGTTCGACAGCTCCGCGCTCGCGTCGGCGCGGTCGAGGGCGAACATGATCGCCATCGCGTTGATCGACTCGGCGAGGTCGCCGTGCCCGCCGCGCAGGGCCTCGGCGGCCAGATCGGCGTGGATCGATCGGCCGTATTGCGGAAAGGCCAGGCGGCCCGCCCGCAGCCCCTTTCCCGACAATTCGTCGATCAGCCCGTCGATCAGCGTCCGTTTACCGGCGCCGTCGAGGCCTTCCACCGCAATCAGCACGCCCATGAGCGGTGAGATTACCCGGCCGGGGGCGGCGAACCGCGCAGGCCCCACCCCGGAATCACCGGCGACCGCCGCGGCGCGACGACGAGCCGGGCGCCCGAGCGCTGTGTCGTCCGACGCGCCGGGCCGATGGCGACCGGATTACCCGTTTCACCTCCCGGCAACGGTCTGAAGTGGTCTCATTCCAGAGTCCTCGGCGGATCGGCTCCGTCCGGGCTACCGGGGCGCACGCCAACCCAGCGCCCGCGCCGGGCCGCTCGATCCAGGAGTCATCATGCTCAACCGAACCGTTCTCCGCGCCGCCGTGGCCGCCGCCGCGCTCGGCATCGCCCTCGCGGGCTCCGGCGTCGCGACCGCCGCGCCGACGGCCGACCCCATCGGCCGCGGCGACCACGCGCGCAGCGGCTCGGCCGCCCTGCTCAGCGGCTCGGCCGAGGCGGGCTCCGCCGCGGCGGGCTCCGCGGCCGAACTCGCCGCCTGCGCCCTCCTGGAAGCCGTCATCCCGCTGCCGGTCTGCCTGCTGCTGGTCTGATCCCCCCGAACACGACGGTGGCCCGCCGACCATCAGGTCGACGGGCCATCGTTCGTTCAGCGGCTCAGTAGCGGTAGTGCTCCGGCTTGTACGGGCCCTCCACGTCCACGCCGATGTACTCGGCCTGGTCCTTGGTGAGCTTGGTCAGCGTGCCGCCGAGTGCCTCGACGTGGATGCGCGCGACCTTCTCGTCCAGGTGCTTGGGCAGCCGGTAGACCTCGTTGTCGTACTCCTCCGGCTTGGTCCACAGCTCGATCTGCGCGATGACCTGGTTGGAGAAGCTGTTCGACATGACGAACGAGGGGTGGCCGGTGGCGTTGCCCAGGTTCAGCAGGCGACCCTCCGACAGCACGATGATCGCCTTGCCCGAGTCGAAGGTCCACAGGTCGACCTGCGGCTTGATCTCGAGGCGGTGGGCGCCCGAGCGCTCCAGCGCGGCCATATCGATCTCGTTGTCGAAGTGACCGATGTTGCCGAGGATGGCCTGGTCCTTCATCGCCTTCATGTGCTCGAGGGTGATGATGTCCTTGTTGCCCGTCGAGGTGATGACGATGTCGGCCTGGCCGATCGCCTGCTCCACGGTGACCACGTCGTAGCCGTCCATCAGCGCCTGCAGGGCGTTGATCGGGTCGATCTCGGTGACCTGCACGCGCGCGCCCTGGCCAGCCAGCGACTCCGCGCAGCCCTTGCCGACGTCGCCGTAGCCGCAGATCAGCACCTTCTTGCCACCGATGAGCACGTCGGTGCCGCGGTTGATGCCGTCGATCAGCGAGTGGCGGGTGCCGTACTTGTTGTCGAACTTCGACTTGGTGACCGAGTCGTTGACGTTGATCGCCGGGAACACCAGCTCACCCGCGGCGGCGAACTGGTACAGCCGCAACACGCCGGTGGTGGTCTCCTCGGTGACGCCCTTGACCGCGTCGGCGATGACACTCCACTTGGTCTTGTCGGCCTCGAGGCTCTCGCGCAGCAGGTTGAGGAACACCTTGTACTCGGCCGAGTGGTCGGCGTCCTCGGGCGGCACCACGCCGGCCTTCTCGAACTGCGCGCCGCGCAGCACGAGCATGGTCGCGTCGCCACCGTCGTCGAGAATCATGTTGGCGGGCTCGCCCGGCCAGGTGAGCATCTGCTCGGCGGCCCACCAGTACTCCTCCAGCGTCTCGCCCTTCCAGGCGAAGACGGGGGTGCCCTTGGGCTCGTCGACGGTGCCGTTGGGCCCGACGACGATGGCCGCGGCCGCGTGATCCTGGGTGGAGAAGATGTTGCACGAAGCCCAGCGCACCTGCGCGCCCAGAGCGACGAGCGTTTCGATCAGGACGGCGGTCTGCACCGTCATGTGCAGCGATCCGGAGATGCGCGCGCCCTTCAGCGGCTGCACATCGTGGTATTCGCGGCGCAGAGCCATCAGGCCGGGCATCTCGTGCTCGGCGAGGCGGATCTCCTTGCGGCCGAATTCGGCCAGCGAGAGATCTGCCACCTTGTAATCGATGCCGTTGCGAACGTCAGCGGTCAGCTCGGTGCGCGCGGGAAGTTCTGAGGTCGTCATCAGCCTCTCCTGGTAGTCAGTACCGAGGCAAGGCTACCGCGTGCGCGCCCGCCCGTTTCCCGGTCCTCGGCGGGCGGCGGTCAGGCCGCGGCGCGGTATCGGGCCAGCAAACGCCGCTCCTTGGGCGGCGCGACATTGGCCAGCGACAGATCGCCGCCGTAATGGGCGGCCACCTTGGGGTCCATCACCGCGCGCCACAGCGGCGGCACCGCCGCCAGCAGCAGCATCGTGGCGTAGCCGGCGGGCAGCTGCGGCGATTCCTCGGTGGAACGCAGGGTCTGATAGCGGCGGCCGGGGTTGGCGTGATGGTCGCTGTGGCGCTGCAGATGGAACAGGAAGATGTTGGTGACCAGGCGGTCGCTGTTCCAGCTGTCACGCGGGGAGCAGCGTTCCCAGCGGCCGTTGGGCTTGCGGGCGCGCAGCAGTCCGTAGTGCTCGACGTAGTTCACGGCCTCCAGCAGTCCGAAGCCGATGACGGCCTGCAGGACCAGCCAGGGCGCGATCGCGGGCCCGAACGCCAGCAGCAGCGAACCGAACAGCACCGCGCTCATCGACCACGCCTGCAGGATGTTGTTCTTGGTGCTCCACCAGCCCCGGCCCTGCCTGGCCAGCCGGGCTCGCTCGAGCTGGATGGCGGAGCGGAAGCCGCCGATCACACTGCGCGGCAAGAACTCCCACAGCGACTCCCCCAGCCGGGCGCTGGCCGGATCCTCAGGGGTCGCGACCCGGGCGTGATGGCCGCGATTGTGCTCGACGAAGAAGTGCCCGTACCCGGACTGGGCGAGCGCGATCTTCGACAGCAATCTTTCAGCACTCTCGACCCGGTGCCCCAATTCGTGGGCGGCGTTGATGCCGATCCCGCTGACGAAGCCGACGGTGGCGGCCAGCCCGAGCTTGTCGACGACGTCCAGATCGTCGCCAGCCCACATCGCGCAGGCGATCACCAGACCGATCAGCTGCACGGGCAGGAACAGGTAGGTGCACCACCGGTAGTACCGGTCGGAAGAGAGCGCTTCGTAGTCCTCGTCGCGCGGATTGTTGCCGTCCTCGCCGACGATCCAGTCCAGCACCGGAATGGCGATGAGCACGATCACCGGCCCGATCCACCAGAGCACTTCGGCCTTCGTGTGGTACACGAGCTGGGAGGGCAACAGTGCCGACGCGGGAGCGATCAAGCCCAAGGCCCATAGATACCGTTTGGGATCACGAAATCCCCCCGGTTTGCCAACCGTTTGCACGCACGCTCCGCTGTAAAAAAACTAATCGCCGACCGATGTGAATACTGACAGACCGTAGGCGCGTTACACAGAGTCACGCCGCCAAACGTGGTGACGGTTACACGGTGGCGAATCAGAGCCGATCAGACACCGGAGTGATCGCCGTCACCGAGCGGTGCCCGGATGCCGCGTACCTGCACGATCGCTTCGACGTACGGACTCAGCAGCGCGCTCATCTCGGCGGGCGCGTCCCGCTCCGGCACCGGCGGGTTCGGGATGTAGCTCAGCGCGATCCGCACCAGGGCGTGCGCGAGCACATCGGCCTCCGCGTCGGTGGCGTCGACCCAGCTGCGCTGGAACACCACGCCCAACCGCGCGGTGGCGTGTTCGAGCAGGGGGCCCGCGTCGAGGGTGATCAGCCGCAGCAGGTCCGGCTTCATCTCCCCGGCCAGCAGCGAGCGCACCAGCGGGTCGGCCGCGGCCGACAGGAAGAACCCGGTCATGCCGACCCGGATGGCGGCGCGGGCGTCGCCGACATTGTCGTCGAGCGCCTCGCGCACATGGTCGACGAGTTCGTCGGCCAGCCGCAGCGCGTAGGCCTGCGACAGACCGGCGCGCGATCCGAACTCGTTGTAGAGCGTCTGCCTGCTGACGCCGGCGCGCGCCGCGACGTCACCGAGCGTGATCTTGGACCAATCACGCTCGGTGAGCAGTTCGCGCATCCCGTCCAGGACGGAGCTGCGCAGCAATTCCCGCGCGGCCTCCTGGTACGGGATGCGCGATCCGGTACGCGGCGTGCCCGCGACGCTCACGAACGTTCGATCTCGACCATGAAGAAGTCGGACTTGGCCGCGCCGCAGTCGGGGCAGGTCCAGTTGTCCGGGATGTCCTCCCACTTGGTGCCGGGGGCGATGTTGTCATCGGGCCAGCCCTGCGCCTCGTCGTATTCGAACCCGCACTGCACACACTGGTAGAGCTTGTACTCGGTCACCGCGATACTCCTACCGCCTCGAAGTCGATCTTCTCCCGCACCCCGCAGTCCGGACAGCACCAGTCGTCGGGAACCGACGCCCAGGGCGTGCCGGCCGGAAATCCCTCTCGCGGGGCTCCTTTCGTTTCGTCGTAGACATAATCACAGACCGGGCAGCGGTACGCACTCATGCCGGATTCTCCTGTCCGTACCGGGCGAGCACCCGCCCGCGATGCTTCGGTTCGATATTGGCGCGGGTGACGTCGCCCGCGTAGTGCGCGAGCACGCGCTTGTCCATCACCCTGCGCCAGATGGGCGGGAAATAGGCGATCAGGATCATGCTCGCGTAGCCGCTGGGCAGGTTGGGCGCACCGTCCCAGCTGCGCAGCGTCTGATAGCGGCGGGTGGGGTACGCGTGGTGGTCGCTGTGCCGCTGCAGGTGGTACAGGAAGATGTTGGTGACGATGTGGTCGCTGTTCCAGCTGTGCTCGGGCGCGGGCCGCTCGTAGCGCCCGGTCGCCGTCTTCTGCCGGACCAGGCCGTAGTGCTCGAGGTAGTTCACCGACTCGAGCAGGCTGAACCCGACGACGGCCTGCAGGATCAGATACGGCAGCACCTCGATGCCGAACACCGCGATCAGACCGAGCCACAACACCACCGACATCGCCCAGGCGTTGAGCACGTCGTTGCGCAGTGTCCACGGGCTCTTGCCCAGCCGGTGCAGGCGCTCCTTCTCCAGATGCCAGGCCGAGCGGAAGCTGCCCCACACCGTGCGCGGCCAGAACGACCAGAACGTCTCGCCGATGCGGGCGCTGGCCGGATCCTCGGGGGTGGCGACGCGGACGTGGTGCCCGCGGTTGTGCTCGATGTAGAAGTGCCCGTAGAACGACTGCGCCAGCGCGATGCGCGCGAGCCAGCGCTCCAGCTCGACCTTCTTGTGGCCGAGTTCGTGCGCGGTGTTGATGCCGATGCCACCGATCATGCCGACGCTGATCGCGATGCCGATCTTGTCCACCACGTTGGCCCCGCCGGGGAAGCCGAGCCAGTGCAGGTTCGGCGCGGTGATGATGTAGCAGGCGAAGATCAGCGAGGCGTACTGGAACGGCAGGTACAGGTAGGTCAGGTAGCGGTAGTACTTGTCGTTCTCCAGGTACTCCATCACCTCGTCCGGCGGATTGTCGCCGTCGGGCCCGAAGAACAGGTCCGCGATCGGGATCACGATGTACACCAGCACCGGTCCGAGCCAGAACGGCACTTCGGCCAGGCGGTGCCAGCCGAGCTGGTTGAGTCCCCAGATCAGGGGGATCGCGATCGTGAACAACCCGGTCGGGGCGAACAGGCCCCACAACCAGAGATAGCGCTTGGAATCGCGCCACTGCGGGGGCGCCACCCGCTGTTCGGACGCGTTGGCATCTGTCGACATCGTCGTCTCCATCCTGCGACACACCTCACACCTGTGATGTGCGTAACTCTCTGTCACAGACGATAGGTCCCGATTTGTCCGGCGTCTAGACAAATTCGCAGATTTGTAAAGCTGCAACAGTCGGATAACGGAACAGCGACCGTGCCCACCTGGGCACGATCGCTGTCATCGCAGGTCGGAGACCTATTCAGGGTCCTATACGCCCACCAGCAGGACATCGGCGCCGGCCGGTAGCCCGGCCACCGGCCACCACCGCAGATCCGTCGACTCGGCGCTGCGAACGGGCACCGCGCCCGGCGGCGCGACGATCTCGAACAGCAGGTCCAGGTGCCGCGTCGGCACCCCGAGCGAGCAGGTGATCGGGTGCGCCTGCGCGCCGTACAGACCCGGCGTCAGCCGCAGGTCCGTGATGCCCGACTCCTCCACCGCCTCGCGCAGCGCGGCGTCGGCGACCGTCTCGTCCCCCGGCTCGCAGTGCCCGCCGAGCTGGATCCAGCGGCCCACCCGCGGATGCAGGGTCAGCAGGATCTCGCTGCGGTCGTGCGAGAGCACGATCGCCGAGGCGGTGATGTGCCCCGGCGCGTGCTCGCGCAGGCACCCACGCGGCGCCGAACCGAGAAACGCCAGCATCGCCTCACGCAGCGACCGGTCCTGGCCGGACTCCGGCTGCCAGTCGGTGAGCAGCTCGGTGGCCGAGGCGTGCAGCGACTCCGCGCTCACAGTTCGACCAGGCCCGCGCCCGGCGAGCCGACCGTCCTCGGCGCGGGTTCGTCGAGCGGCACACCGATCGCGATGGCGCCCAACGGCATCCAGTCCTCGTCCAGGCCCAGGGTCTCGCGGACCAGCTCGGGGGCGAAGATCGTCGACCCGATCCAGCAGCTGCCGAGGCCGTCGGCGGCGAGTGCCACCAGCAGGCCCTGCACCGCGGCGCCGACCGCGACCGTGAACATGGTCTGTTCGGCGGCCTGGCGGCGGGCGTCGGGATAGTCGTGCGCGCCGTCGGGCACGCAGAACGGGATGATCACCTCGGGGGCGTCGAACAGGATGCGCCCGCGCGCGACCCGGCGCTCCACCCGCTCGGGGTCGAGCCCGTCGGCGGCCAGATCGGCCCGCCACTGCTCGGCCATCGCCTCGAGCAGCTGGGCGCGCAGCTTCGGCTTGCGCAGCCAGACGAAGCGCACCGGACGGGTGTGATGCGGTGCGGGCGCCGTCAGCCCGACCGCGACGGCGGCCCTGATCCGTTCCGGGTCGACCGGCTCGTCGGCGAAGGCACGGACCGAACGCCGCAGCGGCACAGCCTCTTTGCGGCCCATCTCGATCGCCTCGGCGGTGCCGAGCCAGAACAGGTCGTCGATGCCGCCGCGCAGCAGCGCCGCCGCGCTCGATCCGTCGTCGTCGGTCACCAGGCCGCGCACCACCGCGACCGGGACGCCGCCGAGCTTGCCCTTGACCAGATCGGCGGCGGCGGCGAGTTCGTCGGCGACGGCCACCTGGGTGACATGCAGTTCGTTGCCCTGGCCGTCGACCGCGCCCGCGTAGTCGTGCAGTACGCGCAGCCCGGCCGCGCCGATCGCGGCGTCGATCTGGCCGTTGCGCCAGGCCCGGCCCATGGTGTCGGTGATGACCACGGCCACGTTCACCCCGAGCCGCTGGGCCAGCGCGGCCCGCAGCGACTTGGCACTGGCGTCGGGATCGGTCGGCAGCAGCACCAGTTCGCCCTCGGCCACGTTCGAACCGTCGACGCCGGACGCGGCCTGCACGATGCCGAGCCGGTTCTCGGTGATGAGGGTGCGGCCCTTGCGGGCGAGCACCCGCACCGCCTCGTCGTCGACCAGCTTGCGGCGGGCGGTGTCGCGCTCCTCCGGATCGGTCGGCGCGGCGACGATGCGACCCTCGGCCTTGGAGACGATCTTGCTGGTGACCACGACGACGTCGCCGTCGGCCAGCCACGGCGCCTGTGCGGCAAGGTGTTCGGCGACGTCGTCGCCGGGCCGGAACTCCGGCAGGCCGGTCACCGGCAGGATGCGCAGCTCGTCGGCCGCGTGGTCGGGCAGTACGCTCACGGCTTCACTCCCGCCAATTCCAGTGCGGCGCGGGCCATCTCGGCCGTGGCCTCGGGGTCGGTCATCAGGAGCGGCACGCTGCGCACCTCGACGCCGGGCACGTCGGCGGTGTCGGTGGAGTGCACCAGCCAGCCGTCGAGGATGCCGGTGGCCGAGCGGGCGCCGTAGTGCCGCCCGATCGCCTCGGCGGTGGATTCCACGCCGATCACCGACAGGCACTCATCGGCCATGCCGCGCAACGGCTTTCCGTCGATCACCGGCGACAGGCCGATGACCTTGGCCTCGGTGGTGCGCAACGCGCCCCTGATCCCGGGCACGGCGAGGATCGCGCCGATGCTCACGACGGGGTTCGACGGGGCCAGCAACACGGCGTCGGCGGACGCTATGATTTCGGTCACATCCGGGGCCGGGGCGGCCTGTTCGGCACCGATCGAGGCGAATCCGTGCGTCGGGAGCGCCGCGCGGTAGCGCACCCACCATTCCTGGAAGTGGATCGCGCGACGTTCGCCGGCGTTGTCGGGATCGCTGACGACCACGTGGGTTTCACAGCGATCGTCGGTAGCCGGAATCAGGCGCACGCCCGGCTGCCACCGATTGCACAGCGCCTCGGTGACCGCGGACAGCGGATATCCGGCGCGCAGCATCTCGGTGCGGATGAGATGGGTGGCGATATCGCGATCGCCGAGGCCGAACCAATCGGGCTGGGCGTTGTACTTCGCCAGCTCCTCTTTCGCGTGCCAGGTCTCGTTCGCGTGGCCCCACCCCCGCTCGGGGTCGATGCCGCCACCGAGGGTGTACATGCAGGTGTCGAGGTCGGGACAGATGCGAAGCCCGTGCATCCAGACGTCGTCGCCGACGTTGACGATGGCGGAGATGTCGGCGTCGGGCAGCAGCTGCCTGACGCCTTGCAGGAACCGTGCACCGCCGACGCCGCCGACCAGAACGGCGATCTTGGGCTCGCGCACCGCGTGTTGTGCAGTCACAGGGTCACAGCCTAAGCGGTGGGGGTTGCCGATTGATTTCGCGGCGAATTACGGCAAAGTTGCTGGTCATTTGCCACAGCACATAACAAGATCAAAACGAAAGGCGGGTGCGGAGTGTAACGGAAGGGTGACGGCGGGTTGACCACCGGCGAGTGCGGCGTGTCTAATCACAGACATGTCATTCCGGTCACCGCGATAGGGCATAGCGCGGGGGCGTTTGCGAGAGGGTGTTGGCTCGCCGGAAGACAGGTTCGGGGAAGCCCGCGAGACTACATCGCGGTGTTCGGCCGTCGGGGTCCGCGTTGGCCCGGCGGAAAGAATCTTTCTGCGCTAACACATAGTGAGGAGGCGGAACGATGACCGAAGACATGGTCTCGCCGACCGATTCCACAGCAGGCGCAGCTCACGCTGTCTGCGCCGACACGAGCTGGCCGGAACCGGACGTGGTAAGCGAAGTCGCGGCCCCCCGGCTGAGTCTGGTCGTGACGGGCTTCGACGAGATGTTCGAGTCCATCGAAGAGCAGTGGCAGGAGCGCGCTCTGTGCGCTCAGACAGACCCCGAGGCGTTCTTCCCCGAGAAGGGCGGCTCGACCCGCGAGGCCAAGCGCATCTGCCTGGGCTGCGAGGTGCGCGATCAGTGCCTGGAATACGCACTGGCGCACGACGAACGTTTCGGTATCTGGGGCGGTCTCTCGGAACGAGAGCGTCGCAGGCTGAAGCGCGGAATCGGCTGAGAGAATGTTCGAAAGTAGACTCTGAGGCTCCAGCCCGGAGCACGCAGGCGCAGTACGTCGGTGCTTCGGGCGCACGCCCAGTAGTCGCGCCGTCCCCAGGCTCGACGGGCACGACCAAGTGCACGCGAGAAAGGTGGACGACTCCCATGGCACGTTCCCGGCGTCATACCCCGGCGCCCACCGCCCGCTCGGTGACCCGCCGCGGCCGTGGTGTCCGTGGACCCATGCTCCCGCCCACCGTTCCCGCGTGGCGCACGAGGGGGCAGAAATTCGACCGGCTGGTGCTCGAGGCCTTCGCCCCGCTGGACACCCGCTGGCACGATCGCCTCACCAAGCTCGACATCGCCGTCGACGATGTACCGAAAATCCGTCCGCTGCACCCTGATTCGGTCACCTGGCCGGACGAGGTGGTGGCCGACGGGCCGGTGCCGCTGTCGCGGTTGATCCCCGCGGGCGTCGACCGGCACGGCGCGGCCACCCGCGCCAGGGTGGTGCTGTTCCGCAAGCCGCTGGAACTGCGCGCCGCCGATCCGGACGATCTCGTGGAGCTGCTGCGCGAGGTCCTCGTCCAGCAGATCGCCACCTATCTCGGCGTCGACCCGGACCTGATCGATCCCGAGCCCGAATAACGACCCGCCGATAACGGGACGTATCACCGCGTGTCCGTATCCACTTTTGCGGGCCGGAGGGCTAATCTCGACGTCGTGATCCCCATGCGTCGTTGCTGCCGACCCGGCTGCAAGAACCCGGCTGTAGCGACGCTGACGTATGTGTACTCCGACTCGACCGCCGTCGTCGGACCACTGGCCACCGTCGCCGAACCGCACTCCTGGGATCTGTGCGAGACCCACGCCTGCCGCATCACCGCCCCCAAGGGCTGGGAACTGGTGCGCCACGAAGGCGGATTCTCCTCGAGCACACCCGACGACGACGATCTGACCGCACTGGCCGAGGCCGTGCGCGAAGCGGGCCTGCGCCGCCGCCCCGCCGACGCCGATCAGCCCGGCTACCGCGACAGCTCGACCCCGCCGCCGCGCACCACGCGGACCGGCCGCCGCGGCCATCTGCGCGTCCTCCCCGACCCGTAGGCCGTCCGCTCCTCGCGAAACCGGACCGGAAATCCGCTGGTCACCGTCCCCGCGCCCAGGTACATGCGGAACCGCCGGGCGCGCACCACTAGGGTGAGAACCATGACGACTGTCGCGCGCTCTGGCGAACTCGTGAACGCCGTGATCAAGGCTTATGACGTCCGCGGGGTAGTGGGCGAACAGATCGATGCAGGATTCGTCGGGGATGTCGGCGCCTCCTTCGCCCGGCTGATGCGCGCCGAAGGCGCGACCCGGGTCGTGATCGGCCACGACATGCGCGAGTCCTCCCCCGAACTGTCGGCGGCCTTCGCCGCGGGCGTGCGGGCCCAGGGCCTTGACGTGGTGCACATCGGCCTGGCCTCGACCGACCAGCTCTACTTCGCCTCGGGCAAGCTCGGCTGCCCCGGCGCCATGTTCACCGCCAGCCACAATCCGGCCCGCTACAACGGCATCAAGCTGTGCCGCGCGAACGCGCTGCCGGTCGGCCAGGACACCGGGTTGGCCACCATCGCGGCCGAGATCGTCGCCGGCGTGCCCGCCTTCGACGGCACGCCCGGCACCGAGACGAGCACCGACCTGCTGGCCGACTACGCGAGCTTCCTGCGCGAGCTGGTCGACCTCGACGACATCCGCCCGCTGACCATCGCGGTCGACGCGGGCAACGGCATGGGCGGCCACACCGTGCCCGCCGTCCTCGGCACGCTCGGCCCGGTCACCGTCGTGCCGCTGTACTTCGAACTCGACGGCTCGTTCCCCAACCACGAGGCCAACCCGCTCGACCCGAAGAACCTGGTCGACCTGCAGGAGCTGGTGCGCCGCAGCGGCGCCGACATCGGTTTGGCCTTCGACGGCGACGCCGACCGCTGCTTCGTCGTCGACGAGCGCGGCGAGCCGGTCTCCCCGTCCGCGATCACCGCGCTGGTGGCCCAGCGTGAGCTCGCCAAGGAGCCGGGCGCGACGATCATCCACAACCTGATCACCTCGCGCGCGGTGCCCGAGCTGGTGGAGGAGCTGGGCGGCAAGCCGGTGCGCACCCGGGTGGGTCACTCGTTCATCAAGCAGGAGATGGCGTCGGAGGGCGCGGTCTTCGGTGGCGAGCACTCCGCGCACTACTACTTCCGCGATTTCTGGGGTGCCGATTCGGGCATGCTGGCCGCGCTGCACGTGCTGGCCGCCCTCGGTGAGGGTCAGCGTCCGGTCTCGGAGCTGATGGCCGCCTACGACGTCTACGCGGCCTCCGGCGAGATCAACTCGACCGTGGCCGACGCCGCCGAGCGCACCGCCGCGGTGCTCGCCGCGTTCGCCGACCGGACCGTCTCGGTGGACCGCCTCGACGGCGTCACCGTCGACCTCGGCGACCACGCCTGGTTCAATCTGCGCGCCTCGAATACCGAACCGCTGCTTCGACTCAACGTCGAAGCCGGATCGCAGGCCGAAGTAAACGCACTCGTGACCGAGATTCTGAGCATCGTCCGCGCCTGACTGGGAAAATGAAACCAGTACCGGTGCCGACTGGAATAGTGGAATCACAGACCTGGTATTCGCCGACGGCTCGCCGGCAGACGACACAGCGCGATGAGGGGAGGTGGGATCGGCGATGATCGCTGGCACACCCGTATTCGACCTCGACGATGCCGCGTCGCTGGAGGCGGCCGATACCGGCGGCGCCTTGCGTTCGGCGGCTTCGGGCGGCGCGCAGGTCCGCGCCACGGCCGCGGCGGTGGCCGAGACCTCGCTCACCGAACGCCTCGCCGAGCTGCGTCCGCGCAGCCTGGTCCTCGTCTCCGGTTCGGGCCGGGCGGCCCGCGCCGCCGGCCTGCTGGTCGCCACCCTCGGTGACCGGGCCGGGCTGCCGATCGTGCCCGTCACCGCGCTGCCGCCGTGGGTCGGTCCGCTCGACGTGGTGCTGGTGGCCGGCGACGACGCGGGCGACCCGCGCCTGATCGATGCCGTCGACCGCGCGCTGCGCCGCAGTGCCGAGGTCATCGTCGCCGCGCCCAACGAGGGTCCGCTGCGCGCGGTGGCCGCCGGTCGCGCGACCGTGCTCGAACCGCGCGTGCCCGTCCTCGACCACAACCGGCTGCTGCGGTTCCTCGCCGTCGGCATCGCGGTGCTGCGCGGGGTCGACGCCCAGCGCAGCGTGCCCGCCACCCCCGACCTGACCGAACTCGCCGACATGCTCGACGCCGAGGCGCTGCGCGACGGCCCGCACAACGAGGTCTTCCACAATCCGGCCAAGACGCTGGCCGCGCGGATGCACGGGGTCGGCGTCGTCCTCGCCGGGGATTCCCCCGCGGCGGTCGAGCTGGCCGGGCACGGCGCCGAGGTGCTGCTGCAGTCGGCGGGCAGGCTCGCCGCGGCCGCCGATCTGGCCGACACGGTCGCCGCCGTCGGGCGGCTGGCCGAGGCGGCCGGTGGCGCCGCACCGGGTTTCGATCCGCTCTTCCACGACGAGGAACTCGACGGTCCGGCCCCGGTCGACCGGGTGCGGGTGCTCGCGCTGAGCGTGCATCCCGATCAGGCCGCCGCGCGGCGCAAGCTGGCGGTGTTCGACGGTGTCGGCGGCGGGCTCGTCGACGCCGATCTGGTGCACGCCGACGTCGACGTGCTGCAGACCCAGCTGGCCGAGCCGGGGTCGGCCCCGACCACGGACAGCGCCGCCGCCACCTCCGCCGCAGGGGGCGGACACGGCAGCGAGATCGAGCAGCTGGCGGTGCTGGCCTTGCGCCTTGACATGGCCGCTGCCTACCTCCGGCTGACGGGGGCGCGCGGCCCGGCCGCGCCCGGCCCGGACCCATACCACGACGGGGGACGCTACTAGTGCAGGAACTCGTTGGTGCGCTGCGTTCCTACGCCTGGGGATCGCGCACCGCGCTCGCTCAGCTGTGCGGTCGGCCGGTGCCGTCGGCGCATCCGGAAGCCGAACTGTGGTTCGGCGCCCATCCCGCCGACCCGGCCCACGTGAAGGTCGCCGACGGCACCCGCTCGTTGCTCGAGGTCGTCGCCGCCGATCCGGCGCGGGAACTGGGCGCCGTCGCCGACACCTTCGGCACCCGGCTGCCGTTCCTGCTGAAGATCCTCGCCGCCGAGGAACCGCTGTCGCTGCAGGCCCACCCCAGCTCGGCGCAGGCGCGGGCCGGCTTCGAACGGGAGAACCGCACCGGGGTCCCGCTGGACTCGCCCATGCGCAACTACCGCGACGACAGCCACAAGCCCGAACTCGTGGTGGCGCTGGGCCGGTTCGAGGCGCTGGCCGGATTCCGCGACCCGCACCGCACCGTCGACCTGCTGCGCGCCCTGGACGTGCCCGGCCTCAACATCTACGGCGAACTGCTTGCCGCCCAGCCCGATTCGGCCGGGCTGCGTACCCTGTTCACCACCTGGATCACGCTGCCGGCGGCGGCGCTGTCGGCGCTGCTGCCCGCGGTGCTCGAGGGCTGCGTGCGCTACCTGTCCGGCAAGGGCGATCGCGCCTTCACCGCCGAGGTGCGCACCGCGCTGGAGCTGGCCGAGGCCTACCCCGGCGACGCGGGCGTGCTGGCCGCGCTGCTGCTGAACCGGCTGACGCTCGAGCCGGGCCAGGCCCTCTACCTCGACGCGGGCAACCTGCACGCCTACCTGCGTGGCGTCGGCGTGGAGATCATGGCCAACTCCGACAACGTGTTGCGCGGCGGCCTCACCCCCAAGCACGTCGACGTGCCGGAACTGCTGCGGGTGCTCGACTTCGAGCCGATCGACCTGCCGGTGATCGAACCGGAGCTCGGTGCCGACGGTGGCGTCCGGTATCGCACGCCCGCACCGGAGTTCGCGCTGTGCCGGTTCGATCTGTCCGCCGACGCCGAGCCGGTGGCGCTGGCCGACGCCGGGCCCGGCATCGTGCTGTGCACCGAGGGCACCGTCGAGCTGTCCCAGAACGGGCGCGCGCTCACCATCGCGTGCGGCAGCGCGGCGTGGATCTCCGCGGCCGACACCGAGATCAAGGCCCGCGCGATCGGCGGGGCCGCGCAGCTGTTCAGCGCCTGCGTCGGCGCCGGGAACTGACACCGAAGCGCACTTTTCACGCCCCTCCCCTTAGGCTGTTGCGGGCACAAGCGTGTACAGCGGAGAGAAGGGCGGGCCGGGTATGTCGGCTGGTGGTGGCAAGAAGGCGATCATCGCCGCGTTGACGGCCAACGCGGGAATCGCGGTGTCGAAGTTCGTCGGCGCGGCGATCACCGGATCGGCGTCGATGATGGCGGAGGCGGTGCACTCGGTCGCCGACACGGCCAACCAGGGTCTGCTGCTGTTCGGTCAGCGCGCGGCGGCCAAGGACGCCGACGAGCTGCATCAGTTCGGGTACGGGCGCAATCGCTACTTCTACTCCTTCGTCGTCGCCCTGGTGCTGTTCACCCTCGGCTCGGTGTACGCGATCTACGAGGGCATCCACAAGATCCAGCATCCCGAGGAGCTGAGTCAGCCGATCGTCGCGATCGTCATCCTCGGCATCGCGATCGGCTTGGAGACCTTCAGTTTCATCACCGCGGTCCGCGAGTCCAGGCCGCTCAAGGGCGACGCCAGCTGGTGGCGGTTCATCCGCAACTCGCGCAGCCCCGAGCTGCCGGTGGTGCTGCTCGAGGACACCGGCGCGCTCATCGGTCTGGTGATCGCGTTCGGCGCGGTCGGCCTGACCATGGTCACCGATGATCCGATCTTCGACGGCATCGGCACCCTGGCCATCGGTGTGCTGCTCGGCGTCATCGCGGTCGTGCTGATCGTGGAGATGAAGAGCCTGCTGATCGGCGAGGGCGCGACCCCGGAGCAGGACGACGCCATCCGCGCCAACCTGGTCGACGGCGCGAAGATCACCTCGGTGATCCACCTCAAGACCGAGTACCTGGGCCCGGAGGAGATGCTGGTCGCCGCCAAGGTCGCGATCGCGCCGGATCTCGATATCGCCGACATCGCCGAGGCCATCGACTCCGCCGAGGTGCGGGTGCGCGCCGCGGTGCCCACCGCGCGGCTGATCTACCTGGAGCCCGATCTGTACCGGACCCAGTCCGTCTGATCCGTCCGGCGTACCGAATCGCCGTCGTCCCGCCCGGGACGGCGGCGATTCGCGTCGGTCGACACGTCCTCGCGCCGGAGTGGTCCGGCGCGGTCGAGCGGGTACGGTTCGGTGCCATGGCCGGTGGAGAGAGCAAGATCGCGATCGTCGCCGCGCTGGCGGCGAACGCGGGCATCATGACCGCGAAGTTCATCGGCGCGTTCATCACCGGCTCGTCGTCGATGCTCGCCGAGGCCGTGCACTCGGTGGCCGACACCGCCAACGAGGCGCTGCTGCTGGTCGGGCAGCATCGGGCGGGCCGGGATCCGGACACGCTGCACCCGTTCGGGTATTCGCGCAACCGGTACTTCTATTCGTTCGTCGTCGCGCTGGTGCTGTTCACCATGGGCTCGCTGTTCGCGGTGAACGAGGCGATCCACAAGATCATGTCCCCGCACGGGATCGAGTCGCCGTCGGTCGCGATCGTGATCCTGCTGGTGTCGATGGTGCTCGAGGGCTTCAGTTTCCGCACCGCGCGCAAGCAGTCCGCGCCGTTGAAGGGCGAGCGCGGCTGGTGGCATTTCATCCGCACCACCCGCAATCCCGAGCTGCCGGTGGTGCTGCTCGAGGACCTGGGCGCGCTGATCGGCCTGGTATTCGCGCTGGCCGGGGTGAGCCTGACGATGCTCACCGGCAACGGGGTGTGGGACGGCATCGGCACCCTGTTGATCGGCCTGCTGCTCGGCGTGAACGCGATCGTGCTGATCGTCGAGACCAAGAGCCTGCTCATCGGCGAGGGCGCCACGGCCAAGGAGGACACCGCGATGCGCGGCGCCCTGCTCGCCGATCCCCGCATCGTGCGGGTCGTCCGGATCCAGACCCAGTACCTGGGTCCGGAGGATCTGCTGGTGAACGCCAAGATCGCGATGCGCCCCGGGCTCGACATCAGCGAGGTGGGTGCGGCCATCGACGACGCCGACCACCGCATCCGGGTGGCAGCGCCGCACGTCTGCACCGTCTACCTGGAACCCGACGTCTTCCGGCCCGAATCGGTCCGCGCGACACCCTGATTCAGTGGTAGGCGGGGGCCGCGCCGCGCAGGAGGTCGAGGGGGTCGGTGACGATGCCGAAGCGGGTGCGTAGCAGGTGGCGGGCGGCGTGCAGGCCGGGCATGCCGTGCACGCCGGGGCCGGGTGGGGTCGACGACGAGCACAGGTAGGTGCCGGGGATCGGGGTCGCGTACGGGTTCCAGCGGGCCAGCGGGCGGAAGGCGGTCTGGCGCAGGGTCATCGCGCCCGCGGAGATGTCGCCGCCGACGTAGTTGGCGTTGTGCGCGGGCATGAAGGCCGCCGGGGTCACGTGTTTCGCCAGGATCAGCTCGCGGAAGCCGGGGGCGAACCGCTCGACCTGGGCGATCACGGTCTCGCTGATGTCGCGGTCGGAGCCGTTGGGGACGTGGGCGTAGGTGTAGAAGGTGTGCTTGCCCTCGGGGGCCCGGGTGGGGTCGACGACGCCGGGCTGGATCGCCAGCACATACGGTCGCTCCGCGAATTCGCCCGCGGCGACGCGGCGTTCGGCGCGCATCGCCTCGGCGCGGGTACCGACCAGGTGCAGGGTGCCCGCCAGCTCGCAGCCCGGCGCGGTCCACGGCACCGGACCCGACAGCGCGAAGTCGACCTTGCAGGCGGCCCCGCCGTAGCGGAACCGGCCCAGGCGCTCGCGATACCGCGAGGGCAGGCGATCCCCGGCGATGCGCAGGAGTTCGGCGGGCGAGGTGTCGAACAGCACGGCACGCGCCCGCGCCAGTTCGGCGAAGTCGTCGACCCGGTGTCCGGTGACGATCTCGCCGCCGAGCCGTTCCAGCTCAGCGATCAGCGCGTTCGGGATCGCCTGGCTGCCACCGCGCGGAATCACCCAGCCGCCCGCGTGGGCCAGGGTGCCGAGCAGCAGGGCGGCGCCGACCGCGGGCAGCGCGCGCGGCGGGGTGATCGCGTGGGCGGCCACGCCGGTCAGTAGCGCGGGCGCGACCTCGTCGTGGAAGCGGTTGTTCCACAGGGGCGATCCCTGTTCGAGCAGGCGCAGGCCGAAGCGGACGGCGGTGGGAATCCGGGTCGGCGGATGCCGCAGATCCGACATGGCCAGGTCGACCACGTCGGGCCAGTGCTCGACCAGCGGACCGAACAGCGCGCGCCAGGCCGGGCCGTCGCGACCCAGATCGGCGATCGTGGATTCGAGGTTGCGCCACGCCAACCCGGCGCTGCCGCCGTCGAGCGGGTGCGCGTAGGAGATGGTGGGGGTCAGCAGGTCGACGCCGTGCGCCGGGAGGTCGAAGGCGCGAAAGAAGGGCGAGGCCAACGCCATCGGATGGGCGCCCGCGCAGATGTCGTGGTGGAAGCCCGGCAGGGTGAGCTCGGCGGTCCGTGACCCGCCGCCCGGCTGTTCCTGAGCCTCGAGCACCCGCACCGAGAGCCCGGCGCGCGCCGCGATCACCGCCGCGGCCAAGCCGTTGGGCCCCGACCCGACTACCACGACCTCAGCCATCCGCTGTCCCTTCGCCCTCGGTCGCCGCGGGCGACCTGCGCCGTCGACTCCAACCTACGCGGCGCGCGGACCGCCGCCGACGAGTCGTCGGTCACCTCAGGCGAACGCGGCCCAGCTCTCGACCAGCAGGGCGATCCGCCGCTCGCGCAGTTCCGGGCGCAGCCTGCCGCTGCGTTCCAGCGTGGCGATGCCGTGCATGGAAGCCCAGGCCACCTCGGTGCGCGCGCCGAGTTCGTCACCCTCGGCGCCCGAGCTGAACATCGCCTCGAGGCCGGCGAAGGCGTCGCGCAGCGGCTGCGGGGCGTCCAGGCCGAAGGTGAGATCGGTGGTGAGCACGAAGATCGCGTCGTAGCGGGCCGGGTTGGCGGCGGCGAAGTCGAGGTAGGCGCGGGCGACCTTGTCGAACATCTCGGTGCGGTCGGTCGCGCTCTCCCTGGCCAGGCGCACCTGCTCGGCCAGTTCCACGCAGCCCTGCAGAGCGACGGCGCCGACGATGGCGGCCTTGTTGGCGAAGTGGCTGTAGAGCACCGGCTGGCTGTACTCGATGCGGTCGGCCAGTTTGCGGATGGTGACCGCGTCCCAGCCCTCCGCCTCGGCCAGCTCCCTGGCCGTGTCGATGATCTGCTGATGTCGCTGGGCGCGTTCACGTTCCCTACGGGTTTGCGTGCTCATGCTCGAAATTCTAGCAACGCTAGACAAAAGAGCGGGGCGCACGCTATCGTTCTCCCATCACCTAGCAACGCTAGATTTCAGAGCAACGTGGAACAGACCCAGGAGCACACCATGACCGTCTCGCGCACCGCCACCGCCCTCTCCGCACTCGGCGCGGCGTTCATCCTCTACATCGGCCTGAGCTACCTGATCACCCCGGAGACCATCGCCACCGGCTTCGGCCTGCCCACCTGGCCCCAGGGCGACGCGGTGGCCTTCCTGAATCTCAAGGGCGTGCGCGATACCGTCAGCGGCCTCCTGATCATCGCGCTACTGGCCACCCGCCAGCGCTTCGCGCTCGGCATCACGATGCTGGTGCTGGCCCTGATCCCGGCCGGCGACATGCTCACGGTGCTGAGCTGGGACGGCTCCCCCGCCGCCGCCTTCGGCATCCACGGCTTCACGGCCGTGCTCGTCGCCCTGGCCGGCGGACTGCTGCTCCGCGAGCACCGCACCGGCACCACCACCGTCGACCAGCGGGTCGCCGTCGCGGCGTGACGCCGGTCACTCCGCGATGAATTCCGCGCCGCCCCACCGTCTTCACCGACAACGAGCAACCACCGAGGAGGAACCACCATGGCGAACGCACCGCACGGCCCCGCGTCCTACTTCCCCACCATCGAGGCCAAGTACGGCCGCACCGTCGACGAGTGGCTGACCCTCCTCGGCGCGGCCACGGAGACCAAGCACGCGGCGCTGGTGACCTGGCTCAAGACCGAGCACGGTCTCGGCCACGGGCACGCCACCGCCCTGGTGCAGTACCACCTGAACCCGGACAAGTGGGCGCGCGCCTGATCGAACGCCCACCGGAAGGCCCCGCGAGCACCGCGGGGCCTTTCGCGTCGGTCACGACACCGGAACGGGTTTCGGCGCCGGTTTCGCGAGGTCGACCGGATGATCGTCGACCATCGTCTCCTCGTCGAAGGGCAGTTCGCGATCGAGGACGCGGCGGGCGCGGTCGGCGTCGACGGTCTTGGTCCAGGTGCCGATGAGCAGGGTGGCGACCGCGTTGCCCGAGAAGTTCGTCAGCGCACGGGCTTCGGACATGAAGCGGTCGATTCCGACGATCAGGCCGACACCGTCGAGCAGTTCCGGACGGTGACTCTGCAGGCCACCGGCGAGCGTGGCCAGGCCGGCGCCGGTGACCCCCGCGGCGCCCTTGGACGCGATGATCATGAACAGCAGCAGGCCGATCTGCTCCCCCAGGCTCAGCGGCTTGCCCATCGCGTCGGCGATGAAGATCGAGGCCATGGTCAGGTAGATCGCGGTGCCGTCGAGATTGAACGAATAACCGGTCGGCACAACCACACCCACCGTCGTGCGCTCCACGCCCGCGTGCTCCATCTTCGCCACCAGCCGCGGCAGCGCCGACTCCGAGGACGAGGTCGCCACGATCAGCAGGTACTCGCGCGCCAGGTACCGGCACAGCTTCAGGATCGACACCCCCGAGACCAGTCGCAGCACCACCCCGAGCACGCCGAAGACGAACACCAGGCAGGTCAGGTAGAACGCGATCATCAGCGTCGCCAGCTGCACCACCGCCGACCAGCCGGTGCGGCCCACCACGTTGGCGATCGCGCCGAACGCGCCGATCGGGGCCAGCCACAGGATCATCGACAGGATCCGGAACACCAGCTTCTGCCCGAGCGCGACCACCCGCAGGATCGGCGCGCCCGCCTCCCCCATCGCCTGCACCGCGAACCCGACCAGCAGCGCGACGAACAGCGCCTGCAGCACGCTGCCCGCGGTCAGCGACGACACCAGCGTCGTCGGCACGATGGCCTGGATGAAGTCCCAGGTGCCACCCGCGCCGTGCGCCTGCTCGGCGTACTTCGCGCCCGCGCCCGCGGTGCTCGCGCCCAGTCCGGTGCCCGGCTCGATCAGGTTCCCGACGACGAGCCCGATGCCGAGCGCGACCGTCGACATCGCCAGGAAATAGGCGATGGCCAGGCCACCGACCTTGCCGACGGTGGCGGCCGCGCGCACCGATCCGATGCCCAGGACGATCGTGCAGAAGATGACGGGTGCGATCATCATCTTGATCAGGTTCACGAACAGGGTGCCCAGCGGCGCCAGCGACTGACCGAATTCCGGCGCCAGCCGGCCGACCAGGATGCCCGCAAGGACCGCGAAGATCACCGCGATGTACAGCCAATGGGTATGGTCGCGTTTCCGCGATGGTGCGGCGGTTGTGCTCATGGCGCACAATCATCCGGAACCACTGTGACTCCCATCACATTTGGTGCATAACGTTCAAGACGAGGTCGGAGGGCAAGATGCGACGAGTGCGGCTGTCGCTCGCCGGGCAGGCCTTCGTCTGGCAACTGGTGGTGCTGGCCCTCATGATCGGGACCGGGACCATCCTGGCGGTCCTCGACGCCCGCCACGACCACGACGTGGCCACCGAACTGCAGGTCCGCGACGTGGCCGTGACCGTGGCGCGCGCACCGTCGACGCTGGCCGCGGTCAACTCGCCCTACCCCAGCGGACTGCTGCAACCCACCACCGAGCGCATCCGCGTCGACACCGGCATGGACTTCATCGTGGTGATGGCGCCGGATCGCACCCGCTACACCCACACCAATCCCGACATGATCGGCAAACCGTTCACCGGCAGCATCGACGCGGCCCTGGCCGGGCAGACGCTCACCGAGACCTTCACCGGGTCGCTCGGACCGTCGATCCGCGCGGTCACCCCGGTCTACGACAGCGGCCGGGTGGTCGCACTGGTCTCGGCCGGGGTCACCAGGGCCAGGATCGGCACCCAGGTGGCCTCGCAGGTGCCGGTGATCCTCGGCGTCTCCGCGGCCGGGCTCGCGCTGGCCGCGTGCTCGTCGTTCCTGATCAGCCGCAGACTGCGCCGCCAGACCCACGGCCTTGCCCCCGACGAGCTGCGCGCGCTCTACGAGCACCACGACGCTGTCCTGCACTCGGTACACGAGGGCCTGGTGGTGTTCGGCACCGCGCCGGGGCCCGCCGAGGTGGTCAACGATCAGGCGCGCACCCTGCTCGACCTGCCCGACGGCCCGGTGCACCGCACCGACCTGCCGACCTCGCTGCAGCAGATGCGCTGGGGCGTGGTGCGCGACGAGACGCACGTGACCACCGACCGGGTGCTGCTGGTCAACCAGGACGTGGTCAGCTGGGAGGGCCGCCCGATCGGCACCGTGCTGACCATCCGCGATCAGACCGAACTGCGCGCGGTGCTCGGCGAGCTCGACTCGGTGCGCGGGTTCGCCGAGTCGCTGCGGGCGCAGGCGCACGAGGCGGCCAACAAGCTGCACACCGTGGTGACCATGGTCGAGCTGGGCCGCCCGGAGGAGGCCGTCGCCTTCGCCACCGCGGAGTTGCAGCTCTCGCAGGTCCTGATCGACCGGCTGCTGTCCGCCGTCGGGGACGCGGCACTGGCCGCGCTGCTGCTGGGCAAGGTCGACCAGGCCGCCGAGCGCGGGGTGAGCCTGGCGATCAGCGAGGACACCGCGCTGGACTCCACCGATCCGCTCTCGGCGCAGGAGACGGTGACGCTGGTCGGCAACCTGGTCGACAACGCGATCGACGCCGCGGCGGGCACCGTCGACAAGCGGGTCGAGGTGTCGGTGTTCCACTGCGACGGCGAGCTGGTGGTCCGGGTCGCCGACAGCGGACCCGGCATGTCGGCGCAGATGTTCTCGCGGGCCGCCGAACGCGGCTACACCACCAAGACCGACCACGCCGGACTCGGCCTGGCACTCGTGCACCGCCTCGTCGATCGGCACGGCGGCGCCATCACCACCACGGCCGCACCACACAGCGCGGTCAACGTTCGCATTCCGCTGAGGGAGAAGACATGATCCGGGTCCTGATCGTCGAGGACGAGCCGTTGATCGCCCAGGCCCACCGGGCCTATCTCGAGCGGCTCGACGGGTTCGTCACCGGCGGCGTCGCGCACACCGGTCGCGACGCGCTCACCCTGGCCGCCGAGGCGATCGCGGACGGCAATCCGTTCCACCTGGTGCTGATGGACATCGGCCTGCCCGACATCAGCGGACTCGAGGTGGCCGCCGCGCTCAACGGTCTGGAACCGCGGCCGGACGTCATCGCGATCACCTCCGCCCGCGAACTGACCATGGTGCGCAATGCCGTGGCGCACGGCGTGGTGCTGTATCTGCTCAAGCCGTTCACCTTCGCCGCGTTCCGCGAGAAGCTGGAGCGCTACCGCGATTTCGACACCGCGCTCCCCGCGGGCGAGGCCGCCCTGTCGCAGTACGACATCGACCGCGCTCTCGGCGCCCTGCGCACCGCGGACCAGCGGGCCGGCGCGCCGAAGGGCGTGGTGCAGCACACGCTCGAGGAGGTCTCGCGGGCCGTGCGCTCGGCCGAGTCCGGCATCACCGCGACCGATGCCGCCGCGGCCGTCGGCGTCTCCCGCATCACCGCGTGGCGCTACCTGGAGAAGCTCGCCGACGACGGATTGGCAGAGCGCCGAGCCGATTACGGCCGCGCGGGCCGCCCCAAGACCCGCTACCGCTGGCGCGCGGGCGCGTAGGCCGGGCACGTTCACGCGGTCGGGCGTCGACGGCCGACGGAGCTCGAGCACCTGCCCGTCGCGGTCACCCGGCCCGCACCGGGATCACGACAGGTGTGCGGCGCCCGCCAGATCGTCGGGTGCCGGGGTACGCGCGACCGGACCGAGGTCGACCGGCATGTGCTCGAAACCGTGCAGGGTGAACAGGTTTCGCCGCACCGGCGCCTCGCGCAGCCGCAGGTTCGGGTAGCGGGTGTAGAGCGCGCGCAACGCGTGCACGGCTTCCATCCTGGCCAGGCTGGCGCCGAGGCAGGCGTGGATGCCGCTGCTGAAGGCGACGTGTTCGCGCAGGTTGGGGCGATCGATGTCGAAGCGATGCGGGTCGGCGAAGACGGCGGGATCGCGGTTGGCACCCGCCAGCGACAGGATGACCGTGTGGCCCTCCCGCACCGTGACGCCGTCGATCTCGACGTCCTCGAGCGCCTGGCGCGCGGTGGTCTGCACCGGCGGATCGAAGCGCAGGGTCTCCTCCACCACGTCGGACCAGCGGTCGGGATCGGCTTGGGCGAGCGCGAGCTGATCGGGGTTGGCCGACAGCGCCGCGATGGCGTTGCCGATCAGGTTGACGGTGGTCTCGAAACCGGCGCCCATCAGCAGGCTCGCGCCCGCCTGGAGTTCGCGCAGGTCCAGGTCGCCGGAGCGGACCAGGGTCGAGAGGATGTCCTCGCCGGGGTCGCGGCGCAGCTGGGCGATGTGGGCGGCCAGGTAGTCGTCCATCGATTCGATCGCGACCATCGCGCCCCGGTAGGTGCGCCACGAGGTGCCGATGTCGAGCAGCGGCGTCACCCGGTCGCCCCAGCGCAGGAACAGGTCGCGGTCGGCGGCGGGGAAGCCGAGCATGTCGGCGATGATCGCGATCGGCACCCTGGCGGCGAAATCGGTGATCAGGTCGACCGATCCGTGCGCGGGCATCGCGTCGAGCAGTTCGGCGGTGACCACCTCCACCCGATCCCGCAGCCGGGCGATGGCGCGCGGGGTGAACGCCGAGGCCACCGGCTTGCGCATCCTGGTGTGCTCGGGCGGATCGAGGACCAGCATCGACGGCGGCTCGACCGGGTTGGGCGGCAGCGTGACCAGCGCGGCCAGCTTGCGCCACGGTCCCGGCAGATCGCCGCCGAGTGCCTGCCGCACGCCGAATCGGGTGTCGCGCAGGATGGCCCGCACCTGGCCGTGGTCGAAGGCCGCGTAGGACAGCGGGGTTCGCAGCAGTCCGCCGGGCGCGCGCAGTTCGTCGATCAGCGGGTAGGGGTCGTGCAGGCCGCGCTGTCCACTGAGCAGGATGGCGAACGGGTCACCCTTACGCACCTGCCAGCGCAGGACCGCCCGTGGCGCTCCGTGCTCGGCCGACCATCGCAACCAGTACTGCGCGTTCATCGCCACCCCTGCCGCTCTGCCGAATGGATGCCTCCACCGTACGGCTACCGGCACGCCGGCGGAACGTGTTCCAGTCGGAGATCGACCTATACCTGGGTAGGAGACGCGACCCGGGTCAGCGCCGGACGGTGACCCGCTCGGTGGTGGCCCGATGCTCCACGGCGGCCGGGTCGGGATTGACGACCTGGACCAGCGAGGCACCGGCGTACAGCACGGCGATGTAGCCGTCGATCAGCTCGGTCACGGTCTCCCACGGCGCGCTCGACAGCACCCGATCGCCGGCGGAGATTCCCTGGAGCGCCGCCGACTTCCTGGCCTCGGCGAGTACCTCGCCCACCGAGCGTCCGTCGAGCGCGGCCCGGAAGCCACCAGGCAGGAACTGGTCGCCGTGCACGCGTACCGCGGTCGCGAAATCGGTGACGCCGACCGGGACATCGCGCACCGGGGTGCCCATCGCGTCCAGCGACAGCACCGCCACCTCGTCGACGCCGTCGGCGTCGTCGAGCCGGTCGGGGGTGACCAGGGCGAGGTCGGCGTCGGGATCGGGGGTGAGCACCACCTCGGTGCCCGCCCACCAGCAGCCGAGCAGCACGGCCGCGGTCTGCCAGTGCGCGGGCAGCAGCACCGCGACCCTGGCGCCGGGACTGAGCGCGAACTCGTCGCGCAGCAGATTGGCGGTCTTGGCGGCCCAGTTGGCCAGCGTCAGACCCGACAGCTCGATGCGGGCGCCGGTGGCGTCGTCGTACCAGGTGACGCGCGGACCGGCCGGGTCGCGTTCGAGAATCGGGTCGAGGAGGACGTCGGTGAGGGTCGAGTTCGGCTCACGCATGGGTCAGTTCACGCATTTCGGTCCGTTCTGGCCTGCGTCGATCGGCGGGGCTGGCGGTACTGGCGTCGCGGTCGCCGAGGATGTTCCGTCGAAATCGAACATGCCTGCCGCGGCCGAGCCCGGACCAGAATAGTCGCTCGCCAGCACCACGCTCACGGTATCCGCCGACAGTGACGGATCCGCGACCACGGTGAGACCGCCCAGTGCCTCGGCCACCGCCGCGGCCTTCGGATCCCCGGTGTCCGCGGCGAGCACCCGGCTCGAACTCACGCTGCCTCCGGAGTAATTGCCCACCAGGCCCTCGCGGAAACCCTTGCCGGTCAACGCGCTCGACACCTTGGCCGCCAGCCCGGCCTTGCCGCCCGCGTTGAACACGCTCACCGTCACCGTCGACGGGTCGAGCTTCGGCGCGTCGCCGCCGCCCTTCTTCTCCTCACCGACGAGCCCGGCGACGTAGTCCTGCACCGCCTTCGGCTCGACCCGGACCACCGATTCGCCCGCCGAGGTCATGCTGTTGAGGTCGGCGACCGGGATGGTCTCGAATTCCACCTTGCCGCCGGACAGATCCTTGAGCTGCTGCAGGAAGGCCAGCACGTCCCAGTCCTCGTCGAGCACCACCGTGCGCCCGACCGCCTCGCTGATCTCGCCGAGCTTGCCCGGATTCGCCAGGATCTTGGCATTGAGCAGCTGGCCGACCAGCTGGGCCATGAACACCTGCTGACGCACGATGCGATCGATGTCACCGCGCGGCAGCCCGTGCCGCTGGCGCACGAAACTCAGCGCCTGCTGCCCGTCCAGACGCTGCTGTCCGGCCGGGAAGTCCGCGCCCGACATCCATTCGTCGACCGCGTTGTTCAGGCACACCTCGACCCCGCCGACGGCATCGGTGAGCAGCACGAAGCCGAGCAGACTGACCTCGGCGTAGTGGTCGACGGTGATGCCGGTGAGCGAGGCCACCGACTTGATCAGCGCCTGCCTGCCCGACTTGGTCGACTCGCGTTCGGCGTCGGCCTCGGAGCTGCCCTTGGCCAGCAGCTTGGCGCGTTCGGCCTCCTTGGTGGAGCCGTAGGCGGAGTTGATCTTGGCCTTGCCCTGGCCGGGCACGTCGACGTAGGAGTCGCGCGGGATCGAGATCGCGGTGGCCGAGCGGCCGTCGTTGGGCACCCGGATCAGCACGATGGTGTCGGTATTGGTGCCCACCTCGTCGCCCGCGTGCAGCATCGCGCGCTCGGCCGAGGTCAGCGGGTTGCCGTGCGCGTCGGTGCGGCTGTCGACGCCGACGAGCAGGATGTCGACCGCGCCGTCGCGGCCGCCGCCGAGCCCGAGGCCACCGATGCGATCGATATTGGCGATCAGATTGTCGACACTGCGCCACGCGAATCCGGTGAGGGCGAGCACCAGCACCGCCGCGATCGCCACCATCACCTGCACCGGACCGGCACCGGTCTGGGTGGCGACCGTGGGTGGTCGTGTCGACTCTCGCACTCGTGATCCTCTCGACGAACTCCGCGCTCGGCTCCGAATCCCCGGCAAACCCCACCATCTCGTGTGCCTGGGCTCGTCCACCGAAACCGGCCATCACAGGCTAACCAACAGTTACCACAGTCACGCCGAACCGCAGGTGTTCCGGCGTGCCAGACTGGCCGCGTGAACCCCGATTTCCCCGTCCCCTCCCGGCTGATCGTAACCGGAGCGCGTGGCCTGCTGGGGCGAGAGATCCTGCGGCTCGCGCCCGCGTCGTCGGGCTACGGCAGGGCCGAGCTCGATATCACCGATCGCGCGGCCGTCGACGCCGTCCTGCGCCCGGGCGCGGTGGTGCTCAACTGCGCCGCCTACACCGCGGTCGACGCCGCCGAATCCGATCGCGACGCCGCCTTCGCCGCCAATGCCACCGGCCCCGCCGTGCTGGCCGCCGCCTGCGCCGCGGCGGGCGCCCGGCTGATCCACGTGTCCACCGACTACGTCTTCCCCGGCACCGCGAGCACGCCCTACGAACCGGACGACCGCACCGGACCGGCGACGGTCTACGGCCAGTCGAAGCTGGCCGGCGAGCGGGCGGTGCTGGAGCTGAGCCCCGACGCGCAGGTCGTGCGCACCGCCTGGGTGTACTCCGGTGTCGAGGGGGATTTCGTCGCGACCATGCGCAGGCTGGAACGCGAACGCGAGACCGTCACCGTGGTCGACGACCAGCTCGGCTCCCCCACCAGCGCCGCCGATCTCGCGGCCGCGCTGCTCGAACTGAGCACCCGGCCCGATGCGCCGCGGGTGCTGCACGCCACCAATTCCGGCACCGCCACCTGGTTCGATCTGGCCGTCGCCGTCTTCACCGAGGTCGGGGCGGATCCGGCGCGGGTACTGCCGTGCGATTCGAGCGCCTTTCCCAGACCCGCACCGCGACCGTCCTATTCGGTGCTGTCCCCCGCGGCGTGGGACGCGGCCGGTCTCACCCCGTTGCGGCCTTGGCGTTCCGCACTAGCCGACGCACTCCGGCGTCTGTCCGACTAGGCTGCCCAGTCGTGAACGCAGCCGATTCCGCGGCCCCTGCGGGCCTTGCCGTCGTCACGGTGACTTATTCACCGGGCGAGCACCTCGAGCACTTCATCACCACCCTGGCCGACGCCACCAGCGAGAAGCCGCAGGTGATCCTGGCCGACAACGGCTCGACCGACGGCGTGCCCGAGCTCGTCGCCGAGGCCAACTCGCACGTGCGGCTGCTGCGGACCGGCGGCAACATCGGCTACGGCGGCGCCATCAACCGGGCCGTCGCCGAGATCGACCCGGCGATCGAGTTCGTGATCCTGGCCAACCCGGACATCCGGTGGGGCGTCGATTCCATCGACAAGATGCTCGCGGCCGCCCAGCGCTGGCCACGGGCAGGCGCGTTCGGGCCGATGGTCCGTGAGCCCGACGGCAGCGTCTACCCGTCCGCGCGCCGGGTCCCCGGCCTCGCCGACGGCGCAGGCCACGCCATCCTGGGCACGATCTGGCCGAAGAACCCCTGGTCGGTGCGCTACCGGCAGGAGAACGAGGAGATCTCCGAGCGGGTGGTCGGCTGGCTGTCCGGCTCCTGCCTGCTGGTGCGCCGGGCCGCCTTCGACACCATCGACGGCTTCGACTCGCGCTACTTCATGTACATGGAGGACGTCGACTTCGGTGACCGCATGGGCAAGGCGGGCTGGCACAATGTGTTCGTCCCCGACGCCGAGGTGACCCACGCCAAGGGCCACGCCGCGGGCAAGCATCCCGAACTGATGCTGCCCGCCCACCACGCCAGCGCCTACCGCTTCCAGGCCGACCGGCATCCGCACTGGTGGCAGGCGCCGTTGCGGGGCGCACTGCGCGCCGGACTTGCGGTTCGCTCCCGGATTGCGGTTCGATCGGCGCTGCGCGAGAAAGCGCGCACCGGCGCCTGACGTGGGCGCCGTCACTGTGAACAGGGGAAACTCGATGGCAGGCAACTCAGGCACCGACGCGGTCATCCTCGTCGGCGGACAGGGCACGCGGCTGCGTCCGCTCACCCTCTCGGCGCCCAAGCCGATGCTGCCGACGGCCGGGCTGCCGTTCCTGACCCACCTGCTGGCCCGCATCGCCGAGGCCGGGATCACCCACGTGGTGCTGGGTACCTCGTTCAAGGCCGAGGTGTTCGAAGAGCACTTCGGTGACGGCTCCGAACTGGGGCTCGAGCTCGAGTACGTCACCGAGACCGAGCCGCTCGGCACCGGCGGCGGTATCCGCAACGTGCTGCCCAAGCTGCGCGCGGACAACGTCATGGTGTTCAACGGCGACGTCCTGGGCGGCACCGATCTGGGCGCGATCCTCGACACCCACGAGTCGACCAACGCCGACGTCACCCTGCACCTGGTCCGGGTCAGCGACCCGCGCGCCTTCGGCTGCGTGCCGACCGACGCCGACGGCCGGGTCACCGCGTTCCTGGAGAAGACCCAGGATCCGCCGACCGACCAGATCAACGCGGGCTGCTACGTGTTCCGCCGCGAGTACATCGAGAAGATCCCGACCGGTCGCCCGGTCTCGGTCGAGCGCGAGGTCTTCCCCGCGCTGCTGGCCGAGGGCGCGCGGGTGCAGGGCCACGTCGACGCCTCCTACTGGCGCGATATGGGCACCCCCGAGGACTTCGTGCGCGGCTCGGCCGACCTAGTCCGCGGCATCGCCCCCTCGCCCGCGCTGCCGGGCCAGCGGGGTGAGTCGCTGGTGCATCCCGGTGCGGGCGTCGCCCCTGGCGCGCTGCTCATCGGCGGCACCGTGGTCGGCCGCGGTGCCGAGATCGGTGCCGGTGCCCGCCTGGACGGCGCGGTCATCTTCGACGGCGCGATCGTCGAAGCGGGCGCGACCGTCGAACGCTCCATCGTCGGCTTCGGCGCCCGGATCGGTCCGCGCGCGCTGGTCCGCGACGGCGTGATCGGCGACGGCGCCAATATCGGCGCCCGCTGTGAACTGCTGCGCGGGGCCAGGGTGTGGCCGGGCGTGGAGATCCCCGACGGCGGCATCCGCTTCTCCACCGACGTCTGAACGATCGCGCGAAGGGCCGCTACCGAACATCCGGTAGCGGCCCTTCGTCGTCCGAAAACAGGTAGTGAAGTACGCGGGCGTGGCGGTTCTCGACCCTGCGAACATTCGCGGTATGGAGAGGCTCGTCATCCTCCACCCGCAGGAACTGGCGGGTACTGTTCTGCCGCTCACCGCTGGACGGCAGTTGATCGGCCGCGGCGCGCGGGCGGACCTGCGCCTCGACGACCGCTATCTCAGCGCCGCGCACGCGGCCATCGATCTCACCGCCGGTCGCGCCACCGTGGAAGACCTCGGTTCCGCCAACGGCACCAGGGTCGACGGTGAGCTGATCGCGGGTCTGCGCCCGCTGCGCGACGGCGACATCCTCACCTTCGGCAATGTCGACGCGCGCTTCGAGCAGGGGCCGCCCACCGTGACGATGCCGAGTTCGGCCGTGCGCAGGCCACCGCCGGACCCGGTCACCTTCACGGTGGGGCGGCAGACCGGGCACCAGATCAACAATGTCGGGCGCGATCAGATCAACAGCTATATCGAGCAGCGCGAGAGTTTCCTGCGCGCGGTCGCGGCATCCAGGACCAAGGCGCGCTGGGTGTTCTGGATCGGCCTGTTCATGCTGGTCGGCGGCGGCATCGGCTACGCGTACTTCCTGATCGACGGAATCAGCGAGCTGAACGACACGTTCGGCGACGCGAGCGCGGGGCCGCCCGACGGGATGCTGTTCTTCGGCCCCGACACGAGCCTCGGCATGCCCGCCGGGTTGATCTGCTTCGCGGTGGCCTTCGTCGGTCAGTTCCTGCTGATCATCGGCCTGATCATGTGGATCGTCGCGGCCGCCCGCGTCCGCAAGGTCGACCGGGACCCACGGCACGCGTGGAACTCACCGTTCGTCAGATAAGGGGAAAATCTCGTGGTCTTCAATATCGGCTCGCAGCAGGGCAACATCAACAACGTCGCCGGCGACCAAACCATCCACGGCGGTCAGCACGGCAGCTTCACCGCCACCCAGACCGTCGACTTCGCCGTCGAACTCGAGGCCACCCTGCGGCGGCTCGGCATGGACCGCGCCGCCGACGACGCGGCCGCGGTCCAGCGTGAACTCGCCCGGCCGCAGCCCGACCGCGAACAGATCTCCGCGCGGCTGACCCGGATCGCCCAGGCCGCCACGGTGGTCGCGGGCGCGGCGACCGCCGTGGCCGGACCGCTCACCGCCCTCGCCCACTGGCTGGGCGCGCTCGGCGCGCCGATCCTGGGGCTGCTCGCCTAGCTGAAGCCGACCGCCTGGTCGCCCCAGGCGGTGTGCAGGTCGGCGTCGGGGTTGTCGACGACGCGGTCGATGGTGTCGATGAGCAGGGTGGTGCGGGCGGACGGGCGATAGTGGGGCCAGTGCTTGGAACCGTCGATGGCCGCGGGGACACCGTGTTCGGCGAAGGCCAGCCAGCGGCGCTGCATCCGACCCGAGACCGCGACCGAGGCCTTGCGGCCGCCGAGCCAGAAGGTCGGATCGTGGTTCAGCGTGCCGAAATTGCCGAAGACATACGGCAATTCGGTGGCGTGCCCGGCGCCGACCCGGGCGGCCTTCAGCATCGGCGTCGCGTAGTCGAAGCGATACATCCAGGTCGGCGAGTGCTGGGCGTGGCCCTCGGCGACCCAGGCGGCGGGCATCCGGAAGGCCGCGTCGGTCGACATGGCCAGCGCCCCACGGGTTTTCGTCAAATCCGGGTAGGCGGAGGTGATCTCGGCGATCCGCTCGGGCGACATCTCCGGATGCGAGGCCGCGACATCGCGCAGCATCGCGTTCACCGCGTCGGGTGTCACCGGCATGATCGGCGAGCGCAGCACCCGGAACAGCGAGGCCTCGTCCCGGTTGGTCCCGATCAGCAGCGGCACCCGATGCGAACGCCCCTGCTGGAAAAGGTCGATCGGGTAGCCGGGCAACAGATCACCGTCGACGACGGGCGCCGCCGCGAGCCTGCCCGGTTCGTTGATCGGCACCTCGTCGAGCAGCACCGCGCCCACCTCGACGAGCCGCTCGATCGGCAGGTCCAGCAGCCGATCCGTCTCGCCGGGGCCGAGTTCGAGCAGTTCCAGGTAGCGCTGCGCGACGACGGCCGCGCGTTCCTGCCCGAAGACCGTGGTGGCGGGCGGACTCTGGGCGATCGCCTTGTGGAACAGCCCGGCCGCCGCCGGCGAGGTGAGCAGCGCCGTGACGCAGCCCGCGCCCGAGGACTCACCGAAGACCGTGACATTGTCCGGGTCGCCGCCGAACGCGGCGATGTTGTCGCGCACCCAGGCCAGCGCCGCCAGCTGATCGCGCAGGCCGAGGTTCGGGGTGAACGGCGTGCCGAACGAGGACAGGTCGAGGAAGCCGAGCACACCGATCCGGTAGTTGACCGAGACGACGACCACGTCACCGGCCTCGGCCAGTTTGCGCCCGTCGTAGATGGTCTGCGCCGCGGTGCCGAGGCAGTAGGCGCCGCCGTGCAGCCACACCATCACCGGGCGCGGCGCGTCGTCGCTCGGCTCGGGGCGCGGCGACCAGACGTTGACCCAGAGACAGTCCTCGCCCATCGCCAGATCGGAGTCGACGGGCACCATCGCGCCCATCGCCTGCGGGGCGATGTCACCGAAGACGACGCAATCGCGCACGCCGTCCCAGGCGCGCGGCGGCCGCGGCGGCGAGAAGCGGTCGGGTCCGGCCGGCGCGGCGGCGTAGGGAACGCTGCGCCAGACCGCGATCGGCCCGTCCCAGGCGCCGCTGACCGTTCCGTACTCCGTGCGAGCCAGCGGTTCGGCCTCGTGCGTCCGCACGTCGGGGCCGAGATCGGACTGAATGCTCATCGCACACCTCCTAGCCGGCGCGACCCGACGGGTGCCTGTGTATTTGCTCCCGCAGGCCGCAGCACCTGGTGACTCCTTACGAGAGTACGTGCGTCTGCCCCGGTCAGCCTCCCAACGCACCATTCCGACAGGTAACAGTTACCCCGCGGAACACACCGAATCCGCTTCTCAGCGGGCCACCCGGCGGTCACGATGTGGATTCGGCCACGTCCGCCGCCCGCTCCGGCCCCGGCGAGAGCGATATCGGCCGCTGCCCGGAGATCCCCGTCCGGGCAGCCGCCGACACCGCGTCCGGTTAGCTGGAAATACGCTGCGCTTCGTCGCCGACATAGGCGGCCCACAGCCGCCGGTAGGGACCGTCGGCGGCGAGCAACTCGGCATGGGTGCCGACCTCCACCAGCTTCCCCCCGCCGACCACCGCGATCAGATCGGCGTCGGCGGCGGTCGCGAGCCGATGCGCGACGACGATCGTGGTGCGGCCCGCCGTCAGCACGTCCACCGCGGCGCGCACCCGCGCCTCGGTGGCCAGATCCAGCGAGGCGGTCGCCTCGTCCAGGATCAGGATGTCCGGGTCGATCAGCTGGGCCCTGGCCAGCGCGAGCAGCTGACGCTGGCCCGCCGACAGGCTGCGGCCGTGCGCGCCGATGGACTGGTGGTAGCCGTGGTCGAGCGCCGCGATCATCTCGTGCGCGCCGACCGCCCGTGCGGCCCACTCGATCTCGGCCGGTGCCGCCCCCGGATTGCCGTAGGCGATGGCCTCGCGCACGGTGTCACCGAACAGGAATGGCTCCTGCGGCACGACGCCGAGCCGCTTGCGGTAGTCGCGCAGCCGGAACCGGCGGATGTCCACGCCGTCGACGAGGACCGCGCCGCCGGTCGGGTCGTAGAACCGGGCGAGCAGCTTCACCAGCGTCGACTTCCCCGCGCCGGTCTCCCCGACCAGCGCGACCTTCTGGCCCGGCGCGATCCGCAGGTCGAGCCCGTCGAGCACGGTGCGCTCGCGCGCGGCGTAGCCGAAGCTCACCGCGCGCAGCTCGATCGCGCCGTCGAGCCGGGTGACCGGGAGCGGGTCCTCGGCCTCGGGGGTGTCGACCGGGGTGCGCAGCAGCTCGCCGATGCGGTCGACGCCGACCACCGCCTGCTGGTAGCTGTCGAACACCTGTGACAGCTGCTGGATCGGGGCGAACAGCAGCTCGATGTAGAGCAGGAACGCGATCAGCGTGCCCGCGGTGAGCAGGTCGTCGCGCACCTGGTGCACCCCGACCGCGAGCACCGCGGCGGTGGCGATCACCGACATGAGCTCGATGCACGGGAAGAACACCGCCATCAGCACCTGCGAGCGCAACCGGGCGTCGCGGTAGGCCCACGAACGCCGCTCGAACTCGGCCTGGTTCACCGCTTCCCGGCGGAACGCCTGGGTGACGGTGATGTTGTCGACGTTCTCCTGCAGGTAGGCGTTGACCGCGCTGACCCGCTCCCTGGCCAGGTTGTAGGCGGGCACCGAGGCGCGCCGGAAGGCCACCGTGGCGACCGCCAGGATCGGCAGCAGCGCCAGCACCACCAGGGCCAGCCCGGCGTCGATCACCAGCAGCGCCGCGACCACACCCGCGATGGTGACGGTGCTGGTGAGCGCGGTGGCCAGGCCGGTCTGCAGGAACGCCGACAGGCCGTCCACGTCGGTGGTCATCCTGGTCATGATCCGGCCGCCGAGCTCGCGCTCGTAGTACTGCAGGCCGAGGCGTTGCAGGTGGGCGAAGGTCTTCAGGCGCAGCCCGTAGAGCAGCCGCTCGCCCACCCGCCCGGTGACCCGCACCTGGGCGACACTGATCCCCCAGTCCACCACCACGACGACGATCGCCAGCGCGGCGGCGCCGAGCACCACGTCGCGGGCCCCGGCCAGCACGCCGTGGTCGATGCCGTAGCGCACCAGGAACGGGATCAGCACCTGCGCGAGCGCGTCGAGCCCGACCAGGCCGAGCCCGGCCAGCAGCGGCCAGGTGAACGGCCGCAGCAGCCGGGGCAGCGAGAACGCGGTGTCGGGGGTGTGCGAGAAGGACCGGTCGACCTCCGGTTCGCCCGAGACCGGCGGCAGCTGGTCCAGCAGGGCGACGACGTCACCGGTCGGCGGCGCGCTCGCCATCATCCCGCCGCCCGGCCCGCCCGGACCCGCGGGCGCGCCCGCCGACCGGCGCGCGAACGCCTTGGCCAGGTGTTCCATGGTGCGGTCGTCGTCCTCGTCGACCTCGGGGGCCACCCACAGTTCCGCGGTGGCCTCGCGCGGGGTGTCGCGGTGCGGGTCGGCGCCGATGCCGACGACCTCGGGCGGGGTGAACAGGGCGCGGAACAGTTCGCCGGAGTGCTGGAGTTCGCGCAGCGTCCCGAGCTCGGCGACGCGGCCGCCGTCGAGCACGGCCACCCGGTCCGCCAGCGCGAGCGTCGAGAGCCGGTGGGCGACGACGATCGTCGTGCGCTGGCGCAGCTCCGCGCCGATGCGCTGGTAGATCAGCTCCTCCACCTGGGCGTCGATAGCGGAGGTGGCGTCGTCGAGCACGAGGACGGGAGCGTCGGTGAGCAGGGCGCGGGCGAGCGCGATGCGCTGGCGCTGGCCGCCCGAGAGTCGTTGACCGCGTTCGCCGATGGTGGTCTCGATGCCCTGCGGCAGCGCGGCGACGAACTCGTCGGCGGCGGCGAGGTACAGGGCGTGCCGGACCTGGTCGTCGCTCGCCGCCGGCCTGCCGTAGGCGACGTTGGCCCGGATGGTGTCGGCCATCAGGTGCGTGTCCTCGAAGACCATCGCCACCCGCGCCCGCGGATCGGGCAGCGCGCGCAGATCGACACCGTCGAACAGGACGGCGCCCGCGTCGGGTTCGAGCAGCGCGGGCAGCAGCGACACCAGGATCGATTTGCCGCTGCCCGCCCCGCCCGCGATGGCGACGGTCTCGCCGGAGCCGATCGTCAGGTCGAGACCGTCCAGGATCGGGGTGTCCCCGAAACCGAAACGGACCGAGCGGAACTCGACGCCCGGTGGCGGCCCGGCGTCCGCCGTCACGGTGCCGGGGACGGGCACGTCGGAACCCGGCGCCTCGATCACCTCGCGCACCCGGTCCAGCGAGGCCTTGCCCTGCTGACTCACCGTGAGCAGCATCGAGAACTGGCGCACCGGGCCGACGAACGCGCTCAGATACGTCATGAACGCGAGGAACGTGCCGAGCGTGATGGCCTGGCGCAGCGCGAGCAACCCGCCGACGACCAGGATCAGCGCCTGACCGGCGGCGGGCACCGCCTGCACGACCGGGGTGAACCGGCTGGTGATCCGGGCGACCCGCAACCGCGACCGGTACAGATCGCGCGCGCTGTCACCGAGCTGGTCGAGCTCGTGCCGCTCCTGACCGAAGCCCTTGACCACCCGCACCCCGGCCACCGCGGCCTCCACCCGCATCGCCACCTCGGCGGCGCGGGCCTGGGCGTCCCAGTTGGCCGGGAAGAGCTGGCGCTGGCTGCGCCGGGTGACGATCCACAGCCCCGGCAGCACGAGCAGCGCGATCACGGTGAGCGCGGGCGACATCACCGTCATCAGGACCAGCACCGCGACCAGCAGCGCGACATTGCCCGCGATCATCGGGATGAGCTGGAGGAACATCTGGATCAGCGTCACATCGGTGATCGCCCGGCTCACCACCTGCCCGGTGCGCAGCTGCGCCTGCTCGCGCCCGTTCAGCCGCAGCAGCGCGGCGAACAGGTCGCGGCGCAGGTCGTGCTGCACCCCGAGCGACAGTTCCGAGGAGGCGACCCGGCGCGCGTAGGACGAACCGAACCGGGCCGCCCCGAGCACCAGCAGCACCGCGACCCACGGCGCCACCGAGGCCGCCGTGGCGCTGAGCGTGTCGACCACATGGCGCACGACCAGCGGCAGCGCCGCGGTGAGCAGCGCCGCCGCCAGCGCGCCGGTGTAGCTGACGATCACCAGCCGCCGGTGCTCGAGACAGCGGCCGACCAGGTAGCGGATCCAGTCCGTTCTCATCGGGCGGCCACGAGCGCGTCCGCCTGCTGGTCGAATCGGTTGGCGGGCCTGGCCAGGCCGTAGTGACCACGCAGGGTGGTCTCGGTGTACTCGGTGCGGAACAGGCCGCGCTCCTGCAGGATCGGGACCACCTCGTCGACGAAGCGCTCCAGCCCCGACGGGAGCACGGCGGGCATGATGTTGAACCCGTCGGCCGCGCCCTGCCGGAACCAGTCTTCGATGGCGTCGGCCACCTGCACCGCGGTGCCCGCGAAGGTGTGGTGCCCGCGGCCGCCGCCGAGGCGGGCGATCAGCTCGCGCAGCGTGAGCCGTTCGCGCCGAGCCAGATTCACGATCAGGGTGAAGCGGCTCTTGGAGCCCTGGATGTCGTCCTCGGTGGGCAGGTCCTCGGGCAGTTCGCTGTCCAGGTCGAGCTGGTCGATGGGCAGCTTGAAGTGCGCGGCGAGTTGCTTGCGCGCGTACTCGGGCGAGATCAGCCGAGCCAGTTCGTCGTCGAGTGCGCGCGCCTGTTCCTCGGTGTCGCCGATGATCGGGACGATGCCGGGCAGGATCTTGATGGTCTCCGGGTCGCGGCCGGCGGCGACGGTGCGCGCCTTGAGATCGGCGTAGAAGGCCTTGGCGTCGTCGAGGGTCTGCTGCGCGGTGAACACGGCCTCGGCGTAACGGGCGGCGAACTCCTTGCCGTCCTCCGACGAACCCGCCTGCACCAGCAGCGGATACGCCTGCGGCGAGCGCGGCACGTTGAGCGGGCCGTCGACCCGGAAGAACTCGCCGTGGTGCAGGATCTTGCGCACCTTGGACGCGTCGGTGTGGATGCCGAGTTCCTTGTCGGCCAGGACGGCGTCGTCGTCCCAGCTGTCCCACAGCTTCGTCGCGACGTCGACGAATTCGGCGGCCTTGTCGTAGCGCAGCTTGTGGTCGGGGGTGTCGTCGAGACCGAAGTTGCGGGCCGCGTCGGCGCCCGCGGTGGTGACGATGTTCCAGCCCGCCCTGCCCTTGCTCGCCCAGTCCACCGAGGCGAACCGGCGGGCCAGGTTGTAGGGGTCGTTGTAGCTGGTCGAGGCCGTGGCGATGAGCCCGATCCGGCTGGTCTGCACGGCCACGGCGGTGAGGATGACGGTCGGCTCCAGCTTGCCGCTGGGCCTGCGCCCCGGATCGCCCATCAGGACCGGGCTGTCGGCGAAGAAGATCGAGTCGAGCTTGCCGCGCTCGGCGGTCTTGGCCAGCCGGACGTAGTAGTCGATGTCGGTGTGCGCGTGCGGATCGCTCTCGGGCAGCCGCCAGGCCGCCTCGTGATGGCCGACCGACATCAGGAAGGCATTGAGGTGCAGTTGTTTCGACATGGGAAGACCTTTCAGACCGCGACGGGCGCGACGCCGAGTGCGGCGAGCAGGGTGCGGCGGATGTGCTGGAATGCGGGCAGGCTGGGATCGCGCTCGGCGGGCAGCTCGACCGGGATGTCCACGGTGAGGCGGCCGTCGTCGAGCACGATCACCCGGTCGGCCAGCGCGACGGCTTCGTCGACGTCGTGGGTGACCAGCAGGACGGTGGGCCGGTGCCTGCGGATGAGATCGCGCAGCAGGGCGTGCATCTTGATCCGGGTGAGCGCGTCGAGCGCGCCGAAGGGTTCGTCGGCGAGCAGCAGGTCGGGCTCGCCGACCAGGGAGCGCGCCAGCGAGACCCGTTGCTGCTCACCGCCGGAGAGCTCGCCGGGCCAGGCGTTCTCCCGCCCGGCCAGGCCGACCTCGTCGAGCACCTTGACCCCGGCCTCCTTGCGTGACCTGGGCTGTCCGTACAGGACGTTGGGCAGGACCCGCTGCCAGGGCAGCAGACGCGAATCCTGGAACACCACCGAGGTTTTCGCGGGCACCCGCAGCGAGCCCTCGCCCGCCACGTCGTAGTCGAGTCCGGCCAGCGCGCGCAGCAGCGTGCTCTTGCCCGAACCGCTGCGCCCGAGCAGGGCGACGAACTGACCCGCCGGAATGGTCAGGTCGATCTCGTCGAGCACGGTGCGCTCGCCGAAGCGGCGGGTCAGCGCGCGCACGGTGACCCCGGCGGCCGCGCTCACCCCGCGATCGTGCGCCGCCATGACAGCACCTTTCGCTCGAGCGCCCGGATCGCCGAATCCGAGAGCAGGCCGAAGGCGCCGTACACCGCGAGGCCGACCAGGATCACGTCGGCCTGCCCGTAGTTCTGCGCGTTGGACATCATCTTGCCGAGACCGTCGGTGGCATTGACGGATTCGACGACGATCAGCGCCAGCCAGGCACCGGTCACCGACAGCCGCAGGCCGAGGAAGAAGCCGGGCAGCGAGCCGGGAATCACCACGCGACGGATGAACGTCGCCCGCGACACCCCCTGCACCTCCGACAGTTCCACCAGTTTCTGATCGATCGTGGTGAGCGAGGCGTGGGTCTGGATGTACATGGTGACGATCACGCCGAGGGTGATCAGCACGACCTTGAACTCCTCGCCGATGCCCAGCCACAGGATCATCAGCGGGATCAGGCCCAGCGTCGGGATCGCCCGCTTGAGCTGCACCGGTCCGTCGACCAGCGACTCGCCGAGCCGCGAGAGCCCGGAGACCAGCGCCAGCACGGTCCCGACGGCGACACCGATGACCAGGCCGAGCACCGCGCGCTGCAACGAGACACCCAGGTGCGACAGCAGCGGACCGTCGACGAGCAGTTCCCAGCCGGTCTGCAGCACCGTCCACGGCGCCGCCAGTTTGCGCTGGTCGAGCAGCCCCGACCAGGCGCCCGCCGTCCAGGCGGCGAGCAGCAGGACCACGCCGAGCAGGCGCGCGGCCGGAATCGCCTTGCGCAGACCCAGCCTGCGCAGCGCCCTGCGGTCGACGAAGCCGTCCTCGCGCGGCGCGGCGACGGGGACGGCCGCGCGGGTCAGTGCGATGGTCATTGCGCCCCCTTGGTGCGATACGGACCGGGGACGGCGCCGGCGGCCAGCTTCTCGAAGCGCCGGTCGAACAGGTCGGCGGCCGCGAACGGCGTGCCGAAGTAGCCGGCCCCGGTGACCAGGTCGATGGTCTGCTGCTCCCAGGCGATCGCCGCGTCCCAATTATCCGGGAAATACGGCTTTTCGACGGTCGAGAGAATGCGGCGGCCGTCGGCCTCGGTGACCGACTGGTCCTTCACGTAGTAGGCGTCGATCCATTCTTCGGGATGCTCCCAGGCCCACACTTCCCCGCGCGCCCAGAATTTCACGAATTCGGCGATCGCGGCGGCCTTGCTGTCGTCGCGGAGAATGCTGGTCGGCGCCCACAGCACGCTCAGCGCGTCGACGGCGGGCGTGGCCACCGCCCGGGCGCCTTCCGACGCGTACTTGTCGAGGTACTTGGTCAGCGTCGGCTCGCCCAGCGGGGCGACGTCGATCTGCTTGCCCTGCAACGCCGTGAGGAACTGGGGTCCGTTGATCTCCACCAGCTGCACCTCGTCGGTACGGATACCCGCCGCCGCGAGGGTACGCAGCACGACAACGCCCTGCGCCTGCCCGGGGGAGAAGGCGATCTTCTTGCCGCGCAGGTCGTTCAGGCCCGTGATCGCGGTGCCGGGCGCGGTGGCCAGCTTGTACAGCGGCGTCTCCCTGACCTTGACGCCGACGATCTTGGCGTCGAGCCCGGTGGCGTGCGCGTGGATCGGCGGAATCCCGGCATTGGTGGCCAGATCCAGCGAACCGCCGCGGAAGGCCTGGATGACATCGGGTCCCGCCGAGACCGCGGGCCAAGACGACACCGTGAACGGCAGCTTGCCGAGTTCACCGGAGGCGGTCAGCGCCACCTTGGCGGTATTGGCGGAGACGGTCAGCGCCACACCGGGCGGCACCGTGGTCGGCAGCGCGGCGGTCAGCGCGGCCCCGTCGCCGTCGTCGGTGGCGCACGACACCGCCAGCAGCGACGCGGCGGCGGCGAGCAGTGCTATTCGTCGAATATTCTTACGCAAGATGATTTCCCGGATCGAATCGAAGTAATGTCGGCGAGCGAATTCGATGCGCGACAACACTGCATTTTGTTCATACGACAACTGTCGCCGCAGCCGTCCGTTCCGGTCAATATTCGACTGCCTTAAAATAACCACGAATCAAACCGCGTCGGCGACCACCGAGGTCAGCGGTTCACGGAACAATTCGTGGAGCACGACGCCGGCCGCCGACATCGCCAGAACCTGTCCGGTGAAGGCGGATTCGCACACCACCTCCGCCGGGTCGGCACCGATGAGCGAGTGGGCGCGCACCGCGTCGTCGTAGGCTTCGCGGACCCCGGGCACCGTGCCGAGGCCCCGGTCGACCAGCACCAGGGCCTCGGGATCGAGCAGATCGATGAGCGCGGCCGCCACTTCGCCCATCGCCGTCGCCCGTTCGAGGAAGTACGCCCGTTCCGGTCCGCCCGCCGCGGCGGCCGCCACCAGCTCGGCCATGCTGTCGACCCGCCCGGCGCGCACCGCCCTGGCCAGCAGGGCGTGGTCGCCGAAATCATCGAGGGCGAACGCGGATCCGGCGGTCGCGCCGAGTAATCGGGCGATCGAACCGGCCCCGGAGTGCGGGCCGTAGTGCACCCGGCCGTGCACCGCGATCGCCGCGTCGATGACATTGCCGACGAACAGCACGATCGAACTCGTCGTGCCGCGCAGGTGCCCGTAGAGCTGCTCGACGTGCGCCAGCGCCCTGGTGTGGCTGTCCACGCTGGTCGGCAAACCCGTTCGCGCGGCCAGGTATTCGCGCACCGGCACATCCCGCCAGCGCAGGTAGGAGTGGTCGACGACCGAACCGGTGGTGGTGTCGACCCGGCCGCCGATCGCCACCCCGAGGCCACGCACCCGCAGCCCGTCGGGCAGGCCCGCCGCGACGGCGCGCACCCGGTCGATCGCGGTGTCGAGGATGTCGTAGGGCGCGTGCGTCCGGTGCGGCACCTGCTCGCTCGACAGCACGGTCCCGGCGATGTCGACCACGGCGACGGTGATCTGCGCGGCCGCGATGTGCAGTGCCAGCACCACGTTCCCGGCGGCGTCGAGCGCGATCGGGCTGTGCGGCCGACCGACCCCGGCCGGTCCCGCCGTCTCCGGCAGCTCGACCAGGAGCCCCGCCGCGAGCAGGGCCTTGCTCTGCCAGGTCACCGTCGCGGGCGACACCCCGGCCCGCCGCGCCACGACGCTGCGCGGCGCGGGCCCCAGTTCGAGCACCGCCCGCAACACTGCCCCCGCGCTGCTGTTCGTCATGTGCCACCTCGCCGTCACCGCTGACCGATGAGGCTACGGAGCCACCCGTGCCGGGCGAAGGCTTCGGCGCACGGTGATCGCAAGCGCCCGCCTACACTGTGCCGATGCCGAACTACAGCTTCCGGTGCCGCTCCTGCGGCGACACGTTCGAGGTGAACCGGCCGATGGCGCAGGCCGCGGACCCGGCCGCCTGCCCGGCGGGCCACGACGACACGGTCAAACTGCTCACCACCTTCGGCACCGTCGGCCGCGGGTCGGCCCCCGCGCCGGTGGCCGCGCCGCGCCCCGCCGGTGGCGGGTGCTGTGGTGGCGGCGGTTGCTGCTGACCCGCGGAGCCGTCCGCTGATCGCCGCGGGTTCGTAGAATCGAGGGGGACCGATCCCCTCGCGGAAGAAGGCGCGTCATGACCGTCGCGCGTATCGCGGTCGCCCTGGTGCTGGCCGCCCTGCTCGTCTACTCCGCCCGCGCGAAACTGTCCGGCAGGCCCGAGGTCGTCGAGGCCTACGCCAGGGTCGGCGTCGAACGCCGACGGCTGCCGATCCTCGCGGCCGTGCTGCTGGCCGCCGCGCTCGGGCTGATCGTCGGCCTCTGGTGGACGCCGCTGGGCCTGGCGACGGCGCTCGGGCTGGTGGCGTACTTCGCGCTGGCGCTCCTCGCGCACGCCACCCACCACGATCTGAACCATGCCGGACCGCCCGCGGTGATCTTCGGGCTCGCGATCGCGGCCGCGGTGCTGTTCGCCTGATTCAGTCGCGGCGGTCGACGTGGCCGAGGTCGCGGTCGGGATCGATGCGGTCGCGCACGCGCTGCTTGAGGACGGCGATGTCGGGGAAGCCGCCGTCGGCCTTGCGCTCCCACAGCTGTTCACCGTCGAGGGTGATCCGGAAGATGCCGCCCTGACCGGGCACCAGGGCGACCTCACCGAGGTCGGTGGCGAAGGTGGTCAGCAGTTCCTGGGCCATCCAGCTCGCGCGCAGCAGCCAGCGGCATTGGGTGCAGTATTCGATCGCGATCCTGGGCACGGGGCCAGTATCCACCAGGGGCGACTCAGGCGCTGAACGTGCCGTCGAGGTAGACCCACGCGCCGTCGACCCGGACGAAAGTGCTGTTCTCGTGCATCGCGTCGCGGACGCCGTCCACCTTGTAGTGGGCGATGAACTCGACGGTGCCGTTGTCGTCGAACGGCCCGCCGCGCTGGGTGCCGACGATCTCCAGGAACAGCCACCGCTGTGTCGGGTCGAGCTCGAGCTCGGCGGGCCGGGTGTTCGGATGCCAGGAACGCAGCAGGTAGTCGACGTCGCCGACGACATAGGCGGTGTAGCGCGAGCGCATGAGGGTCTCGGCGGTGGGCGCGGGCCGGGTGCCTGCCAGGATCGGTCCGCAGCAGTCGTCGAACGGTTCGCCGCGGCGGCACGGACACGGTTTCGCTTCACCCATGCCGGTCATCCTGCCGGGTCGGGACCGGCGGCGCCCACGCGGGATCAGCCGAACGGCTGGTGCGCGAGCGGGACCAGTTCCAGCGTCCGCGCGAGGTCACCGGTCTGATCGCGCCAGCGCCGCAGGTCGGTCACGCTGGGCGCCATCTCGTAGTCGAGATGATGGGCCGCGCGGGACAGCGCGGCCCACAGCGCGCCGACCTGGCCCGCGGTCTCCGGCCCCGCGTACACGCGCAGGGCGAGGAGCTGGGCCCGCATCGGGCAGCGCATGAGTTCGGGGGCGATCTGTGCCCACAGTTCGTCGACGGCCTGCTCGAGCGCGAGCCGCAGAATCCACGCGACCGCCCGCGACCACACCCCGCCCGCGTCGGAGACGTCGCCGGACAGCAGGTTCTCGGCCGCCTCCAGGCGCTCGGCCACCGAGGGACGCGGGGTGTACCTGGGCCGTCGCGGCCTGCTCCGCCGGTTCACGGGCGCACCACCGTCGCGCCGCCGCCCCGGCGGGACCGCGAGCGCCGACCACCTGTATCGCGGCTCATGAGCGGACCGCGGCGGGCTCGTGGGCGCGCAGCCAGGCGATGAATCGTTCGGTGTCGCTGATCAATTCCCGCATCGGCCGATCGATCGGCACATGCGCGCCCGCGGTGGCGTCGCGCAGCACGCCGACCAGCCAGCGGCCGCCGACCGCGCTCAGGTGCTTGTTCAGGTCGTCGACGCGGGCGCCGGGGCCCATGATCGCCAGGGTGATCATGGCGCGGGTGGTGTGGGCGTTGCGCACCCTCCGTTCCACTTCGGCGTGATCGAGGCCGGTGGCGAGCAGTTCCTGGCGGGCCTTCGCCAGCCCCGCCGCCTCGATCGCGGAGCGGCAGCAGGTGGCGACGAGTTCGTCGGCGATGGCGGGCGGCAGCTGCGGGGTGCGCAGCAGCGAGCGGGCGTCGTCGAGGTAGCGGCGCACCGGGTCGCCGGTCACCCGCACCTCGACCACGGAACGTTCCCGGCGCTGCACCTCGAGCACGGTGGCGTCGAGCTGCATCCTTCGCACCGCCTCGGCCAGGCGCTCGTCGTGGGTGAACACCACCACCTGCCGGGTGGTCGCCACCTCGGCGAGCACCCTGGCCAGGCCGTCGACCTTCGCCGGGTCCATCGCCTGCACCGGATCGTCGATCATCACGAAGCGGAACGGACTGTGCGACATCGTCGCTCGTGGCAGGAACAGCGACAGCCCGAGCGCGTGCAGCTCACCCTGGCTCATCACGCCGAGCGCGGCGCCGTCCACCTCGTCGACGGTCACATCCAGCAGCACCCGCCGCGCGGTGCCCGCGCTGCCCTGCAACCGGATCGCGCCGAGTTCCACATTGCTCTGCTGTCGCAGCGTGCTCCACACCCACCGCGCGGTGCTCTCCAGCGGGCGCATCCGCTCGCCGCGAATCGTCGCGGTCGCCGACTTGAGCCAGTCGGCCGCCCGCTTCACCACCCGCAGCTCGCCCGCGTCGGCGGACACCGCGCGGGCGGGATCGAGCCAGGCGAGAATGCGCGGCACGAGCGGTGACCACACGGAGTCGAGGCGATCGAGCTCGGTGCTCGTATCACGTTGCAGAGCAGCGAGTTCGGCGCTCAACTCGGCGTAGGTGTCACCCAGACGCTGCGAAAACTCGTCATCGTGTTCCGCCTCGCCGAGCCCGGCCCACACCGTCCAGAGTGCATGCACCGCCGACAGGTGCCGCCTGATCAGACCCGCCCCACCGCTCGTCTGCCCGACGCTCGACGCAGTCCCACCACCGACCACGGCGGCACCGCCCAGCGCGGCCCCACCTCCAGGCGTGGCCACACTTTCCGACACAGCCCGGCCGCCAGACTCGGCCCCGCCGTCCGGTGCGGCACTTTCGCCGAAGGCGGCGGTGTCTACCGGCACAGCGCCGCTGCCCGAGGTGGTTTCGCCGCCGACGATCGACGCGGAAGCGACCGGTGTCGGCTGCGCGGCGCCGAGCTCGAGGGGTACCCGCGACGTGAGCGCGCGAGCGGCGGCCAACGCGGCATCGCACTCCGCGCGGGCCGAGCGGAGTGCGGCGAGTTGCGTTTCGCGCTGGTCGATTTCGGCGTCGGCGGCGGCCAGCCAGGCGGTGTCGAGGTCGCCGCGGCCGCAGAGCGGGCAGGGGCAGGCGCCGCTCGCGGTGACGTGTTCGCGGGCGCGGGTGAGCAGTTCGAGGACGCGCAGGTCGGACTCGGCGTCGGTGGTGGCGTGGCGCGACAACGCGGCGGCGGCCTCGGCGAGGCGATCGACCGCCGCGGCCACCTGTGCCGGGTCGGGCAGCGTGAGGCGCAGGATGGCCCGCAGCCCGTCGGGTCCGTCGGGCCCGAGCACCGAACCGGCGACCGCGGCGGCCACCGCGTCGAGATCGGGGTCCGGGACGCGGAGCAGGTCGGCGACGTGGCGGGCGCGCGCGTCGTCGACGTCGGCGAGCTCGGCGAGCAGATCGGTGCGGGACTGCCGCGAATCCTTGACGGCGCGCTCGAGTTCCAGCTTGCGCAGGCGGATGTGTTCGGCGGCGGCGGCCAGTTCGTCGAGGCCGAGCAGGCGGTGCAGCGCGTCGAACAGGTCGCTGGGCTTGCCGTCGACCAGGGCGCCGAGCTCGCTGTAGGACAGGAAGGGCCGGTACAGGTCCAGCCGACCGCGCCTGCTGCGCGGGTCGATGGTCACGGTCCGGTCCGTGCCGCGGCGCTCGGTCCACTGCGCCTCGCCCAGTTCGCTGCCGGGCGCCCAGTGCGTGGCGACCGTGAGCTCGGCCTCCTCGCCCGCCGTGAGCAGGTCGACCTCGATCCGGGCGAGGTCGGGTTCGTGCAGGTTGCGCCAGCCTTCGCGCCACGCGGTCGAGCGGCCGTCCCAGCGCCGGTTGCCGCCGGTGAGCGCGAATTCGGCGGCCTCGGCGAAGCTGGACTTGCCGCTGCCGTTGCGCCCGACGACCAAGGTCAGCCCCGGTCCTGGGTTCAGGCGCAGCGTGGCCGTCGGCCCGATGCCGCGGAAGCCGTGCACGGTGATCGAGCGCAGGAAGACCCCGGTATCACCGGAATCGGGTGCGGCTCGATCACCGTCGGCCTCGGCGAGGGCTGCCAGCACGCACTCGGCGACCCGCCCCTCCACGGCGGGGTCGGCGGCGAGCTCGCGCGCGACCACCTCGGCGATGCGATCCGAGCACACTTCTGCGACATCCCCCTTCGCGGCCGCACGCACCGCGGCGGCCGATCTGCCCGGCCCACGTGATCCTCCTCGGCAAACGCTACCTGATCGCGGAGCGTTCGCCCAGGGGATGCGCAGTGCCCCAGCGAATCTGCCCGCGGGAGTGGAATGGCCATCGTGGTGCCACGGCGGGCCCCTCGATGTCCACCCCTCGCCCACCCCGGCGGGCAGCTCGATGAGGTGTTCACACCCGCGCTACGCTGCGATGAGCGACGTGGGCGGTCCGGGCGAGCCGAACAGGTCAGAATGCCAGACTTTTCCGCAGGCAGCAAGTCCAACCGCACGAATCTGCCGGAGCGGCAGCGTCTTCCGCCGAGATTCGCCGACGTGAACGGCAGTTGTCGGTCCCCTGCGGTAGATATTTCGGCGAGGAGAGAACGGGGGAAGGCGATGACCGACCAACAGGCGCCGTGGACCGAGGACCAGGTCCGCGCACTCGCGCCGGACGCGAGCTCACTGGCTGCCGCGCGCAAGCTGGCCGGTCGCTGGCGCGCGACCGGCAGCGCGGGCAGTGCGGTGTGGGGTCTGTGCCAGGGCAGCGGGTCCAAGCCCTATCAGACGATCGTCGACCTGGCCGGCCCCGCGTACAAGTGCTCGTGCCCGAGCCGCAAGTTTCCGTGCAAGCACGCGCTGTCGCTGCTGCTGAGCTGGTCCGGCGGCGCGGTGCTTGCGCAGGACGCGCCCGCGGAGTTCGCCGCGGAGTGGCTGGCGGGCCGGGCGGCCAAGGCGGCGGCACCACCCAGGGCCAAGGCCGCCGCCACACCGTCGCCGGCGACCGTCGAGCAACGGCGGGCCAGGGTCTCGGCGGGCCTGACCGAGCTGGAGGTGTGGCTCACCGACCAGATCCGGACCGGGCTGGCCCAGACCGACCGCTCGTTCGCCGCGTACGAGGCGATCGCCGCCCGCATGGTCGATGCCCAGGCGCCCGGCGTCGCGGCGACGCTGCGCCGCCTGCCCGCCGCCGTGGTGACCACCGAGCACTGGCCCGAGCTGCTGCTGCGCGAGTACGCCCGGCTGCATCTGCTGGTGCTGGCCCATCGCACCATCGATGCCGTCCCGGAGCCGCTGCGGGCGGGCATCCGCACCCATGTCGGCTATCCGACCCAGGCCGAGACCGTGCTGGCCGAGCCCGCGGTGCGGGACCGCTGGCTGGTCCTCGGCATGCGGGTCAGCGAGGAGGAGCGCCTGCACACCCGGCGCACCTGGCTGCGCGGCCGCGGCAGCGGGCGCTGGGCCGTCCTGATCGAACATTCCTTCGGCACACCGAATTTCACCGGCGAGGTCCCCGCGCCCGGCCACGAGGTCGACGCCGATCTCCACTACTACCCCGGCGCCGCGCCGTTGCGCGTGCAGTGGGGCGCCCGGCACGGCGTCCCCGCACCGTTCACCACCGTGCCCGCGATCGGCGGCGTCACCATCGGCGACGCGCTCGACGCCTACGCCTCGGCCCTGGGCGAGGACCCGTGGCTGCGGGCCTGGCCCGCCCTGCTGGCCGACGTGGTGCCGGTGCTCGACGAGCACGGCTGGCAGCTCGTCGACGCCGAGGGCGCCGCGCTGCCGCTGCCCGCCGGAGTGCGGCCGTGGCGGTTGTTCGCGGTGGCGGGCGGTCATCCGGTGACGGTCACCGGTGAGTGGCGCGCCGACGGGTTCGATCCGGTCTCGGTGTTCAGCGCGGGCGAGGTCACCGATCTGGAGACCGAGTTCCCCACCCAGTCGGCGCCGACTCCAGAACTGGCCGAACTGGTTTCGGTCGCGCTGCTCGGCACGGCCCGACGCAGCGCCGACGGCGTCCAGCTGGCCGACGCCGTGACGGCGGTGGTGCCGCAGCGCTCCGGCGAACCAGCGGTCCGGCTGCTCGACGCGGCCGCCCTCCAGGACCTCTACCTGCGCGGCGGCCGGATGCCGGGCACCGCGCCGAAGCCGGACCCCGCGCCCGACGACGCGCGCCCGCTGCTGCCCCGGCAGGCCGCCGAGCGCCTCAGCCGCCTGCTCGCCGAGAAGTCCGCGTTCCTGCCCGAATGGTTCACCGCCGCCGCGCCGTTCGACTACCGGCTGCCGGATGTGCTGTGCGTGCAGGCGCTCACCGCGGCCGCCGATGTCCAGCTGCGCGGGCCGCTGCTGCGGCTGGCCGGTCGGCGTGGCCGGTGGCTGGCGGCGCGGAACCCGGCGTGGTCGACGCTGCTCGACTCGTTCCCGGTGGATCGGGTCGAGCGGACCGCGCCCGAGGAGGTCACCGGAACACCCGGGGCACAGGATGTCTGGCTGTTCGGCGCGCCCGGCGAGCGCAAGGATTGGCTGGCGCGCCTGCGCCACACCGATCCCGCCGCCGCGCTCGAGGTGCTCGGTGCCGCGTGGGCCAAGGAATCGGGCCCGATCAAGGCCGAGTTGCTCGCGCTCCTCGCCGACGGGTCGAGTCTCGCCGACGAGCCGCTGCTCGAGCGCGCACTCGACGACCGCCGCGGCGACGTCCGGCGCACCGCGGCAGGTCTGCTGGCCCGGCTGCCCGGGTCGGCGCTCGGGCAGCGGATGGCGGCGCTGGTGTCGGCGTGGCTGCGCGTCGACGCCGACGGCACCGTCGAGGTCACGGTGCCCGCTGCGGTCGACGCGCAGGCCAGGCGCGACGGCATCACCGACGGCACCGACCAGGCCACCCTGCGCTGGGACACCCCCGACTCCACGCTGAAGACCCTGCACCAGGCGATCGCGGCGACCCCGCTGACCGCGTGGGAACCGCTCGTCGGCGCCACCGGAGCGGCCACCGCGACCGCCGCGCTGACCCTGACCCTGCCGCCGCGCTACGCCAAGGCGATCGTCGACGGCTGGGTCGACGCCGCCCTCGCCCAGCGCGACACCACCTGGGCCCGTGCGCTGTTCGCCAACGCCACCCCGACCGAACAGGCCGTGCTGCGCCGCCGCGAACTGTTCACCCTGCTCGACGCCACCGACCGGATCGAGCACGTCCTCGACCTCGACGCCCACCAGCTCACCGAACTGCACGCGATCCTGCCCGGCCTCGACCATCCCTGGCCGCGCCCGGTCGCCGACCACGTCGTGCGCCTGCTCGGCGAACGCGCCCGCACGACCTCCCGCCAGGCCCATGCGAACGCCGGCGTCTACGCCGACCGGGCCCTGATCACCGCGGCGGGCGTCCACCTGCCCGTCGACCTGGCCGAGCGCGTCACCGCGCTCGCCGACAGCACCGACGACCCCGCCTGGCAACAGGCCTTCCACCGACTCGCCCACCACCTCACCGACCGCGCGACCATGCTCGAGGAGCTGCGATGACCACCACCGAACCGGCAACCACCCTGCTGCGTCCGCATGCCGAACAGGCCTTCGCCGACGAGCTGGCCGCCCTGGCGCGCGTCGACGATCGGCCGCGGCCGCCGTCCTGGCGGCTCTCGCCGTGGGCGGTCGTCACCTATGTCCTGGGTGGCACGCTCGACGACGGCACCGTCATCACGCCCAAGTACGTCGGGCCGCGACGGTTGATGGAGGTGGCCGTGGCGACGCTGGCCACCGATCGCGCCCTGCTGCTGCTCGGGGTGCCCGGCACCGCGAAAACCTGGGTGTCGGAACATCTCTCGGCCGCCATCAGCGGGGAGTCGACGCTGCTGGTGCAGGGCACCTCGGGGACCGCCGAGGAGGCGATCCGGTACGGCTGGAACTACGCCAGGCTGCTGGCCGAGGGGCCAAGTGACGCCGCGCTGGTCGCCTCGCCGGTGATGACGGCCATGCGGACCGGGGCCATCGCCCGCATCGAAGAGCTGACCCGCATCCCGTCCGACGTGCAGGACGCGCTGATCACCATCCTGTCCGAGAAGACCCTGCCGGTGCCAGAGCTGGGCGCGGAAGTGCAGGCGGCCAAGGGTTTCAACGTGATCGCCACGGCCAACGATCGCGACCGCGGCGTGAACGACCTGTCCTCGGCGCTGCGCCGCCGCTTCAACACCGTGGTGCTGCCGCTGCCCGCCGACGAGGATTCCGAGGTCGCCATCGTCAGCAGGCGGGTCGAACAGCTCGGCGCCGCACTGGAACTGCCGACCGTGCCCGCCGCGGCCGAGGAGGTCCGCCGGGTGGTGCGGGTCTTCCGCGAACTGCGCTCCGGGATCACCGCCGACGGCCGCACCAAGCTCAAGTCGCCCTCGGGCACCCTGTCCACCGCCGAGGCCATCTCGGTGATCACCAACGGGCTCGCCCTGTCCGCGCACTTCGGTGACGGCGTGCTGCGGGCCTCCGATATCGCGGGTGCCGTCCTCGGTTCGGTGATCAAGGACCCGGTCGCCGACTCGGTGATCTGGACCGAATACCTCGAGGCCGTGGTGCGCGAACGTCCGGACTGGGCCGACTTCTACCGCGCCTGCCGCGAGATCTCGCACTGACGCCGGGCCGACGGGGAGGACGGAACAGACCGCACACATGGGGTTTTCGATGAATCGACAGACCGACGACACGAGCGTCTCGGCCGACACGACGCCCGACCCGGACCCGGGCCGACGGCCACCCACCGGCGCGGAGGACGCCGCGGTGACGCGGGTCTTCGGCATCCGCCACCACGGGCCGGGTTCGGCCCGATCGCTGCGCCAGGCGCTCGAGGATTTCCGCCCCGACGCCATCCTCATCGAAGGCCCCGCCGACGCCGACCCCCTCGTCGGCTTCGTCGCCGCCGACACCATGCGTCCGCCGGTCGCCCTGCTGGCCTACGTCCCGGATTCCCCCGCCCGCGCGGCCTTCTGGCCGTTCGCGGTGTTCTCCCCGGAGTGGCAGGCCATGCGCTACGGCGCCGAACACACCGTGCCAGTGCGTTTCTGCGATCTCCCCGCCGCGACTGTGCTGGCCGCCGACGACGACTCGCGCGGCGATCGCACCGACCCGCTGGCCGCCCTCGCGTCGGCGGCGGGCTACGACGACGCGGAACGCTGGTGGGACTCCGTCGTCGAATCCGTGCCGGACAGCGCGGCTTTCGACGCGATCACCGAGGCGATGTCCGCCCTGCGCGATGATTCGCCGCCGCCTGCCCCGGCCACAGTGGAATCACCGGACGTCCTTTCGCCCGGATCGGGCGCTCCCCTTCCCGCAGGTCCCGAGGATCCCGCGTTCGCACCGCTGGTCGTCGATCAGCACACCCTGCGGCGCGAGGCGTACATGCGACAGGTGATGCGGCAGACCCTCAAGGACGGGGCGAAGCGGCTGGCCGTGGTGTGCGGCGCCTGGCACGCGCCCGCGCTGGACGGGGCGCTCGGACCGGCCGCACCGGACGCACGGCTGCTCAAGGGCTTGCCGAAGATCAAGACCGCGCTGACCTGGGTGCCGTGGACGCATTCGCGGCTGGCGGCGGGCTCGGGGTACGGGGCCGGTGTCACCTCGCCGGGCTGGTATCACCATCTGTTCACCGAGACCGAGCGACCGGTGGCGCGGTGGCTGACGAAGGTCGCCGGCGTGCTGCGGGCGCACGATCTGCCGGTGTCGAGCGCGCACATCATCGAGTCGGTGCGCCTGGCCGACACGCTGGCCGCGCTGCGCGGGCGCCCGCTGGCCGGATTGTCCGAGGTGACCGAGGCCGTGCGCTCGGTGATGTGCGGTGGCGACGAGACCATGCTGCGGCTGGTGATCGACGAACTCGTCGTCGGCGAGACCCTCGGCGGCGTCCCCGAGGACACCCCGACCGTGCCGCTGGCGGCGGATCTGCGGGCGCGGAGCAAGACCCTGCGGCTCAAGCAGGAAGCCCTCGCCCGCACGGTCGATCTGGACCTGCGCAAGGAGCGCGATGTCGAACGCTCGCACCTGCTGCACCGGCTGCGGCTGCTCGGCGTCGACTGGGGCACGCCGACCGTCGGCGAGGTCCGCAACACCGGCACCTTCCGGGAGACCTGGACCCTGCGCTGGGAACCGGAATTCGAGGTCCGCATCGTCGAGGCCGCGGTCTGGGGCACCACGCTGCGCACCGCCGCCGAGGCGAAGATCCTCGACACCGCGAGCCGCGACGGGGTCACCGTCGCCGAACTCGCCGGCGCGCTGGAGACCGCGCTGCTGGCCGATCTGGGCGGCGCCACCGACGGCCTGATCACCCGGCTGGAAGCGACCGCCGCCCTCGACCACGACGTCACCCACCTGCTGGGCGCGCTGCCCGGCCTGACCAGGACCCTGCGCTACGGCGACGTCCGCGGCACCGACACCAAGGCGCTGGCCCATGTCGCCGACGGCCTGCTGGTGCGGATCTGCGCCGGGCTGCCCGGCGCGGTCACCGGCCTCGACACCGACGCGGCCGAGGCGTTGCGCGCTCAAATCGATGCCGCGCACACCGCGATCAGCACCCGCGACGACGACCACACCACCACCGAATGGCTGGCCACCCTCCAGCGCATCGCCGACCGCGACGACGTGCACGGCGCGATCAGCGGCCGCGCGGTCCGCCTGCTGTGCGACGCCGAACGCATCGACGACGCCGACTCGGCCCGCCGCCTGGCCGCCGCCCTGTCCGTCGGCAACACCCCCGCCGCCAAGGCCGCCTGGATCGACGGCTTCCTCGGCGGGCGCGGCCTGCTCCTCGTCCACGATCGGGAGTTGTTGCGCCGCATCGACGAGTGGCTCCGCGAACTCACCGAGGACCAGTTCGTCGCCACCCTGCCGCTGCTGCGCCGCACCTTCGGTTCCTTCGAATCCGGGGAGCGCCGCGCCATCGGCCAGGCCCTGCGCGACAAGGGCTCGACCGCCACCACTCACGCGGGCCCCACGGCTGTCGACCCGGTCCGTGGACAGTCCGCCCTCCGCGCCGCCACCGCGATCCTGAGCGCCGCCGGATGATCACCCGCCCACTTCGCCGACCCGAGCCGCTCGATCACCAGGAGCACCAGCCATGACCGACATCGACGACAGTCCTTCTCGCCGTTGGCGACTCGTCCTCGGCCAGGCCGCGGAGGAACAGCTCGGCGGCTTGTCCTCCGGCCCCGACCAGGCCATGGACCAGGCCCTCGGCGCCCTCTACAACACCGGTGAGGCAGGTGGATCGACGAAGAGGTCCGGCGGACTCGGCGGTTCGGCACCGCGCGTGGCGCGCTGGCTCGGCGACATCCGCACCTACTTCCCCGCGACCGTGGTCGAGGTGATGCAGCGCGACGCCGTGCAGCGGCTGAACCTCACCCAGCTGCTGCTCGAACCCGAACTGCTGGAATCGGTGGAGCCCGACGTACACCTGGTGGGCACGCTGCTGGGGTTGAACCGGGTGATGCCGGAGACCACGAAGGCCACCGCCCGGATGGTGGTCGAGAAGGTGGTGCGCGAGATCGAGCAGCGCATCGCCGCCAAGACCGTCGCCGCGGTCACCGGCGCGATCAATCGCTCGGCCCGCACCCACCGCCCGAAACTGCGCGATATCGACTTCGACCGGACCATCCGCAAGAACCTCGCCAACTATCTGCCCGAGCACCGCACGGTGGTGCCGGAGCGGCTGGTCGGTTACGGGCGCAAGGCGCAGTCGATCCAGCGCGATGTGGTGCTGGCCATCGACCAATCCGGCTCGATGGCGGCCAGCGTCGTCTACGCCTCGGTGTTCGGGGCGGTGCTGGCCTCGATGCGCTCGCTGAAGACCTCGCTGGTGGTGTTCGACACCGAGGTCGTCGACCTCACCGACCAGCTCAGCGACCCGGTCGACGTCCTGTTCGGCACCCAGCTCGGCGGCGGCACCGACATCAACCGCGCCATCGCCTACGCGCAGACGCTGATCACCCGGCCCACCGACAGCCTGTTCGTGCTCATCTCCGATCTCTACGAGGGCGGCGTGCGCGAGGAGATGCTGCGCCGCTGCAACGCGATGAAGGAGGCCGGCGTCCAGGTGGTGGTCCTGCTGGCACTGTCGGACGAGGGCGCGCCCGCCTACGACCACGACAACGCCGCCGCGCTGGCCGCGCTCGGCATCCCCGCCTTCGCCTGCACGCCGGACAAATTCCCCGATCTGCTGGCGGTCGCCCTGGACCGCGGCGACCTCACGCACTGGGCCGACACCAACACTCCCGCCGTGTAGCACCGCGAGTTTCGCTAGGCTGCGAAGCGATCGGGTTCGGTGAACGGGGTGAGGCGATGTTGCGGCGCGGGGAGGTGTTCGCGGGGTTCGTCATCGAGCGGGAGCTGGGGCGCGGGGGGATGGGCGCGGTGTACGCGGCCCGCGACCGGCGGCTGCCCCGGCTGACCGCGCTCAAGCTCATGCACCGCGACCTGTTCACCGACTTCGAGATCCGGACCAGGTTCGAGCGGGAAGCGGATCTGGTCGCGCAGCTGGACCATCCGAACATCATCACCGTCTACGACCGCGGCGTGGACGAGGACCGGCTGTGGATCGCCATGCAGTTCGTCGACGGCGTCGACGCGGCGGCGGTTCCGGTGCCGCAGTTCGGGAGCGAGCGGATCGCCCAGGTCGTCACCCAGACCGCGAGCGCGCTGGACTACGCGCACCGCCAGGGCGTGCTGCACCGCGACGTGAAGCCGGCCAACATCCTGCTCTCGCGCACCGCCGGGGTCGGCGCGGGCTTCGACGAACGCGTCCTGCTCACCGATTTCGGCATCGCGAAACTCCTCGACGACACCGGCGGCCTCACCCGCACCGGCCAGTTCACCGCCACCATCGCCTACGCCTCCCCCGAACAACTCAGCAGCGCGCCCCTGGACGGCCGCGGCGACCAGTACTCCCTGGCGTGCACCGTCTTCCGGCTGCTCACCGGCAGCGGCCCCTACGACGCCCCCAACCCGGCGACCGTCATGCTCGGCCATCTCAACGCCGTGCCCCCGCGGGCCAGCACCCGGCGGTCCACCTTGTCGCCCGCGGTCGACGCGGTCCTGGCCAAGGCGATGGCCAAGGACCCGGCGCGGCGCTTCCCCACCTGCGCCGATTTCGCGGCCGCCCTCACCGAATCCCTCACGCGCCGAGGAGCTGCCGTGCCGGGCGGATCCTCGGCCACGCCCCGGACCGCCCCGTCCACGGGTCACGCGCCGGACCACCGATCCGGCACCGACGTCCGTGGCCGTGGCGCCGGACCGGTGGCCCACACCGATGCGCCGCAGGCCCGGCGGAACGCCGCAGCGGAGGCGGCCCGCCGGTCCGAGCCGACCGCACGCGGCGCGACCTCCGCGGACGGCCGACCGCGGATCGACATCCGGCACCCGGCGCGACACCCCGGCGCCACCTCGCGCACACCGGTTCCCGGTCGGCACGACCCCGAACAGCAGGCCCCCCGACGCGAACACACGCACCGCAGCAGCGACGCCGTGGCGAGCGCGGGATCGGTGTGGCTGAACGCGGTGCACGGTTGCCTGATCGGCGGTGCGGTCGGTGACGCGCTCGGGGCCCCGATCGAGACCAGGACCCTGCGCCAGATCCGGGACCAGTACGGTCCGGACGGCCTCACCGACGCCGATCCACTGCGGATCTCCGAGGAGACGCAGCTGACCGCGTTCACCGTGGAGGCGTTGATCCGCGGCTCGGTGCGGGCCAGGGCCAAAGGCATCGGCGGGGCCACCATGGGCCTGCTCCAGCAGGGCATGCTCGTCTGGCTGCGCGGCCAGGTGGTCGACCTGCCCGACCAGCCGTTCGCGCTGCACAGTTCACTCAGCGGCCATCCCGAACTGATCGAGCAACGGGGCGTGGCGAATTCGGTGTACACGGCATTGCGGCAGGCCGCGGCGCGCCGCGCGCCGACCGCCCCGCTGGGCACCCGCCGTCAGCCGATCAACCAGTCCAAGGGCAGCGGTGCGGTGATGCGCGCGGCACCGTGTGGATTCGGGTACGCCGCAGATCGTTCCGGCGCGGCCACCGGGGCGATCTTCGAATTGGGTTGTGACGCGGCCGCACTGACACACGGCCATCCCAGCGGCTGGCTGCCTGCGGGCACCCTGTCGGCGCTGATCTATCAGCTCGCCCGCGGAAACGACACCACGACGGCGCTCGCCCGCGCCCGGGCCGAACTGGCGACCTATCCCGAGCACGAGGAAACCTCGGCCGCCCTGGACGCGGCGGTCGCACTGGCCGAGGCGACCGCGCGCACCGGCCGCGGACCGACCCCCGAGGAGGTCGAATCCCTCGGCCAGGGCTGGGTCGGCCCCGAGGCACTGGCCATCGCCGTATTCGCCGTGCTCGCCGCGGAATTCCGGGGCGGCGCCGCCCACGACATCGTCCGCGCCGGACTCCTGATGTCGGTCAACCACTCCGGCGACAGCGACGCCACCGGCTCGATCGCGGGCAGCCTCCTCGGCGCCCGCTACGGCCGCACCGCCCTCCCCCACCGCTGGTCCGACACCGTCGACGCCCGCGCCGCCCTGGACCGCCTCGCCACCGACTACTGCACCGAATTCGGCCTCACCCCACCACAGGACGACCACGGCCAGCCCACCCCGGACTGGTTCGACCGCTACCCGGCCTAGCCCGTCCACCGCCACCACGACAACGCCGCTTCGGCCCGCCCACTCGCGGCCCGAGCCGGTCCCCGGGAACACCAACGGCCCCCGATGGAACGAATCCACCGGGGGCCGAAGCGACTACGACTCCTACAGGTCCGCGATGGCGGCCAGTGGGGGTGTGCGGGCGGCGCGGACGCCGGGCCAGACGGCGGCAAGGACGCCGACGACGCCGGAGGCGATCAGGACGGTGACCAGTTGCGACCACGGGATGGTGATCTGGTCGATGCCAAGGTCGCGCAGGGTGCGCAGGAAGCCGACGCCGAGGGCGATGCCGAGGACCAGGCCGACGATGGCGCCGAAGATGGCGATCAGCATGGATTCCAGGTAGATCGTGCGACGGACCTGGGAACGCTGGGTGCCGACGGCGCGCAGCATGCCGATCTCGCGACGGCGTTCGACCACCGACAGGGCCAGCGTGTTGATGATGCCGAGCACCGCGATCACCACGGCCAGGGCGAGCAGGCCGTAGAGGATGGCGAGCAGGGTGTTGATCTGCTTGCCCTGGGCGCCCTTGAACTGCTCGGCGTCCTGCACCTGCACGACGACGAACGGTTCGGTGGCCTTCTCCAGATTCGCCCGCATGGCGGTGAGATCGGTGCCGGGCGCCGCCTTCACCAGCACGTAGATGTTGGTGCGCAGGCTCTGCGGCATCAGCTGTTCGTAGACGCCGGGGTCGACGACCATCGGGCCGAGCAGCGGCGAGTTGGCGAAGATGCCGCCGACGGTCAGCTCGAGCTGCTTGTTGTCCAGGCTGGTGATGCCGACCTTGTCGCCGACCTTCCAGCCGCGATCGGTGGCTTCCTTCTCATCGACGAGCAGCCCGTTCGGGGCGATGGTGGTGGAGCCGCTGAGCAGGTCGATGTTCATCACCGGGTCGATCGGGCCGTCCGGGGAGGTGGCGCCGATCTGTTCCTTGCCGACCTTGAAGGCGACCACCCGGATACCGGTGACATCGCTGACACCGGGCACCTCGGTGCGCACGGCGTCGACCGCGCCGATCGGCACACCGATCATCTGCGGACCGGCGAGCACGTATTCGGCCTCGACGCCCTTGTCGATCAGCACGCTGACGCTGGTCTTCGCGGAGGCGCCGAGGATGCCGATCGCCGAGACCAGCATCAGGCCCAGCGTCAGCGCGAACGCGGTGGCGGCGGTGCGGCGCGGGTTGCGCACGGCGTTGTTGCGGGCCATCTGGCCGATCGCGCCGAACGGGCGGGTGAGCACGCCGAGCACGAGCACCATCGGCCGCGACAGCGCGGGCGCGGCGAGCAGGACGGCCAGGATCAGGCCGAGCGCTCCGATACCGACGGTCACCGCGGCGCTCTTGCCGGTGCCCTGGGCGCCGAGGTACACGAGTACGCCACCGGCGACGGCCATGACCGCGCCGATCACCGTGCGAATGCGCAGCGAGTCACCGGCACTGGCGAATTCGGACCGCATGGCCTCCACCGGCGGCACCTTCGCGGCCCGCCGGGCGGGCGCGTAGGCACTGGCGACGGTGACGATGAGGCCCACCAGCAGCGCCACGATCGCGGTGCGCGGCAGCACCGTCAGCGATCCGGTGGGCAGGCCCAGGTCGAAGGCGTTGAGCAGGGCGGACAGACCGAACGCGAGCCCGATGCCCGCGATCAGGCCGAGCACGCTGCCGATCACACCGATCACCACGGCCTCGACGACCACCGAGCGGCCCACCTGCTGACGGCTCGCGCCGATCGCCCGCAGCAGCGCCAGCTCACGCAGGCGCTGGGCGACGATCATCGAGAAGGTGTTGTAGATGATGAACGTGCCGACGATCAGCGCGATCGCGCCGAAGGCGAGCAGGAAGTAGTTGATGAAGGTGAGGGCCTCGGAGACCTGCTTCTTCATGTCCTCGCGGACCTCGTCGGCGTTCTGCACCTTGTAGTTGGGCAGGCCGGCGGCGAGCTTGTCGCGCAGGTCGTCGGCCGAGACGCCCGGCGACGCCGCGATATCGGCGTAGGCGACGTGCGAGCCGTCGGTGAACAGCTTGCGGCCCTGCGGCTCGGTGAACATCACCGCGACCACGCCGCCGCCCTCGGTGCCGGGCATCTCGTAGATACCGGTCAGCGTCACCTCGAACGGGTCGCCCTTGGACGGGACCAGCACCTTGGTCTTGTCGCCGACCTTCAGCCCGGCCTTCTCGGCACCGCTGGTGTTGAGCGCGATCTCGCCCGACTGAGCGGGCGGCCCACCGGCGACGAAAGTGTTGGGTTCCTCGACCGACTGCTCCGGCGGCAGGTAGGACAGGCCGAAACTCGGCGCGCCACCGGTCTGCACGGCCTTCTTGCCGTCGGGTTCGAGCAGCACCACCGGGCCGTTGACGGCCGGGGCGACCCGGTCGACGCCCTCGGTCTTGGCCAGCGCGTCGACGATATTGGTCGGCAGGCCCAGCGACTGCGGGTCCTTGGGGCCGACGCGCACGTCGACGCCCTGGGCCTGGCCCTCGAAGATGCCGTCGAAGGTGCGCTGCAGGGTGTCGGTGAAGACGAACGACCCGGAGATGAAGGCGGTGCCGAGCACCACCGACAGCAGGGTCAGGGCCAGGCGCACCTTGTGCGCGGCGAGATTGCGCAAGGCGACCTTGCGCATGGGATTCGTGCTCACTTGGTCTCCAGCGCCTTCATCCGGTCGAGGATGGAATCCTGGGTCGGATCGCGCAGTTCGTCGACGATCCGGCCGTCGGCGAGGAACACGACGCGATCGGCGTAGGCGGCCGCGCGCGGATCGTGGGTGACGATCACGACGGTCTGGCCGAACTCGTCGACCGAGGCGCGCAGGATCGAGAGCACCTCACCGGAGGAGTGCGAGTCCAGGTTGCCGGTCGGCTCGTCGCCGAAGATGATCTCCGGCTTCCCGACCAGGGCGCGCGCGCACGCGACGCGCTGCTGCTGACCGCCGGACAGCTCGGAGGGCCGGTGGTCGAGCCGGTCGCCGAGGCCGAGGCGCTTGACGACGGTGTCGAGCCACTCCTGGTCGGCCTTGCGGCCGGCGATGTCGAGCGGCAGCGTGATGTTCTCCAGCGCCGTCAGCGTGGGCACCAGGTTGAACGCCTGGAACACGAAACCGATGCGATCGCGGCGCAGCGCGGTCATCTGCTTGTCCGACAGCCCGGTCAACGCGGTGTCACCGATGCGGACCTGGCCCGCGCTGGCGCTGTCGAGCCCGGCCAGGCAGTGCATGAGCGTGGACTTGCCCGAACCGGAGGGGCCCATGATCGCGGTGAACTCACCCTTGGCGAAGTTCGCCGACACTCCATCCAGGGCTGTGACCTGGGTGTCTCCCGATCCGTACAGCTTGACCAGGTCTTGTGCGGCGGCCGCGATCTCGGTGTCGGCCGCCGCGTCGACGGCCTCGGTGCCCATGGCGTGCGAAGTCATGGTGTCCAGTCTGTCTGTCCGCCGGAAACCGCGCCATCCGGGATCCCCCCGATACCTACCGGATGACCCACTCGAACGCCGCCGCCTCCGACCGCGCGCCCTCGGCGGCGCGGGAGCGATTCGGTTCGCCGAGGTCGGCGAGCAGCTCCTCGGTGAGGCCGACCAGGCTCGCCAGCGACGCCGGGGTGAACCAGTCCGGCCTGGTGGCGAACAGGATGTCCTCGGACGCGGTGTTGCCGCTCGCGCCGGGCGCGAACGGACAGCCGCCGAGACCACCGAGCGCGCCGTCGACCATGGTGGCGCCCGCCGCGACGGCGGCGAGGGTGTTGGCCACGCCCATGCCCCAGGTGTCGTGGCCGTGGAAGACGATGCGGCGCGCCGGGGTGGTGTCGCGGACGGCCGTCACCAGCGCGCTCACCTGGCCGGGGTGCGCCTGGCCGAGGGTGTCGGCCAGGACGATGTCGGCGGCGCCCTCGGTGCGCGGGTCGCGGGCGATGCCGAGCACCCGTTCGGGATCGACCGGACCGTCGAACGGACAGGTGAAGCTGGTGGCCAGGCACAGCTGGATCTCGCCACCCGCCTCGCGCGTCAGCCGGATCGCGTCGGGCATCGCGGCCACCGACGCCTCGGTGTCGCGGCCGATATTGGCCCTGTTGTGCGCGTCCGACGCCGAGAAGCAGTACTGGAAATTGCGGGCGCCCGCCGCGGCCGCCTTCTCGATGTGCCGCGGCGTGGCCACCCAGACCCAGCATTTCGCCAGCTCGTCGGGGGTGAGCGCGGCGATCAGCTCGAGCGAGTTGGCCATCGGCGGCACCAGATCCGGCCGGGCCATCGAGCCGATCTCCAGCGCGGGCACGCCCGCGGCCAGCAGCCGCCGGACGACGTCGATCTTCTGCTCGGTCGGCAGCACCTTGCCGGTCAGCTGCAATCCGTCGCGCAGGGTGACATCACGCAGCAGCGGCGCGGTCATCGCCGCTGGTCCGGTTCCTGAGCGGGCACACACATGACCCCGCCGCACGGCTTGTCACCGACGCTGGCCGGCGTCGGATGCACGGTCGGGCGCACATGGCCGGGGCCACGCTGTTCCCACTTGCTGCGCACCGGTGGGCGGCGTCTGCCGTGTACTCGCCTGCTCACGATGCCTCCAGCGCGTCGATCTCGTCTTGCGTCATCCCGAGCAGCTCGCCGAGCACCTGGGCGGTGTGTTCGCCGAGGTCGGGGCCGACATTGCGAATCGGCAGCGACTGTCCCCCGATCACCGGGACGATGCCGGGGAACCCCACCTGCTTGGGTTCGGGCTCGCCCACGTCGACGGGGAACGACTGGATCATATTGCGTGCGCGGTACTGCTCGTCGGCCACGATGTCGGCGGCGGTGTAGATCGGGCCGCACGGGATGGCCGCCTCGTCGAGGATCTTCAGCGCCTCGTCGCGGGTGTGCTCGACCGTCCACTCCGCGATCGAGGCGTCCAGGCGTTCCCGATTGCGCCAGCGACCCGCGTTGTCGGCGAGCTCGGGATCGGCCGCCAGGTCGGGACGCCCGATGACCTGCATGTAGCGCTGGAAGATGGCGTCGCCGTTACCGCCGATGATGATGCTGTAGCCGTCGCTGGTCGGGTAGGCGTTGCTGGGCGCGATGCCCTCCATCCGGCCGCCGACCCGCTCCCGGTTGATGCCGTAGGCGAGGTGGTCGGGGACCAGCGATTCCATCACCGACAGGATCGACTCGTTGAGCGCGACGTCGATGATCCGCTCGGGCTGCGGCACCGGGCCGCTGACCCGCTCACGCTGGAACAGCGCCATCACGGTGCCGAAGGCGGCGTAGATGCCCGCGATCGAGTCGCCGATCGACACCCCCACCCGCACCGGCGGGCGGTCGGGGTCGCCGACGAGTTCGCGCAGGCCGCCCACGGCCTCGGCGACGGCGGCGAACCCGGGGCGCGCGGCCATCGGGCCGGTCTGGCCGTAGGCGGAGATCCGGGTGATGACCAGCTTCGGGTTCACCTCCTCGAGCACCTCGGGCCCCAGGCCCCATTTCTCCAGCATGCCGGGCCGGAAGTTCTCCAGCAGCACGTCGCAGTGCCGCAGCAGGTCGAGCACGATCGCCCGGCCCGCCTCGGTGCGCAGGTCGAGCACGATCGACTTCTTGTTGCGGTTGACCGTGCGATACAGCATGGAGGTGTCGCCGCCGTAGAGCCGCCAGTTGCGTAACTCGTCGCCCGTTCCCGGGCGCTCCACCTTGATCACCTCGGCGCCGAAGTCGCCCAGAATGCGACCGGCGGTGGGAGCGGCGACATAGTTGCCGAGTTCCAGGACGCGCACACCGTCCAACGGCCGAATATTCTGTTCCGCCACCCCGCGACCTTAGCGTGTCGTCCGGGAGCTCGGCAGTTGGTGGTCGGGCTCGCGTCGTGTGCACCACGGCGGGGAGGTGGTCGGGGAGTTACCCATGTCCTCGCGAGATCACTCCGGTCACCCCCCTCCCCGTGGTCAGCTGGCGAGGAGTTCCGGTTCCTCGACGATGGAGTAGTGCTCGGCGTTGCCTTCGAGGACGGTGCTGGGCTTGCCGTCGACGCCGACCGGGATGTCGCCGGCGAGGGTGATGCGGGTCAGGCGGCGGGGCTGGTTGTCGTAGTCGTCGATGGCGTAGTGCTGGGTGGCGCGGTTGTCCCAGATGGCGACGTCGCCGTCGGACCAGGTCCAGCGGGTGGTGTTCTCCAGGCGGGTGACGCGGTCCTGGAACAGGCGGAACAGCGCCTGCGATTCGCTGGTGGACAGGCCGACGAAGTTCTTCACGAAGTGGCCGAGCAGCAGCGCGCGCTCGCCGGTCTCCGGGTGCACGCGCACCACCGGGTGCTCGGTCTCGTAGTAGGTGGACTGGAACTCCGCGCGGTACTCCGCGGTCTTCGGGCGCAGCGGCTCGACATTGCGGGCGGCGTAGTCGTAGACGTTGGTGTGCACGGCGCGCAGGTTCTCGGCGAGCGCCTTCAGCGGTTCGGGCAGCGACTCGTAGGCCGCGACGGTGGAGGCCCAGGTGGTCGAGCCGCCGTAGCTCGGTAGGTACTCCGCGCGCAGGATGGACGCCTTCGGGATGCGGTCGACGAAGGTGACATCGGTGTGCCAGGAGTTGGCGCGGCCGGTCTCGGAATCGATGGCCAGGCTCTTGACGCCGTGCGACGTCACCGTGGGGTGCGGCGTCGTCGGGCTGCCGAGCAGCTGCGCGAACTCGTGCTGGCCGTCCTCGGTGAGGTGCTGCTGGCCGCGGAAGAAGATGACCTTGTGCTCGTTGAGCGCGCACCGGATCGTCGCGACGGTCGCCGCGTCCAGGTCACCCCCCAGACGGACGCCGTCCACCTGGGCGCCGATGTGGGCGCCGAGCTTGGTCACCGTCAGGGTGGTGGGGGTGGCGTGGTCGACCGTCATGGGAGATCACCTCTGTCGTCGTGGAACGGTTGGTATGCCTCCAGCACACCGCGAATTCCGTTCGGCAGACAGGTTTTCCCTCCGGGTGATCGGAACCGTCAGCCCAGGTTCTCCCGCAGGTAGGCGAGGTCCTCGGCGACTCCCTCGGCCGGGGTCTCCAGGATGACCGGGGCGCCCGCCGTGCGGCAGACCTCGGCCAGCAGCTGCGGGTCGATGGTGCCGTCGGCGAAATTGGCGTGCCGGTCGGCGCCGGAGTCGAACTCGTCGCGCGAGGAGTTCAGGTGGACCAGGTCGATGCGGCCGGTGATGGCCTTGATCCGCTCGACGACGCCGACCAGTTCCTCACCGCCCGCCCAGGCGTGGCAGGTGTCGAGGCAGAAGCCGGCGCCGTAGTCGCCGACCGCGTCCCAGAGCCGGGCGATCGAGTCGAAGTGCCTGGCCATCGCGTGATTGCCGCCCGCGGTGTTCTCGATCAGGATCGGCACCGCGAAGCCGCCCTTGTCCTGCTGACGTTCGAACAGCTTGCGCCAGTTGTCGATTCCGGTATCGAGCTCGGCGTCGGAGCGCACGTGTCCGCCGTGCACGACCAGGCCGAACGCACCGAGCTCGGCGGCGGCCTTCGCCTGCTGGGCCACCGCGTTGCGCGAGGGCATCCGCAGCCGGTTGTTCAGGCTGGCCACGTTGATCTGATAGGACGAGTGCACGACCACATCGATCGGGCTGGCCAGGATCTCGGCGGCCTTCGGGTGCGGCTGCGGTTTGTCCCAGCTCTGCGGATCGACCACGAACAGCTGGATGACCTCGGCGCCGAGCTTCTCGCCGAAGCCGATCGGATCGCTCTCGTCGCGAACGTGTGCTCCAATGCGCATGACGTCACCCTAAACCGCGGCACCGACAGCATCGGCGGATGTTGCGAAGCGGGGGCGTCGGGAGATACATCGGTAGAATTTCGACGGGTGCTCTGCCCTGGAGGGGGTGACTTCGCGGTGTTGCGCAAAGGCGACGTGTTCGCCGGGTACACGATCCGGCGCGTGCTCGGCTACGGCGGGATGGGCGTGGTCTACCTGGCCCGGCACCCCCGCCTGCCTCGGCTCACCGCGCTCAAGCTGCTCAGCCGCGACCTGTCCGCCGACGACGAGATCCGCCACCGTTTCGAACGCGAGGCCGACCTGGTCGCCCAGCTCGAGCACCCGAACATCGTCAACGTCTACGACCGCGGCAACGACGACGACCAGCTGTGGATCTCCATGCAGTTCGTGGCGGGCACCGACGTGGCGACCGCCGACGTCAACGTGCTGACGCCCGGCCGCGCGGTGCAGATCGCCGCCGAGACGGCGACCGCGCTGGATTTCGCGCACGCGAGCGGGGTACTGCACCGGGATGTGAAACCGGCCAACATCCTGCTCGCCAAGCCGCCGATCGGACGCCCGGAGCGGGTGGTGCTCACCGATTTCGGCATCGCGGCCGTGCGCGACAGCGAGACGACGCTGTCCTCGGCGGGCAGTATCACCGCCACCCTGGCCTACGCGGCGCCCGAGCATCTCGCGGGCGCGCCGCTGGATCACCGCGCCGACCAGTACTCGCTGGCCTGCACCCTGTTCTGGATGCTGACCGGCTCGGTGCCGTTCCCCGGCCCGAATCCGGCCGCGGTGATCCAGGCGCACATGAGCAAGCCGGTGCCGCCGCTGCGCAGCCTGCGCCCCGATCTGCCGTCGACCCTGGACACCGTGCTGGCCAGGGCCACCGCCAAGCAGCCGGGAGCGCGCTACGACAGCTGCGCGGAGTTCGCCGGTGCCGCCAGGGCCGCGCTGTTCGCGGTGCCCGGCCCGTGGCAGCACCAGCGGCACCAACAGACGGCGACCGGGGTGGTGCTGCGTGCCCGCGAACCGTATCCGCAACAGCCGTATTCGCGCCCGGCCACGCCGCCGCAGCCCTATCGTCAGGCGCCGCCGACCACGCCGGCTCAGCCGCACACGCAGGTGCCGCGACCGGCGACACCCGCGCAGCCGTATCCGCACGCACCGCGCCCGACGACCGGCAACACCGCCATCCCGCCGCGGCGCGGCACCCAGCGGCCGGGCACCATCGATTTCCCCGGTGGCCGTAACCATCCCGGCTACATCGTGCCGCCACAACCACGGCGACCACCGTGATCGGGGCGTCCTGGTCGGTCGCTTCGCTGGCCACCGTCCGCGCGGTCACCGACTGCTAAGGTTTCGTTGAATTTTCCCGTGGCGGGCCACCCGGCCGCGGCTTTCTTGCTGTACGCGCGTGCGCTGGTGGGTCCCGGCGCACGGCGGGAAGTGGAGCAGACATGCTGGCCAACGGAGATGTCTTCGCCGGCTACGTCATCGAACGGCAGCTCGGCCGGGGTGGCATGGGTTCGGTCTATCTGGCCAAGCACCCGCGCCTGCCGCGGATGACGGCACTGAAGTTGCTCAATCGCGAGATGTTCTTCGATCAGGAGGTGCGGGCGCGGTTCGAACGGGAGGCGGACCTGGTCTCGCGCCTGGATCACCCGAACATCGTCACCGTCTACGACCGCGGTCTCGACGACGAGCAGTTGTGGATCTCGATGCAGTTCATCGACGGCATCGACGCCGCCTCGGTGGACCCGCAGACCCTGCCGCCCGCCCGCGCGCTGCAGATCGTCAAGGAGACCGCCGACGCCCTGGACTACGCGCACGGCATGGGCGTGCTGCACCGCGACGTGAAACCGGCCAACATCCTGCTCGCCCGCTCGGGCGCGGGCCGCGGCGAACGGGTCTACCTCACCGACTTCGGCATCGCCCGGCTGCGCGACGACACCGGTCATCTCACCCAGACCGGTACCTTCACCGCGACCCTGGCCTACGCCTCGCCCGAGCAGTTGACCGGCGCCGCGCTGGACCACCGCTCCGACCAGTACTCGCTGGCCTGCACGCTGTTCTGGCTGTTCACCGGGTCGGGCCCGTTCACCGCCACCAATCCGGCCGCGGTCATCCAGGGCCACCTGCAGCAACCGCCGCCGCCGCTGAGCAGCGTGCGGCCCGGCCTGTCCTACGCCCTCGACAGCGTGCTGGCCAAGGCCATGGCCAAGCGGCCCGACGACCGTTTCGACTCCTGTTCGGACTTCGCGAACGCCGCGATCACCGCGCTCAACAACCCGAGCGCGCCCGCGCTGCCGATCGTCGGCCCGCGCCCGACCACGGGCGGCGCGATCCCGGTGACCGGCGGTCCGCGCCCGACCACCGGCGGCGCGATCCCGCAGACCGGATCGCCGTATCCGCTTGCCGGACAGGGCCCGATGACCGGCGGTCCGATGGGCACCGCGGCGCCGGGCCCGATGACCGGCGGCCCGATGACGGCCGGTCCGATGACCGCGGGTCCGATGACGGCCGGTCCGATGGCCAACCAGTCGCCCGCGCCGCTGACCGGTGGCGCCGCGACACAGCACCCGTACACCCAGCAGTCCCGGCCGCAGTACCCCACGCCGCCCGGACCGCCGCGTCCGCCGACGAACAACTTCGCCCAGTACCCGCAGGGTCCGCGACCGCCGTCGAAGTCGAACACCGGCCTGATCGTCGGCATCGTCGTCGCCGTGGTCGTGGTGCTCGCGCTGCTGGTCGGCATCGGTATCGCGGTCAGCGGCGACGATTCGGGCGGCGGCTCCACCACGACGACCAGCGCGTCGGCGGGCAAGCACGTCACCCCGAACGCCGACGCGATCAGCGCCGAGTTCGGCCGGATGGTGCCGGCGAACGTCGACGGCGACATCGGCTACAACGGGGCCTCCTGCTGGGAGACCGATTCCAGCTACACGCCATCGCCCAACGACGGTGACCCCGATTTCGGCTCCTGGGCCTGGCAGTGGCGCTGCTACGACGGCGGCGGCAGCGGCGGCAACGATCCGTTCTACCGGATCTATGTCTACAACTCGGCCGCCGATGTGCAGGCGGTGATCAGCGGCCTGCCGACCAACACCAAGTCGGTGGATACCAACGGCGGCAAGCAGTACACCAACTACAAGTACACCGACAACGGGAACAAGATCATCACCCAGTTCACCGGTGACCCCGATCGCGCGCAGTTCCTGATGTTCACCGACGGCTACGGCAAGGCCGACGAGGTGCTGCGCTGGTGGCGTTCGGCCCCGCTCAACTGATGTCGATGCTCGACCGGGACGACGTCTTTGCCGGATACACCATCGAGCGGTTGCTCGGCCGCGGCGGCATGGGCTCGGTGTATCTGGCGCGGCATCCGCGCCTGCCCCGGCGCACCGCGATGAAGCTGCTGAACCGGGAGCTGTTCGACGACACCGAGATCCGGGCCAGGTTCGAACGCGAGGCCGACCTGGTCGCGCAGCTGGAACATCCGAACATCGTCACCGTCTACGACCGTGGCGTCGAGAACAACCAGCTGTGGATCTCGATGCGCTACATCGACGGCGCCGACGCGGCCTCGCTGCCCGCCCCGGTCGATCCGGCGCGGGCGGTGCGCATCGTCGCCGAGACCGCGGCGGCGCTGGACTTCGCGCACAGCCGCAGCGTGCTGCACCGCGACGTGAAACCGGCGAACATCCTGATCGAACCGGTCGACGACACCGAACGCGTCTACCTCACCGACTTCGGCATCGCGCGCCTGCACGACGACAACGCCGCCAAGCTCACCCAGACCGGCACCTTCACCGCCACCCTGGCGTTCGCCTCGCCCGAACAGCTCTCCGGCATCGCCCTGGACGGCCGCGCCGACCAGTACTCGCTGGCCTGCACCCTGTACCGGCTGCTCACCGGGACAACGCCGTTCGACGCGAGCAACCCGGTCACGGTGATCCAGGGCCACCTGCAACAGCCGCCGCCCCGCGCCAGCGCGCTGCGCGCCGAGCTGCCCGCGGCACTGGACGCGGTGATCGCCCGCGGCATGGCCAAGCGGCCGGACGAGCGTTTCGCCACCTGCGCCGAATTCGCCGCGGCCGCCGGACAGGCGCTGGCCGGTCCCGGTACGGGACAGCGGTTCCCGGCCTCGGCCCAGACCAGGACGTATCCGCCGAACTCGCCGTTCACCCCGGCGCCGGGGTTGCCGATCGCCGCGAGTGGGACGGGCGGATCGAACTCGACTGCTGGACTGGGCAATCCGTCGTGGCCGGGCGGCGGGCAGCCGTCCTCGCCGGGGATTCCGCAGCCGACCTGGCCTGAGGCACAACAGTCCTCCTCCCCGGGGATTCCGCAGGCGGGATGGCCCGGCGCGCAGCAGCCGTCCTCGCCCGGCATCCAGCAGCCGTCCTGGCCCGGCGTGGAGCAGTCGTCCTCGCCGGGTATCCCCCAGACCGCATGGACCGACGCGCAGCAGCCGTCCGCTCCGGGCATCCCGAACCCGGGAGGGCCCGGAGCCCATCAGGCTTGGCCGGGCGCGCAGCAGGCTTCCTCGCCCGGGCTCCCCCAGCAGTCCTGGCCTGGAGCGCAGCACTCCTCGTCGCCCGGCGTCCAGCAACCGGCGTGGGTGAGCGGGCAGCAGTCGTCGCCCGGCCTCCAGCAGCCGTCGTGGCCTGGTGCGCAGCAGTCATGGCCAGGGGCGCAGCACTCCTCGTCACCCGGTAACCAGCAGCCGGTATGGGCGAGTGGGCAACCATCGCCTGCTGCGGGGATGCCGCAGGGTTCGTGGCAGGGTGGCGCGCCGAGCAGGACAGCCGAGCGGCCGCGGGACGGCGGGTCGTCGCGGGGCGCGGGGGCTCGGTCGAAGGTGGCCGACGACTATCTCGGCCGGAAGCGGGATTCTCGCTGGCAGGCGTCACCGGTGGGGTGGGTCGCGCTGATCGTTCTGCTCGGGCTGGTGATCTGGATGATCGTGGGCGTCCTGCGGAGTCCCGAGGACAAGACGTCGGGCGCGCCGCCCGTCGAGTCGACCGAGTCGATCGCGCCGACCACGGTCGCGCCCACCACCGTCGTCACCCAGCGCCCGTCGAGCACGACACCGACGACCAGCGATCGCAGGGTGATCGGCGCGAACGCCGCGCAGCTCAGCGACCAGTTCCCGCGCATGCTCCCGCAGACCAGCGCGAACAACCTGGTGCACGCCGGTTCCGGGCTGGGCAACGCGGGCTGCTTCGCCTACGACCGCACCACCGCCAGCCGCGACAGCGACGATGCCGACATGGGCGACTGGGTGGTCATGTGGCACTGCTTCGGCGGCGGCAACAAGGCGACCTACGAGTTCTTCCTCTACCCCTCCGCCGACCAGGCGAAGCAGGCGATCGCGTCGCTGCCCGCCAACGACGCCCGCGCCGCGACGCACACCGGGCACAGCTACACGAACTTCGTCCTCCAGGGCAGCCAGGCGCGGTCCCCGCGCATGGTCACCCGGTTCGACGCCGACCCGGCGCGCGCCGCGATGCTCATGTACAGCCGGGGGTTCATCGCCGACGAGGCGCAGATGCTGGAGTGGTGGCACACCGCGCCACTGACCTGAGCCGTCACCGATACGTTCGCGGGCGTTGGGGCGTGGGCACAGGTTTCGCCGGGAGCGCGGCCGGTGCAGGCCCTCGCCCACTGGGGTGAGTCAGGCGCTCGCCCGCCGGGGTGAGTGTCAGGCCCTAGCCCGCCGCAGTCAGCGTGTAGTGCACGAAGTCGCGCACCGGTTCGTAGCCGATCGCCTGGTAGATCTTGTTCGACGTCGGGTTGGCCAGATCGGTGAACAGGCAGACGTCCGTGCCCTCGGCGCGAACCACCTGGGAGACAGTGGCGGTCAGAGCGCTGGCGAAGCCGTTGCCGCGCAGTTGCGGAGGCGTGTAGACCGGCCCGATCCTGGCCCAGCCGAGGGTTTCGCTCTGCCGGGCGACGAACGCGGCGGGCACCCCCTCGTGCTCCCACAGCCACCAGAATCCGGCGTCGATCCGGCGTCGCGCGGCCTCCTCGTCGAAGGGCCGCGGCTCACCGATCTCGACGCAGAAGGCATCGATGAAGTCTCGGCAGACCGGGAGATCGTCCACGGTGGCCAGGCGCGGCTTGCCCGCCGCCTCGGGCACGGTCAACGTCCCGAGACGGAACAGGCGGGCGGAGTACGACTCCGCGCTGACGCCACCGGTTCTTGCCGACCACACGCGCCCCGAACGCCTCCGCGTCGGCGCGCACACCTTCGACGCTGGTCGGCGGCGGTCCTGCCGCGAGAAAGGCGTCGGCCACGGCTGGAATGCTGTGCGCGGGCAACTCGCCCAGGTAGATCCGGCCGCCGAACGCGGTCGTGGCGACACCGGCGACCAGACCCGCGTCCTCTCGCACCATCAGGAATCGAGTGGCCGCGGTTCCGGCCCGGCCGCCGAGAGCGTTGGCGACGGCGGTGGCGATCACCGTATGCCGCAAGGGGTCTTGACGAAGAAAACTCTCCGCGTCGGCCAGGAAGTGGGCGGCGTCGCCGGTGATGTCGATACGCACCCTGCCGACGGTAGGCCGTGGCGGGGTCGATCGCAGCTGAATTCTTCCGCTACTCAGTCCTTTTCGCGCGCGTCCCGATCGGTGCGCAGCTTCAGCAGGATGAGCCCCGCGGTGCAGGCCAGGATCAGGCCCGCGACGGTGATCTCCACGTGCAGGCCGGCGATGCCGAGCCCGGCGCCGACGAGGCCGCCGACGAAGAACAACCAGCCCAAGACCCGGGCGACGACCGCGAAAGCGCGATTGCCCGGTGGGTTCGACAGTGCGTGCTGAACATTTGCCACGGCGGCCGAATCACCGTTCGCCGCCGCGGTTTCCAGCCGGGGTGTCGAGTAAGCTCCCATCAGATTCTCCTCGATGACGCCGATCAGATTCTTGCTTCGCGCAGACCTCGCGCGTCGGGGTTCGTTCCGGGCGTCTCATGCGTAACTTTGCTCACACACGCTACGACTCGGCGACGCCGATCGCGCGCGACACGTCCCCGCGACACGCTGAAGAAATCAATCCGATATCTGAATCAATAGTGTTTAAGATAGGCTGTTTGCCCCGACCTGCACTACTGTGAGGCGACTCGAAGCCGACGAGGAGTGCACGCGATGGATGACAGCAGGACCAAGCTCGTAGGTCCGGCAATCGCTGTCGGCGCGGTATCGCTCGGACTGATCATCATCGGTGCCTGCGGTGTCGGACAGCAGGATGTCTACGTTCCGCCGCCGCCGCTGAACGCCGATCTGGCCGCCGCGCCGGCCAGGATCGCCGAGGAGACCACGTCCACGACGACCCGGATCTCGATCCCGCCCTCCCCCAGCTGGCGCATCGCCCCCTACATGTCGCCGCGGAAACCGTTCAGCCTCAGTTCCACCGAGACCTCGCCGTCGGAGACGCCCGCCGAGGGCGAGCCGACCAGCGAGTCCAGGCCGGCGGATCCGACGACCGAATCCCGCCCGCCCGCGACCACCGCCGAGGATCACACGACCACGCCGCGCAGCACCACCACCCGGCCGATCCCGACCCTCACCACCCCGCCGCGGATCCGGCCGACGGTCGACGACGAGGAAGCCGCCGAGACGGACTACCCGACGACGCATTCCCACGACAACACCACCACCGCGCCGATCACCCCGGCCACCCCCACACCGGCGGCCACCGCCGAGGCGGAGACCACCACCGTCGCCCCGACCACGACCGACGACGAGCGCTGACACGGCGACGGTGCGCACCCCAGCGGGGCACGCACCGTCGGCATCGTCGCGCTACAGCTCCGGCAGGTCGTAGCTGCCGACCCGGTCGGCCAGAATCCGCCGGTGCTCCAGCGCCCCGCCGAGCGTCTGCCCGATCGCGGTGAGCCGGGCGACGTAGTGGCTCACCGGATATTCCGCAGTGACGCCGATGCCGCCGTGCATCTGGATCGCCTCCTGCCCGATGTGCTCGGCCGACTTGCCGACCTGCAACCGCGCCCGCGACGCCACCACCGGATCGTTGCCGCCGTCGGCCAGCGCCGCCGTCGCGAACAAGCTCATGCTGCGGGCCAGCTCGAGGGAGACGTAGCAGTCCGCGGCCCGCTGGGTCAGCGTCTGGAACTTCGACAGCGTGACGCCGAACTGCTTGCGGGTCTTGAGGTAATCGGTGGTCAGGGCCAGCGCGATCTCCATCGCCCCGACCGACTCCGCGCACAGCGCCGCCTGCGCGTAGCCCTGCACCAGCGCGATCTGCTCGGCCGCGTCGACGGTGTCGCCCAGCAGTTCCCCGGCGGCGCCGTCGAAGTCGAACTGGGCGCCGCGCCTGCCGTCGAAGGTCCGGTAGGCGCGCTTGGTCACCCCGGTCCCGGCCGGGTCGACCAGGAGCAGGCCGGTGCCGCCGCCGGGCAGCACCGCGCTGACGATCAGCTCGTCGGCGACATCGCCGCGCAGCACCGGGTTCTTGACGCCGGTCAGCGTGTACCCGTCGCCCTGTGCGGTGGCGGCCGTGGTGATCTCGGTCGACGGCCAGCGCTGTCCGGGCTCGGCGTGTGCGAAGGCCAGCAGTCGCTCGCCCGCGGCCAGCGCAGGCAGCAGCCGGGCGCGCTGCTCGGCGCTGCCGGTCAGCTTCAGCAGCTCGGCCGGGATCACCACCGCGTCGAGCACCGGCTCAGGGGCGAGCGCGCGACCGAGCTCCTCCTGCACCAGCATCGCCTCGACGGGGGTGGCGCCGACGCCGCCGTCGTCCTCGTCGATGGTCAGGCCGAGCACGCCCAGATCGGCGAGCTGCTTCCACACCGTGCGGTTCCAGCCGGGGTCGGTCTCGCCCGCCTTGGCCAGCGCTTCCCCGTCGTAGAACCGGTGCAGCAGCTCACGCACGGTGTCGCGCAGCATCGTCTGTTCTTCGGTGAGTTCGAGATCCATGTCAGCGCCTCACAATCCGAGGATCGTGGAGGACACGATCGAGCGCTGGACCTCGCTCGAGCCTCCATAGATGGTGACCTTGCGGTAGTTCAGATAGCCGGGCCCGGTGTGCTGGGCCCAGGCGGGCGAGGCGATGCCGTCGGCGTCGACCGGCAGCGCGTCGGCGCCGGCGATGTCGAGCAACAGTTCGGTGGCCGCCTGCTGGAGCTCGGAACCGCGCAGCTTCAGCACCGAGGAGGCCGGGTTCGGCTTGCCGTCGGCGGAATTGGACACCACCCGCAGCTGGGTGAGTTCCAGGGCGAGCAGCTCGTTCTCCAGCTCGGCGACGCGAGCCGCGAACACCGGGTCCTCCAGCAGCGTGCCGTGGCCGGTCCTGGTCTGGCGCGCATAGTCTTTCGCGAGCCCGATCTTGACCTTGGTCTTGCCGACGCCGGTGATGCTGGTGCGCTCGTTGCCGAGCAGGAACTTGGCATAGGTCCAGCCCTGGTTCTCCTCGCCGACCAGCTGATCGGCGGGCACCCGGACGTTCTCGAAGAAGACCTCGTTCACCTCGTAGCTGCCGTCGATCAGCTTGATCGGGCGCATGGTGACACCTGGCGACTTCACGTCGAAGAGCAGGAAGGAGATGCCCGCCTGCTTCTTGGGCGCGTTCGGGTCGGTGCGTACCAGGCAGAAGATCCAGTCGGCGTACTGACCGAGCGTGGTCCAGATCTTCTGGCCGTTGACGATGTAGGAATCGCCGTCACGGACCGCGGTGGTGCGCAGCGAGGCCAGGTCGGATCCGGCGTCGGGCTCGGAGAAGCCCTGGCACCACCAGATGTCGAGCGCGGCGGTCGGCGGCAGGAAGCGCTGCTTGAGTTCCTCGGAGCCGAACTGGGCGATCACCGGGCCGACCATCGAGGCGTTGAAGGTGAGCGGCTCTGGCACCGAGGCCAGCTGCATCTCGTCGAGCCACAGGTGGCGCTGCATCGGCGTCCAGTCCTTGCCGCCCCAGGCCACCGGCCAGTTCGGCACGGCCAGACCATGGTCATTGAGGATCTTGTTGGCGGTGACGATGTCGTCGCGGGACAGCTCGTGGCCGTATTTGACGCGGTCACGGATCTCGACCGGAATCTCGGTCTTGTAGAAATGCCGGAGCTCGTCGCGGAAGGCGACCTCGTCAGAGGAAAGGGCTAACTTCATCCGGGTCTCCCAGCGTGGTTGGTAGCCGTCGAGAAAAACTTACCCCCGAGTAAACGCCAGTGTCGACTACATCACACCCACCCGTGCTCAGCCCCCGTGGCGCCGCGCCCCGCCGGTGGCTCGGCGACCCCACCGCCGACCTGGTACGTTGCCAGACGAGCCGGGGAACCGGACTCGAGCATCCCAAGGAGTCACGGGTGAACGGCAGAACCATCGCAGGCAGGGCAGCGGCGGTCACCGCGGCGAGCATCGGCGCGCTGGCACTGCTGGCCACACCCGCGAGTGCGAACCCCACCCCGCTCGACGAAGGCATCGGCCACCTGTCCGAGATCGCCGGGACGGACGACTCCGCCAAGGCGGGCGTCGGCGCGCTGGACAGCTTCACCAAGATCGTCGGCGCCGACCGGCTGCGCGACATCTCGGCCCAGTTCATCCCCTTCACCTACGCGGCGCCGACCTTCGGCTGCGGCAGCAACGGCCCGATCACCACGATCATCGCCGCCGCCACCTTCGAGGGCCCCGGCCCGCGCACCGAGACCAGCATGGCCCCCGGCGACATCCGGTTCAGCGCCAGCCCGCGGCACACCGGCTTCGCGCTGGCCTCGGGCCTGAGCGTGGCCTGGGTGAACGTGAACACCGGCCAGAGCGGCATCGTCCCGCTCGACGATCTCACCGAGTTCCAGCTGCCGTCGCTGTCGAAGACGGTGCACAGCGGCGCGGGCACCGTGATCGCGTCGATGTGGGGCACCATCGACTACCCGGGCGCGCGCTGCGTGATGACGCCGACCGTCGGCACGTTCGTCGTCCCGGATCTGCCGGTCCAGGCCACCGAGGCGCCCGCCGCGCCGCCCGCTCCCGAACCGCAGGCCACCAGCCCCGGCTCGGGTGAGTCCTCGGGCGCGCCGCGCTCGCAGGCGCCCGCCCCGGAGACCCCCGCTCCCGCACCGGCTCCCGCGCCCGCCGAGGCACCGCGCACCACACCGGCCCCCGCGCCGCAGAACCCGCCGTCGGCGCTCACTGTCGGCGGCTGATCCGCGCGACGAACCCGCAGCAACGCCTCGGGCCCCGGAGGCTGTCGGTGTCGCCTAGCCGACCGGGCGGATGCGCAGCACGGTGCCTTCCTCGGAGCCGGCCAGCAACGCGGTCGAATCGGCGGGGTCGGCGACGACCGCGGTGAGTGGTTGCGTCGCGACGACGGTGCAGGAGGCGCCGGTCTTGGGATCGACGCGGACGAGGTGTCCGGCCAGGGTGGTGACGTAGAGGGCGCCGTCGCGCACGACCAGGTCGTCGACGAAATCGGGCAGGGTGCCGAAGGAGGTCAGGTCGGCGACGGTGACGCTGTCGGCGGGATTCGAGCGCGACAGCCGCAGCACCCGGCCGACCGGCGTGCCGCCGGTGGCGACGAAGTTGGCGGTGACGTAGACCGAATCACCGGCGACGACAATGCCGTTGGGCCCGTCGACCTTGACCGCGGACCACCAGTCCATGTCCTCGCTGCCGTCGCGGCGCAGGCGGTGCACGCCGTTGCCCGCGGTGACGTAGAGATTGCCGTCGGTGTCGAAGGCGGCGCCGTTGGGCTGGGTGAAGCCGGTGGCGAAGGTGGCGGGCACCGGCGCGGTGGCCGCGGGATCGAAGCGGACGATCCCGCCGGTGCCGGACAGCGGCGAGTTCCCGGTGACGACGTAGAGCAGCCCGTCGGGGCCGAGCCGAACCGCGCCGGGCGCAGGCACCGCGACGGTGGCGGTCAGTCTGCCCTCGCGGTCGTAGCGCTGCACCTCGCCGCGCATGACCCGGGCGACCCACAGGTTCCCGTCGCTGTCGAGCCCGAAGTTCTCCGACCAGTCCAGCAGCGGCACGCTCGAGCGGATCGCGACGTCCTGGCTGGCCCGGCCGCACTCGGCGATCGGCGCCGCGCCCGCGGTGCCCGTGCCGAGCGAGGCGGTGGTCACGACGGCGGCGCCGACGACGACGTGGGCGACGCAACGACGGAACGACATGGCAGACCTCGACTCTGTGGACGCAGTTCGACGCGCGAAAGTCTAACGGCTACCAACGGGTAGTGGGGTGTCCACACCGCACCGATACCACGCATCGTGCACAACGCGGGCCGGAACGCACTGATCCTGTCGCGCACGACAATTCGCTCGGCGGTCATAATCGGTCGATGCCCTACTTCGACAGCGCCCGTGGCCGCCTGCACTACCGGCGGTGGCCGGTGCCGGGTGTCGCCGCGACGCTGGTGCTGCTGCCGGGCACCGGCCAGCACAGCGGGCACTACCACCGCTTCGCCGATCTGCTGCGCCCCACCGGGATCGAGCTGTGGACGCTGGACACCGCCGGTCAGGGCCTGAGCGAAGGCGATCCGGCCGCGCCGGGCACCGTCGCCGAGCTGGCCGCCGACGCCGGTGGGCTGCTCGCCGAGGTCGCCGCGGCGGGCGGCGCGGCGCCGGTGCTGATGGGCCATTCGCTGGGCGCGATCACCGCGCTCACCGTCGCCGCCGAGCGTCCCGGAGAGCTGGCCGGGCTGGTCGTCTGCGGGACGCCGCGCCGGGCCACCGAGATCGCGCCGGACCCGCGTCTGCGGGTGCTGGCGGTGCACGGCGCCGACGACCGGCGGGCGCCGATCGATGCGATCCGGCTATGGACAGCACGGCACGGATCGGTAGATTTGCGCGAGTACGCCGACGCGGGACACGACCTGTTGCACGAACCGGTGCAGCAGCGCGTGGCGGCCGATATCGCGCAGTGGGTACTCGCCACGGCGCGATGAACGACGAAGGGGGAACAGTGCAACCGAATCGAACAGGGCTGCCGGATACGGCGGCACTCGGCCAGGCCGTGGACGAGGGCGGACTGTGGATCGACGGCCTGCTGGTCGCCGACGGCGCGCCGGAACGCTGCGCCCAGCGCTACGAGCGCCTGGCCGACGCGGTGGACGCCCAGCTGCTCGTCCTCGGCGGGGCCGAGGTGATCCCCGGTTTCGGCGGGCTGCCCTCGGGCGCCGCGCTGCGCACCGGATTCGAGGGCAAGGCCGCCGACGCGCTCACCCAGCTGCGGGCCTACGCGAGCACCGCACGGGCGCTGGCGGCGGTCTTCCGGGCCGCGGGCACGGCCTATCAGGACAGCGATCAGGCGCTGGCCGCGTCCATCGCGAAGCAGGAGACCGAGCATGCGTAGCATCTCCGGCCGCGTGCCCGGCACCGATCCCGACTACGCCGCCGTCGTCGAGGTGTTCGACAACCTCTCGCACGCCGAGATCCATCAGGCCGTCCGGCAACTCGATCCGGCGGCGCTGTCCGCCGCGGGCGAGCTGTTCCTGACCACCTCGACCGCGCTCGGTGACGAGGTCGAGAACGCGCACGGCGAGATCGGCGCCGCCATCGCCGACGGCTGGCGCGGCAGCGCCGCGCAGCGGGCGATCGACGCGGTGCGCGACTTCGAGCAGGCGGGCAGGCGGATCGCCGATGTGCTGACCGCGGTGGGCGTCCGGCTCGGTCAGGCGGGCGACGCCGCCGAATCGGTGCGCGCCGCCGTCACCGAACCCGATGGCGCCCAGCCGGATCCGGCGGCCGCGCTGCTGGATTCGCAGCAGGCCACCGACAATGCCGCGATCGTGCGACGGGCCGAGAACGCCCGGCTCGACGCGGTGCGGGCGATGGAGACGATCTACGGGGGCGCCTTCGTGCCGACCGGGTCGGGCGTGCCGTCCTTCCCCGAGATCACCACGGAGCCGGGGGCCGCCGATCCCGCTGTCGCGTCGAACGGCGTCGCCGGTGTGCCGTCCGCCGCCGTGCCCGTCGTCTCGGCAGGCGCGGCCACGACCGACCCGGCCGTGTCCGACGCGACGACCGCCGGTGCGGGCGGCGGGAACGGGACCACCACGGCCTTCGTGCACACGGGTGGCGGCAGCGGCGCGCAGACCGTCGCGGCCGGAACGGCCACGACGACAACCACCGCGGCGGGCGCCCAGGGCGCGCCCGTGGCACCGGCGACCGTCGGCGCCGCGAACGCCGTGCCGGGCGGCCCGTCGTCCGCCGCGCCGGTGACACCGGCCGGATACCTGCCCTCGGCCGACCCGCGCGTCCGGCGCAGGCCCGCCGGCCGGCCGGACGACGAGACGTCCACCGCGGCAACGCACGACGGCCCGACACCGGACGAGGACGCCACCCTCGCCGCGAGCACCGACACCGCCTCGGCGTCCACCGAGAGCCGCCAGGACGCCGTCGCGGCGAGTGGCGACGCGACGGCGGGCATGACCGCGGGCGCCATGGGTGGCCTGCTCGGCGGCGCCATGGTCGCCTCCGACACGACCCGGCCGCCGAACGGTCAGCGGCCGCCGGTGCCGCAGGCCGACGACGAGGAGGACGACGACGAGTTCCTGCGGTTCCTCGACGAGGAACCGACCTACCTCGAGCCCGCCGACGAAGTGAACGCGCTGATCGGCAAGATGGAGCCGACCAGTCCCGCCGTGCTCGGTGAGTGGACCGAGCGGGGGTGAACTGGCACCTCACGCCGGATCAGTTCGCGCTGGCCTGGGCGCGCACCGACGGCGACCGGATCCCCTATCCGCTCGCCGTGCGCGCCTCGGCCCGCGACACCGCCGAACGCGACGCCGCCCAGCCCGCCCTCGACGCCTGGTGCGCGCGCACCCTCGACGCCGATCTGTCGGCGGCGCTGCGGGTGCTGGCCGAGCCGGAGATCCGCGTCGAGGTGTGCGGCCGGGCCGTCGCGCCGGTCCGGATGCTCGGAGCCGTCACCCACGACGTGGCGGTGCTGGCCGTGCAGGAACCGGGCCGCACCGAGGACCGGGGCGGCTCGGTCCATGTCCAGGTCGGCAGCACGCGGCGGTTCGCCGCCCAGGTGTTCGCGCGGATGCCCGTCGGCAAGACCGGCACCGGCCCGCCGCTGTCTGCCCTCACCGCCCGCGTGGTCGAGGACAGCCGCGACCTGGTCACCGCCCCCGTCGCCGGTCCCTCCGACGCGGCCCGCGTCCGCAGGTTGCTGCAACGCCCCCGCGAGGGCATCGGGCAGATCCTGGTGGCCGCGGGTGACGATCGCACCCCGTCGGGCGTGCTGTCCTGGATCGATGTCACCGGCGACGGCCGCTACCTGGTGCACACCGCCCACCGGGTCGACATCGCCCCCGTCACTCCGGAACTCGCCGCCGACTGGCTGCGCAGGCTGCTGCGCAACGCGTAGGTCGGTCGCCGCGAGCGGCCGCGCGCGGATCGGCCGGTCACGCCGCGCTCAGTCCAGACGGAGGAATTCGGCGAGCGCCGTCAGCTCTTCCTGGCTGTCGGGGAGGTACTCGGTGAGCAGCGGGGAGCGGATGACGATGGCCTTCCACATCGCGCGGCACAGCGTCGCGTGGATCACGGTGCGCGACAGCAGCGCTCGCATGCCGAAGGGTGCGTCGGCGGGGGTGGAGGTGGTCATCGAGAGCAGGACGACGGCGGCTTCCCGGCCACGGAACCGGTCGGGGGTGCCGACGAGGACGTCCTCGATCTTGGCGCGCGCCAGCAGGGTTCGGATGCGCGCCACCTGCGCCGCGTAGGGCGCGACGACGAACACGTCGTGCGGATGCAGCTTGCGGGCGCGCCCGCCCGAGGTCCAGGTCTCGCCGAGCAGGGCGCGCACCCGGCGCACCACCTCGCGCGCCTCGGCGTCGGATTCGGTGGCGCTGCCGCGATGGTCGACGAGCACGGTGCTCACGCCCGGCGCGATGCCTGCCAGATCCCGGGCCAGGGTGATGGTCTCGCTGGCCCGCAGCCTGCCCGCGTAGCAGCTCGCCGACACCGGCTCGCACACCGCGGGATGCATCCGCCAGGTGCGGTCGAGGAAGTAGCCGCGCTCGGCGGGCAGGGTGGCCGCGCCCTCGCACAGCCACTCCAGCGCCGAGACCTGCACCGGTTCCGGATGCGCGGCCAGCGCCCGCGCGGGCACCGGATCACCGATCAGCAGCAGATTGCGCGCGCTCACCGCCACGGCGACGGTGTCGGCCAGCGAGCTCGCGCCCGCGTCGGCGATCACCAGCAGGTCGAGGGCGCCGGGCGCGATCAGCGTCTCGTCGACGAAATCGGCGGTGGTGCCGCCGATCACGCACCCATTGACCGCGTTGTCGAGGAAGCGCGGGTACCGCTCGGCATCGATCGCCGACCATTCCGGGCCGACCGAGGCGACATCCTTCTTGGCCACCAGCTCGGGCAGCAGCCCGGCCTCGACGACGGCGTCGAAGATCCGCTCGATCACCGCGTGCGACTGCGCGACCACCCCGATCCGCCACCGGTGCCGGGTGACCAGCCGTTCGATCGCGCGACCGGTGATGCCGGTCTTGCCGGTGCCGGGCGGGCCGTGCACGGCCAGATAGGAGGCGTCCAGCGCGCCGACCGCGCTCGCCAGGGCGGCGGCGATATCGCCGTGCACCTGCGGCAGGTCCAGCCCGTCGCGCAGGCGGGGCGCGCGGCGCAGCAGCAGGTCGTAGACGGCGTTCTCGGGCACCTCGGGCAGGGTCACGAGCAGGTCCTGCGCCGTGAATTCCAGGGCCGCTTCGATTTCGGCCTCGCCGTCGGGCGGGCCGGGGGCGATGGCCGCGGGCAGGTCGTCGTAGGGCGGGCAGCCCGCGGGCAGCAGTTCCTCGAGCCGGACGGTGTCGTCGAAGTTCGCGTCGACGGCGCAGCCGAGGACGGTGGCCGTGGCGGTGGCGCGGCGGCCGAGGGTCTGGGTCATGCCCGCCGCGGCGGCGCCGTCGTAGATGGTGACCATCTGGGTGCCGGGGGTGAGCGTCGCGCCGGTGCCGAGCCTGCCGGTGAGGGTCAAGTAGCGCCGCATCGTCGGAAGCAGCGGGGTGCGATGCCATTTGGTGTCGACGGTGCCCCACTCCGCGACGAGCACGCCCGGCGCGTCGGCCCATTCGCCGACGGGGTGGCCGAGCCGGTCGATGTGAGCCCACCAGCGCGGCTGACGTTCCCGACGGTGGTAGCCGAGGATCGCGGCGGTCAGCGCCGCCGCGCGGGCGGCGTCGCCGTCGGCGGCCGCCGCGAATTCGGTGAGCGCCGCCTCGAGCGAACCCGGCCGCAAGGACGGCGGGACGTCGGCCTCCGCGACCGCGAAACGGGTCCCCGGCACCGCCACCCCGGCGTCGTCGGCGCGGGCCAGCAGCCAATCCCGCAGGGCGAGCACGGTCGTGGCCCGGCTCTCCACGGCCGGGAACAATCCGGCCAGACCCGCGATGTCATAGGACTGTTCGCCGATCAGCAGGGCGGTGCGCACGATGGGCGCGAGGTCGAACAGCGCGCCGTCGGCCAGCAGTTCGTCGAGCAGGTCGGCGCCGACGCCGAGCCGACCGGCCCAGTCCAGCAGCGCGGTCCGGACTGCCGAACCGTAGTGGTACACGCGCACATCCGGGTCGACCGCGCGGTGCTCGCCGATGATGTCGAGCAGTTCGTCGAGGACGTCGGCGGCCGAGGGGCCGGTGGCGGCGGATGCCACCTCGGCACGGTCACCGATCGGTCGGTGCGCTGCGTGCAGACCGGTAACCGCTTGGCGGGCACCGTAGCTCGGGTCGGCCACGTCGGCCGCGGTCCCGGGCCGCGCGGTCGGCACGGCGCCGGTGGCGTGCCCTGCGCTTGTCACCTCGGCGCGCTCCACCGTCGGCCGATGCGGTGCGGACAGGTCGGTAGGGGTGTGGCCGGGACCGCCGCTCGTCGCGGACGGGTCGCCGGAGAACCCGGGCCCAGCGGTCGGCGTGGCGGTCGGGTAATCACCGGATGCCGTGTCGGAGATTCCGCGTGCGATGAACGGTGCGGCGGGCACACATCGGCCGAACGCCGCCGCGGGCGGGTCGGTGACCACGCTGCGGTAGACGACGGAGCGCGCGTCGGACAGTTCTACGGCGGTGACGGTGCCGTGCTGGTCCAGGTCGACGATCAGTGCGAGATCGCCGTGGCCGGGGGCGGGGAGGGCGCCCAGGGCGGCGACGTCGCGGAGGGCGAAGGTGGGTTCGCCGGTGCGCTCACGCTCCAGCTGGATCTCGGCCTGGCGGCGCAGGGCGGTCACGGTGCGGGGGGCGAGGCCGGTGATCGGCGTGGTCGTGGTGGCGAGGCGGTCGATCGTGAGCACACCCGCCTCGCGGAGCCGGGCCCGCTGGGTGGGGCGGATTCCCGCCACCAGCAACAGGTCCCGGGCGGTGGACGCGGCGACCCGGCAGGTCGCGCAGCGTCCGCACGCGAGGTAGCGGGGGTCGCCCCACTGCACCGGCAGCAGTTCGGTCAGCTTCTCCTCGACGATCCGCTCCACCCGCGCCCGCCGAGCCGGATACACCCGCGCCAGCTCGTCGGTTCGCATCCGCCGGGCACCCGCCTCGGTCCACAGGTACGCCGACGGGTCGACGCCGACGCCCGCCCCGGCGAGCGCGGCACCGCACGCCGCGAACGCGAGCCGCGCCCGCAACACCGCCCGCGCACCGTCGACCTCGGCCGTCCCGACCGACGCCGTCGCCCGTTCGAAGGGCGTACGCCCCGCGGCCAACTCGCGCCGCAACGCACGGAAGTCCTCCGTGGGCACAGAGACCGGCGCGGCAGCGCCCACCGTCGCCCCGGAATCCACCGACGCGCCATCGAGCTCGGCCGACGCCTCGTGATCGACAACGACCGGACCGGACTCCGGTGCCGCCTCGCCGTACTCAGCCGACTCCGCAAGGCCGACAGGGACACCCGGCGTCACCGGGCCCCCACGACATGCCGCGAACTCGCCCGGCTCCGGCCCCACGAACCCACTCGTGGCGCGATCACCGGACTCGACGACAACGCCCGGCCCCCGACCGGCCCCCAACGATGCGGGCAGATCGACCGCTGCGGCCTGCGGCGACACGGGCAGGCCGACCGCTCCGGACCCCGACGATGCGGACAGGCCCACCGCTCCGGCCCCCGACGACGCGGACAGGCCCACCGTCGCGGACCCGACGGCGATGTGCTGCGTGTAGTGCCCGGTGCCCGGATCGCGGACCAGCAGGTCGGCGCCGCAGGCGAAGCGGCCGTCGAAGAAGACCGCGCCGAGGATGGCGGCGGCCCCGTCGCGCAGGGCCGCCGTGGTCCGCTCGGCGGCGGCGGTGAGTGCGGCGATCCGGGCGGCGGGAGTGGCGCCGGGGAGTTCGGGCGACGGGACGCGGATCAGGGCGTCGCCGAAGTGCCGCAGCAACTCCGGCGCCACCTCGGCGGCACGGACGACGGGGACCGCGGCGTCCGGCGTGCCGGGGAGGTTGCCGATGGCCGCGTCGAGGGCGCGAAGCAGCGCGAACTCACAGTCCGCCGCGCGCACGAGATCGCCGACGGCACCGATCACCCGATCACCGGACACGAACAACCGCGGCCCTCCTGTGTTCACGCACACCCGACGGCAAACACCTTAACCAGCGCCGCGGGCGACCAGGGCGCTACCCGCGGACATGTCGAGCAGTTGCGACGGGTGTGGCCTCGCCGGGTCCGGCGAGCGCCCCCGGCGTCAGAACCGCGGCTTGCGCCGTTCGGTCCGCGGCCGCGCGTCGCGATCGCGGCGCGGGCCCCGCGAGGCCAGCCGCTGCGCGGGCGGACCCTGATCGGGCTGCAGCTGGATCAGCACGCCGCTGATCCTGGTGCGGCGCAAGGCTTCCAGCGTCTCGTGCGGCAGGTTGGCAGGCAGCTCGACGAGGCTGTAATCGGGCCGGATGCTGATGTGCCCGAAGTCGCTGCGGCGCAGGCCGCCCTCGTTGGCGATGGCGCCGACGATCGCGCCCGGCACCACGCGGTGCCGCTTGCCGACGCTGATCCGGTAGGTCGCCAGTTCCTGGCCGCTCTCGCGAGAGAACGACGGACCACGGGGAGCGCGGTCCTCGTCGTCGAAGCGACGCGGGGCACGCTCCCGGTCCCGATCCCGATCGCGCTCACGACGCGGCGCGGGCTCCGGCTCGGCCTCCATGAAGAAGTTGTCACCGTCGAAGCCGCCGACCGCCAGCGCCGCCGCGATGTCGACCAGCGGCGTGTTGTGCTCGGCCTCGTAGTCCTCGATCAGCTTGCGGAACAGCGCCACATTGTCCGAGGACAGGTTCTCGGTGATCATGTCGCCGAACTTGGACACGCGGGTCGCGTTGACGTCGTCGACGCTGGGCAGCTGCATCTCGATCAGCGGGTGCCGGGTGGCGCGCTCGATCGACTTGAGCAGATGCCGCTCGCGCGGCGCGACGAACAGCAGCGCCTGACCCGAACGGCCCGCGCGGCCGGTGCGGCCGATGCGGTGCACGTAGGACTCGGTGTCGTGCGGGATGTCGTAGTTCACCACGTGCGAGATGCGCTCCACGTCGAGACCGCGGGCGGCCACGTCGGTGGCGACCAGGATGTCGAGCGCGCCCGACTTCAGCTGGCCGATGGTGCGCTCACGCTGGTTCTGCGCGATGTCGCCGTTGATCGCCGCGGCGGAGAAACCACGCGAGCGCAGCTTCTCGGCCAGCTCCTCGGTGGCCTGCTTGGTGCGGACGAAGATGATCATCGCCTCGAAGTCCTCGACCTCGAGCACGCGGGTGAGGGCGTCGAGCTTGCGCTGGTGCGAGACCTGCACGTAGCGCTGGGTGATGTTGGTGTTGGTCTGGGTCTTGGACTTGACCGTGATCTCGACCGGATCGTTCAGGTACTGCTTGGAGATCTTGCGGATCGCGCCCGGCATGGTCGCCGAGAACAGCGCGACCTGCTTGTCGTTGGGCGTATCGCGCAGGATGCGCTCCACGTCTTCCTGGAAGCCCATCTTGAGCATCTCGTCGGCCTCGTCGAGCACCAGGTAGCGCAGCTGCGACAGGTCGAGCGTGCCCTTCTCCAGGTGATCGATCACGCGGCCGGGCGTGCCGACGACCACGTGCGCGCCGCGGCGCAGACCCGACAGCTGCACGCCGTAGCTCTGGCCGCCGTAGATGGGCAGCACGTGCAGCCCGGGGATGTGCGCGGAGTACTTGCCGAAGGCCTCGGCGACCTGGATGGCGAGCTCACGCGTCGGCGCGAGCACCAGCGCGCTCGGCTTCTTCTGCGCGGTGTCCAGACCCATCAGGATCGGGATCGCGAAGGCCGCGGTCTTGCCGGTACCGGTCTGCGCGAGGCCGACCACGTCCGCGCCCTGGAGCAGCGGAGGGATGGTCGCCGCCTGGATCGGGGACGGCGACTCGTAGCCCACATCGGCGATGGCCGCGAGGACGCGGTCATCGATCCCGAGATCGGCGAAGGTCGGGCCGTCTTCGTGCCTGTCGTCGTCGGCAGGAACGCTGTCGACCTCATTGGTACTCATTGACCAGGAGTTTACTGCCTGACGGTAGCTGTCCTGGCCACCGGGTGAATACGGTGAGACCTATGCAACTGCAGAACGGGTCAGCGCATCAGGAACCGGCACCGGACGCGGTGCCGATCGCGGTCGTCCAATTCGCTCCCCGGACCGACCCGGCCGCCAACCTCGCGGCCCTGCGCGAGCACCTGCGCACGGCCGCCGCGGCGGGCGCGAAGGTGGTCCTCGCCCCCGAATACTCGATGTTTGCGGTGACCCGGCTGGACGAGCGGGTGGTGGCGATCGCCGAGCCGCTCGACGGCCCGTTCACCACCGGACTGAGCGCGCTCGCAGCCGAATTCGGGGTGTATCTGGTCGCCGGCGTGGTCGAGCGGACGGCGCCGGAAGCGACCCGGATCAGCAATACCCTCGTCGCCCACGGGCCCGACGGCGCGCGCGTCGCGGTGTACCGGAAGGTGCATCTCTACGACGCGTTCGGGCACCTGGAATCCGACGTGGTCGAGGCCGGTCCGCTCGTCGCGCCGGCCACCTTCACCGTCGACGGTGTGATGTTCGGCATGCAGACCTGTTTCGATCTGCGTTTCCCGGAGGGATGTCGGCGTGTCGCGGCGGCGGGCGCCCAGGTGTTGCTGCTGCCCGCGCAGTGGATCCCCGGCCCGGCGAAGGTCGACCAGTGGACCACGCTGCTGCGCGCCCGCGCGATCGAGAACACCATCTACGTGGCGGCCGCCGACCAGTGCCTGCCGCGCGGGGCTGGCGCGTCGATGATCGTCGACCCGGCGGGCGTGGTGCTGGCCGAACTGGGCGACGAACCCGGCGTGCTCACCGCCGCGATCGACCCGGCGCATCTGGCCCGGGTGCGCACGGCCAATCCGAGCCTGTCGCTGCGCCGGTTCGCCATCACCGAGCGCGTATCGCCGGAGCCCGCCGCGGAGTAGCGTTTACAGACGTGGTCTACCCCGATCGGGCAGCGGCGGGCCGCGTCCTCGGCAAGGCCCTGGAGCACCTGCGGGCCCCGCGCCCACTGGTGCTCGGGCTGCCGCGCGGTGGTGTTCCGGTGGCGGCCGGGGTCTGCGCTGTCGTCGGCGGTGAACTCGACATCCTGCTGGTCCGCAAGCTGGGCCTGCCCTGGCAGCCGGAGCTGGCGATGGGCGCGCTCGGCGAGGGTGGCGTGCTGGTGGTCAATCGCGATGTCATCGACCGCAGCGGGGTGACGCAGGAGGCCTTCGACGAGGTCGAGCGGGCCGAGCGGATCGAACTGGCGCGCAGGCAGCGCGAGCTGCGCACCGGCGACCCGGTCCCCTTGGCCGGGCGGGTGGTGATGATCGTCGACGACGGCATGGCGACCGGGGCGACCGTGGTGGCCGCGTGCCGGGTGGCCAGGGCCCGGCATCCGGACCGGGTCATCGTCGCGATGCCGGTGTCCTCGCCCGAGGCCGCGCGGCGGGTGCGCCGCGAGTGCGACGAGCTGGTCTGCCTGTGGACGCCCGCCGACCTGGGCGGGGTCGGGATGGCCTATCGCGACTTCCACCAGCTCGCCGACGACGAGGTCCGCGCGCTGCTCACCGATCAGCCGAAGCACTGACCTTCGCCGCGGTAGGTCGGCACGGTGGTGCGCGCACCCGCCTCGTCGACCAGGTGGATCCGGTCGAAGCGCTCGCACAGCTCGCCCGCCTTGGCGTGCCGGAACCAGACGCGATCGCCGATCTCGAGCTCGGCGCCACCGGCCAGCGGGGTCTGCACCTCGCCCGCGCCCTCGGCGCCGAGCAGCTTCAGGCCCGCGGGCCACACCGGCAGCGGCACCCGGCTCGGGCCGGCTGGACCGGAGGCGATGTAGCCGCCGGCGAAGACGGTGGCGATGCTCGGGGTGGGCTTGCGCAGCACCGGGGTCGCGAAGAACAGCGCGGGGCGCGGGGTGAACGAGCGGTAGTGGTCGAACAGCGTCGGCACGTACAGCCCGGACCCCGCGGTCACCTCGGTGACCTCCGGGTCGGTGATCGAGACCTCGATCGAGCCGGTGCCACCGCTGTTCACGATCTCCAGCGGACCGGTGACCATGCGCACCGCGTCGAGCACCCGGGAGCGCCTGCGGCCGATCTCGGCGGCGGACAACCGCTTGACCACCCGCACCGCGGGGTTGGTGTCGGGCAGGCCGGCGATCTGGGCCTCGTAGGTCATCACGCCGACCACGTCGAAGCCACGCCTGCGCGCCTCGGCGGCCAGCTCGGCGGCCTGCTCGGGGCTGCGCACCGGGGAACGCCGGGTGCCCAGGTGCAGCGGGCCGATCCGCAGGGCGGCGTCGACGTCGAGGCAGATCCGGGGATGGACCAGATCGGTGCCGAGGGCGGCGCGGGTGAGTTCGAGCTGGGCGACGTCGTCGATCATCAGGGTGATCGCGGCCAGCAGTTCGGGGGACGCGGCGAGCTCGGCCAGCGCGGCGCGGTCGGCCACCGGATAGCCGAGCAGGACGTCGCGGGCGCCGAGGCGGACCAGCCAGATGGCCTCCCGCAGCGAATAGGCCATGATGCCGGCGAAGCCGCCCTGTGCGGTGAGGCCGTCGCCGAGCACGCGTTCGAGCACGGCGCGGCAGCGCACGGATTTGCTGGCGACCCGGACCGCGACGCCGTTCGCGCGGCGGACCAGATCGGCGGCGTTGGCGTCGAGCGCGGCGAGGTCGACCGCGGCCAGCGGCGGATCGAGCTCGGCGGTCGCCGCGTGCAGATGGTGCAGCGATGTCGTCTGGGTCACTCGACTACTGAACCACCTATTTGGTCAGTCGTCCAGTATCGGCGGGGTCAGACTTCGACGGCCTTGAGCGTCAGGCAGCCGACCAGGTCGTCGATGACCACCAGGGTGGTCTCGTCGTTGCCGTCGGCGAGCCAGCGCAGCACCGCGCCGTAGAGCACCGAGACGATGTAGGTGGCGACCGAGTCGAGCGGCTCCAGCCACTGGGTACCCGAGAGCCGGGCGCACAGCCCGAGGAAGGCGATGGCCTCGTCGTCCATCTGCCGGAACAGCGCGGTCGCGGTCGGGTCACCGATGGCGTCACCGGTGTCCGACCACCGGTGCCGCAGGGTCTGCAACGCGGCGTCGTAGGCGGCGATCTGGCGATCGGGCTCGGCCTTCACCAGCGGCCAGTAGGCACTCATGCCCGCGTGCAGCAACATGCGCAGCGCCCGCACGCCGGTGGCGTCCGAATTCGCGGCGGCGTGCTCCACGGCCTCGCAGACGGCGGGCCGGAGCAATGTCTCGGTTAGTTCACGACTGGCGCTCAACGACAACTCCTCGGCAACAAATTTCGCTGCCCGCGGCGATGCGAGCGAGTGGAGAGACCGACCGGGTACGGATCAACCTATCCAGCGAGCTCGATCTTAGAAGGTTTTCTGGATTCACGAACTGATTCAGCCGTCCTTTTCAGACTGAAAGATTGTTTTGTTATCCGAATGCGACCTTTTGTAAAACCGACCATACGGCTTGAATAGTTCACATTCACCGCAGACGCCACCCCCATGCCATCATCCGCGCACTGGTCGAGTGTACAAGTCATCGCAGGTAGGCCCCGGTGCGTGTGGGCGACGGCACAGTGGCACCCGGCGAAACGGACACAACACAGTGCGTGTCGGATCCGCGAACTCCATCGCGGGTCCGGCGGAACCGTCGATAACCTGGACGGGTGACTCTTTCGCCTCCTGCCGATCAGTTCGCCCTCAGCGGCACCTTCAATTTCCGCGATGTGGGCGGGCTGCGCACCACCGACGGTTCGACGATCCGGCCCGGTGTGCTGCTGCGCTCGGCCCAGTTGAGCGGTCTCGACGCGAAAGGGCACGACACCCTGCGCGGACTGCGCGTCACCGATGTGCACGATCTGCGCGGCCTGGCCGAGATCGACCACATCGGCCACGACATCCTGCCCGCGGGCGTCCGGCTGCACGTCACCCCGTTCGACTCGCGGATGGGCGAGGCACCGCCGCACGAGGCCGAGACCGTCTCGGCGCGCACCCACATGCTCGAGGTCTACCGGCAGTTCCCGGTGATGCCGGAGGCGCACGCCGCGATCACCCGGCTGGCCACCTCCGTCGCCGAGGGCGACGGCGCGGCGCTGGTGCACTGCGCGGCGGGCAAGGACCGCACCGGCTGGGCGGTGGCCACGCTGCTGCGCGCGGTGGACGTCACCGAGGACGACGTCTACACCGACTACCTGGCCAGCAACGCCGCCGTCGAACCGCTGCGGCGGCTGCTGGAGCCGAAGATCGCCGACGGCGCTGCCCTGTCGGCCGACCTGCTCGGCGTGCAGGAGGACTACCTGCGCACCGCCGACCGCACCGTGCGCGAGACCTACGGCGACACCGAGGGCTACCTGAGCGCGATCGGCCTCACCGGCGAGCTGCGCGCGGCGCTGCGCACCCGGCTGCGCTGAGCTACAGCCCGCTGACGCGGCGCTGCCGCACCGGCAGCACCGCGCGGACCAGACCGTTGTCCTCGATGCTCACCAGATTGCCGGTGTGGAACCAGCTTCCGCTGAACCGGGCGACCGAGGCATCGGGATCGTTCCAGTAGCGCCTGCTGACATTCGGGCCGCGGCACAGCAATTCGCCGCGGCCCGCGCTCGCCTGCGGCCCGGACAGGGCCAATTCCGTCCCGCCGAAAGCGAATCCGAGGGTGGACGCGGATTCGGCGAGGTCGGTGTCGTCGACCATCAGGCCGATGCCGCTGGTCTCCGTCGCGCCCCAGACCGACCACTGCCTGGCCGCCGGGAACAGGTCGCGCAGCGCCGCCGTCAGCGTGGCCGGGGCGGCCGCGGCGGCGCGTTCGGACCGGTGACAGGCCTTGCTGATCCGCCGCACCCCCGCGCCCACCCTGCGCGCGGCGAGTTCGGGGAGCAGGCCGGCGAAGATGCGCGGAGTGCCCGAGACGGTGTCGATGCGCTCGGTGTCGAGCACATCGGCGAGGCTGGGCGCACCGGGCGCGAGCACCACCGTGCCGCCGACCGCGAAGGTGGGCAGCAACTGGTCGACACACCCGCTGGCGTGCGCCAGCGGCAGCAGCACCAGGTTGCGCAGGCCCTCGGCGGGCAGGTCGAGCGCGCCGATCACCGAGGACACCGCCGAGAGCAGGTTCTCGTTGGTCAGCTCGACGCCGGTCGGCACCGGCCGCCGGGCGGCCGTGCCGGTGTAACAGAGCAGCGCCGGATCATCCAGTGCCGCACCGTCATCGATATAGGCGGCGCTGTCGGGCAGCGGGCCGTCGGGACCGAGCACGAAGTCGGCGCTGCTGTCGGCGATCACCCGCTGCGCCACCGCGACCGGCAGCGAATCGGGGACGAGCACCGGGACCGCGCCGGAGAGCAGCGCGCCGAGGAACGCCTGCACCCAGCGGGCGCTCGTCGGCATGTGTACCGCGACGCGGTCGCCGTAGCCGATGCCCCGGTCCTGCAGCCCACCGGCGATCCGGGAGGCGCTGTGCCACAGTTCGCGATAGGTCAGCCGCGGCCCGCCCACTTCGACGACCGCCTCCCGGCCGGTGAACGCGTGCACCCGCAGATCGAGCAGTTCGGTGAGGGCCGGGCTGAGGTCGCCGTAGCGCAGGATCCCGTCGGACCCCCTGGTCAGCCGCCCGGCCGCACCGTTGGCAGGGAACTCGATGATGGTCGCGCCCTCGTGCTCGCTCTGACCCATCCGGACCTCCACGTACGTCGATGCAGCACCGCACCTGTGACTATATGACGTGGATCACACAGCTGTCAGGCACTCGGCGCGCTCATTCGCCGCGATAGGTCGCCTTACCCGGGCCGATCTCCAGGAAACTGCGCACCGCGCCGCGCAGGTCGGCGGTCGCGAACAGCTCGCCCGAGATATCCGGCGTCACCGAATCCGCGTGCGCCACACCGCCGGAACGCCACGCCTCGATGATCTGCTTGGTCGCCGCGTGCGCGCGGGTCGGGCCGGCGGCCAGGCGCGCGACCAGCGCCGCGGCGGCGGCCTCGACATCGTCGTGCACCGCGTTGACCACGCCCCACTCGGCCATCGTGGCGGCGTCGTAGAGGTCACCGGTCATCACGAACTCGCGGGCGCGGCCCGAGCCCGCGCGTTCGGCCAGCCGCTGCGGGCCGCCCATCGACGGCGTCAGCCCGACGACCGTCTCGACCAGCCCGAACTTGGCCTTGGGCGCGGCCAGGATGAAGTCGCAGGCCAGCGCGATCTCGAAGGCCGCGGTGAGGGTGAGGCCGTGGGCGGCGAAGACCACCGGGCACGGCAGGGCCTCGATCGGGTGGATGATCTGGGCGAACAGGTCGTTCCAGAGGCGGGCGCCCTCCTCGACGGTGAGCCCGTCGAAGATGTTCACGTCCACGCCGCCCGAGACGACCTTGCCCTCGGCGCGGATCAGCACCGCGCGCGGCGGCTGCTTGCCCACGGCGGCGATATCGGCGATCAGCGAGTCGATGAGCCGGCGGTCGAACAGGTTCAACGGCGGGTGGGCGATGGTGATCGTCGCGATCTCGGCACCGTCTGCGGTGAAGTCGCGGATCAAACGGGTCGGCTGCGTTGCGCTCATCCGGTCAGACTAGAACCAGCTCCCGCGCGAGGACCAGCACGGAGATCGCGCCCACATCATGGAACCGACGGGGTGTCGGCGCTCGTTGGCATGATGAGCTGTCGGGGACCGCGGTGCCCTACAGTTCGTTTCGTCAGGCGATGAGGAGGACAACGCCGTGTTCAACAAAGCGATCGAGAAGGCCGTGGTCGATGTGCTCGACACGGGGTCCAAGCTGCAGGCACCCGCGGTGCGCAAATACGTCGCCTTTCTCCGCGAGCGTCATCCCGGTGAGAGTCCGGCCCAGCTCGTGGAGCGGCTGGAGAAGCAGTATCTGCTAGCCGTCACCGGCAGCGGCGCGGCGGTCGGCGCGACCGCGGCGGTGCCCGGCGTCGGCACGCTGGCCGCCCTCGGCGCGATCAGCGCGGAGACCGCGTTCTTCATGGAGGCCTCCGCCCTGTTCACCTTGGCCAGGGCCTATGTCCACGGCATCGAGCCGGAGGACAAGGAGGCCCGCCGGGCGCTGGTGCTCGCCGTCGTCCTCGGCGACGCGGGCATGGCGATCGTGCAGAAGGGGCTCGGCACGTCGTCCAAGAACTGGGCGGGCACGCTGGCGAACAAGGTGCCGGGGATCGCCTCGATCAACAACCGGCTGCTGCAGCAGTTCATCAAGCGCTTCATCACCAAGCGCGCCGCGCTCATGGCGGGCAAGATCCTGCCCGCCGGCATCGGCGCCGCCATCGGTGGCGCGGGTAACCGGGCGCTGGGCAAGGTGACGATCGACAACGCGCGCAAGGCTTTCGGGCCGGCGCCCGCGTTCTGGCCGTCCCCGCTGCACCCGGTCGTCGAGGCCGATCCGCTGCCCGCGATCGACGCCCCCATAGCGAAGAACCAGTGAGCGCGCGCCGCGGCGACGCTGTGCGACTGCGCGGTGTCGGCAAGCAGTTCGAGCTGGTCAGCGCCGTGCACGAGGTCGGCTTCGCGGTGCCCGCCGGGTCGGTCACCGCGCTCGTCGGTCCCACCGGGGCAGGCAAGTCGACGGTGCTGCGGATGGTGCTCGGCGTGCAGAAGCCGACCACCGGCACCGTCGAGATCGACGTGCCGGGCGCCGTCGGCGCGGTGCTGAGCCCACGCGGCCTGCATCCGGCGCGCACGGTGCACGATCATCTGCGCTGCTACGCGCCGGTCGCGGGGGCATCCCGGCGGCGGATCGCGGCGGTGCTCGCCGAAACCGGGCTGGCCACGGTCGCCGATACCCCGATCGCGCGATTGCAGCCCGGTCAGCAGACCCGGCTGGCACTGGGCACCGCGCTGCTGGCCGATCCCCCGCTGCTGGTGCTCGACGACCCGTTCACCGGCGCCGACGGCAGGGAACGCGGCTGGCTGCACGAACTGCTGCGCGGGCACACCGCCCGCGGCGGCACGGCGCTGGTCAGCGCCGACAAGCTGGCCGATGTGGTGGCGACGGCCGATCAGCTGGTCGTGCTGAGCGAGGGCGCGGTCGTCTGGCAGGGCACCCCGGCCAAGCTGCGCCGCGGCCATCCGGACCGGCTCGTCGTCGCCGCCTCGCCCTCGATCGCGCTGGCCACCGCGCTGGCCGCGCGGGGCTACACCGACGCGGTGATGCGGCCCGACGGCAGGCTGGCCGTCGCCGAGGCGAGCGAGGCCACCCTCCGCGAGGTCGCCGAGGCCGCGCAGGTGCGGATCGGCAGCATCGTCGCCGATCCGATCCATCCCGACCGGGTCCTCGCCTCGCTGACCAAACCCCGCGGCCACCGGCACACCGTGCCGGCGCCGCACGCGAATCCCGCCGCGTTCGCCCCGGCGCCGACCTCGTATGGGATGCCACGATGACCGCAGTGCTGCCCGCCGATCTCCTGCCCGGCATCGAGTCCGAGGCGCGCAAGGTCGTCGCCGTGCGCCCGGCCCGGCTGTTGCTCGCCGCGCCCGTGGCGCTCGCGCTCGTCGGCACGCTGATCACCGCGCTGATGTCCGGGCCTGCCGATCCGAAGGGTCAGCCCGCCACCGGCGCCGCGACCATCGGGCTGTATCTCGGGCTGGCCGCGGTGTTCGTGGTGGCGGCCCTGCTCGGCATCGCCGCCACCGGCGGGGAGTACCGGCGCAAGACCATGGCGCTGACCGTGCTGTTCGCGCCCGACCGGACCCGCCTGGTCGTCGCCAAGTTCGCCGCCACCGCGGCGTTCGCCTTCGCCGTGGCGCTGGCCGCCGAGGTGGCGAGCCTGCTGGCCCTGCTGGTGGCCGGACGCGGCAAATTCGAGTTCGGCTGGCAGCTGACGGAGGTGCTCGGCGCCGGTCTGCTGGTCGCCCTGTGCTGGGCGGTGATCGGCGCCGGCCTCGGCCTGCTGCTGCGGACGTTCAGCGGCGCGGTCTGGCTGGTGCTGGGGTGGGCCTTCATTCTGGAACCGCTGATCTGGGTGGTGGTCAAGGGCTTCGGCGCGGGCGGCTTCGCCACCCTGCTGCCGGTCTCCGCCACGGTCGCCGGCGTCAGCGCTGGCTCGTTCGCCGAGGCCGAGGTCTTCGCGCCGACGCCCGCCGCCCTGGTGGTCCTGTTGCTGTGGACCGCCGCGATCGGCGCCGCGGGCTGGTGGGACCTGCGCACCCGCGACCTGTAGGCCCGGTGGCAGCCACCGAACCGGGCTGGATCCGCAGACTCTGGCGCCTGAGCCTGGATCATCCCCGGCTGCTCGCGGGTATCACCGCCGCGGTGCTCGCCGGTGCGGTCGTCTCGATCGCCGCGCCGCTGGCGACCAAACGCGCCGTCGACGCGGCGGTCGCTGGCGATACCTCGGTCATCGGCAGTGCCGCGGCGCTGCTCGCCCTGCTCGCGGTCGGCCGGTTCGTCGCCACCTTCGCGCGCAGACTCTGGGCGGGCAAGCTGTCGCTCGAGGTGCAGCACAGCCTGCGGGTGTCGCTGCTGGCCGCGCTGCAACGGCTCGACGGCGCGGGGCAGGACGCGATCCGCACCGGCCAGGTGGTGTCGCGCTCGATCACCGATCTCCAGCTGGTGCAGGGCCTGCTGGCGATGGTCCCGTGGTCGGGCCTCGCGGTCTTGCAGTTCGTGCTCTCGGCCGTGGTGATGGTGTGGCTGAGCCCCCCGCTGGCCCTGGCCGCGCTGCTGGTCGCGCCCGCGATGGCGGTGATCGTGCTGCGGGTGCGGCCCCGGCTGTACGCGGCGACCTGGTCGGCCCAGCAGCGCGCCGCCGACCTCGCCGAACACGTCGAGCAGACCGTCACCGGGGTGCGGGTGGTGAAGGGGTTCGGGCAGGAGGCCCGGATGGTCGACGTGCTCGAGGAGCACGGCCGCCGCCTGTTCGCCGAACGCCTGCGCGCCGCCCGGATCAATGCCGGGTTCGCCCCGGTGGTCTCGGCGCTGCCGCAGGCGGGGCTGGTCGCGGTGATCATCGTCGGCGGCGTGCTGGCCAGGCACGGCGCGATCGGCGTCGGCACCTTCCTGGCGTTCACCGCCTACCTGGCCACCATGACCTCCTCGGCGCGCACGATCACCTCGGTGGTGATCATGGGCCAGCTCACCGAGGCCGCCGTCGACCGGGTCTTCCAGGTCATCGACGCCGCGCCGGTGCTGGTCGACCCCGACAAGCCGGTCACCCTGCCGACCGGCCCGCTCGGCATCGAATTCGACGCGGTGAGCTTCGGCTTCGCAGCCGACCAACCGGTGCTCCACGCATTGGACCTCACCGTGCGGCCGGGCGAGACGGTAGCCGTCATCGGTCCGGCCGGATCGGGCAAGTCGACGCTGTCGCTGCTGCTGCCCCGCTTCTACGCGCCCGACGCGGGCCGGATCAGCCTGGTCGGCACCGATGGCACCCGGGTCGACCTGGCCGACCTGCGCGCCGACGAACTGCGCGGCGCGCTCGGCGTGGTCTTCGACGATCCGTTCCTGTTCTCCGACACCATCGCCGCCAATATCGCCCTCGGCCGCCCCGAGGCCACCGACGCCGAGATCAGGGCCGCCGCGACGGCCGCCGCCGCGGACGAGTTCATCGCCGAACTCCCCGACGGCTACGACACCGTCATCGGCGAGCGCGGCCTCACCCTGTCCGGCGGGCAGCGCCAGCGCATCGCCCTGGCCAGGGCCCTGCTCACCCGGCCCCGCGTGCTGGTGCTCGACGACGCCACCTCCGCGGTCGACGCCGTCACCGAGGCGGAGATCTTCCGCAGGCTGCCCGATCCCGGCGGCCGGACGACGCTGATCCTGGCCCACCGCGAGTCCACGCTGGCCCAGGCCGACCGGGTCATCCGGCTGCCCGCGCCGCTGGGCGCTGCCCTGCCCACCGCGCCCTCCCCCACCACGAACCGCCCCGACGGCGGCCGCCCACGGTCGATGGCCGCGGCGGCCACCGACCTCAGCGAGACGCCCGAGCTGCGCGCCGCCGTCGACGCGCTGCCCCCGGCCACCGAGCACCCCGGTCTGCCCGGCGACCTGCGCGCACCACAACCCGACTTCGGGCTGCGCGCGCTGCTGCGTCCGGTGCGCGGCCTGGTCTGCGCGGTGATGCTCCTGCTCACCGTCGACGCGCTGATCGGCGTCGCCTTCCCGCCGCTGGTCCGCTATGCCATCGACACCGGCGTCACCGCGGGCGACGGCACCGCGCTCGCGATCGCGGGCGTCGTCGGGATCGGGCTGGTGCTGACCGGGCTGATCGTCGGCGCCGCCGTCACCGTGCTCACCGCGCGCACCGGCGAACGCGTGCTGTTCGGCCTGCGGGTGCGCAGCTACGCGCACCTACAGCGCCTCGGCCTCGATTACTACGAGCGCGAACTGTCCGGCCGGATCATGACCAGGATGACCACCGACGTCGACGCTCTCTCGACGTTCCTGCAGACCGGCGTCGCCACCGGCCTGGTCGGGCTGATCACCCTGGTCGGCGTCGCCGTCGGCCTGGTCTTCATCGACGCGGGTCTGGCGCTGATCGTGCTGGCCACGGTGCCGCCCATGCTGCTGGCCACGCTCGCGTTCCGCCGGGTGTCCTCCTCGGCCTACACCGTCTCCCGCGAGCGGGTGTCGGTGGTCAACGCCGATTTCCAGGAGAACATCGCGGGCCTGCGCGCGGTGCAGGCCGCGCGCAGCGAGCCCGGCGCCGCGCGCCGCTTCGCCGAGTACTCGCACCGCTACCGCGACGCCCGCGTCCGCGCCCAGCGCGCCATCGCCGCCTACTTCTCCTTCGGGCTGGCCTGGGCCGACCTCGCCCTGGCCGTCGTGGTGTACCTCGGCGCGAACGCCGTCGCCGAGGGCCGGACCACGACCGGCACGCTGGTCGCCTTCGTGCTGTATCTGGGCCTGCTGTTCGGCCCGATCCAGGAGCTGTCGCAGGTGTTCGACGGCTATCAGCAGGCAAGAGTCGGCCTGCGCCGGATCGGCGACCTGTTGCGCACCGAGTCCTCGATCGCGCCCGATCCGCCGGACGCGGTACCCGTCGACCGGCTCGACGGCGCGATCGTCTTCGACGACGTGCGCTTCCGCTACCCCGGCGCCGCCGCCCCCGCGCTCGACGGCGTCTCCTTCACCGTCCCGGCGGGCGCGACGCTCGCGCTCGTCGGCGCGACCGGCGCGGGCAAATCGACGATCGTGAAGCTGCTGGCCCGGCTCTACGACCTCCCGGCCGACCCCGCGGCGGGCTCGATCCGCGTCGACGGGGTCGATTTACGTAAATTTGTGCTCACCGACTTCCGCGGCCGGCTGGGAATTGTGCCCCAGGAAGCTCACCTGTTCACCGGCGACGTCGCGAGCAACATTGCATTCGGGCAACCTTTCGCCACGGCAGTGGACATCGGCACCGCGGCCGCCACCGTCGGCGCGGCGCGGATGATCGACGGATTGCCGCAGAAAATGAACCAACCGGTCGGTGAAAGAGGGCGCGGACTGTCCGCCGGACAGCGTCAGCTGATCGCCCTCGCGCGGGCCGAACTGGTCGATCCCGACCTGCTCCTGCTCGACGAGGCGACCTCCACCCTGGATCCGGCGACCGATGCATCGGTGCTGGTAGCGAGCCGATCGCTGGCGCGCGGCCGGACCACCGTCGTGGTCGCGCACCGGCTGGCCACCGCGGCGCGGGCCGACCTCGTCGGCGTGGTCGAGCACGGCCGGGTCGTCGAATTCGGCACGCCGCAGGAACTGCTGGCCCGGGGCGGACGTTACGCGCGACTCTGGGCGGCGGGTGCCGAAGCCGAGGGAATACTGTCGGCGCGTGACCGGTAGCACCCGGGGAGATCGGGTCAGTCGCAACACGGGTATGCCGCTGGGCATATGCTCGGTGAGGGCGCATCGGCAGCCATCCGCTGATACCCCTGCCGGGCACGTCACAAACGTCGCAGCGCGAAGAACGAAATGAGGCGAACACCAGCTGTGAGCAGCTCAACTTCCCAGTTCGGACAGAACCAGTGGCTAGTCGACGAGATGTATCAGAAGTTCAAACAGGACCCATCCTCGGTCGACGCCAGTTGGCACGAGTTCCTCGCGGATTACACTCCGGAGGTCGGCACCGAATCAGGTAACAGCCAGGCTCCGGCTCCCGCCGCCGCTGCGACACCCCCGCCGGCCGCGGCTCCCGCGCCCGCCGCCGCCAAGCCCGCCGTGGCGCCCCCGCCGCCGGCTCCGGCGCCGGCCCCCAAGCCCGCTCCCGCGACCGTGCGCGCACCGCAGACCACACCTGCCCCGGTGTCGAACGCACCGGCCACCGCCGCGCCCAAGGCCGCCGCCGTCGCCGACGAGACCAAGGTGCTGCGCGGCCCGGCCGCCGCCATCGCGAAGAACATGTCGGCCTCGCTGACGATCCCCACCGCGACCTCGGTGCGCGCGATCCCGGCCAAGCTGATGATCGACAACCGCCTGGTGATCAACAACCACCTGGCCCGCACCCGCGGCGGCAAGATCTCCTTCACCCACCTGCTCGGCTACGCGATCGTGCAGGCGGTCAAGGCGTTCCCGAACCTGAACCGGCACTTCGCCGAGATCGACGGGAAGCCGAACTCGGTCACCCCGGCGCACACCAACCTGGGCCTGGCGATCGACCTCGTCGGCAAGGACGGCAACCGCTCGCTGGCCGTCGCGGCCATCAAGGGCACCGAGGACATGAGCTTCGGCCAGTTCCACACCGCCTACGAGGACGTCGTCCGCCGCGCCCGCGAGGGCAAGCTCACCACCGACGACTTCGCCGGCGTCACCATCTCGCTGACCAACCCGGGCACCATCGGCACCGTGCACTCGGTGCCGCGCCTGATGCCGGGCCAGGGCGCGATCATCGGTGCCGGCGCGATGGAGTACCCGGCCGAGTTCCAGGGCATGAGCGACGAGCGGATCGCCGATATCGGCGTCGGCAAGCTGATGACGCTGACCTCGACCTACGACCACCGCATCATCCAGGGCGCCGAGTCCGGCGACTTCCTGCGCACCATCCACAACCTGCTGATCTCCGACGAGTTCTACGACGAGATCTTCCACGGCCTCGGCGTGCCGTACGAGCCGGTCCGCTGGCGCAAGGACATCAGCGAGCGCGGCGTCGACAAGAGCGCCCGCGTGCTCGAGATGATCGCGGCCTACCGCAACCGCGGTCACCTGATGGCCGACACCGACCCGCTGCGCCTGGTCAAGGACAAGTTCCGCAGCCACCCCGACCTCGACGTCACCGAGCACGGGCTCACGCTGTGGGACCTCGACCGCACCTTCAACGTCGCAGGCTTCCACGGTCAGGAGCGGATGAAGCTGCGCGACGTGCTGTCGATCCTGCGCGACGCCTACTGCCGCCACGTCGGTGTGGAATACACCCACATCCTCGAGACCGATCAGCTCAAGTGGATCCAGGAGCGGGTCGAGCAGAAGCACGTCAAGCCGACGGTCGCCCAGCAGAAGTACATCCTGAACCGCCTCAACGCCGCCGAGGCGTTCGAGACGTTCCTGCAGACCAAGTACGTCGGTCAGAAGCGCTTCTCGCTCGAGGGCGCCGAGGCCGTCATCCCGATGATGGACGCCACCATCGACCAGTGCGCCGAGCACGCGCTCGACGAGGTCGTCATCGGCATGCCGCACCGCGGCCGCCTCAACGTGCTGGCCAACATCGTCGGCAAGCCGTACTCGAAGATCTTCACCGAGTTCGAGGGCAACATGAACCCGGCGGCCACCCACGGCTCCGGCGACGTGAAGTACCACCTCGGCGCGCAGGGCCAGTACCTGCAGATGTTCGGCGACAACGAGATCGAGGTGTCGCTCACCGCGAACCCCTCGCACCTGGAGGCGGTCGACCCCGTCCTCGAGGGCCTCGTGCGCGCCAAGCAGGACCTGCTGAACAAGGGCGACGGCCCCGAGGGCTTCTCGGTCATGCCGCTGATGCTGCACGGTGACGCCGCGTTCGCCGGTCAGGGCGTGGTCGCCGAGACGCTGAACCTGGGTGGCCTGCGCGGCTACCGCGTCGGCGGCACCATCCACATCGTGGTGAACAACCAGATCGGCTTCACCACCGCGCCGGAGAACAGCCGCTCCACCGAGTACTCCACCGACATCGCGAAGTTCATCGGCGCGCCGATCTTCCATGTCAACGGTGACGACCCGGAGGCCTGCGACTGGGTCGCGCGCCTGGCGGTCGACTTCCGGCAGAAGTTCCGCAAGGACGTCGTCATCGACCTCGTCTGCTACCGCCGCCGCGGGCACAACGAGGGCGACGACCCCTCGATGACCCAGCCGGAGATGTACGACGTCATCGACACCAAGCGTTCGGTCCGCAAGGCCTACACCGAATCGCTGATCGGCCGTGGCGACATCTCCATGAAGGAGGCCGAGGACGCGCTGCGTGACTACCAGGGTCAGCTGGAGCGCGTGTTCAACGAGGTCCGCGAGCTGGAGAAGTACGTTCCGGAGCCGTCGGAGTCCGTCGAGGACGACCAGAAGGTGCCCGCGACCGTGCAGACCGCGGTCGACAAGTCGGTCCTGCAGCGCATCGGCGACGCGTTCAACACCCCGCCGGACGGCTTCAACGTGCACCCGCGCGTCAAGCCGGTGCTGGAGAAGCGCCGCGAGATGGCCTACGAGGGCAAGGTCGACTGGGCCTTCGCCGAGCTGCTGGCCTTCGGCACGCTGATCGACCAGGGCCACGACGTGCGCCTGACCGGTCAGGACTCGCGCCGCGGCACCTTCACCCAGCGGCACGCGGTCATCATCGACCGGCTCAACGCCGACGAGTACACCCCGCTGCACAACATCGGTTCGGACAAGCCGGGCTGGTTCGCGGTGCACGACTCGGCGCTGAGCGAATACGCCGCCGTCGGCTTCGAATACGGCTACTCGCTGGGCAACCCGAACGCCCTGGTGCTGTGGGAAGCCCAGTTCGGTGACTTCGTCAACGGCGCGCAGTCGATCATCGACGAGTTCATCTCCTCCGGTGAGGCCAAGTGGGGCCAGCTCTCCGACGTGGTGCTGCTGCTGCCGCACGGCCACGAGGGCCAGGGCCCCGACCACACCTCGGGCCGCATCGAGCGCTTCCTGCAGCTGTGCGCGGAGGGTTCGATGACCGTCGCGGTGCCGTCCACCCCGGCGAACTACTTCCATCTGCTGCGCCGCCACGCGCTCGACGGCATCCGTCGTCCGCTGATCGTCTTCACCCCGAAGTCGATGCTGCGCAACAAGGCCGTGGTCTCCGACATCAAGGACTTCACCGAGTCGAAGTTCCGCTCGGTGTTCGACGAGCCCACCTACGAGCAGGGCGTCGGCGACACCACCAAGGTCAAGCGCATCCTGCTGACCTCGGGCAAGCTCTACTACGAGCTGGCCGCCGAGAAGGCGAAGCAGAAGCGCGAGGACGTGGCCATCGTCCGGATCGAACAGCTGTACCCGATCCCGACGTACCGCCTCAACGAGGCACTGGCCAAGTACCCCAACGCGACCGACATCGTCTGGGTCCAGGAGGAGCCGGCCAACCAGGGCGCCTGGCCGTTCTTCGGCCTCAACCTCCCCGAGGTCCTCCCCGAGCGCCTCGGCAAGCTCCGCCGCATCTCGCGCCGCGCCATGTCGGCCCCGTCCTCGGGCTCGTCGAAGGTGCACGCCGTGGAACAGGCCGAGATCATCGCCGAGGCCTTCGAGCCGACCGCGTAGTTCCTCGCACACAACGGCCGACGCCGGGTGGATCCACACGATCCGCCCGGCGTCGGCCGTTTCCATACCGGTCCGGGTAGATCCCAGCTCTGCACGCGGCCCGGTAGTATGCCATCGACGAATCATCTTGGGGGGAGAGTTATTTCGTGATGCTCGATGCGAATCCCGCCTTCCGCCAGTGGGAGCTGCGGTGAACGACTTCTCGGTCCAATTGGGTAGCCTCGCCGGATTCCGGCTGGACCTGGAAGACCTCGGCACCAACTTCTCGTCGAATGCCTCGCGCCTGCTGTCGACTTTCTCGATCCCCGCCGGTACCGCCGGACTGCTGTCCACCCTGGCGCCGTCGTTCGAGAAATTGCAGACCACCCTGTCGTCATCCCACGGACAGGATCTGTCGAGCCTGAGCACCTTCGGCTCCGCTCTCGCCACGGCCGGAACCCAGTACCTGACAACGGACACCACCTCGGCACAGGCGATTTCCGCGGTGAGTGCCGATGAGGCGGTGAGCGTCTCGGGCGACCCCGGGGCGGTGAACAGATTCGCCGGACTGCAACTGCCGACGCTCACGGCGACCGATGATGCCCAGTTCACGGTTCGGCAGCTGGTGAACAGCGGCATAGAGGTTCTCTCGCCCTATGACGACAAGCTGAGCGAGGCGATCGGTATCAAACCCGCTGCGGACTACCTGAACCCGCTGGCCGCGGACTGGGAGGTATTGCAGCCACTCGGCGATCGGATCTGCCAACTCGGTATCAACGACTTCGTGTCGTCACAGAACCTCTCCGGAGGACTCGGCTGGCTGCAGTCCACCTGGATCGGAACGGCGGCCGAGGCTTTCGCGTCGAGTGCGACCGCCCTCGGGCAGGCGATCTCGACGCGCAGTGACGACCTGGACGCGACGTCGAAGATCGTCCGCAACGGCGGTGCCTACCTGGAGCGCCTGGTCTCCAACCAGGCGATAGGGCTCAGCAACGACCTCACACAGCCGATGACCTTTCTGGATATCACCCTCCCGCTGTCGCATTGGGCCCTGATGATCAACGGACCGATGCGCGAATCGTTCCGAACGGACATCGTTGCCGCCGTCGACGCGATGAAGACATCGGCGAACGCGAGACGAGATGCGATAGCCACGGCGGTGGAGCGAATCTCCCAGGCGATCGACTACTCGCCGGGTCGGGCGAAGCCGACCTACGATGCGGCCGAGTTCGAGATCCCGGACAAAGTGGCCGCCGACGTGGGTGTGCGGCGATACGGACTCGACAACAACGTGTGGTGGGAGAACAGCATTGCATCCGCCTGAAGACCGGGAACTGCCGAGCAACCGGGCAATCTACGGTTCGGACACCGGAGTCATGAGCAAGGTGGCAGCGACATTGGCACGAACCGATCTCACGGCCGTTCTGGTGGCCTGGGATTCGTTCGGCTACGACCTCGCACCGAAGCTGCTGCGGACCTACATGCGTGACGAGGGTCCCGACCACAACTACCGATTCGACAGCGCCGAGATCCGCAAGATCGTCAAAACGAGCGCCGTGCAGCGGGCGGCGGCCGCCAGCCTGGATGAGGTGAAAGATCTGGCGCGGGCGGATCCCCGCATCGGAGTGACGAGGGAAATCACGCCCGCCGGCTGGATCGGCAACGTCGAGATCGGCGATGACGACGACCTGGCGAATGCCCTTGGGCACTTCGACGTCGCCGTGGGCACCGACACCACGGTCCACCAGGCCGACGACGGCAGCCTCCGGGCGGAGATGGACTACCGGATCTATGTCTACGACTACTACAACTTCGATCTCAAAGGCGATCACCTGATCAACATCAATCCCGCCAAGACCATCAACAACGAAGCGCGGCAGCTGGAAGAGGCGGGGTGGGCGCGCGCATTCAAATCCAGGGGTGAATCCGCCCTGCAGCACTGGAGCGGAACGCTGTGAGCCGGGTCGCGCGTCAGCGCAGCTACTCGAGCGGCTTGGCGTGTCTGCTGGTCGGGCTGGTCGTCGGCTGTTCCAGCGGTGACTCCGATGACTTGACAAGCCTGGCGTCCTGCGGAGAGTTCGTGTTCCCGGAGGACGCGAAAGTGATCTGGTTCCACGAGAACGCGACCTTTGGTGACACGCTCCTGGATGCGGTTGTCGAGATATCCGGGAGCGAGGTCCCGGAATTCAAGCAGCGGTCGCAGCTGAACAAGTTCGAACCGGGAGTCCCCAAGTATTGGCGCCAAACCTGGAGCGACAACATCGGCGAGGCGCAGCTGCTGGCGAATGACGCCGGGAACGAACACCTGGTGGAGCTGAACCAGAGCCCGACCAGATGGGTCGTGGTCCACGATTCCGGCCAGACGAGGCAGCTCTTCATCAGGGTCGGATGCTGAGCAGTCGGCCGGGATCGATCCCGTAATCGATGCCGACAGGGGCGGATCCGGGTGGATCCGCCCCTGTCGGTGTTTCGGCTAGCCGTTGAGAGTGATCCAGGCCTTGCCCGAGAGCTGTTCCAGATCATGATGATTGGGATAGGTGTCGGTGGTCGCCACGATGGTCGCTTCGACGCGGCCGACACCGGGGGCCATGCCCATGCCGACGATCACATTGTCGGGGGCGTGTTCGAGATCGCCGTTGCTGTCGACCTTGTGGGACTGGGCGTTCGCGACGCCGGTGTCGAGGTTCTTCCACCGCACCGAGACGCGATACACCTCGCAGTTCTGCCCGGTCTGGACGATTTTCACGCGGACGCCGAGCTGCCCGGCCTGCGGCTGCGGGACCGTCTCGGCGTTGATGATGGCCGCGCAGCCGTTCCCCGGAAGCCTGGCGAGGGTCGGGTTGAACTGGACGATCTGGTCCGACGGCAGGGCCGCCGCCGGACCACTGAACCCGACGAGCGCGGCAACGGCCGCTGCGGCGGCCACCCCGACCCGAACCGAAACCCGTTGACCTTGTGTGCTTTTCAGACTCATGCAACGGATTTCGCGACTCGCCCATAGTTCGTTACCCATCGTAATGGTCTCGATATGGCAACGGCGCCGCTGCCGGTGGTCAGCCCGCGTTGCGGGTGCAGACCACGTCGATGACCTGGGTGCCGCTGAGGTCCGAGGAGCCGAAGTTGGCCAGCCGGGCGATCGGGACACCGTCGGACAGGCGGTCGATGGCCTTGCGGATGGCCTCACTGCGGTTGGGGCCCGAGGCGGCCGCGACCCAGCCCTCTTCGTTCCACACCAGCGCGCCGCACCCGTTGGCCCAGGTGGTCATCACACCGCAGTCCTCGCCGCCCGCGGCGACGCAACTGTCGATCACGGCGGCCCGGGCGCCCTCCGCGCTGTCCCAGTTCGCCGCGGACCAGCTCTCCCACTTCTGCGAGCTGAACCCGATCGCGCCGAACAGATCGCCCGCCGCGTTCGCCGAACCGGCACCCAGTACCGACCCGGCCGCAAGACCCAACGCCGCGACGGCGACGCCGGCCTTACCCATGAAACTCATTCGAAAGATCCCCTCGTGGAATGGATTCCGAAATTCGGAACCGTGCAGCTAAGCACACAACCCCGCCAGTGGCCAATCCGGCGGTATGCCAACCGGCGGCGGCCCACAGAGTTCTCTCAGTGGTACGCCAGTGCCGCATCACGTCGTCGGGGTAGTGTCCGCCGCGAAGGACTGGGACAGGAGCGGGCATGACGAGCGGACGGAACGGATACCTGCTGGTCGGCGGGATCGCGTCGGTCGGGGCGGGAGCGGTGCACTTCCTGGCCGCGGGGATGCACACCGAGCACGCCACGCTGGCGCGGTTGATGGTGGTGCTGGCCGCGCTCCAGTGCGCGACCGGCGTGGCGGTGCTGCTCAGCGCGCGCAAGCCCGTCGTGGCGGCGATGCTGGCGGTGAACGGCTTCGCGGCGGCGGTCTGGGCGTTCACGCGGTTCGCCGATATTCCGTGGATCACCGGGCTGACCGCGGAGGCGCCACAGGTGGCCGACACCGTGTGCGCGGCGCTGGGCGCGCTGGCCGTGCTCGCCGGTGCCATCGGCCTGCTCCGTCCTACCGCCACCCTGCCCCCACTGAGGTCGGGGATCGCCGCGAGCGCGGTGGGTGTCCTCGCGCTCGCGGCGATGCTCAACGGTGTCGGCCACGTACACAGTCACGGCGACACCGGCGGCGAGCACACCCACGCCGCGGGCGAGGAGCACGGCGATCACGACACCGGCACCGCCTGGCCGCGCCCGTTCGACCCCACCCAGCCGATCGACCTGTCCGGCGTGCCCGGGGTGACCGCCGACCAGCAGCTGCGCGCCACCAACCTGATCCGCAGCACCCTCGACGGCCTGCCCGCCTTCGCCGACGTCACGACCGTCGGCGCGCTGGGCTACCGCTCGATCGGCGACTCCGCCACCGGCTACGAGCACTACATCAACACCGGCTACATCCGCGACGGCAACTTCCTCGACGCGGCCCACCCGGAGTCGCTGGTCTACCGGGTCGACGGTCAGAACCGCACCCTGGTCTCGGCCATGTACATCGCCAACGGCAAGAAGATCGACGACCCCGCGCTGACCGAGTTCGGCGGTTCGCTGATGCAGTGGCACGTCCACGACAACCTGTGCTGGAAGGCGGGCGACAACGGCCCCGTCGTCGCCGGTGTCACCGACGCGGCGGGCAACTGCCCGCCCAACTCGATCAATCCCGGTGCGGGCAATCCGATGGTGCACGTGTGGATCGCCCCGCACCAGTGCGGTCCGTTCGCCGCGCTCGAGGGCCACGGCGCGGGCCAGGCGAGCGCCACCGACGGCCGCCGGACCGACACCTGCGGCGGCCACGACCACGGCGGCGGCCACAAGTAGAACGCGTCGGCGCTCAGCTCGGCCGCACCCACCGACGCAACGCGTCGATCGTCGTCTCCGGAGACGTGTTGAAGCAGAACCGGATTCCCGGGGCGAGCTCGGCGGCGACATTGATCAGCCGCTCGAACAGCAGGGTGTGCTCGGGAGCCATCCGCACCCCGGCGCCGATCATCGCCACGCCGAAGTCCCCGCCCGCCACGCATGCGCGTAACACCGACTCAGCGGCATCCGGGTCGGCGGGCACCTGGCAGCTCACGAGGTCGAATCCGGCGTCCCGCAGGGCCGCCTCGCCCGCCGCGATCCGCGCGGTGAGCGTCGCTTGATCGAGCCCCGGGTAGCGGGTGTAGTCGACGGCGCCGGGATGCAGGCCGATCGACAGGACAGTTTCGGAATGGTGTTGCGCCACCGCGTTCTCCGTTCTCAGTAGATATCCGATGATGCCCAACGCGGCGAGCACAGCCGCCAGCAGGGCACCGGTTCTCACCACGGCGTGGTGCCCGTCCGGTCGAAGAAACCGCCGGTGACGCCATCGCGGGGCACTGAGGCCAGCTCGACGACAGCGTCGGTGCCCTCGGTGAGGGTCTGGAACCCACTGTGCCCGTTGAGGTCGGTCGCGGTGTAGCCGGGGTTCACGGCATTGACGCGCATGCCGGTCAGGTCGGCGGCGTACATGGTGGTGATCATGTTCAGCGCGGCCTTGGTGGTCGGGTACCCGAGCGCGGGCGGCAGCAGACCCGCCCACTGCGGGTCGGTGACGGTGGCGATCGAGCCGACCCCGCTGGAGACCATCACGATCCGCGGGTTCTCCGCGCGGCGCAGCAGCGGGAGGAAGGCATGGGTCACCCGGATCGGTCCGAACACATTGGTCTCGAACACTTCCCGCAGTTCGTCGGGACGGGTCTCGCCGGGCGCGGTGGCCGGGCCGCCGATGCCCGCGTTGTTGATCAGCACGTCCAGCCGGCCCGCCTCGGTTTCCACCGTGTCCGCGGCGGCGGAGACCGAGTCGTCGGAGGTCACATCCAGCGCGACGAACCGGACGTCGAGCCCGGCCGCGCCGAGTTCGGCGGCCGCCGCTTCGCCCCGGGCGGTGTCGCGCGCGCCCAGATATACCTGCCAGCCCGCCCCGGCCAGCCTGCGGACCGCCTCCAGGCCCAGCCCCTTGTTGGCCCCGGTGACCAGGGCGATCGTCTTCGTCATGCACCCAGATTCGCGCGGTGACCGGCCGCGCTCCAGTGCCGGCGAGCCATAGGACGGGCGATACCAGGGCCTACGACGCCAGGACCGGCGACCCGGGTGGGATTCGCGGTACCACCCCGAGCCCGAAGACCTGCGGCACCATGGAGAACGTGGACAGAGCGGAATTGGCGGCGGTCCTGCGCAGCGCGCGATCCCGGCTCACCCCGGCCGATGCGGGCCTGCCCGCCGGATCGCGCAGGCAGGTGCCCGGGTTGCGGCGCGAGGAGGTCGCGAGTCTGGCCGGCGTCAGCGTCGACTACATCGTCCGGCTCGAACAGGGGCGCGGCCCCAAACCGTCCAGCCAGGTGCTCGGCGCGCTGACCAGAGCCCTGCGACTGCCCGACGCCGACCGCGATCTCGTCTTCCGGCTCGCCGGTTCCGAACCGCCGCAGGCGGGCCGCATCCCGATGCTCATCCGCCCCAGCGTGCAACGCCTGCTCGACCGGCTCACCGATCTGCCGGTGATGGTGCTGTCCGCCAAATCCGATGTGCTGGCCTGGAACCCGCCGTCGGCCGCCCTGTTCGGTGACTTCTCCGCGTATCCGCCCGCGCAGCGCAATATCTTGTGGCAGCGCTTCCTCGGGACGGCGCCGACGCGGATCGTCCTGTCGCCCGACCGCGCCGAGGACACGGCCGCCGCCTGCGTCGGCTCGCTGCGCGCCACCAAGGCCGACTACCCCGACGACCCGGACCTCACCCGGCTGATCACCGAACTACGCACCGGCAGCGAATATTTCGATCAGCTCTGGCGCACCGGGCGATCCGGCTCGCTCAACGCCCTCACCAAGACCATCATCCACCCGGACCTGGGCACCCTCACCCTGGACTGCGACACCATGCTCGTCCCCGACTCCGGCCAGACGGTTCTCATCTACTCCGCCGCCCCCGGCACCCCCACCGCGTCCGCCCTGGAACTGCTCCGCGTCACCGGCCTCGAATCCTTCGCACCGACAGTCGAATAACCACTGGCCCGCGATCCGCCCGCCCGGCTACCGTGCGTTCCTCGACAAGGAGGAACGATGCGCACGACGACCCTGTGGCGGCCGACCGGTCCCGAGGAGCTGGCCCTGGTCGCCGCCTCCGGGTGGCTGGCCTGGCCGCCCCGGTTGCCCGATCAGCCGATCTTCTACCCGGTCCTCAGCGAGGATTACGCGATCCTGATCGCCCGTGACTGGAACGTCCCCGCCTCCGGCGCGGGCTATGTGACGCGCTTCGACGTCCGCACCGACTACCTCGACAACTACGAGGTGCGGCAGGCGGGTGGGCGCGACATCCTCGAATACTGGATTCCGGCCGAGGATCTCGCGGAGTTCAACCGCCAGATCGTCGGCACCATCGAGGTGGTCCGGCGGTTCCCCGACGACGCGCCGATCCCCGGCTGACGGTGCTCAGGCGGCTCCGGTGCGCTCACTCGGGACCGCCGCCCGGATCGCCGCGACCGCGGCGGCCGGGTCGTCGGCCCAGAAGCCGACGGCGCGCACCGTCACCTCGCCCTGCGGTGTCGAGAAGCGCTGCGGCGCGGTGAGTTCCACGCGCACATTCGTCGAGCTGCCGACCGGGAGAACGAGCAGGTCGGAACCGACGAGCTGCACCGTCTTCGAGTCGTCGTGGGCGCGGAGATCGCGGCGGACCGCGGCGACGAGGTGCAGCGGAATGTCGAAGCCGGTGCGGCGCAGGTAGCGCACGCGGAGCCGATCCGCGTCGAGCACGTGCGGGTACATGTGGTGCGCGGCCAGCATGCCGAGCATCCACAACAGTCCCCAGACACCGAGCGCCAGCGCCACGATCCGCACCGGCGCCCACGGGATGATCAGGTGCACCGCCGGCACCTCCACCGCGCTGACCACGATGAACGCCCACAGCACGGCCGACATCGCCCCCGCGTAGCGAATCGGCGTTCCACCCGCGAGGTCGGGCCTGCGCGCGACGGCCCGCGCGAGGCTCACCCAGATGTCGATTTCGAGCTGGACGAATCGGCGTCCCAGCCGGATGACGAGGTTCATGATGCCCCCTTTCGCAATACAACTGCATTGTAAAGAGCGTGGGGCCTCGATAGCAATACGACTGCATTGTGAAAAGATGGGCACATGCCGAAACGGGTGGACCACAGCTCGCGCCGGGCGACGATCAGCGACGCCGTCATGCGCCTGCTCGCGCGCGACGGGCTGGAGGCGATCAGCCTGCGCCACGTCGCCGCCGAGGCCGGCGTCTCACCGGGCCAGGTGCAGCACTATTTCCCCAGCAAAGACGCGATGATGGAGTTCGCGGCGGGCACCATCGCCCAGCGAATCGCCGCCCGGATCGACACCGCGGGCCCCGACCCCGACCTGCGCCATCTCCTGACCGCCCTGCTCCCCACCGACCCCGACACCACCGCCGACGCCCGCACCCTGATCGGCTACCTGGCCTTCGCCTCAGTCCGCCCCCAGGTCGCCGACACCCTGGCCACCAACGGGCGCGCCTTCCGCGACCACATCGCCACCCTGCTCCCCGACCACCCCGATCCGAGCACCGCCGCCGATACGCTGCTGGCCCTGCTCGACGGCCTGGCCCTGCACGCCACTCTCGGCCAGATCACCCCCGAGCACGCCCGCACAGTCCTGCACTCGGCGATCGACGCGGCCGTCACCGCCCGCTGATCCGCCACGGTCTCGCGCGGCGAACGCTCAGACCGATCGGATCGGCGACGCGGGTGATACCCGCTCGATCGCGAACGGCACCGAGACGCGCCTGCGGTCATGGTGGATTCCGGCGGTCGACATCTTCGGGACGGTACGTCGGCCATCGGCACGCGACGATCGATGATCAGCACGCCGGGTTCGCGCCACCTGCATGGACAGCGCCGGTCCGCCCTCAGCGCGGGCGCGCCGAGGGCGTTGCCTCAAACGGCCGCCCCTGCTTTCCGGGCGCGGAGTTCGGCGACGGCGGTAGCGGTCTCCGCCATCACCAGTTCGGCGTTGATCTGCGCGCCCGCCATGGCGCCCGCCGCCGCGGCCGCGCCGACCTGGGCGGACGGATCGGTGGCATTGCCCGCGATCCAGACGCCCGGGACGGTGGTGCGGCCGACGGGGTCGGCGGGAATGTGGTCGCCCGCGCCGGACGGATGCGGTTGCGGAGCCAGGCCGAGGCCGGTGAGGAAGGTGGCGCGGGTGTTCATGCGCGGGCCGACGACCAGCGCGTCGCGGTCGAGCACGGTGCCGTCAACCAGGCGGACGCCGGTGAGCGTGCCCGCGGCCGACAGCACCTCGGCGACCACGCCGTCGACGATCCGGATGTCGCGCGCGGCAAGCTTTTCCGCGTCCTCGTCACTCAGCGGGGCAGCCGTGTGGGTCAGGAAGACGATGTCGTCGCTGAGCTGACTGAACAGCAGCGCCTGGTGCACCGACATCGGTCCGCCCGCCAGGATGGCGATGCGCTGGTCACGCACCTCCCAGCCGTGGCAGTACGGGCAGTGCAGGACACCGTGGCCCCACTGTTCGCGCAGACCGGGGATATCGGGGAGTTCGTCGGAGAGGCCGGTCGCGACGAGGACACGGCGCGCGAGCACCGTGCGCCCGCCATCCAGCGTGACCCGGAACGACTCCGGCACCGCCGCCGGTCCGGCGCCGTCCGACCCGCCGTCGCGAGGCCCCGGAGGAACCGCATCCGCGTCGACTCGCTCGACCGCGACGACCGCGCCGGGCACCACCTGTCCGCCGTATCCCCGCACCTCGGCCCGCCCGATCTCGAGCAGTTCGGCGGGCGGCATCCCGTCCCGCGCCAGCAAACCGTGCACCCCCTCGGCCGGGGCGTTGCGGGGCGACCCCGCGTCGATCACGACGACGGATCGCCGGGAGCGGGCCAGCATCAGCGCCCCGTTCAGTCCGGCGGCGCCACCACCGATCACCACCACGTCGTAGGTGTCGTTCAACTCTGTCATCTCGACCTCCTTCGCCGACCACAGTGCCGCCAGGCCCGGAAACTGGCAACGAAATTTGCCGCCGTGGCAAACTGGAGAGCATGGACGACCTCGAACAGACCCTCGATTCGGTCGGCCCCCGCCTGCGCGACCTGCGCAAACGGCGCCGGACCACCCTCGCCGACCTGTCGGCCGAAACCGGCATCTCGGTGAGCACCCTGTCGCGCCTGGAATCGGGCGACCGCAAACCCACCCTGGAGCTGCTGCTCCCCCTGGCCAAAGCCCACGGCGTCACCCTCGACGAACTCGTCGACGCCCCACCCACCGGCGACCCGCGCATCCACCTGCGCCCGGTCACCCGCCACGGCATGACCATGCTCCCGCTCACCAAACGCGCGGGCGGCATCCAGGCCTTCAAGATGATCATCGCCCCCAACGCCCGCAACCGCCCCGAGGAACCCCAGGTCCACGAGGGCTACGAATGGCTCTACGTCCTCAACGGCCGCCTGCGCCTGATCCTCGGCGACAACGACATCGTCCTCACCCCCGGCGAAGCCGCCGAATTCGACACCCACATCCCCCACTGGTTCGGCGCCGCCGACAACCACCCCGTCGAATTCCTCAGCCTCTTCGGCAAACAGGGCGAACGAGCCCACTTCCGAGCCCGCCCCAAGACCTCCGACTGATCCACCGAATGAGTCGACCTCGCGTTCACCCCAAACAGCCGCCGGGGGATGAAACAACAGAAAGGCCTCGACCTGCCAACCGGCAGAAACCGCCCGCAAACCGCCACCGCAGGGCCTCACATCCTAAAACTGTTGCACCGCTGCATAATTCAGTCACTCGTTGGGATGAAAGTTGCGGCGGAGGTCGATTCGGCAGATTCGTTCCGCCCGCGATAGCATCGAGATCATGAGCACCCCGGGGGGAGAGAACGGGGCCATGACAGTGGTTCCCGCCAGCGTCCGCGACGTCGGCAACTATGTCTATGGCATCGCCGACACCCTGCGTCAAGCCCTCGACATGGCCAGCGGTGAAGTCGACTCCTGCGCGGGCGGGAGTTGGGCAGGCACCGCGGCAAGCACTTTCGCCACCGGCTGGTCCGAGACTCGCGAAGGCGGCCTGATGATCATCGCCGCTCTCACCACGATGGCCGAGAAGCTCGGCGTCACGGCCGAGACCTACACCCAGCGCGACGAGTCCAACTCGGAGCTGCTCCGAAACTTCAGCTTGGATCTCTAGGAGTCTCCGTGGCAGCGGAATTCAAGGTCGACCTCGACCATCTCGACCAGATCGTCAGCAAGCTAGCCGGTCTCGCAGGCTTTGTCGCGGACCACCTGGACGTCATCGACGACAAGGTAGCCGGGTTGGTGGGCACAGGGTGGGAGGGCGTGGCCGCCGAAGCCTACCGGGTAGCACACGAGGAGTGGGTAACCGGTGCTCGCGAATTCGCTGAGGGTATCCGCGACATGAGCGCCGGGGCCAATGCCGCACACGGCCACTACACCGCGGCGGTAGACGTCAATGTCCGCATGCTCCGAGGGGGTATCTGATGGCTCCACCGGGCTCGGCCTTGGCGGTGGACGCCAACGTGTACTACGAGGCGGCAAAGAAGCTCTCGATCCTGGCCGATGAGATCGGCACCGCTGTCACGCGAGACCTGGCTCCAGGACTGGCGTCCACTGCCGGAATGGGTGGCAACTACCCGGCGGTGGTTGCCTGGTGTACCGCGTACTACATGCATGCCACCGAACTGCGCACGGTCACGCAGACCTATTCCGTCGCGGTCAGTCATTTCGGCGTGATCCTAAATTCGGCCGGATACAACTGGGATGTAGCCGAATACAACGCGAACCTGAATCCGGACAAAGGCGCCGCCCCGTCGCATCCGGTCCGTCGCGGCGTTGACACAGGTGGGTCCGCAGTTTTCCCGGAGATCCCCGTCGCAATCGCCGACAACGGTCCGGGCATGGTGATTACATCTGCGGGCGAGGGCGTGCACTCACGGCGGGGCACACCGAACGGTCGCTCCGATGCACTCGCTGCAGCCGGCACCACGTGGCATAGATTTGCCAACAGTGTCGAGTTGGTGGGCGCGGGTGCGGCCCTGCAGGCAGTCCACGATTCGTTCACTGGTGTGCAGGCACCAGAGGCGCCCGATATCCAGGAGGCACTAGCAGTGCTTCGTGTGGGTGTCGAGCAGATCCGAGTGGTCGCACTAACTATCGGAACCGCGATTCAAGCCCATTGCGACAATCTCATCGACGCGAGGGCTCGCCTCGCCTCCGCCGCTGCCAGCGCATTCCCCGATCATCCCGATGCCCAAATAACCACAACGTCGGACAACACCACGGTCAACATAGATGTTGCTGCGAAATTGACCACGACTGAGGTAACCGACGCTGAGGGACTTCTCGATACCTCGGCACGCGGAACAACATTATTCGCCACGTTGGCATCGATCGGCGTCGGGAACCAAGGATTCGTCGACCCGAATGCCTTGAACAGCCTCACGAGGCTGAAAGCCCTGAGCGAACTACCGCTACTCATCGAGACCGGCGATCAGGATTCGAATACGCGTCTGATCGACGATCTGGACAACATGGCCACCTGGAACACTCCACCGCCGACTTTGACTGCTGTCGACCTCAGTGCGCTGGATGCCTACGGCCCGCAGATGAAGACCTGGGCGATGCTCGCGGTGCAGTACGGCAACGAGGCGGGTGTCGATCCCCGGTTGGTTCTTGCGATGGCGCTACAGGAGGGTGCACCCCTGCGGTCAGGACTCGGCAGTACGTTCTACGAGGACTTGTCAGGCGGTCCGTCGACCTATCATCCAAGAGAGGGCGGCATCGGCGCAGGAACAATGTATGACGAGTTCCGAAAGGATACTACCGATCTCAGGGAATGGCAGGAGGGCCGCCCCGATGGAGTAGGAAACTCGATCGGCTTGACAAACATGAAGGAAATTCAGTTCAATCAAGTGAAAGAGAAGTATCCATCACAGTTCGAGGGCCAGGAATGGTCGGACCTTGTTGGAAACAACGACTTGGCACTGAAGGCTACGGCCTATAACTTGAAGCTGTTGACTGACGATGCAGCGTCGCATGCAACTGCCGATGTCCGGGCGAGCCAGCCCTTGAACCAATTCCTGAGCTCCAGCTACAACGCACTGGGCGTCGTGGACCGCTCGCGATCGGTTGCAGAGGGCGACACCTTTTCCGGTACCGAGATCGAACACGGCTACAGCACGGTAAAACCTGGCGGAACTTTCGCATTGGCGGATACAATTCTGCGCGGAACGGGGGCCTACCGGTGAATTCGATAATTCTTGCCCTTGTTTTCCTGATCGCGCCGCTGTGCTGGCTACTGGTGGTACGCACGCTTCGACTCGGGCTCGGCGTCGGCGCGATTCTTGTTCTCATCGCGGTGACAGAATTCGCCGTTGCGAAGGACTGGCTGTTTACAGAATTGGCGACCACGACTCTGGTCCTGCTGATTGTGATTCACGTCGCGGTATTGATTGCTGGATTTGTTGCCGACGCAAGCGTCGGCGGTCGGCGGTCCAGATCGAGAATCGTTGGCCTTGCCCTGGGATGCGCGTACTGCCTCGCCGCCCTGGCGGTGACCTTTATGATGGTCGTCGTATTGGGCGGGGAACGTTCTGCGGTGCCGCCCAGCGACGTACTCCCTTCCCTCCCACCGGGACTAACGATCGTTGCGGACACCGACATGGGCTGCCGGTACGGTAGCTCCTCGACGTCGTGCGATCGGGAGTTCCAGATCGGGAGCACAGACGATGCACCTGCTCGTGAAGTCGCAGAGATGATGGTCCGACATCTCCGTAATGCGGATGAGTGGCAACTGGCCTTCGTCGAGGATCTCGACTGGTGGAGCGGAACCCGCCGAGAGGGCTGGGGGCTCGACCGCAGCACGATGCACGTGTGGGTGAAGGTTCGAAACGACCAGACGATAGTGACATTCGGAGATGAAGCGAGGAACTGACGGCTGAACGCGGTCCGACGGAGGGCGCAGTGATAGCGGTCGGACAGAACCGAATGGCGGCGGCTCAGCCCTGCAGTGCCGCGATGAGGGCGGGGCTCAAGGCAAGAGCGGGGAGGGATTCGACGAGTAGGTCGACCAATTGTTCTCGGGTGATGGGCTTTTCGGTCATCCAGGTGAGGATTGTTTCCTCGACGAAGGCGATCCAGCCGCGGATGGCCAGGGTGAGGCGGGCGAGGTCGGGGTCGTCGGGCGGGAGTGGGAGTTCGCCGACGATGAGATCGGCGATGGCGCCGCGGGTTTCGTTGACGTAGTCGACCAGGTCGGGGGCGATGCTCGCGGGTCCGCGCAGCACGGAGCGGTAGGACGCGGAGTGCTCGGTGGCGTAGTCGACGAAGCGCTCGATCGAGTCGCGCAGCATGTCGAACAGCGAGAGCTCGCGGTTGGGCGTGACGGCGGCGAAGAACTCGGCGCTCACGTGACGGGCGATCGCCTCGTGGAACTCCTGCTTGGAGGCGAAGTAGTGGAACAGCAGCCCGCGTGAGATGCCCGCCTGCTTGGCGATGTCGTCGACCGAGATGTCCTCGAGCGATCGCTCGGCCAGCATCTCGGCACCGAGGGTGATCAGCTGCAGCCGCCGCTCCTCGGGGCTGAGACGAACCCGCTTGGCCGCTCCCGCACTCGTGATACTCACGTCAATCATCCTAACGCTACTGAATCTGATTCAATAGCTGTTGACTCCCGCTCAATAAGAACGTAGTCTGCATTACATGAGTCGCAAGGTTACAGACAAAGTTGTCGCCGACCGCGGCGCCCGCCACATCAAGACGATCATCGTCGGCAGTGGGTTCGCGGGCCTCGGAATGGCCATCCGGCTGCGCCAGCAGGGCGCCGAGGATTTCCTCGTCCTGGAGCGCGGCAGCGATGTCGGCGGTACCTGGCGGGACAACACCTACCCCGGCGCCGCGTGCGACGTGCCGTCGCACCTGTACTCCTACTCGTTCGCGCTGAACCCCGACTGGTCGCGCTCGTTCTCCAAGCAGGGCGAGATCCAGGCCTACATCCGGGGCGTCGCCGAGAAGAACAATGTGCTGGACAAGCACCTGTTCGACTGCGATGTGCTCGGTATGCGCTGGAACGCCGAGACCGCGCGCTGGGAGATCACCACCAGTAGGGGCGACTTCACCGCCGACACCGTGGTCTCCGCGGTCGGCGCCCTGTGTGAGCCGTCGCTGCCCGACATCAAGGGCATCAACGAGTTCAAGGGCGAGATCTTCCACTCGGCCCGCTGGGACCACGACGTCGAGCTCGCGGGCAAGCGCGTCGCGGTGATCGGCACCGGCGCCTCGGCCATCCAGATCGTGCCCGCCATCGCGAGCAAGGTCGCCCACCTCGACCTCTACCAGCGCACCGCGCCGTGGCTGCTGCCGCGCATGGATCGCCCGTACTTCCTGCCGGAACGCCTGGCGTTCAAGTACATTCCCGGCGTGCAGCGCCTGTCCCGCGCGGCCATCTACGCCGCCCGCGAGACCCAGGTCGTCGGCCTGGCCAAGTACCCCGCGCTGATGAAGATCTTCGAGACCATCTCGCGCGGCAAGCTGCTGGCCGAGGTCCGCGACCCGGTCAAGCGGGCCAAGGTCACCCCGAACTACCGCATCGGCTGCAAGCGCATGCTGATCTCCAACGAGTACTACCCGGCGATCGACCGCGACAACGTCGAGGTGATCACCGAGGGCATCACCGAGGTCAAGGCCGGCTCGATCGTCACCAAGGACGGCACCGAGCGCGAGATCGACGCACTGATCGTGGCCACCGGCTTCCACGTCACCGACTCCCCCGCCTTCGAGACCATCACCGGGCGCACCGGGCAGACCCTGTCCGAGCAGTTCGACGAGGTCGGCCAGCGCGGCTACAAGGGCTCGACCATCGAGAACTTCCCGAACATGTTCTTCCTGCTCGGCCCGAACGTCGGCCTCGGCCACACCTCGATGGTGTTCATGATCGAGTCGCAGATCAACTACGTCGCCGACGCGCTGGCCACCATCGACAAGCAGGGCCTGCGCACCGTCGAGGTCCGCAAGGACGCGGTCCGCGAGTACAACGCCGAGCTGCAGGCGAAGATGGCCGACAGCGTCTGGATGAACGGCGGCTGCGCCAGCTGGTACCTGGACAAGCACGGCAACAACACCACGCTGTGGCCCGATTTCACCTTCCAGTTCCGTAGGCTGACCAAGAATTTCGATGTCGCTGCCTACGACACGACTTCTTCGACCGACTCCGACACCGAACTGAAAGTGGTGGCAGCACAGTGAGCAATGATGCTTACTTCACGAACAAAGTCTGTGTGATCACGGGCGCGGGCTCCGGCATCGGCCGGGCGCTGGCCGAGAACCTGGCCCGGCGCGGCGCCAAGCTGGCGCTGTCCGACATCGACGCCGAGGGCCTGGCCGAGACCGTGCGCATCGTCGAGGGACTGGGCGCGCAGGTCAAGGCCGACCGGCTCAATGTCGCCGAGCGCGAGGCGTTCCTGCTCTACGCCGACTCGGTGAAGGCGCACTTCGGTGTCGTGCACCAGATCTACAACAACGCGGGCATCGCCTACCACGGTGACGTGGTCAAGACCGACTTCAAAGACATCGAACGCATCATGGACGTCGATTTCTGGGGCGTCGTCAACGGCACCAAGGCGTTCCTGCCGATGCTGATCGAGTCCGGTGACGGCCACGTCGTCAATGTGTCGAGCCTGTTCGGCCTGGTCACCGTGCCCGGCCAGGCGGCCTACAACTCGGCCAAGTTCGCGGTGCGCGGCTTCACCGAGGCGCTGTACCAGGAGATGAAGATCTCCAAGGCGCCGGTCAAGGTCACCTGTGTGCACCCCGGCGGCATCAAGACCGCCGTGGCCCGCAACGCCACCTACGCCGAGGGCATCGACGGCGCCAACACCGCCTCGCTGTTCGACAAGTACCTGGCGATCCACAGCCCGGAGATGGCCGCGCAGACCATCACCGAGGGTGTGCGCAAGGGTCACGCGCGCGTGCTGATCGGCTGGGAGGCCAAGGTGCTCGACGTGAGCGTGCGCTTCCTGGCGTCGGGGTACAACCGGATCTCGGCCGTCGTCAACGGCCGCTTCATGCCGCACTGACGCGACTAGGAAACGCCATGCGCGAGTTCACCATCCCGCTGCCGATCGCCCGTGCGGTGCTGGATCCGATCTTCCGGGTCACGCTCAACGCGCGGCTGCCGGTGGCGGTGCAGCGCACCCTGCTCGACGTGGCCTCCGTGCTGCAGCCGATGCCCGACGGTTCCGTCGTGCAGCATCTGCAGCTCGGCGGCCGCCCGGCCGAGCGGGTCATCGCCGAGACCGCCATCCCCGGTTCGCTGACCAGGGCGGTCCCGCCGGAGCGCGCCGCGGGCGCGATCCTGTACCTGCACGGCGGCGGGTACGTCGTCGGGTCGCTGGCCACCCACCGCTCGCTGGTCGCGCGGCTGGCCAGGGACAGTTCCTGCGCGGTGTACTCGCTGGACTACCGCCTCGCCCCGGAGCATCCGCTGCCCGCGGGCCTCGACGACGCCGAAGCGGCGTTCCTCGATCTGGTGGAGAACGTCGGCTACCGGCCCGATCAGATCTGCCTCGCCGGTGACTCGGCGGGCGGCGGCCTGGCGCTCGCGCTGGCCCAGCGACTGCGCGAGCGGCACCAGATGACACCCGCCGCGCTTGGCCTCATCGCGCCCTGGGTCGACCCCACCCAGGTGCCGAGTCGCAGCCGCGACCTGGTGATCAACCGGGCGTGGTCGCAGGCGTGCGCCGCCTACTACCTCGGCGACGGCGCCGCAACCGATGCGGGCTACGCTCCGCTCACCGGAAACCTCATCGGACTGCCTCCCACCTACGTGCAGGCCGATGTGAGCGAACTGTTACACGATCAGTGCTGTCAGCTCGTCTCGGCCCTGCGTGGCGCGGGTGTGCACGTCCGCTTCACCGAAACCCGCGGCCTCTGGCATGTCGCGCAACTGCAGGCCGCGCTGGTCACCGAGGCAGCGCTGGCACTCAGCGAACTCGCAGAATTCCTGCGAGAAGCAATCCAGCCAGTTTCGATCGACGATTTACGATAAGTCCTGGTGACAGGATTTTCGGACGGCGATATCGCGGCCCGCCCGAACGTGTCGTAGATTACTGGCGAGTAGAACCCACTGGAAGGGCACTGATGCGAGAGTTCGAAGTTCCGGCTTCCTACACCATCCCGGACGATGCGAACAATTCCGACAACGTCTTCCGCTTCGCCGCGGAGACGCCGAACACGGTGTTGTTCAACGTCCCGAACGGCAGCGGCGGCTGGAACGACGTCACGGCGAAGCAGTTCGAGAAGGCCGTCACCGGCGTCGCCAAGGGCCTGATCGCCTCCGGCATCGAACTCGGCGACCGCGTCGCCATCATGGCAGCCACTCGCTATGAGTGGACCCTGCTGGACTTCGCGATCTGGGCCGCCGGTGGCGTCACCGTCGCGATCTACGACAGCTCGGCCGCCGAGCAGGCCAAGTGGATCCTGCAGGACTCCGAGACCAAGCTGCTGGTCGTCGAGAACGACAAGCACCGCGCCACGATCGACGAGATCGAAGCCGGGTCGCTGCCCGCGCTGGCCGAGACCCTGCAGATCGACAAGGGCGCGATCGAGCAGCTCACCGAGCGTGGCGCCGACCTCGACGACACCGTCGTGCACGAGCGCCGCAAGCAGGTCGGCGCGGCCTCGCCCGCCACCCTGATCTACACCTCGGGCACCACGGGCAAGCCCAAGGGCGTCCAGCTGACCCACGCGAACCTGTACGCGGAGTCGCGCTCGGGCGGCATCGAGCTGGCCGCTTTCGTCTCCGAGGGCCAGAAGACCCTGCTGTTCCTGCCGCTGGCGCACGTGTTCGCCCGCGCGGTCGCGCTGATCGCCTTCGACTCCAAGGTGACCATCCGGCACAGCTCGGACTGGACGACCCTGGTGGAGCAGTTCGGCGAGTTCAAGCCGGACTTCATCCTCTCGGTGCCGCGCGTGTTCGAGAAGGTCTACAACTCGGCCAAGCAGAAGGCGCACGACGGCGGCAAGGGCAAGATCTTCGACGCCGCCGCCGACACCGCCATCGCCTACAGCGAGGCGCTCGAAAAGGGCGGCCCCGACCTGATCCTGAAGCTGAAGCACTTCGTCTTCGACAAGCTCGTCTACAGCAAGCTGCGCGCCGCGCTCGGTGGTCAGTGCCTGGCCGCCGTGTCCGGTGGCGGCCCGCTGGGCGCGCGCCTTGGCCACTTCTTCCGTGGCGTCGGCGTCACCATCTACGAAGGCTACGGCCTGACCGAGACCACCGCCGCGTTCAGCGTGAACACCCCGCAGTTCATCCGGGTCGGTTCGGTGGGTCGCCCGATCCAGGGCCACGCGGCCAAGATCGCCGAGGACGGCGAGCTGCTGCTCAAGGGCTCGGTCGTGTTCGACGGCTACTGGGGCAACCCGGAGGCCACCGCCGAGTCCTTCGAGGACGGCTGGTTCAAGACCGGTGACCTGGGCGCCATCGACGCCGACGGCTTCATCACCATCACCGGCCGCAAAAAGGAAATCCTGGTCACCGCGGGCGGCAAGAACGTCTCCCCCGCCGTGCTCGAGGACTCCCTGCGCGCGCACCCGCTGATCAGCCAGGTCATGGTCGTCGGTGACGGCCAGCCCTTCATCGGCGCGCTCATCACCCTCGACCCGGAGGCACTGCCGGGCTGGAAGGAGCGCAACGGCGTCGCCGCCGACACCGCGATCGAGAGCCTGATCGAGAACCCGACGCTGGTCGCCGAGGTGCAGGCCGCGGTCGACGAGACCAACAAGAAGGTCTCCAAGGCCGAGGCGATCAAGAAGATCCGCATCCTCCCGGTCGACTGGACCCAGGAGGGTGGCGAGCTCACCCCGAAGATGTCGCTCAAGCGCGCCGTCGTCATGAAGCAGTACGCGGGCGAGGTCGACAAGATCTACTCGTAGTCCCCGTCTCGTCCGGAAGGCCGGTTGCGTTCGCGCAGCCGGCCTTCCGGCGTTTCAGGCGACGGCCGCGGACCGTTCGCGCAGGACGCGCAGTCCGGCCAGACCCACCGCGAGATCGGCGGCGATCTCGAACAGGGCCGCGAACCAGGAGAACCCGGTGACGTTCGCGTCGGCCGGCGCGTTGACGAAGCTGTCGCTGAGCGGGCCGAACCAGTCCGGCAGCAGGTGCACGACGAAAAAGCCCGCCGCGCTGGCGAAGCCGACGATCACCGCGGCCAGCGGGGCCGCGGAGTGCCGCCGGAACACCAGGACGACGACGAGCAGGGCCGCCAGGAGTTGCAGTGTGCCGAGCGCGTTGACCAGGGCCGAGGTGGCGTCCATCCCCCGGCGGAGATGGTCGGCGCCGTGGACGACGAGGGCGACGGCGAACACGGCGGTGGCCGCGCGCAGGGTGGTCTCGGGTGCTGTGGTCTCGGGCATGGGAGCCTCCTGCCGAGGACGGATTCAGTTCTACTACGGAGTGTAGTTTTCACCGTCGGCCGAGGACAGCTGTTCCGTCGTCACAGATCGGTCTCGGCGACGTAGGCTCGCTGACATGGCGTTGTTGCGGGTAGCGGCCGGAATCGCGGCGGCCGCGCTGGTCCTCGGCGTGGCCGAACTGGTCGCGGTGTTCACCGGTGCGGGCAGCGCGCCCGCGTACGCGCTCGGCGCGACCGTCGTCGACCACACGCCGGACGGCCTGCGCGAGTGGGCGATCCAGAGCTTCGGCCGCAACGACAAGACCGTGCTGTTCGTATGCATGGGCGTGGTGGCGGTGCTGGTCGCCGGTCTGGCCGGGTGGCTCGAGCGGGTCACCCGGCCGGCCGGATCGATCGTGTTCGCGGTCTTCGGGGTGGTCGCGGCGGTGATCGGAGCCGGGCGGATCGGCGGAGTCAGCGGTGCCCTGCCCGCGCTGATCGGCACCGCGGCAGGGATTCTCGCGTTGCGAGGGCTCACCCGGCGCATCGATGCCATGCCATCACCACCCGCGTCGACGGGCGTGCACCCGGGACCGGGGCGTGGCGTGGGACCCGCAGATACGGCGCTCGGCAGCGGCGAATCGCCGGTCGGTGCACCGGACCAGTCGGCGGTGACCGCCGGGCGGCGGCGGGTGCTGGGCGGGATCGCCGCGACCGGGGTGATGGCCATCGGCGCCGGGCTCGCCGGGAGGTTGCTCGGCGGTGCGCGGACAGATGTGACGGCCGAGCGGTCCACCGTCGAGTTGCCCGGTCCCGCAACGCCGCTACCCGAACTTCCCGCCGACGCGGACCTGCGCGTGCCCGGACTCACGTCGTATCTGACCCCGGCCGACGATTTCTACCGGATCGATACCGCGCTGATCCTTCCCCAGGTGTCCACCGCGGATTGGTCGTTGCGCATCCACGGCATGGTCGACCGCGAAATCCGGCTCACCTGGGACGATCTCGCGCGCCGCACGCCGGTGGAACACCTGGTGACGCTGGCCTGCGTGTCCAATCCGATCAACGGCGACCTGATCGGCAATGCCCGCTGGCTCGGCTACCGCCTCGACGAACTGCTCGCTGAAGCGGGCCCGCACCCCGACGCCGACATGGTGCTCTCGCACAGCAAGGACGGCTGGACGGCGGGCAGTCCGCTGGCCGCGCTCACCGACGGCCGTGACGCGCTGCTGGCGATCGGGATGAACGGCGCTCCGCTGCCGGTCCAGCACGGCTATCCGGCGCGACTGGTGGTGCCCGGCCTCTACGGATACGTCTCGGCCACCAAGTGGGTCACCGAGCTCGAGGTGACGCGATTCGACAAGGCCACCGCCTACTGGACGCGGCGCGGGTGGTCGGCGCAGGGCCCGATCAAGACCGGCACCCGGATCGACACCCCCCGCGGGCGCGGCCGGATTCCGCAGGGCCGCACCACGATCGCGGGCGTCGCCTGGGCCCAGCACCGCGGCATCACCGGCGTCGAGGTGCAGATCGACAACGGCGACTGGCGGCCAGCCCGCCTGTCGACCGAAGTCTCGATCGACACGTGGCGCCAGTGGGTCTACGACTGGGACGCCACCACCGGGCCGCACACCATCCGCGCCCGCGCCATCGACAACACCGGGGTGCCGCAGACCGCGGTCGAGCAGGATGTCGTCCCGGACGGGGCGACCGGGTACCCGACCCTCACCCTCCAGGTCGCCTGATCGAACGGTTCGTCCCGGTCGTCGGCAATTCAGCCCGACGGCGCTGACGACCTGGTCGAGCACCGATCCGACAGCCGGAAGGGGGGGGGGGGCTGCGCGCGCCGGGAGCCGGGTGGCGGGGTGGAGGACCGCGGGGCCCCCGCTTCGGCCGCGGGGAGGGGCGGTCCGGTGTCGGGGGAGAGGGT
>NZ_JBHVWX010000008.1:0-25729 GCF_042882065.1 Nocardia sp. NPDC058244 | reverse complement strand
GCCCGGTTCGGCGCCATTCCCCCCCGCGGGGGCGGCCGCCGGGGTCTACCCCCGTACGTACCGCGGTATGGGCGGCCGCCCACCCGCCCCCGCCCTTCCGCTACTCGTCGTTCAGAACCGCTGCGCCGCGAATTGCGCCGCGGTGAGGGTCATTCCGTTGACGCTGTAGAGGGTGTGCAGGGCATTGGGCTGGCCGAGCGGGGAACCGTCGCAGATGTTGTCCGCATCGATACACAGGTCGATGGTCTTGCCCGCGTAGGGCGCGCCGATCACCACGGCGGGCGCACCGGCATCGGCCAGGAACCGATCCGACGGCTTCCCGAACAGCGCGACCGCGGCGACGTGCTCGGCCACCTCGGGCGCCAGCGGCGCCGGCAGATGCGACTGATACTCCAGCGGCACCCCCTCGGGCACCCCGGTGCCGGTGGCGAACCCGGCGACCGCCGCGCCCTGGGAGTACCCGCCCAGCACGATCCGCGTGCTCGGGCAGTTGGCGGCGATGTACTCGACCCGCCGCTGGGCGTCGTTGATGCCGCGCACCACGGTGCGGGCGAAGGCGAGCCGGTCGGCGAAGTCGCTGCTCGCGGGATAGTCGACTCCGTAGGCGCCGACCGAACGGCCACCGGAGTTCAGGCGGACCGCTTCGACGAAGGACGCGCCGGTGAAACCGAGCTCACCACCGGGCTCGGCCGTGCCGCGCGCGAACACCACCTCGATGTCGGAACACGACGCCGCTGTCGCGGAGTGGATGGGCGATACCAGCGGAATCGCGGCTGCCATGAGTGCTGCAGACACGAATCGCGAAAGAGAACGTGCTGTCATTCCGGGCAGACTACCCACCGAGCCGACACACCAACACCCCTGGTCACCGGCGCGCCGCCGCCATAAATTTACTGGAACACCCTTGTATTCAATACTTGGATGTTCCACACTGAAGATGTGACGGACACCACAGCACGCAGATACGACTCATCGCTTCGCCGGGCCAGAGCAGGCGAAACGCGAGCCACCGTGCTGGCCGCCGCGACCCGTCTGTTCGTGGAACGCGGGTGGACGGGCACGTCGATGCGCGATGTCGCCCGGGCGGCCGGGTGCGCGGTGGAGACCGTGTACGCCACCGTCGGCACCAAGCGCAATCTGCTCGAGGTGGTCGTCGACGTGGCGGTGGTCGGCGACGACGAACCCGTCCCCCTGCTCGAACGTCCGGAATTCCTCGCCATCAGCGAGGGAGATCCGCGGCAGCGGGCCGAGGCTTTCGCCCGGCTGGGAACGCCGATCTACCGGCGCACCGCACGGTTGCACCGGGTCCTGGTCGAAGCCGCCAACACCGACAGCGAACTGGCCGAGTTCGCGGACCGAGACTATGCCGCCTATCGCACCTCGATGCGAGCCTGCCTGCACAGCGTCGCGGGCCGCCCCATCACCGACGACGAGTTCGACACCGTGTGCGCAGTCCTCGGCCGCGAGGTGTACCTGCAGCTGACCGAGCGGTCCGGATGGACCGATGACCGATACCGAATCTGGGTGGCCGACATCGTCCTACGGCTGCTCGACCTCGTCCCGGAGAGAAAGCCATGGCCACCGACACCGCACTGACCGATCCCGCCGATACGCGCATCATGGGCATCGTCCACTCGGCGCTGCGCCGCGATCTGGCTCGCGCCCGCGAGGCGCTCACCGCCGACCCGCCGCCGTTTCCCGCCCAGCGGGTCGCGCTCGCCGACCACCTGGTCTGGCTGATGCGGTTCCTGCACCAGCACCACAGCTCCGAGGACGAGCACCTCTATCCCCTGGTCCGCGAACGCAATCCACAGGCGGGCGCGCTGCTCGACCGCATGGACGCCGATCATCGATCCATCGGCCCGGCCATGGATTCGCTGTGTGCCACGGCGGAGGCGTACCGGGGCTCCGACGACGCGCGCGCGGCCGTCGTCGCCGCTGTCGACGAACTGCGCGCCCGGCTGCTGCCCCATCTGGACCGCGAGGAAACCGAGATGATGCCGGTGGTGTCCGCGGCGATCTCCGAGGCGGAATGGCAGCACTGGAACAGCGAACACAATGTCAAACCGCTCGGCCCGATCGAAGTGTTCGACGAGGGCCTGTTCATCATCGACGGCGCGACCGCCGCCGACAGCGCGGCCATCACCGCGCTGATCCCCGGAATTCCGCGCTGGCTGATGCTGCACGTGATGATCCGGCGGTACCGGCGAGCGGCCTTCCGGCGCTGGCGCACCACCGAGTTCTCGCCGCTGCGTTCACCGCTGAGCGGGCGGCAGGAGGTCACCGCGGCCGCATCGCCCGCCGAGGTGTGGGCGTTGCTCACCGACGTGACCCGCGTCGGCGAGTGGAGCCACGAGTGCAGGCGGGCCGAATGGCTCGGTGCCACCACCACCGCGGTCGAGGGCGCCCGCTTCCGCGGACACAGCCGCAACGGCATCATGCGCTGGAGCCGCGCCTGCACCTTCACCACGGTCGATCCGCAGCGGGAACTGGCGTGGATCACCCACGGCGGAATCTACGGCGACACCACCGAATGGCGATTCACCCTCGAACCCACCGATTCCGGCACGCGCATCGTGCAGCGATACCGGATCATCAGCCTGCCGGTGTGGTTCGACCGGCTGATCCACCTGACCCTCCCCGCACACCACGACCGCGGCCCCGCCCTCCAGACCGACCTGGTCAGGCTCGCTCAGCTCGCCCAGCGGCCCGCCGTCATGGAGGGGAGCTAGTCATGCCGCGGGGACAGACCGAGACAGTCGACTGTCCACTCGCCCCCGATGTGCCACTGGGGCTGCGGGCCCGCATCGGTGCGCTGCGCCGGTTGCACAGCGGGCTGGCCGAGATCCGGGCCGCGGGCGGACCGGTGACGATGGTTCGAGCCGGGCCACGGCGGCTGATACCGCCGTTCGCCGTGGTCACCTCGCCGCAGGGCGCCCACGATGTCCTCGGCGCCACCGACGGCGCGTTCGACAAGGAGACGGTCTTCTTCGTCGAAGGCCGACGGTGGCTCGGCGACAACCTGTTCAGCGTCGCGCACGAGCAGTGGCTGCCGCGCCGACGCGCGTATCAGCCGCTGTTCACCAAACGGCGGGTGGCCGGCTATGCCACGTCGATGGCCGGTATCGGCGCTGATTTCGCATCCGAGTGGGCAGGCTCCGGCACGATCGATCTGGCGGTGGAGACCCGGCGCCTCACCTTGCGTGTGCTCGGAAGTTCGCTGTTCGGTACAGATCTCGACGACCGAGCACCCGAACTCGCGCATTCGATCGCGGCCAGCGGTGGCTTCGTGCTCGATCGAGGGTTGCGACCGGCGCGCGCCCCACATTGGCTGCCGACCCCCGCCCGACGGCGCTTCCACGCCGCGAAGTCGATCAGCGACGCGGTCATCGACGATGCGATCGCCGCCGCGCACGCCGATCCCGATTCCGCTCCGCTGCTCCAGTTGTTCTTCGGTATCGAGCATCCACACACCGGGAAACCACTGCCCGACAGTGTTATTCGTGATGAGCTGCGGGTATTCCTGACCGCGGGTCACGACACCACCGCGACCACCTTGGCGTATGCGCTGTGGGCGCTCGGCCGAGATCGAGCGCTGCAGGATCGCGCCGCCGAGGAGGCGACGGCGCTCGGCCCGCACCGGTTGCGCGTCGAGGACGTCGGCAGACTCGAATTCACCACGCACGTCATCCAGGAGGCACTGCGCGTGTGCCCACCCGCACCCGCCCTGGCGAGGCAAGCGATGCGCGATGTGGTGGTCGACGGGTTCCGCATCCCGGCGGGCACCAACGTGATAGTCGGCATCTACGTCATCCACCACGATCCGGACCTGTGGGACAACGCCGATCGCTTCGATCCGGAGCGGTTCGCCACGCATTGCTCGACCGGCTTCAACCGGTGGCAGTACCTGCCCTTCGGCGGCGGCCCGCGCACCTGCATCGGCGACCACTTCGCCATCCTGGAAGCGACGCTCGCCTTGGCCGGTATCTTGCGATCGGCCAGCATCGACGCACTCGAGCCGCACTTCCCGGTGACCACCCCGCTCACCTTGATCGCGGACGGTCCGATCCCCGCCCGCGTCTCACCCCGCACGCGGGTCGCGGCGTAACCGAACCGGAGCAATCGCGACCGCCGACGACTGACACGGCGCGTGCCCGCCTCGCGCCATGCGAGACGGGCAGCGCCGGGCGAGGGGTCAGGCGCCCGCGTCGGCCTTGGCGAGTTCGGGCTTCGGGGTGGCGCCCGATTCGCCGTGGCCGACGAAGAGGGCCGAGGCGATCACGCCGATGATCAGGATGGCGGCGGGCAGCAGCATGGACTGGGCCAGTGAGGTGCTGAACTCGTCGAGGATCTGCGGCGGGAGCGGGCCGGTGGCCGCGCCCTCGCCGACCGGAGCGCCGCCGCCGAGGCCGTTGGCGGTGAGGCGGGCCGCGATCAACGCGCTGATGGCGGCGCTACCGAGCACCGAGCCGACCTGGCGGGTGGTGTTGTAGACACCGGCGCCCGCACCGGCCTGGGTGACCGGCAGGTTGTGCGTGGCCGTGGAGGCCAGCGGCGCCCAGATGCAGGCGTTGGCCAGGCCGGCGACGGCCGCGGCGAGCAGGAACCAGATGATCTGCGAATCCGGCTTCATCAGCGCGGCGAAGGCGAACGTCGACCCGGCGAACAGGGTGAAGCCGATGGTCGGCACCAGCCGCGGCGGCAGCCGGTCGGAGAACTTGCCGACGAACGGCGCCGCGAAGCCGGTGACGATCGCCATCGGCGCGAACACCAGCGCCGAGACCGTCGGCGACATCTCGCGCACCGCCTGCAGGTAGAAGTACGAGGGCACCATCATCGAGGTGACCGCGGCGCCCATCGCGGCGATGGCCAGGTTCGACAGCGAGAAGTTGCGGTCGCGGAACAGGCTCATCGGCACCAGCGGTTCGCCCCGGTTGCGGGCCTGGTTGATCACGAACGCGATCAGCATGAGCACGCCGAACCCGATCAGCAGCCAGATCCGCAGCGACCAGTCCTGCGGATTGCCCTCCTGGATACCGAAGACCAGCGCCGTCATGCCGATACCGCTGAGCACGACGCCGACGAGGTCGAACCGGTGGTCGCTGGTCGGCAGCGCGGGCACCAGCCACACGGCCAGGCCGAAGGCGATGATGCCGACCGGGACGTTGACGAAGAAGATCCACTCCCAGCCCAGATTGTCGACGAGCACGCCACCCAGGATCGGCCCGACCAGTGTCGCGAGCCCGGCGACGCCGCCCCACAGGCCCATCGCGGCGCCGCGCTTGTCCGGCGGGAAGGTGCGGGTGATGACGGCCATGGTCTGCGGGGTCATCAGCGCGGCGCCGATGCCCTGCGCGGCGCGCGCGGCGATCAGCATGCCGATGGACCCGGACAGACCGCACCACAGCGACGCGGCGGTGAAGATCGCCAGGCCGATCAGGTAGATGTTCTTGGGGCCGAACTTGTCACCGAGCCGGCCGGTGACCAGCAGCGGCACCGCGTAGGTGAGCAGGTAGGCGCTGGTCACCCAGATGACATTGGAGATGTCGGTGCTCAGGTCCTTCATGATCGCCGGGTTGGCGACCGCGACGATCGTCATGTCCAGCAGGATCATGAAGAACCCGACCACCAGCGCGAACAGCGCCAGCCACGGATTACGTTGGGTGGTCATCGAATTCGTTCCTATCGGAAGATGAGCTCGGGATATCAGTCGCGGGCGGCGCCGGCCGCCCACCTGGGTCGCGGCGCGGCGTCGGGGTGGTCCCCCGGCGGCCATTCGTGGGTGGGGTCGCCGCTGTCGGTGATGCGTTCGCCGGTGTCGGGATCGAAGATCTCCCACTCGATCTCGCCGGCGTCGAGGTCGGCGGCGAACCGCTCGATCCAGGTCAGTTCCGCCTGGATCGTCGCCTGGATGTACTCGAGGACGAACCAGTACCGGCGCGGGACCTGGTGCGTGCTCGCCCACGCGATCATGGCGTCGACGTCGGTCACCGCCTCGCCCAGCCGCCCGGCCCGTTCGCCGAGCAGCGCGACGACCTGCTCGGCGGGCAGGGTGTGTGCCTCGGCGAGGGCGACCCGGAAGATCGGGTACTCCTGGACCGGGGCGCGGAGCAGTTCGGTGATGCGGCCGCGCAGCGCGTCGCGACCGGTGTCGGTGATCCGATAGGTGGTCCGTTCGGGCCGATTGCCTTCGCGTTCGGTGCCTTCGGCGCGGACCAGCTCGTCGGCCGCCAGCCGGGCCACCGCGTGATACAGCGATCCCGGCCGCACCTTGACCAGCAGGTCTTCCCGGCGGGCCATCAGCACCTGATACATCTCGTACGGATGCATGGGCCGCTCGTCCAGCGACGCGAGAACCGCGATGGCCAACGGCGTCATCGCGTTGCGACCCGGCTGTCCCACAACGCTCACCTCCACTCCCGCACGGTCGGCGCAGGTCCATGTTCCACACCAAATATTCCAGTAGGAATATACGGAGCGGAACAGTGGCTGGCAAGCGAACTTTTCGGTACCTCGGTGTCCGATCGGGGCGATCGTGTTCGTAGTAGGGGTGAAGGAGCTTCATACCGACTGATCAGGAGCAGATGATGACCAAGGTTGTCGCACTCATGTCCATGTCCCTCGACGGCTTCGTCGCCGACCCGGACGACGGCGTCGCCGAGGTGTTCGACTGGTACTTCTCCTCGGGAGACGTCGAATTCCCCACCGGTGGCGCGGATCCGATGACGTTCCGGGTCTCCGCGCCGAGCGCCGGGCACCTGCGGGCGCTCACCGCCGAACTCGGCGCCATGCTCACCGGACGGCGCACCTTCGAGGTCGCCCACGGCTGGGGCGGACGGCACGGGTGGGGACCCGCCTTCGTGCTCACCCATCGGGTCCCGGACGGGTGGCCGCGGCCGGATTCGAACGTCCACTTCGTCACCGACGGGCTAGAGAGCGCGGTGAAGCAGGCCGTCGCGGCCGCGGCGGGCAAGTCGGTCGGCGTCCACGGCGCCGACACCATCCAGCAGTGCCTGAACGCGGGGCTGATCGACGAGATCCACGTCGACATCGCGGCGGTGCTGCTCGGGTCGGGGGTGCGGCTGTTCGATCGGCTCGCCGGTGCGCCGGTGCTGCTCGGCGACCCGGCGGTGACCGCGGGCGTCGGGGTCACCCATCTGCGCTACCCGGTGCGCAAGGCTTGATCCCGAGCCCGGTGGGCAACTCTCGAACCGAAGGAGATGATGCGTGATGCAGTACCTGCTGTCCGTGATCCACGACCGACCCACCCTGGCCACGCCCGCGGAGGAAGCCGCGATCGACGTGTTCAACGACAAGCTGATCGCCGAGGGCTACTGGGTCTTCGCCGGTGGCCTCGGCGAGCCCGGCACCGCCACGGTCGTGGACAACCGGGGTGACGAGCCGATCGTCACCGACGGGCCGTTCGTGGAGTCCAAGGAATTCCTCATCGGCTTCTGGGTCGTCGAGGCCGCCGATCTCGATGTGGCGCTCGCGCTCGCCACCGAGGGATCGAAGGCCTGCCATCGCAAGGTCGAGGTGCGGCCGTTTCTGTGAGCGGCGTCGACGCGGCGATCACCAGTGCCCACCACGCGGAGTGGGCCCGGGTGGTCGCGGCGCTGGCCGCCCGGTTCGGCGATCTCGACATGGCCGAGGAGGCGGCGGCCGAGGCGTTCGCGATCGCCGTCGAACGCTGGCCCGTCGACGGGGTGCCACCCAACCCCGGCGGCTGGCTGACCACGACCGCCCAGCGCAAGGCCATCGACCGGATCCGCCGGGAGCACAAGCGCGACGACAAACAGCGGGAGGCCAGGATGCTCGACGACCACGACGCCGAACCGCCCGGCGCCATCGCGGACGAGCGGCTGCGGCTGATCTTCACCTGCTGCCATCCGGCGCTGGCGATGGAAGCCAGGGTCGCGCTGACGCTGCGGATGGTCGGCGGGCTGACCGTGCCCGAGATCGCGCGGGCCTTCCTGGTGCAGGAGAGCGCCATGGGCCGGCGGATCACCCGCGCGAAGACCAAGATCAAGACGGCGCGCATTCCGTACCGGGTGCCGTCGGCGGCGGACCTGCCCGCCCGGGTCTCTGGAGTGCTCGCGGTGCTGTTCCTCGTCTTCAACGAGGGCTATCTGTCGACCGGGCCGGGCGCCGATCCCGTCCGGAGCGACCTGACCGCCGAGGCGATCCGGCTCACCCGGCTGATCCGTGAGCTGCTGCCCGGCGACGGCGAGGTGGCCGGACTCCTGGCGCTGATGCTGCTCACCGAGGCACGGCGCGACGCCCGGCTGTCCTCGAGCGGCGAACTGGTCGCGCTCGACGACCAGGATCGTGGGGCGTGGGACCGGGCGCTGATCGCCGAGGGCCACCGGCTCGTCCGCGAGCGCCTCGCCACCCGGATGCCGCCCGGCCGCTACCAGATCCTCGCGGCGATCAACGCCGTCCACACCTCGGCCCGCGATATCCGCGACACCGACTGGTCCCAGATCGTCGCTCTCTACGACCAACTCGTCCGCCTGGACCCCTCCCCCGTCGTCGCCCTCAACCGCGCCATCGCGGTCGCCGAACTCGACGGCCCCGAAGTAGCCCTGGCCACCATCGACCGCCTCACCGACGCCCTGCGCGGCTACCACGTCTTCCACGCCACCCGCGCCGACCTGCTCCGCCGCCTGGGCCACAGCCGCGCGTCCCGCGCCGCCTACGACACCGCCATCGACCTGGCCACCAACCCCGCCGAGATCACCCACCTGACCCGCCGCCGCGACCAGCTGGGCGCGTGACGGTCAGATTTCGTTGTCTCTCAATAGATTTCGGCGAACAATTGCCAACTCTCTAGAGGCCGTGGGCGTCCAGCCAGGTGCGGGCGGCGGCGGCTGGGTCGGTGCCGGTGTCGACCTGGTGGATCAGGTCGGTGAGGCCCTCGGTGGTGAGTTCGCCTGCTACGTAGTTGAGTTTCTTCAGCTGGGTGCGGTCGAAGCGGCCGGATCGGTAGAGCGCCAGGATGTTCTGGGCGCGGACGGCGTATTTCGGGTCGTCGAGGACGACCAGGTCGGCCGCGGTGCCGGCGGGTGGGCCGTTGACGATGCCCACCTGGATCTCGCCCTCCCGCAAGGCTTTCCGCAGCGCCGCCGGGTCCGGGTAGTGGGTGGTCGTGGCGAAGGCGCAGCCGGCGATCGTGACGGGGGACGGGGTGGTTGGTGCGAAGCCGGGCAACTCGGTGTAGCCGGCGGTGAGGTCGGCGCAACGCGGGGTCAGGGCGGCCAGCGTGCGGATACCGTCGCGGGCGGCGAACTCCTCGGTGACCAGGAAGCGGGAGCGCAGGTCGGTGCCGTCGGCGGCGTCGGAGGCCGACAGGCCCTGCGGGAGCGAGGCGTTGACGGCGGCCACCACGTCCTCGGGGGTGCGGGCGGGCGCGGCCGGGTTCCAGCGGTCGAGCAGGGCGCCGTCGCGGGCGGGCAGGACCGCGATGCGGCCCGCGTCGAGGTCGGCCCGCGGGTTGTCCGAACCGCGCACGACGGCGGTCGGGGTGCCGGTGCGGGCCAGCGCCTGGGCATAGATCTCCGCGAGCACAATCGCCTCGGCCGAGGAATCCGCGCCCACCGCGACCACCTCGCGCGGCTCGTCGCCGGCGCACGAAACAGTGGTGAAAGCCCAGGTGGCGACCAGTAGCGCAGCCAGCTTCCGGCGCACCGCGCGCGACACCATCCGGCGACACCAACTTCCTGTATTTGCGGTCAACCCACGCAATTCGGCGCGACGCGGGCAGTATGAACTACCAGAATGTACCTGCGGCCCCCGGGTCGCATGCACAGCGCACTGCCCGCCTTTGCCGGAAGGACACCAGTGAAAACCGCGTTCGCCTCCTCTTCGCACGGACAACGTCGACCGGCACGCCGCTTCGCGGTCCGGGCGGGCCGGGTGCTGGCAGCCGCGGTCGCGCTGGCCGCCGCCATGATCGTGTCCGCCTGCGGCAACTCCGACCCACTGGCCGCCAAGGGCGATTGCGCCAGCGACGCGCTGATCATCGGCTCGGCCAATTTCCCCGAGTCCGAGACCGTGGCCAATATCTACACCGAGGTGCTGCGGATCAACGGGTTCAAGGTCGACACGAAGTTCAATATCGGCAGCCGCGAGGCCTACATTCCCGCCTTACGCCAGTGCGCGATCTCGCTGATCCCGGAATACACCGGCAACCTGCTGCAATATCTCGACAAAGACGCGACCGCCACCTCCGAGGCCGATGTGAACGCGGCGCTGACCACGGCGCTCGGCACCGAGCTGGCCATCGCGACGCCCGCCCCCGGCCAGGATTCCGACGCGGTGGTCGTCACCCGCGCGACCGCCGACCGCTGGAACCTGCGCAGCATCGCCGACCTCGCGCCGCAGTCGGCCGAGGTGAAGTTCGGCGCGCCCGCGGAATTCGCGCAGCGCCCCGGCGGACTGCCCGGCTTGGAGAAGAACTACGGACTCGACATCAGCGACGCGAATTTCGTGCCGATCGCCGATGGCGGCGGTCCGGCGACGGTGCGCGCGCTGGTCGAGGGCCAGGTCACCGCGGCCGATATCTTCACCACCTCACCCGCGATCGCGCAGAACAACCTGGTCGTGCTGGCCGATCCGAAGAGCAATTTCGCCGCCCAGAACGTGGTGCCGCTGTTCAACGCCGCGAAGAAGACCGACAAGGCGGTGGCCGTCCTCGACGCGGTGTCGGCCAAACTCACCACCACCGAACTGATCTCGCTCAATACCGCGGTCTCGGGCGACGCCAAGATCGAACCGAAGGCCGCCGCGCTCGCCTGGATCACCGCGCAGGGACTCGACTCCCCGATCGGCTAGGCAGGCGCCCACTAGGAGAATCCGTGTCCAATATCGAATTCCGCGGCATCGCCAAGACCTATCCGGACGGGACGCGGGCGGTGCGCGACCTGAATCTGCGGATCGACTCGGGCTCGTTCACCGTCTTCGTCGGTCCGTCCGGCTGCGGCAAGACGACCTCGATGCGGATGATCAACCGGATGGTGACGCCGAGCGCGGGCAGCATCCACATCGACGGCCGCGATATCGCGACGGTCGATCCGGTGAAACTGCGCCTCGGCATCGGGTACGTCATCCAGAGCGGCGGGCTGCTGCCCAACCGCAAGGTGATCGACAATGTGGCGACCGTGCCGATGCTGCTCGGCGCCTCCCGCAAGTCCGCGCGGTCCGCGGCGCTGGCGGTGCTGGACCGCGTCGGGCTGGATCGCGCGCTGGCCGACCGGTATCCGGCGCAGCTCTCCGGCGGTCAGCAGCAGCGCGTCGGGGTGGCGCGGGCGCTGGCGGCCGACCCGCCGGTGCTGCTGATGGACGAACCGTTCAGCGCCGTCGACCCGGTGGTGCGGGCGGAGCTGCAGGTCGAGATGCAGCGGCTGCAGGCCGAACTGCACAAGACGATCGTGTTCGTCACCCACGACATCGACGAGGCGATCACCCTCGGCGACCAGATCGCGGTCTTCGGGCGCGGCGGGGTGCTGCAGCAGTTCGACGCGCCCGAGCGGGTCCTCGCCCAGCCCGCCACCGACTTCGTCGCCGGGTTCGTCGGCCGGGATCGCGGCTATCGCGCGCTGTCGTTCCGCACCGCCGACACCGTGGCGCTGGCGCCGATCCGGACCGTCGAGGCCGACGGGGTCGCCGGGCTCCGGCTGGCGCGGGGTGAGTGGGCGCTGGTGGTCGACGCCGACGGCAAGCCCGGCGGCTGGGTGGATGTGACCGGGGTCGAAGCCGTCCGCGCCGGAAAACCGCTGTCCGCCGGCGTGTCCGCGGGTGGCTCGCTGTACCCGCCGGACGGTGACCTGCGCCAGGCGCTGGACGCGGCGATCTCCTCGCCGTCGGGCATCGGGGTGGCCGTCGACGACACCGGCGCCGTGCGCGGCGGGCTGCTGGCCACCGATGTGCTCACCCAGCTCGCCGAGCAGCGTGGCCGCGAGGACGCGGAACGGAACCGGGAGTTCTTCGACCAGGACGCGCCGTGCGATACCTGATCGACAATTTCGCCGAGGTCATGGCGATCACCCGCACGCACCTGGTGCTCGCGCTGGTGCCGCTGCTGCTCGGGCTGGTCATCGCGGTCCCGGTCGGCGCGGTGATCCGGGGCGCCGGATGGGCCAGGCGGATCACCACGACGGTGTCGAGCCTGGCCTACACGATTCCCTCGCTGGCACTGTTCGTGATCATTCCGCCGCTGGTCGGGATCTCGGCCATCGACCCGCTCAATGTGATCATCGCGCTCACCGTGTATTCCACGGCGCTGCTGCTGATCGCGGTGCCGACCGCGCTGGACACCGTGCCCGCCGCGGTGATCGACGCCGCCGACGCGATCGGGTTCGGCCGGTTGCGCCGCACCCTCACCGTCGACCTGCCGCTGGCCCTGCCGGTGTTCGTCGCCACGCTGCGGGTCGTGGTGGTCACCAATATCGCGATGGTGTCGGTGGGCGCGCTGATCGGGGTGGGCGGGCTCGGCAAGCTGTTCACCCAGGGCTATCAGCGCGACTATCCGGATCAGATCGTGGCGGGCATCATCGTCACCCTCGCGCTCGCGCTGATCTTCGATCGGCTGGTGTTCCTGCTCGGCCGCTTCGCCACTCCGTGGACCCGCGCCGACGCGCGCGGGCAGCGGACACCGCGAGAGGACGCGGCATGAATCTGTTCGTCGACGCCTGGCAGTACCTGAGCGACGGCGCGAACTGGGGCGGCCCGGCCGGGATCGACACCCGGCTGCTGCAACACCTCTGGTACAGCGTCCTCGCGGTCGCGCTGTCGGCGGTGATCGCGGTGCCGCTCGGGTTGGTCATCGGGCACACCCGGCGGGGCAGCGCGCTGCTGGTCGGCTTCGCCAACGCGATGCGCGCGCTGCCGACGCTGGGTCTGCTCACCTTCCTGGTGCTGCTGCTCGGGCTGGGCTTGATCCCGCCGCTGCTTGCCCTGATCACCGTCGGGGTCCCACCGCTGCTGGCGGGCGCCTACGCGGGCATCGCGAACGTGCCCGCCGATGTCGTCGACGCCTCGCGCGCGATGGGGATGACCGAGCCGCAGATCCTGTTCCGGGCCGAACTGCCCAATGCCCTGCCGGTGATCCTCGGCGGATTGCGGGCCGCGACGCTGCAGGTGGTCGCCACGGCGACGATCGCCGCCTACGTCAACCTCGGCGGGCTCGGCCGCTACATCTTCGACGGGATCGGTCTCTATCGCTACGACCTGGTCCTGGTGGGCGCGCTCCTGGTGGCGGCGCTCGCCCTGGTGCTGGACGCGCTGCTGGCGGCGGCGGTCTGGGTGAGCGCGCCGGGCACCGGACGGCTGGCGCGCGGGACGATCGTCGACACCGACGCGTCGCTGGTCACGGAGTAGTCCAGGCCGCTCGTCGACCGTCGCCGGTGGCGAGGGTCAGTCGTCGCCGAGCAACGCGCGCAGGTGCGGATCGGCCGCCAGCACCTGCTGCATCCGGGCGCGCTCCTGGACCCGCTGCGCCCGTGCCTGAAGCCACTCCTGAACCGCGGTCACGACGGCCGCGTTCATCGACAGGCCATCGGCCTCGGCGGCGGTGACGAGCTGAGCGTGCACCTCGTCGGGCAGCTGCACGGTGAGGGAGGTCATCACCCGATGATCCCAGACAACGCGAGAGCGCCCCGTTCCGGGGAACGGGGCGCTCTCGGTCGATCAGGGAACTACGCGACGCCCTCGGCGCGCGCGGCCTCGGCCACGGCCTCGGCGACCGCGGGCGCGACGCGCGGGTCCAGCGGGCTGGGGATGATCCGGTCGACGGCCAGCTCACCGGCGACGACACCGAAGATGGCGTCGGCGGCGGCGACCTTCATGCCCTCGGTGATCCGGCGGGCACCGGCGTCCAGCGCACCCTTGAACACGCCGGGGAAGGCGAGCACGTTGTTGATCTGGTTCGGGAAGTCGCTGCGGCCCGTCGCCACGATCGCGGCGTACTTGGCGGCCACCTCGGGGTGGATCTCCGGGTCCGGGTTCGACATGGCGAACACGATCGACTCCGGCGCCATCGAGGCGATGAGCTCCTCGGGGATGGTGCCCGCGGACAGACCGAGGAACACGTCGGCGCCGGCCAGGGCCTCGGCGGCGCCACCGGTCAGACCGCGCGGGTTGCTGCGGGCGGCCAGGTCGGCCTTCACGCCGTTGAGGCCGTCCCGGCCGGTGCTGACGATGCCCTTGGAGTCGAGCACGACCACATCGGGCACACCGGCGGCGAGCAGGATGTTGGCGCAGGCCACACCGGCCGCACCGGCACCGGACACCACGACCTTCAGCGCCGACATGTCGCGACCCTGCTGCGCGGCCGCGCCCTTGAGGGCGGCCAGCACCACGATGGCGGTGCCGTGCTGGTCGTCGTGCATGACGGGGCAGTCCAGGGCCTCGATGACCCGCTGCTCGATCTCGAAGCAGCGCGGCGCCGAGATGTCCTCGAGGTTGACCGCGCCGAAGCTCGGGCGCAGGCGGATCAGGGTCTCGACGATCTCGTCCGGATCGGTGGTGTCGAGCACCAGCGGGATCGAGTTCAGGCCGGCGAACTTCTTGAACAGCGCGGCCTTGCCCTCCATCACGGGCAGCGAGGCGCGCGGGCCGATGTCACCCAGGCCGAGCACGGCGGTGCCGTCGCTGACCACGACCACGAGGCGGTCGGTCCAGGTGTAGGTCTTGGTGAGCGCCGCGTCCTCGGCGATCGCCCGGCTGACCTGGGCCACACCGGGGGTGTAGGCGATCGACAGATCACGCTGGGTCTCGAGCGGGGCGCTGAGCTCGACCGACAGCTTGCCGCCGAGGTGACCCGCGAAGATCTCGTCTTGGGTGATGGCAGCCAGGCTCGCTGCGTCATCGGCCTGGGGCGCCGCGGTGGCATTCGGTGCGTCAGTCACAGGTGACACGATTTCACTCCTGCTCGAGTCGGACTCAACCGGGGGACGGTTACCGCCGGGTATATCGGGATTACGGAATTGCATGACGCTCATAGGGTGCGCAGCCAGGGCGAATACCGGAGAAAACCGGTCGCGTGGCGCGACACTGATCCGCCGAGCGGAGCCGGACGGGTGGTCCGGTCGGACATACGGGTCGGCCCTCGGCCGCGACGGTGCGTCGCGGGGCGGAAGGTCGCCATGGTCCCCGAACCCGGCGGTGGCAAGGGCAGGGAATCCGCAACATTCTGCCAGCCCGGTCGACTCCTTGCCAAACCGGATCCGTGTGTCACCCGGCCGCGCGTCATGGATCGAGGGTATCCGCGGCGAATTGCCATGGCGTTAGAGAAAACTCGCAGTTGAGGGGGAACATCCGGTGAACAATCACACCGCGGCGGGTCGGCCCGCGGTGAGCTGATCGTCTACCGGGACGCGCCGCACCCACACCGCGTCCAGCCCACCACAGCGCTGGCGCACCTGCCACTCCGGCGCGGCCAGCGGGTGGTCGATCCGGCGGTGGATACCGCGGGTCTCGGTGCGCACCAGCGCGCTGTAACCGGCCCAGCGCGCGACCGCGAGCAGCGCCGCCGCCTGCCTGGCCCTGACCTGTTCGGCGCCGAGGCCGCCCAGCTCGAACTGCGCGCCCGGCCACATGGCGTCCAGCTCGGCGATGCTGTCGGCCAGGCTACCCGCACTGCGCCGGTAGCTGCGCCGCAGCGGCAGGGTGTGCTCCTGCACCAGCCCGATCACCGAGCGCGGATCGATGTGCGCGTGCAGGCCGAGTCCGGCGCCGGGGACCGGCCGCGCGCTGGTCGCGCGCTCGGTGGCCACCGCGAAGGCGGCGGCGCCCTCGCCCGCCCAGGTCCCCGAGGCCAGCGCCCAGGCACCGCTCAGGCCGCCGGTCGCGCCCGCGGCCCCCGTGACGACCTCACGCCCGGCGACGGCGCCCGCGACGAACAGCCCGCGCACGGTGGTCGCGCAGTCGGGTCCGGTCAGCGCCACCCCGCCCGCGCCGAGGACCGTGCCCTCGAGCACCGCGCGCACCGGCACCCGGCCCGCCGGGTCGACCGCGCCGTGCCTGCTCAGCCAGTGCCGGACGGTGTCGGGCACCTCGTGCAGCGCCGCGAAGACCCGCCCGCCGTCGGCGAGCGCGGCCAGGGCCGCCGGGTACCGGCCGGGCAGTTCCGCGCCCGCCTCGTCGTAGAGCGCGGCGAAGCGCACCGAGAGGCCGGGGGCGACAGCCGGATTCGGATGCACCCGCGACAGCACCGGGGCCAGGCCGTAGGCGCTGGAGAATTCCATCCCGGACAGCTCGGCGCCCGCCTCGACCGCCATCAGCAGGCCCTCGCCGGTGTTCACCTCGGTGCCTGCGCCGCCGGACAGGAACGCGCAGCCACCGGTGGCGACGACCACCGCGCCCGCCCGGATCGTCCACGGCCGGAACCGGTTGTGTCGCTGGATGCCCGCCGCGCCGACCACCGTGCCCGCCGGGTCGACGAGCAGTTGCAGGGCCGGATGATGATCGAGGATGCGCACGCCCGCCTCCAGCGCGCCCCGGCGCAGCCTGCGCAGATAGCTCGCGCCGTCCAGCTGCACCACCGGCGGATCGCCGCCCGCGGTGTCGGGCGCCCGGTGCCGGGTGCCCGACCAGACCTGGAGGCGGCGATGGGTCTCGTCGACGACCCGGTGCAGCCAGTCCGCGTCACCGAGGCCGCCGCCACGGGCCAGCGCCGTGTCGACGACGTCGGCGCGGCTGTGACCGGGCGCGACGTCCCAGATCATGGTGCTGCCGTAGACCGTCGGGCCGCTGGACCCGCACCGGCTCTTGTCGACCAGGACGACCCGCGCGCCCGCGGCCGCCGCCGAGACGGCGGCCCACAACCCGGCGGGTCCGCCGCCGAGGATCAGAACATCCGTCTCGATGTTGCCCACAAAGAGAAATATTCGGGGACAGTTCACCCGGGCGCAACCATTACGCGCTCGTCAACTCCACCATTGTGTCCAAAGCAGTGCACCGGTCGTGATCAACACGATCGCCGAGGCGGTGAACGCGGCGATGCCCCGGTTCCGATCGGCGTAGAGCTGGGCGGCGACGACGACCACCGCCGCGAGCACATGCCAGGTCAGCGACTCGGCCCCCGGACCGGGGAAGTCCCGGCGCGAGCCCATCACCGCGGCCCCGATCACCACGCAGAGCAGGACGACCACCCCGCCCGCGACCAGTCCGCTGAACCCGCGCACCACCGTCACGGGGCGATCACCGGCACCCCGCTCGCCTTGCCGATCAGCGCCTCGAACTGTTCGGGATCGGTCCGGCACGCGCCGATCTCGATGGTCTTGTTGCTGCCGTGGTAGTCCGAGGACCCGGTGCGCAGCAGCCCGAGCTCGGCCGAAAGATCGGTCAGCACCGCGCGATCGGCGTCGCTGTGATCGGGATGGTCGATCTCGAGACCGCCGAGGCCGAGGGCGGCGAGGTCGCGGATCTCGTCGAGCGCGAGCAGCCTGCCGCGCTTGCGGGCCCGCACATGGGCGAGCACGCTGACCCCGCCCGCGGCCGCGATCAGCCCGACGGCCCTGGTCAGCGGGGTGTCGGCCTTCTCGGCGTAGTAGGGGCCGTGGGGGGCGAGCAGTTCGTGGAACGCGGCGTCGACGCTCTCGACAACGCCGGCCTCGACCAGTGCCCGCGCCAGATGCGGACGCCCGGCGGCCGGGCCCGCGCCGGCCAGGACCGCGTCGGGATCGATGGGCAGCCCGTCGGCGACCATCTTGTCGGCCATCGCGCGCACCCTGGCCACCCGCTCGGCCCGCAGCCGCTCGCGTTCCTCCGCGAAGCCGGGGTCGGTGGGGTCGAACAGGTACGCCAGCAGATGCACGGGGACGGGCCAGCCGTCCTCGCCCATCCCCTGGCACGACATCTCCATGCCGCGCACCAGCGTCAGGCCCGCCGGGCGGGCGGCCTCGGCCTCGGCCCAGCCCGCGGTGGTGTCGTGATCGGTGATCGCGACGACGTCGAGGCCGGCCGCGGCGGCGTTCCGGACCAGCTCCGCCGGGCTGTCGGTGCCGTCGGAAGCCGTCGAATGGGTATGCAGATCGATGCGCACACCCTCAGTCTTACAGTGCCGTCTCGACCGGCGCGCAGTCCTCCACCGAGACGGCGCCGGCCGTAGCATCCACCTCGTGCCTTCACTACCGCAGATGCCGTCGTTCCGCGGGCCCGGCCGGGCCGGGCCGACGCGGCCGCGGATTCCCGTGCCGACCGCGCGCGCCATCGTGGACTGCGGTGTCTACGTCGAGGGGAAACGGCTGCCCGGCCACTTCACCCCCGAGCAGGCGCTGAAAGCGGCGGCCAAGACCGATTCCGGTTTCGTCTGGCTCGGACTGCACGATCCCGACGAGGGCCAGATGACCGAGGTCGCCCAGATCTTCGGGCTGCACCCGCTGGCGGTGGAGGACGCGGTGCAGGGCCGCCAGCGCCCCAAGCTGGAGCGCTACGACAACACGCTGTTCCTGGTGATGCGCACCGTCAGCTACGTCGAACACGACATCCACGCGATCAGCGAGATCGTCGAGACCGGCGACATCATGGTCTTCACCGGACCGCATTTCGCGATCACCGTGCGCCACGGCGAGCACACCGGATTGGCCGGGGTGCGCCACGAACTCGAAGGCACGCCCGACCAGCTGCGGCTGGGTCCGTGCTCGGTCCTGCACGCCGTCGCCGACCACGTCGTCGACTCCTATGTCGAGGTCTCCGAGTCGGTCGAATCCGATATCGACGAGATGGAGGAGGCGGTGTTCACCCCCGCCTCCAAGATCGGCATCGGGGCGATCTACCAGCTCAAGCGGGAAGTGGTCGAATTACGCAGGGCCGTTTCGCCGTTGGGGCAACCGCTGCAGATGCTCGTGCACAACCCGGAGCTGCCGGTGCCCAAGGAGATCCGCCGCTACCTGCGCGACGTGGCCGATCACCACACCAGCGTCACCGAGCACATCACCTACTTCGACGAATCGCTGAGCGGCCTGGTGAACGCGGCGCTGGCCAAGATCAGCGTCCAGCAGAACACCGACATGCGCAAGATCGCCGCCTACGCCGCCATGGCCGCGGTGCCGACCATGATCGCCGGCGTCTACGGCATGAACTTCGACCACATGTGGGAACTGCACCAGCCCTGGGGCTATCCGGTGGTGCTGATCATCATGGCCGTCGTCTGCGGGATCCTGTTCCGCAGTTTCCGCCGCAGCAAGTGGATCTAGAGGTTCACCGCGCCGCGCGCCGGGTCGCGGATATCGATGCCGGCCTCGGCCCAGGCGTCGCGCAGCGCCTGCGCGCCCCGGACGCGGACCCAGGCGGCCTCGGTCGCGGTGATCGGGACGACGCTGAGATACCGCACCGGCTCGGCGGGTTCGGGCAGCGCGATCTCGGCGATGTCGCTCTCACCGAGCAGCACCGCGGTGAAGACGGCGTTGTGCCACAGCGGTTCCCCCAGGTCGAGCAGCGCGTCCGCCTGGAGCACAACGCCTTCCACCGAGGGGGTCGCGATGAGCACGCCGAGCGAACGGACGACGCCCGCCTGCGGGCCCGCGCTCAGCAGCAGCGTCAGCACCAGTTCGGCGCGCGGACCGCGGACCGGGTCGGCCAGCAGATCGGCGGGATCGCCCATCGGATGGCGTGATCCGCCCAGCGTCGCGTAGTGCACCGCGCCGTCGCCGGGGATGCGCAGGATCTCGATCGGTTCCAGCCCGAGGAAGGTCACCGAGGCCGAGTCGACCCCGGAACGTTGCACGCCGTAGTGGTCCAGCACCGCGGTGCGGACCGTGTCCACCACATCCATTGCGTCACAGGGCCAATCGGGCCAGCATGTCGCGGGCGCGCTCGGCGGTCTTCGGGTCGCACAGCACGTCGTAGCGGCCCGCCACCAGCTGCATGGTGGAGGCGAAGTCGCGCTGGCCCTTGGTGGCCGCGTACGGAATCGAGGTGGTGATCACGCCGAAAACGATGCCACCGAGCAGACCGACGACCAGCGGGCCGAGGGCACCGCCGGTCGTGGTGAACAGGCTCAGTAACAGACCGAGGAACAGGCCGAGCCACGCGCCGGAGACCACGCCGCCGCCGATGACCTTGCCCCAGGTCAGCCGGTACAGCACCCGCTCGACCTGCATGAGGTCGACGCCGACGATGGTCACGTCCTGCACCGGGAACTGCCCGTCGGCCAGGTAGTCGACCGCGCGCTGCGCCTCGGCGTAGGTCGGATACGAGCCGACCGGCCAGCCCGACGGCGGCGTCGGCAACGCCTGCCGTCCGCGATTCGGGTTGCCCAAGGGATTCGTCATAGTCCCATTCTGCTAGTTCTGGACCGGCTGTGGCGGAGTGAAACGCGTTGTGCGCGTCATTCCCGCAGCTCGCCCCTTCTCCGCTATGACCTGCGCCATCTTCGCGCTGGCCTCATCGATCATCTCATCGCCCAGCATGACGGCGCCACGAGCGCCGCCCGCGGCGGAGGTGTGGAAGGCGTAGGCATCCAGGATCAGCTCGGCGCGGTCGTAGTCGGCCTGGCGCGGGCTGAAGATCTCGTTGCAGGCGTCGATCTGGTCGGGGTGCAGCACCCACTTGCCGTCGAAACCGAGCGCGGCGGTGCGCCCGGCCGCCCGGCGGAACCCGTCGACGTCGCGGACCTGCAGGTAGGGGCCGTCGATCGCCTGCAGACCGTGCGCGCGGGCGGCGAGCAGGATGGTCATCAGGATGTGGTGGTAGGCGTCGCCGACGTCGTAGCCCACCGGCTGCTCGCCGACCACCAGCGTGCGCATGTTGATACTGGCCATGAAGTCGGCCGGGCCGAACACCAGCGCCTGCACCCGCGGGCTCGCGGTGGCGATCGCGTCGATATTGCGCAGGCCGATGGCGTTCTCCAGCTGCGGTTCGATGCCGATCCGGCCGACCTCGAGGCCGCTCGCCTTCTCCAGCTGGGTGAGCAGCAGGTCCAGCGCGTGCACCTGGCCCGCGTCGGTCACCTTGGGCAGCAGGATCGCGTCGATGGCCGCGCCGGCGCCCTCGACGACGGTGATCACGTCGGCGTAGGTCCACTCGGTCGACCAGTCGTTGACCCGGACCACCCGCAGCTGGGAACCCCAGCCCGGTTCGTTCAGCGCGGCGACGATATTCGCCCTGGCCGCGGTCTTCGCGCCCGGCGCGACGGCGTCCTCGAGATCGAGGAACACCTCGTCCACCGGCAGGCCCTTGGCCTTGGCGATCATCTTGGGGTTGCTGCCGGGTACGGCCAGCACAGATCGGCGGGGCTTCATGGGCCCTCCTCCTTTGTTCGTCACACCGGCCGTGGCGTGTCGTGACCGGCCGTTGTGGACCGCCTAGCCTGAGGGTCATGGCAACCACCAGGGTGTACGTCGCCCGGCTCGCCGGCCTGACGGTGCTGGGTCCGGACGGGGAGTCTATCGGCCGGGTCCGCGACGTCGTCGTGGCCGTCCGGCACGGGCGGCAGCAACCACGGGTGCACGGCCTGGTCGTCGAATTGGTCACCCGGCGGCGGATTTTCGTCCCGATGCTGCGCGTCACCGCGATCGAGCCGGGCATCGTCACGCTCAACACCGGCACCGTCAGCCTGCGGCGATTCGCCCAGCGACCCGGCGAGATGCTGGCGCTGGCGCAGATCGTGGACTCACAGGTGCGCGTCGACGATCCCGGCCTGCCGGACCTGGACGGCGTCGACGTCTACGTGGCCGACCTGGGCATCGAGCAGAGCCGGACCAGGGACTGGGTGATCGGGCGGGTCGCGGTGCGCGGGCACCGGCGGATCGGGCGCAGGCGCACCGTGCACGTGGTGGACTGGTCGCAGGTCCACGGGCTGACCCCGGCCGAGGTCGGCAGGCCGGGCCAGGACGTCACCTCCCTGCTCGAGGAGTACGAGGGCCTGCGCGCCGCCGACGTGGCGCACCGGTTGCGCGAGCTGCCGGAGAAACGCCGCATCGAGGTGGCGATCGCGCTCGACGACGAACGGCTCGCCGACGTCGTCCAGGAGCTGCCCGACGACGACCAGGTCGACCTGCTCGGCCATCTCGAGGTGCGCCGCGCGGCCGACGTGCTCGAGGCGATGGACCCCGACGACGCCGCCGACCTGCTCGGCGAGCTGCCCGAGAGCGAAGCCGAATCCCTGCTGGCCCTGATGGACCCGGAGGAATCCGAGCCGGTCCGCAGGCTGCTCGCGCACTCCCCCGACACCGCGGGCGGTCTGATGACGCCCAAACCGATCGTGCTCAGCCCGTCGACCACCGTCGCCGAGGCGCTGGCCCGGGTCCGCGATCCCGACCTGACTCCGGCGCTGGCCTCGATGGTCTTCGTCGTGCGCCCGCCGACCGCCACCCCCACCGGCCGCTATCTCGGCTGCGTGCACATCCAGCAGTTGCTGCGGGAACCGCCCGCGCACCTGGTCGGCGGGATCGTCGACACCGATCTGATGCCGCTGGCGCCGGAACTGCCGCTCTCGGCGGTCACCCGATACTTCGCCACCTACAACCTCGTCTGCGGTCCGGTGGTCGACGCGGAGAATCATCTGCTCGGCGCGGTGACCGTCGACGACGTCCTCGATCATCTGCTGCCCGAGGACTGGCGCGAAGAAGAAGAAGAGCAGCCGTTCGCCCATGTCGAAAGGGCCCAGCGTGAGTGAGAAGAACCCGGCCCGCCAGCGACTGGAGACCCCGGTCGGCTCGCGATTCACCCTCGACTGGGACTCCGAGGCGTTCGCGCGCAGCAGCGAGCGCGTGGCGCGATTCCTTGGGACCGGGCGATATCTGGCGATCCAGACGATCATCGTCATCGTCTGGATCGTGCTCAACGTGTTCGTGGTCGCGCTGCGCTGGGACCCGTATCCGTTCATCCTGCTCAATCTGGCCTTCTCCACCCAGGCCGCCTACGCGGCGCCGCTGATCCTGCTGGCGCAGAACCGCCAGGACAATCGGGACAAGGTCTCGCTCGAGGAGGACCGCAGCCGGGCCGCGCAGACCAAGGCCGACACCGAGTTCCTCGCCCGCGAGCTGGCCGCGCTGCGGCTGGCCGTCGGCGATGTCGCCACCCGCGACTACCTGCGCCGCGAGCTCGAGGAGATCAAGGACGTGCTGGACCGGATCGACGCGGTCACCGCGCCCGACGGCGCGCCGAAGCCGGAGAAGAAGCGAAAAGCCGCACGCAAGAAAACCTCCGGTCAAACGCCCTCTCCTGCCCCGGTTTCGCCAGGTGGTTCAGACGAGTAACCGGAAATGCTCTACAACTTCCTGACCGGTAGGTAACCTGGATCACGTTGTTCCGGGCGGGCCGGAGGGGGACTCTGCGGTGCCGCTGCTTCGACGTAAAGGGTTGGTGTGGCCGTGCGAATCTCTGCTCCGATAACGATGTCGGCCCTTGTCGTCGCTGGACTGGTCGCCTCCGGGTCGGCCGCGCAGACCGCGACCCCGAGCACCGCCCCCACCGCGCCCGAGGCGCTCCTGGCCGCGACCGCGAGCACCGCCGAGGACACGCCGGAGACCGATCCCTCCGAGATCGTCGGGCTGTTGCCGATCGCCCAGGAGGCGCCGCGCAAGCTGCGCGCGCTCTCCCCGTCCGCGAACAGCCTGGCGCCCTTCGCCGGAACGGTTCCGCTGCAGAGCATCTCGCTGCCCACCGGCAGCGGCGCGCTCGGCATCCCCGAGATCGTGCTCGCGGCCTACCGCAACGCGGAGCTGGCGCTGGAGACCGCCCAGCCCGGCTGCGGGCTCACCTGGAACCTGCTGGCCGGCATCGGGCGCATCGAATCCGGGCACGCCAGCAGCGGGCGCACCGACGCCGCGGGAACCTCGACCACCCCGATCTTCGGCCCCGCGCTCGACGGCACGCTGCCGGGCAACGAGATCATCAAGGAGGCCGACGGCGGGTTCGTCCGGGCCGTCGGCCCGATGCAGTTCCTGCCCAGCACCTGGGCGCTCTACTCCGCCGACGGCAACGGCGACGGCACCGCCGATCCGCACAACGTCTTCGACGCGGCGCTGGCCGCGGGCAAGTACCTGTGCTCGGGCGGGCTGAACCTGCGCGACGCGTCGCAGGAACTGCGCGCGGTGCTGCGCTACAACAACTCGATGTCCTACGCGGCCAATGTGCTCAGCTGGTCGGCGGCCTACCGCACCGGCGGCGCGCCGAGCTCGGTCGCCATCTCCCCCGATATCGTTCCGCCGGGCAGCGCGCCGATGGTCTCGCCCAACGTGCTGGCCGCCTCGACGAACGGGTCCGTCACCGCGGCGCCGCCGTCGACGACCAACCAGCTGCCGCCGAACACGCCGAAGGTGACAACGCCGACCCAGGTGATGATCACCCTGCCCGGCCTGCCGCCGATCCCGTGCGGCATCTTCTGCCCCGCCCCGGTCGCGCCCGCCCCCGAGGTCTGCGTCAGCGACCCGGCGCCCGCCCAGATGCCGAACCCGCTCGAACCGGCGAAGCCCGTCGAGCAGACCTACGGCGCTGCGGCGCCGAAGGATCCGGCACAGCCCGAGCAAGCGAGCCCCGAGCAGCAGGCGGCCGAGCAGCAGGCCACGGCGCCGGTCTGCACCCCGGCCACGACCGCCGCGCCCGCGCCCGCCGAGTCGACGGCGCCCGCGCCGGAGAAGACGCCGGAGCCGGGTGTCGAGCCGACCGAGGAACCCGCTCCGGTGGAGCAGGCGCCGGTCGCGCCCACTCAGCAGCCGGGGATCACATTGCCGTTCAACATCGTCATCCCGCTGCCGCCCGGTCCGGCCGTTCCCTAGAAATCAAACCGAAATACAGGTCACGGAGGGGTAACAAAAAGGTCTCGGGTGCGGTAATCTCTTCTCATCCAACACGGTTGAGGAGGGCACCACACAGTGGGTCGTCATCGGAAACAGCCTGCTACGACGGTTCGACGTAGCTCGCTCATCGCACTGACCGGATTGGTCCCCGCCGGACTCGTGGCCGTCACCGCCGCCGCGACCGACGCGACCATCGCCAGCAACGCGGCCGTCGAGCACGACCTGCCCGGCACCGATGCCGAGGCCGCGCCGGAGCTGGCCGCCGCGCCGCAGGCCGACATCGCCGAGATCGCCCACGCGGAGGCGCGCCAGTCGCCCTCGGCCGCGCCGGTCGTGAAAACCGTTGCGCTGTCGAGTGATCGCGCCGCTTCCGACCTGCCGGCCGGCCCGCTCGGCATTCCGGGCATCGCGGTCGCCGCCTACCAGAGCGCCGAAGAGCAACTTGCCGTGGAGAACCCGACCTGCGGGATGTCGTGGTCGCTGCTGGCGGGCATCGGCCGGGTCGAGTCCACCCACGCGTACGGCAAGGCCGACGCCGACGGCAACCCGATCAAGGCCGTCTACGGCCCGGTCCTGGACGGCAGCCTCTACGGCAACAACGTCATTCACGACAGCGACGGCGGCGAACTCGACGGCCTGGGCGGCTACGACCGCGCCATCGGCCCCATGCAGTTCCTCCCCGAGACCTGGCACCGCTACGCCGCCGACGGCAATGCCGACGGCGTCGCCGACCCGCAGAACCTGTTCGACGCCGCCCTCACCGCGGGCCGCTACCTCTGCGACGGCGGCCTCAACATGCGCGACCTCTCCCAGCAGTCCAAGGCGATCCTGCGCTACAACAACTCCATGGCCTACGTAGCCAACGTCATGGCCTGGTCCACCTCCTACTCCAACGGCATGGCCCCCAAGCCCTCGGACCTCCCCCGCATCTGAGCAGCGGTTCCGGGCACGTTTGCACTGAGCGGGCCGGGTATGTGAGAGTGCCC